>JBNKHV010000077.1:0-8080 GCA_050290545.1 Polyangiaceae bacterium | reverse complement strand
CTCAATGGCCACAATCTCATCGCCAAGGTCATCGAGGGCGTCAAGTTCACCGACGGAGAGATGAAGGTGTCAGCCGCAGCCTAGCTCACCCCGGAGGATGCGCTCTCGCAGCCCCTCAAACACAACTCTTGACCATATCTCGGCACCACACCCCATCCAACACCGTATGGGAAACCAGAAACATCGAGGCGGGGCCATCGAGCAGGGCGAGCAAGTTTTCGTCGGCGGTTCCGGCACCCGCGAGGAGGACGCACAATGGCTTTGAAGGCAATGACGATTGAAGAGATGGAACCCGTATCCGCCGCGTGGGTAGATACCCAGAACCCGGCGTATCAAGCGATCTTGCAGATATCCGAACTCAGCGGGCTGATGCCAAAGATCCAGCTCGTGCACGAAGAACTGCACGCCGCCACTCCTCCGAACGATTCGCGCGCCAAGGAGCTATCGGATCTGGCCGCCGCGACCGACGCGACACACGACGTGCTGGCGCGCGGGGTCCATGGGTATCTGACGGAAACCTCGTTGTTGGTCAACGACGGCGAGCCGCTGCTGGCGCTGCGCGACGAATTGATGCCCGAAGGCCTGTCCGCCGTAATCCACAACAGCTACCGCGGTCAGGTGGGCTTTGCCGCCCTGCTCAGGGGCCGCCTGAAGGGGAAGACGCGAGCGGCGTTGCGCGAGCTGCCGTTGCCCGGCGGCAAGAGCCTGCTCGATGCGGTGGACGGCTGGCTGGATGCCGCCGATCGCCTGGGTCAGCTGGAGGAGCAGAAGGCACGCCTGGAAGCGGCCACCCCTACCCTGGCTGGTCGCATCTTCGATGCTCGCAACCGGTGGATCCGTGTAGTGAACGCCCTGCTCGCGAATGCAGCACTAGCTGAGCTGAGCGAAGAACAAGAGCGCCTGATCCTCGGCCCCCTGCGCGACGCCGAAGCCAAGGCCGACGCTCGTTCCGCCCGCCGCAGTCCCGCCGAGACCGTCGCAGAGGCACAGTCGCCAACGCAGAGCTGAAGCAGCCTACCGAGGCGTCGCACCAAAAGATTATTCTTGGAGCGCAACTCGTTAGGAGACTCCTTCGTCAGAATTCCTAGACACTGCGTCTGGTTCACATTGCCCCTGGCCTCTCGCGCCCCGCCTCGCCTACCCTCACCGCCGAGCCACGAACCAGCATTTCGGCTGACGACAACTCGACGAAGGGGACGACATGGCGACCAACGACACGGTGCAGTTGAACCAAGTACTGTGGGAAGAGCTACAACTCCTCGGCAAACACAAGTCGCAAAGTCAGCCACCTGAGGCGCTCCACGCGCAGGATGGCAGCAACGGTTCGAAACCGCAGGACGATGCCTCTCCTTCCGGCGCACCCCCGCCGCCAGACGAGTTGGCAGAGCGCCTGAGGATGGCGAAGTTATCGGGCATTGGCCTTTCCGGCGGGGGGATCCGATCCGCCACCTTCAACCTGGGCCTGATACAAGGGCTGGCAAAGCGAGGCGCCCTGCAGGGCTTCGACTACATGTCGGTCGTCTCTGGAGGGGGCTACATCGCCGGTTGGCTCCACGCCTGGCAACGCCAGAAACGATCGAAGCCCAGAGCAGCGACGTCTCCACCGCAGACGGACGCGGCTGCTTCGCAACCTCAGGACGACACCAACGACCCGCTGCAGGCGGTGAGAGGAGAGCTCGCGAGGTCCTTGCCTCTCGAACGCAAGAAGGGTGTTCCGACAGAAGCCATCCATAGCCATCAGCAAGACGATTCGCTCGCGGGTCGGTACTTCGAAGCTGAGCCGGTACGGCGCCTTCGCGAGTACAGCAACTACCTCACCCCCAGAGTGGGGGTGTTTTCCCTCGACACTTGGGCCGCCAGCGCGATCTACGTCAGAAACCTCATCGTCAACATGGTGCTCTGTGGTGCGCTGCTGATCGTCTTCAGCATCCTGATGCGGGCAGCCTTCATCACGTTCCAATCACTCGCGAAGTTGGAATTGTGGGCGCTAGGTGTTGCTGGTGCGTCAGCCGTAGCCGCTGGGGTGTTCTGCGCTTCGAGCCTGCGCCACGACTTGGTCAAGCCGGAAGCCGATCGTCAGAGCTGGCCAGACGAAGTACTGCGTCGCATGCAGGCGTCGTGGCGCCGCCTGCGGGCAAGGTGGAAGCCCGCGACAGACGGTGCACAGGGCGACGGAGCTTCCACCTCAGCCAACACAGCAGCCGAGACCGCGACGCCGAGTGCCCACAAAGAGGCCAGCAGGCCCACGGTCGCAACCCATCTGGGAGTTGCCTTCGCGACGCTGACTTGCTGGGCGATGGCTGGCTACGCCCTGGGAGACTCTCAACGCTGGCATTGGCGTCAGTTTGACATCCCCGTGCTCGTGGTATTCGTGGTGGGCACATCGATCCCGTTCCTCTACAGCGTTTGTTGGAGACCCGACCAGCTGCGCGATGAGAGACCGGGACCCCTCGACATCTCATGGGCTGGCATCGCGACCGCGTTGGCGGGCTTTCTGTCGATGGTGGGGTTCTACTGGGTGATCAGGTTTGTGCCGGACAAGCACGCGGGGCACTGGACCGCTCCCCTGCTTCCGTTTGGTTTGACGCTGGCGCTCGGCGTCTCGATGGCCGTGCAGATCGGACTTTCTGGCAAGGCGCTGAGCGAAGCCGTTCGCGAGTGGCAGGCCAGGTTCCTTGGCACGGTGTCCCTCGTTGCCGGACTGCTGGCGGCGGGCATGCTGCTCAGCGTGCACATCCCCGACTGGATGCTTCGGGAGGGTGTACCCACGCAGCTTCAGATCGCGACCCCGGTCTGGGCCGTCGTCAGCGCCGTCGGTGCCTGGCTGGGGCGATTGCCTAGCGGCAAGCTGCTGCAGTCACGGCTCGTCAGGGGGTTCCTGCTGGTCGTTCCCTACTTGTTCGTGATGGGAGGCATGGTCATTGCCGGATACCTCTGCCGCATGCTGTTGGTGGCTCACGTCACGTCACTCCTCAGCATCCCTTTCGAGCCGTTGCAAACGGCTCTACTCAGCACGCCCGAACGCTCGGACGCAGCGGGCCTGCTCATCTCCGGAGCCATCGTCACTCTGATCGGGCTCATCTACCTCGGTCTGGTGGCGCTGGGTTTTCATCGCGTCGGCATCAACGAATTTTCGCTGGCTTCGTTGTACCGGAATCGGCTCATCCGGTGTTACCTCGGCGCAGTCAACCACGGCCGACGACGGGAGACGTTCGCCGGACTCGACCCCGACGATGATTTTCGTTTGGCCTCCCTCGCGCAAGACGGGGGCGCCGTCACCCACCCGTACCTGATCTACAACGCGACGCTGAACTTGGTCGGCGGTCGCAACCTGGCATGGCAGCAACGCAAGGCACGCCCCTTCACCTTTACGCCAAAGTATTCGGGCTATGCCTTGTTGTCCGGAGATGCGGACGTCGCCCTCTATGGTGACCGCGAAGGCAGGTACGACGCTTTCCGCCAGACGAGCCACTACGCCGGTGGGCTGTCGTTGGGCGACGTCATGAGCATTTCCGGGGCGGCGATCGCCCCCCACATGGGATTTCGCAGCAGTCCGGCGCTGACGCTGCTGATGACCACCTTCAACCTTCGGTTGGGGCAGTGGCTTCCGAACCCAGGCTCGGAACGGTGGAACCAGCGTGCCCACAAAGGGGCGATCTTGCTCTTCATCAAAGAGCTGCTCGGCATGTCCAGCGACGAGTCCAACTACGTGTATCTGAGTGACGGAGGCCACTTCGAGAACCTGGGACTGTTTCAGCTCGTACGGCGCCGGTGTCGATTCATCCTCCTATCGGATGCCTCCTGCGACCGAAAGTATCGGGTGGATGACCTCGGGACGGCCATCCAACGTGTGCGGACCGACCTCGGGGTGGACATTCGGATCGACACCAGCTCGATCAAGCCCGATTCAATCACGGGGCACTGCGAGAGGCGATGTGTAACCGGCGAGATCGACTACGGCAACGGAGAGCGCGGGATCCTCCTCTACGTCAAGGCGGCTCTCTGCGGGCGGGAGCCGAGCGACGTCCTCACCTACGCGGAGAAGCACTCGGCGTTTCCGCACGAAGGCACGACGGACCAATGGTTCGATGAGGAGCAGTTCGAATGTTATCGTCGGCTCGGAGTTCACACCATCGACGAGGTGTTCGGGGTGCTCACCTCACAAGAACCAGCGAAGAACATGGAGAGCGCCTTCGTCGAGCTGAACCAGTACTGGGCGGCTCCAGCGCGTGGCAGTGGACGGTTTCGTAGCCACGCAGAGGAGCTCAACCGGATCACCCGTTCGATTCGCGAGGATGAGAACCTCTCGTTTCTCGCCTCCCAGTTCTATCCCGAAGTGCCGCAGTTGTATCAACACAAGACGATTGCCACCGGCGAGCACCGCTCGCTTCCGCCGGACGAGAAACAGCTACGTGCCGGTTTCTTGGCGTGCAACGAGCTGATTCAGCTGATGGAGAGCGTGTACCTGGATCTCCACCTGGAGGAGACCCACGACCATCCTGACAACCGCGGCTGGATGAACCTGTTCTCTCATTGGGTGTGGTCGTCGATGTTTCGCACCACATGGGCGATTTCGAGTTGTACGTTCGGTGGTCGTTTCCAGCTGTTCTGCGAACGCCATCTCGGCTTGAAACAAGGAGCAATGGAGGTCTTGCCCCCAGCTCCAGTCGAAGAAGAGCTCCAAAAGATCAAGAAAGCCATCAAAGACGGAGAGACCCAACAAGCGCAGCTCGAGGGCGCACAAGAGGCGGGACGCCCACCGGAGTATTCGCTATCGGTGCCACTGAACTACCTCGAACAGCGCATCCTCTATCTGCTCGAGCACGAAAACCGCGAGCTCTTGAAGGGCAGCCAAGTCCGCGCGCTCATGGTGCGAGTGACCAACGCCGCCGCTCCAATCGTCAAGCCGCTGCAGTTGGCCGTTGGATTCGCCGTCACCAGAGTGCGAACAGACGGGTCAGGCCTCGAAGAGGTGCAGTACTTCCGCATTCAGAATCACATCCGGCGCATGGGCTTGGGTCGCGCTGGACTCGCGGCGCTGATGCGCCACGTGCGGCAAAATGGTGGAGACTTGTGCTTGCCCGACAGCCCGCGGACGACGGCCAGGCTCACGCGGCTTTCCGACCACGAGTGGCTGGAAGCCCATTCCGACAGCTCAGAAACGCAAAGGGTCCTGGAAGCCGCTGGCGCGGAAGCCAGCGAGAAACCCGACTGGGAAAGTCTGCGCCACTTGTTCGAGTCCGTCTCGAGTGAGGTCCCCTATCCTTCAGCCCACCCGAGTCGTTTGGACTGACGTTGCCACTCGGATGATGCGGCGATGTGGCGGATCGACTCGAGCAGGGGTCGACGCTCACCCGCCGGCACCCGCCACTCTGCCGCCACCCTCCCCAGCGTCTAACTACCCGACATCCCTGCTCTCCCCGCCGTCGCCCCGATGGCACCACGCTTGCTCTAGCTCCCGCCGCGGGCACTTGCCCGCGCCCTCACGAGGGTGGAGCGAATGGGGTATACTCGTGTCGATGTCCGATCCCGACTTGCCGGTCACGGTGACCTACAGCCAGCCGCGCTGGCGGCCCGAGTGGGCCGTGCCCGAGGTACCCGTGCCTGAGTCGAATCTGCACGATATCTGCATCGAGCACTTGCGCTCGCTGCTGCAGGCTTGGGCTGAACGCGAGCAGCGCGACCTGCTCGTCGCGCGCAACCTCGGGATCCGTTGGTACGAGAGTGAGCCCCGTGCGGGCTTCGATCCGGATCTCTGCGTCATCGAGCCGCCGCCCCCCGGCGGCCCTCCGACGAGCCTTCGGCTTTGGGAGCCAGGCCACGAGCCACCATGGTTGGCGATCGAAGTCGTCAGTCCCGGTCACCCCTACAAGGACTACTTGGATACCCCCGCGCGATGCGCCGCTTCTGGCGTGGGTGAGCTGTGGGTTTACGATCCGCTGCTCGCCGGACCACGCAGCAGTGGTGGACCGTTCGCCCTGCAAGTGTGGACGCGACACGGCGAGACGATGACGCGAACGCACGCGTCGAATGCGCCGGGCTACTCCCCCGCACTCGATGCCTGGCTCGTACCCGATGTTCACCCGACCACCGCCAAGCGACGTCAATCCGGTGCAATGGACGGGCGCGAGTCATCCGCCGATCCGAACGCCACGCGCTTGAGGATTGCCAGCGCCGAGGTCGGTGGTACGCCTTGGCCGACGCTCGTGGAAGCTGCGCAGCACCGCTTCGAGGCCGCTGAGCGAGCGCAGCGCCGCCTGGAGCGTGAGCTCGAGGCGCTCCGCGCCAAAAGCTGAGCCGCCGCAGGATGAGCTACTGAGCGCAGCGGGTCAGCCACAGGGTCAGGTTGTAGTCACCAGCGGGCCCGAGAGGCGTCCACCCCTCGGGTACGGGGGCGCCCGTGCGGTACGGATCCGTGTCCGCGAAGGACAAGTGTCGAACCTCCCACTGCGAACAACCTCCCGACTGAGCCATCGCCACACCGACCCCTGGAATGCTGGGCGTCGTCGTCCCCTCACCGTCGCCAGAGCCGCACGCTGTCGAGTAGCCGAGGCCGATCACGATGCCGAGGAGAAGAAAACTCAGTGCCTTGTATTTGTCCATGAAGGCGATGTTGCCCGTAGCCCACGGGAGCGTCAATCCGGCGGCGCAATCGTACAATGTCTCACGTCGGCAAGGCGACACGAGGTGCTTCTTCGTCGTCTGTCCCGATAGCCAGCGGCAATGCCTCGTGCTCGAACGCTACACGAACGCTGGCGTCCTCGACTTTGTCGGACGCCCAGAACGAGCTGAACCCGCTCGCGCGGCCCCCTGCCGCACCCGTCACTCTGCCGCCACCTGCCGGCAAGTACCAACGGCCGCCAGCCCGCACGGCACCCAACCACCCGACATCCCTGCTCTCCCCGCCGTCGCCCCGATGGCACCACGCTTGCTCTAGCTCGCTCCGCGGGTACTCACCCGCGCCCTCACGAGGGTGGAGCGAATGGGGTATACTCGTGTCGATGTCCGATCCCGACTTGCCGGTCACGGTGACCTACAGCCAGCCGCGCTGGCGGCCCGAGTGGGCCGTGCCCGAGGTACCCGTGCCTGAGTCGAACCTGCACGACGTCTGCATCGAGTACTTGCGCTCACTGCTGCAGGCTTGGGCTGAACGCGAGCAGCGCGACCTGCTCGTCGCGCGCAACCTCGGGATCCGTTGGTATGAGAGTGAGCCCCGTGCGGGCTTCGATCCGGATCTCTGCGTCATCGAGCCGCCGCCCCCCGGTGGCCCTCCGACGAGCCTTCGGCTTTGGGAGCCGGGCCACGAACCGCCCTGGCTAGCCGTCGAGATCGTCAGTCCCGGTCACCCCTACAAGGACTACTTGGATACCCCCGCGCGCTGCGCCGCTTCCGGCGTGGGCGAGCTATGGGTCTACGATCCGCTGCTCGCCGGACCACGCAGCAGTGGTGGACCGTTCGCTCTGCAAGTGTGGACACGACACGGCGAGACGATGACGAGAACGCACGCGTCCAATGCGCCGGGTTACTCCCCCGCACTCGATGCTTGGCTCTTGCCAGACGTTCATCCAAACACCGCCAGGCGACGTCAGCCCGGCACGACGGAAGGGCGCGAGTCATCCGCCGATCCGAACACTACGCGCCTGAGAATTGCGAGCGCCGAGGTCGGTGGTACGCCTTGGCCAACGCTCGTCGAGGCTGCACGCCAACGTGCGGAAGGCGCCCAACAAGCCGCGCGACGAGCTGCGGAAGCCGAACGCTCACGTGCCGACGCCGCTGAGCAAGAGCTGCGTAGACTCGAGCGTGAGCTCGAAGCGCTACGCAGCAAGCGCGACTGAGCACGTCGCCCGCGCGTGAAGCCCCCGCTCGGCCCTGCTACGGACTCGCGCCACTTCCGCCAAAGTGGGTGCCCACCACGCCGCCATCCCAATCGATGCCGAAGTACTTGTCCAAGATCTCCCGATACGTCAGCTTCTTCGTGCGCGTGATCTTGCCCCAACTCCCGTACGCGTCGCCCCAATACAGGTAGTCCGCATCTTGAGCGATACCGTTCGCTGGGGTCTGCCCCCGCGGCATCGGCAGC
>JBNKHV010000076.1:0-3360 GCA_050290545.1 Polyangiaceae bacterium | reverse complement strand
ACACTGAAACTCAGCAGGCCCAACAACGCCACCCAGCGGAAGTCAGGGGCTGTGGCGAGATCCGTGCTGCCCGATGACCGTCGCATGCAAACCATGGCGTCGGAGTGTACAGGCTCGAGGCTAGCGGAGCCAGCACCAGGCGATCTTCGAAGCGCCCGTCCGAACGCGGAAAGCGGCCCTCGAAGCAGCTTGAAGACCCGAGCGCGGGTGTGCTCTAAGGGACGCCTCCATGGCGTCGAACAAGCCGCGACCCTGGGCGGAGCTGTTGCAGCTCTTGCCCGTCATCAGCCTAGCGCTGCCATTCATTCTTCAGGGTGCCGTGGATCTCGAGCGGGCCAAGTGGGGCTTCGTCGTAGCGGCGCTGTTGACAATCCCAGTCACCGCCATCGTGGTGGTCAAGCAGCAGGTGCTCAATCCCATTCTCTTGGGTACCGCGCTGTGGCTTTGGTTGGGCGCGCTCGCCTTCAACGTGCCCGTCGCTGCTCTGGCGGCTTGGCTCAGCCAAACCCAAGCGTTCGGATTGTTCCTCGGAGCGCTCCTGGTCGGGGTGGTGACGACCTTCACTTCCCCTGCTGGCTACATCGGCTGCCCCAGCAATGACACGCACTGGGTGCGGCGCTCGTCCTTCGTGCTGTTGGGCGCGACGGTTGCGATCGTGCTCTGGGCCTGGTTCTTCCGCCACGACATCCGCCTCGGCGGAGGCCTGCCGTTCATCGTCCTGAACGTCACCCGACGCGTGATGTGTCGACGCGACGGCTGAGCGATTCGGCCAAGTCCCTCCGCCAAGAAGAGGGCCGCGCCACCCACCCGAGCGCATGGCACGCTCTGCGCATCACGCGTGGAGGTGCAAGCCAACTCACATCGCGCCAACTACGCGTGAAGGCGGTATCTAGCTCGCGTGGCGCGGACTACGGGTGAACGTGTTCGAGTAGCCAGCTGTAGATGTCGTTGCCCGCGCTCAGATCGTAGGTCTTCGTCCACGCGTCGTGCACCGTCTCGCCAGGGTAGATCGTCAACTCCACGTCAGGAGTCGGGTCGCACTCCATCAGCGCGCTGATCGGCTCGATGGTGCCCACGGAATTGACGGACGCATCCAGCTCGTTGTGCAACCCCCAAATCGCGACACGCCCCAGATCGCAGCCAGCTTGATCGAAGGCATCCCGACCATCGCCAGAGATGAGCACCGCCGCGGTGACGAACTCGTCGAGGTGACCGGCCAGATAGTTCCAAGCGCCGATGGCGCCGCAACTTTGGCCGGTGTGGTAGATGCGTTCGGGATCGACGTCGTAGTGCTCGACCGCAAAGCGGTAGAACGCGTCGATGTCGTTGGGGTCGAAGCAGCCGGCTCTCGGATTTTGCGGGGATAGCACGATGAACGGGCGCTCGTTGGGCCAGGCGTCCGTGCTGATCAGATTGGGCGGCCCCACCTCGAGCAACTTCTGAAGGGTCTCCAAACTGCCCTCTCCCTGCCACGAAGCGCCATGAGTGAACACCAACAAAGGAAGGGGTTGCTCACCGTAACCTGGCGGCAGGTACTCCCAGTAGCCCAGCGGGGCGTCGGACTCGCCGATCGGAAACGGCGTCAACCGTGACGAGGGCAGCGAGCCGTCGTCGACGACCACGGGCGGGCCATCACTCGGCCCTGAGTTGGCGCCGCCACCCATGGCCGCGTCTTGGGGCTCGTCGGGGCCGCCAGCAGAGCCGCCACTGCCGTCCATCGATGGCGACTCCATCGGGTCCGTCGTGTCCGTGCCAGCGCTCGGCTCGGGCTCGCCGTCCGTCGCCGCGGGGGGAGAAGCGTCGGTGCCCGTAGAGGGTTCCGTGGGCTCGGATGCGCCATCGGTCGCATTCGCTGCGCCGGGGTCTTCGCCGGGACTGCCTTCGCCCGCGGACGCCGATTCGCCAGGCTCGGCCCCAATCGGCTCCGCCCCGGATCCGTCGCTGCTCGACCCCGTGGAGTCATTCCCCCCCGAAGCAGGCCCTTCCGCAGGACGCTCGGAGCCGGCACTGGGTTCGCCCGACGCACTCACGTTGGCATCCGTCGCACCGTCGTCACCCGAGTCGGTGCACGCGAAGCTGGTGAGCACCAGGAGCGGCACGAGAAGAGTCTGACGCATCCGCATGTCGGAACTGTACCGCTCCGATGACAAAGAGGGCAGCCGCCCCACGCGGGCAATGGGCGCTTCCGCTCAGATCCGACCGGCGTGGACCGAGGGGTCGGAACTATCGACGCAGGTCGGACGAATGCGCTGCCGTCCGTCACCCGGATCGACTGATTGCCCGAGCGCTTCGTCGCTGGGCGGCAGCGGGCGCGCGTCGTCGCTCGGATGGCTTCAGCGAAGAACCTCGCGCGATTTGTCCTGCCCTCCGACGAAAAACGCGCACGCTTCGACGCCGCCTGAGGCGCGCCATCGGCACCAGCGCTCGCCCCCTCAGACCTGGAGGAACGTCTCCAAACCGAGTTCGATCGCCTCTTCGACGGCTTCTGGGCCCTTGGGAGAATCGGCAAACGGCTCGTCCAGTTCTCCCAACACCGCCATCAAGCCACCGGCGAGTACGGGACTCTGCCCGTCGCCAGTCCTTCCCAGCTGCGCCAACACGAACAGATGCGCGCACTCCATCTCGGTGGCGCAGACTCCGGCTTGAGTGAGCCACTTTTCGTATTGCTCGTGCTCGGCAGCTTTGGGGCCAAAGCGAAATTCCCGCGCGTAGAGCGAATCTTTGGTGTGCACGGGTCCGAAGTGAACGGCCCCGCGGGACGTTCGCGTGTCCACTGCGCGTTGAATGGCACAAAGCATGGGCCAAGACGCGAGCGCAGGAAACTCCTTCGGCAGGTACGTGTCACTGGTCCCTTCGTCGCGAACCGCCGCCGTAGCGACGACCAAGTCACCGGTGTGGATGTGGTGCTGCAGAGAACCGCTGGTTCCGATGCGCAACAAGGCACCGGCGCCCAGACGAATCAGCTCCGTCACGATCAAGTCGACGCTGGGGCAGCCCATCCCCGTCGAAATCACGCCGACGTCGACCCGCTTGCCCCCTCGTTCGACAACCCCGGTGTGCAAGTCATGACCACGCGGGTGCTCCTTGACTTGGTGCTCCGCGAAAGCCTCTGCGATGCGTGCCGCGCGGGTGCGTGAACCGGGCAACAGGAGGAAGCGTCCGCGACCGTCGTTACCAGCGAGGTCGGATTCTTGGGCGTTGATGTGGAGAGCTCGGAAAGTCATTCGGCACACTTCGCGGCGTATCGTCGCCTGGATTCTGCGCAGCGATTGCGTCCATCGACGCACATCGCCAGTTGTTGGGGTTCGTCGTTCTCTTCTGCCAGCCGGCAAATGTGCTCGGCAAGTTCGCACACGCGGC
>JBNKHV010000075.1:0-47545 GCA_050290545.1 Polyangiaceae bacterium | reverse complement strand
GCCCGCGTCGAAGTCGATCCAACGGGGCTTCTTCTCGGCCAAGTCGCTGTTCGTCGCGATCTTGAGTGTTGGTGCTGGGCAACCGAGGGGTGTGCCACGGCCCGTGGTGAACAGGACGATGGTTGCGCCTGCAGCAGCGAGCGCCGTGGTGGACACTTGGTCGTTGCCTGGGCCGTCTAGCAACGTCAGACCGGGGCGACGGACTTGGCCGCCGTAGGCGATGACGTCTTCCACGACGGCGTCACCCCCTTTCTGGATGCAGCCCAACGACTTTTCTTCCAACGTCGTGATGCCGCCCGCCTTGTTCCCGGGAGAGGGGTTCTCGTCTACCGGTTGCCCGTGGGCTTCGAAGTACTGACGGAAGCCCCGCACCATCGAGATGCCATCTTGCAGAATGCGTTCACTGCGCGAGCGCGTCAGCAACGCCTGCTCAGCCCCGAACATCTCGGGAACTTCCGTCAGGATGGCCGTACCCCCTGCCGCGCACAGTCGGTCTGACAAGCGTCCCAGCATGGGGTTCGCCGTGATGCCGGAAAGCCCGTCGCTGCCTCCGCACTTGAGCCCGACGACGAGCTTGTCCACCGTCAGTGTTTCGCGCTCGGCACGGTTTGCGACGACTGCGAGTTCTCGGAGTAGCGCGAGCCCATCGCCGATCTCGTCCGTGCTCTGTTGGGCGCCGAGATAACGAATGGTGTTCTCGTCGTACTCCCCCAGGTGCGGACGAAAGACGTGCCAATTGTTATTCTCACATCCGAGGCCGAGTACCAGCGTGGCCCCTGCGTTCGGATGCCGCGCCAGCGCGGCCAGGATGCGCTGGGTGTTTTCCAAGTCGTTCCCGAGTTGGGAGCAGCCAAAAGGATGTGGCAACGCAACGACCCCCTCGACATTCGGAAACTCCGAAAGCTCCGCCTCGAATGCTCGCGCCAAGTGCTCCGCCGTTCGCGCAACGCACCCAACGGTCGGTACGATCCATATCTCGTTGCGGGTGGCGGCGCGACCATCGGTGCGGACGTAACCTCGCCACGTGCCTTCCAGAGGGTCGGTGGTTCGTTGCGGCTGGCTCAGACCGAGATCGCTCCAAGTCCTTGCCTCGTTGAGCGTACTTTCCAAGTTGTGGCTGTGAACGTGATCGCCGGCGACGATGGGGGCCGTGCAGCGCCCGATGGGCCAGCCATACTTGGTCACCAGATCGCCGGGTGCGAAGTCTCGCAGGGCAATCTTGTGGCCTTTGGGGATGTCTTGGCGCAAGTGAATGTGTGCGGCACCAAGGTGAATGGTGTCCCCCGCGTGGAGTTCGGCGAGTGAGACGGCGACGCCGTCGTCTTCGCGAATGCGGATCACGTGTGATTGGTCGTGGCTCACGCGCACAAGTTACGACCATCGTTGTCGAGGCGCCACTGTTTGCGGCGTTGACGCAACAAGACCACTTTCCAGTTGTACGCGAGACGTCGTGCGCCGAAACGGATCTTGGAAATTGTGTGATCGGCTGCCGACTCAGCCACGTGCCGACATCTGGAGCTAGCAGCCTCGCGCTGTCGGTCCGTTCACAGTGCGAAGCTCGCCGGCAGCCACAGCGACAAAGCCGGCACGAACGTGATGAGCAGCAAGGCCAACAACATCGCGATGAAGAACGGCATCATTGGTCCGACCACCTTGGCGATGCTGGTACCCCCCACGCCGCACCCGACGAACAAGCAGGTGCCCACCGGCGGCGTGCACAGACCGATACACAAGTTGGTGATCATCAGCACCCCGAAGTGGACTGGGCTCATGCCCAAACCCGTGACCACCGGAAGGAAGATCGGCGTGAAGATCAGGACGGCTGGGGTCATGTCCATGAAGACGCCAACCGCGAGCAACAACACGTTGATCAGAAGCAGCGTCGCCACGGGGCTCGAGGACATGGAGAGCAGCGCCGCACTGACGGTCTGCGGCACCTGCTCCAGAGCGAGTACCCAGCTCATGGCCTGACTTGCGCCGACGAGGAGCATCACGACGGACGTCGTCTTGGCTGCTTTGAGCAGGATGTGTGGCAGGTCCTTCGGTGTGATCTCGCGGTAGATCCCAAGACCCAAGATCAGGGCATAAGCCACGGCGACGGCGCTCGCTTCCGTGGCCGAGAATACGCCGCCGAGGATCCCACCCAGCACGATGAAGATGAGCAGAAGGCCAGGGAGTGCTCCCAGAAACGCCGCAAAGAGCTGCCTCAGCGAGGCTCCTTCGAAAGCACCCACGTCCTGACGTCGGCTGACCACGAAGCACACTGCCATGATGGCCAGGCCCATGACGATCCCTGGCAGGATCCCCGCGAGGAAGAGGGCTGCGACGCTGACGTTGCCTGCAACGACGGCGTAGACGATCATGATGTTGCTGGGCGGTATCAACAAGCCCGTCGTTGCTGAGGTTGTCGTCAGAGCGACGCTGAACTCTTTACCGTAGTTCTTGCGCTCCATCTCGGGGATCATGAACCCGCCAATGGACGAAACCGCTGCGGCGGCGGAGCCGGAAACCGCGCCGAAGAGCATGCAGGTGAGCGTGTTGACGTAGGCCAAGCCACCGTGAAAGCGCCCCACCGCCGCACTCGCAAAGTCCATCAGGCGTCGGGCCATGCCGCCTTCGCCCATCAACACGCCGGAGAGCACGAAGAAGGGGATCGCCAGCAGTGGGAAACTAGCGATGCCGACGGACATGCGCTGCGCCACGATGTAGCCGGTTGGAACGGTGCCCAAGGAAAAGATGGTCAGTGCGGTGGATACACCGATGCAGACCGCTATGGGCACGTTCAGGAGCAGCAGCGAAAAAAAAGACAGAACCAGAATCAGCACGGGAGTGTCCATCGCCGAGTCTCAAGCCTCGCCACGTGGGGGGTCGCTAGCACTGGCCGGTTGCCGCAAAAGCGAAACCAGGTGTTCGACGCTGAAGAGCAGAAAGAAGACGCCACTCAGCGGAACAGCCAGGTACACGTAGCCCATCGGGACGTCCAACGCTGGAGAGACCTGACCCGCGGCGAGCGTTTCCGTGATCAGCGCCCAACCACCCCAAAGCAGCACCAACACCGAGAACGCAAGCACGACGAGTTCAGCGACCACCGCTGCAACCCGTTGGGCCGCGGGGTCGAGCTTGCCGACGAAGTAGTCGACGCCGAGGTGGCCCCTGTCGGCGTACGTGACGCTCGCCCCCAACAGCGACACCCACACCAACAGGTAGATGGCGAGCTCTTCCGTCCAGCGGCTCTGCTCGCCGACCACGTAGCGGGAGAAAACGCCCCACAGGACGTCCAGCGTCAGTACCGCGAAACCCACGACCAATACGCCCTCGAGTGCCCGCACGAGGAGCTTGCGGCTCCGCGCTAGTGCAGATGGGTTCTCGCTCGCCGTCGAGCTCACTTGGCCTCCCGCACTCGGGCCACCAGCGCCTCGAGTTTCGTACCCGACAGCGTATCGTACATGGGCGCGACCTTATCTCTGAAGGGTTGTGGCTCGGGATGAACGATGGTGACTCCTGCTTTTTCCAGGTCGCGCAACGCCTGCTCCGTCTTCTCCTGCCAGAGCTTGCGCTGGAACTCCACGGACTCGTCCGCTGCCTCCTGAATCCAACGCCGGACCTCTGGATCTAGCGTCGACCACACCTTCTCACTGAAGAAGACCATGTCCGGAATTCGTGTGTGTTCGTCGAGGGAGTAGTGCTTGGCGACCTCGAAGTGACGACTGGTGAGGAAGCTCGGTGGGTTGTTCTCCGCACCATCGACCATTCCCTGTTGTAGTGCGGTGTACAGTTCACCGAACGGGATCGGGGTTGGGGCCCCACCCATCTGAGAAATCAGATCCATGGCCGTCTTGCTGCGCATGACGCGGATCTTCAAACCGTGGAGATCCGCGGGGCTCTCGACCGCCTTACCGATGGTGTAGAAGCTGCGGCTCCCCGAGTCGTAGTAGCAGATACCGCGCAGTCCCACGGAAGCCCCAGCCGCGAGCAGCTCCCTGCCGAGGTCACTTGCCAACACTTTCCAGTAATGGTCCGAATCGCGAAACAAGTACGGCAGCCCGAACAACGCCATTTCCGGGACGAACCCTTCCATCGGCGCGGCGGACGTCTTGACCATCGCCACTGCGCCGCGCTGAACTTGCTCGATACTCTCCGTTTCGCTGCCCAGCTGTCCGTTGGGGAATATCTGCAGCTCGACGCGCCCGTTCGACTTCTCGGACAGTCGTTTGCTCATGTACTCCATGGCTGCGTGTACGGGGTGGCTTTGGTCGAGCACGTGCGCAAGCTTGAGTACGACGTGTGGTGACGGGTTGCTGCCCGTGGGTGAATCAGTAGGTGCAGGTCGCGATAGCCAGGCGAACGCGCCGCTGGTGAGGAAGACGCCCACGACCAGACCGAGCACGAGAAATGAAGTGGCTTTCTTGTCCATCCGGTCGCTGCACGATTGCGGCAAGTCGAGTCGAAGTCAACCGTGAAGCGTTCACGCGCCGAGCTGACTGCGGAGCGCGTAAGGGGGCAAGATGAACGCCGTGGTTGTGGTGTTTCCGTTCGCGGGAGCGACCTCATTCGAACGCGCGACGCCCCTACCGCACTCGTGGCGGGAGCGGTTGCTTGCTGGCGACAGTGCGAACGGTACGGAACGCTGACATTGGATTGTCCGTCGTGAAATGTGTGGGTCGTGATCAGGTGGGCCCGTTCGCTCATCTAACGGGGATGCGAGCGCAAGGAGTTATTGGCCCAATGCATGTGACGACAAGAGTACTGCCCCTGGTCCTTCTCGGTATCGCGCTTGGCGCGTGTTCAGAAGACAATGAGCCAGCGACGTCGAACCAGGCCGCCAGTGCGGGTGACAATGGCGCGGGCGAGAGCGAAACAGAGGCTGCGGAACCGGCGTCGGAGCCCGAATCCACTCCAGAAGCGTCGGAGCCTGAGCCCGAACCTGAGGCGGACACCGAAGAGGCGTCTGGTGGCGGCACGTGTGACGACGTCAACTTCACGCCGAAGTGCGACCTTGCGCCGACCGCGGCCGGGGACGAGATCAAGAAGGGTGCGGCTTGTACCGCTGAAGACCCGGAGTGCTGTTGGCGTTCCTGTGGGCCACAGTCGATTGGCTGGAAGACCGAGACTTGCCTCGCGGGTTTCTACGAAGAAGGTGACTGTCAGTTCCCGGCAGATGCGGACTACTCGTGTTTCGCGATCCCCGACGAGATCGACGCCGAGGCGTGCCCTCGAGACGCCCCGCCTCAGGCAACGGGGGACTGCGACGTTGCCGAGTGCACCCTCTGCAATTTGGACGACACCTATCTCGACTCGAAGGGCAGTGCCAAGGTCGGCTTCTGCGTCTGTCAGCCGCCCAATTCGGACGGTAAGCGCACCTGGAGTTGCGGTAGCTCGACGGCGTGGCCTTGTCCCCTCGGTCAGGGTTGCTGACGGCGGCAAGTCGCCAACCCACGTCTGACCAATAGTGCGAGGCATCGTGGTATCGATTGGTGTCGGACCCACCAGGTGCGCCTGGAGCATGTTGTTCTTGTGCGTGTTGTGGCTGCTCGGCTGTGCGCCATTGAGCAGCGACCCCGCCGAGTACGTTTACATGTGCGAGACGCTCGACACACTTCCCTTCGAGACGGAGAACGAAGACGCGCCTCGCTGCGGCGAAGATGATCCGCTGTTGCCATCGGAGCCGACTTTCCCTGCGGAAGTCTGTCGTACGTTGGCCGCGAAGAAGACGTTCGCTGACGAGGAGAAGCTCGATACGGCCAGAGTGCAAGAAGCCATCGACGCGTGTCGAGGGGGCGCCGTCAAATTGGTCGCCGACGGCAACAAGGACTCTTTCGTTACGGCGCACCTCGAACTAGACAGTGTGATCCTTTGGGTCGACGAAGGGGTAACGCTCTACGCTTCGCGGCAGCCGGAGCTCTACCAAGAGACAGGCAACTGCGGAAGGATGGGGGTCAACGACTCCAGCGCCTGCAAGGACTTCATCACGGTGAGCGGAACGAGCCCCGGCATCGTCGGCGACGGCACGATCGACGGTCAGGGCGGGGAGCCGCTGGTGGGACACGACTACTCCTGGTGGCAACTCTCGGGCGCCCTGCGACAAGTAAACGGAAGCATCGGTAACCCCCAACTGGTCAACCTCAGTTCAGGCACGACGGGCTTCTTGATGTATCGCATCACGCTGCACGATTCGCCGAAGTTCCACGTGAAGATCACCTCGAACCCTGCCGACGGAACCTGCGACGAGCCAGGGGAAGGCTACACCGTTTGGGGCATCACGATTCTCACCCCATCGAAGCTTTACAACAGCCAGGGTCTACTGATGACTCCCCACTTCGCCCGCAACACGGACGGTGTGGACCCAGGTACGACGTCTTCGGCATCGTGTGGCGTCATCGCTTGCAACACGATCAGTACCGGAGACGACCACATCGCGATCAAGGGTGGCCACCTGGTCCAGAACCTCATCATCGCGCACAACCATTTCGGCACGGGACATGGCATGTCGATTGGCAGCGAGACGTACGGCCGAGATGACGCCGACAAGCCCGGTATTCAGGACGTGCTTGTCTACGACCTGACGATAGATGCCGACTCGCGAGGTGTCGGTCAGGACGCTTCAGAGGTCGACTTCAACGGAATTCGCATCAAGAGTGACGTCAGTCGCGGCGGGGTCGTCAACGGCATCACCTACCGCGACATTTGTATGCGGGACATGAACAACGCGATACTGATCAGTACGGCCTACAATCCGTTGTTCGCTGGAGACATGTACCCGGAGTTCGGCGAGATCAACTTCGAGAACGTGCGTCACCTCTCGTGCATGAACACGCGGCAACCCGTCGTTACCATCGAAGGTCACAGCGAGGCACGTCGTACTGGGCCGGTCAGTCTCGACAACGTCGTCATCGACAACATCGGGCCGCAGTCCGTCATGGCCGAATACGTGGATATCGAGATAGGGGAGGGCGGGACGAACTTCATGCCGCACGGTCCTGGTGTTGCCGTGTCGGGCGAGATGGAAGGAAACGCCACGCCGCGTCGCTGCACGTTTCCAAGACTGCCCGCGCCGAAGCTGCCCGATGGCTACCTGAGAGAGTGAAAATGGCGAACGGCAAGTACGACGACGCAAAGCGCTCCGTTTGGCAGCCCGTGCTGTGCGCGGTGGTGCTCGTGGGGGGCAACGGTTGCCTGCCTAACGACGACTCTGACACGCTTGTGGACGGGGAGTGCAGTGAGGTTTCCGCTTCGCGGCTCGACTGCAGTGTGGAGGGTTACGTGGAGGGGGAAGTTCTCGATGTCGGTCTCGTTGCCTACGGCTGTACGGGCAATGCCCGTCCCGATCTGGACGCTCACTACGCCGAGGGGGTTCCTAGCGGCCTGCTGTGTGCCGACGAGGGAGAGCTCGATGACGGACGACAGGGCTACTGTTGCACGCCCGAACGAACCGTATGTGCCTACGACCCGGTTTCCGACTGCAGCGACGACACCAGCGGGTTCGAGTGCTGGGGTGCAAACCGGCCGGAGTCACTCAACCCCGCGTTGAACTGCAGTAATGGCTATCAGGAAGGCGAGCTGAAGAACTACTGCTGTACCGGTCAGGAGCCCGCGCCTGCGTGCGAGGAACGCGAAGGCATCTGCTCCATTCGTCTGATGGGATTTGCTTGTCCGGGCGGTGCGGTACCCCGAGGTGAGAACCTGGGTGCGAATCGCAGTCGTGCCGATTACTTTCACCCGGCGTGTTCGATCCCGATGGACACACCGAATCCGGAGTGGAAGCCATATTGTTGTTTCATGCCGGCGCCGCACCCGTTGGGGGGTACTTGCGTTCCGCATCGCTCGGCGTCGCGCTGTGACCCAGGGCAATTCGCGTTCGCCTGCTACGGCACTGACCGCCCTGAAGAGAACAATCTTCCCATGATTTGTGATGATGGTGCTCGAGGTACGAGCGAAGAAGGCTACGACGCGAACGTCTACTGTTGCGACTTCGACGAGTGACCGCGCGCGCAAAGGGCGTGCACTGGGTTCTGGCGCTCGGCTCGACAGAACCGAACGCCGGGTTTAGCGCCCGACCGACGAGGCTCAGAAGAAGTAAGCCGCTTGAGCCTTGGTGCGGATGTTGTCGGGCTTGTCGCCATCGAGGTACGTCACAGTCGAGTAGGCGCCCGCGAGGCCCAAGCGCAATGCGGCCGTCACATCCCAGAAGATGTTGAGGTCGACGTACTGAGATTGATCGGCAACGAACGTCAAGAGCTCGATTTCGGCACCACCCTGGGGAAAAAGCGCATCCAGGTTTTCCGAGAAGGCTCGAGTGTAATTGGCGGAGATGAAGACGCGGCCTCGCGGTGGCAGGTAGTACTGAATGCCTGCGGTGATCGCTTGCCAGTCGATGGTGTGCAGAACACCCTGCGTATCGAAGGAGACCAACCCGGGGTCGACGTTGCCGTCATACTCGGGCGGAGGGTTGGCCTGCGCCGGGTTCGGAAGCGTCGGAAACTGCGCTCCGCCGGTGACGCCCATCAAGTCTCCGATGCCGGAGCCCAGCACGAAGGACCCGGTGAGCGTTAGCGCATTGCCGCGGTCGGCGGCATTGTCGGCTGAAATGATGGGTACCAGTGCATCGACCGACAGCCCCCAGCCGGTGAGGCTATTGCTGTTCTGGGTTGGAGGTGGAGTGAAGGCGTCGACCTTGAATTGCCGACTGACTCCCGAGACGCCCAAAGCGGCGTTCACTCGGCGAGTGTTGCCGTTGCCTTGACTGGAAATACCTGCCCAGTCGTTCACTCTGAGCCGCAGGCCAGCGTTGGTGTCCGGTATGGAGGAGTCACGTTGCGCGGGTCGCACGATGCTCGCTGCGAGGTCCAGATTGACTGCACCCATGTCAATCGTGTTTGACGCTTGGATCTGCGCGCGGCGTGAGAACACGCTGTTCGGCAGCCCCAAGAACTCCGCGGTGGCCGGGAAGAAGTAGTTCTGCCAGCCGAAGACGTCGTACGCTTGCCCGACGAGGATATCGACGTAGTCGTTGTCGAGCATCACGAAGGCATGGCGCACGCGCATGGTCGCGCTGTCGTAGTAAGCTGATTCGCTCATCTCCTCCGTTGGATGACCTGGCTGATTGCCAAAGAAGTCGACCTCCAAGACAGCGTAGGGTGAGAAGCCGTCCACCCGAGGTCCATCGAAGAAGAACCCGAGTCGCGTGTTGCGAGGGGAGAACTGCGCGCGCCCAACCGTGCCGTCGTACACGTCGCTGCGCGCGACGAGGCTGTGTCCGATCCCGTCTTCGTAGCTTCGGGTCGTGTCGTAGATGAAGTCCGCCTGTAAGAAGCCGTAGAAGCTCAGTCCCAACTGTGTTGCGCCCTCCCCCACGTGCACGGCGAGCGGTGCGCGCGAGTAGAAGGTTCCTCGAGTGTTGGCGCTGGTTTCCGGAAACCAATGAACGTTCGTTCGAGGCCTCAGGAAGGGAGGGACGGTTGCGTCCGAAGCATCACCAGTGCCCTGCTCGTCGTGCGCGTCGTTCGAGGAGCCTGGCGCAACGGGTGTCGTTCGTGCTTCGTTCGGAACGGCAGGCGCCGCGGCGGGCGTCTCTTCGACTGCCGTTGTCGGCAGGTTCGTCGAGGCAGGCTCCGTCGCTGGAGCCGAGGCCTCGGCGGGTGCCGTCTCGGCTGCAACCGTATCATCGGGGAGAGCTGTGGGTTCGGCGCTGTCTGCTGCGGCAGGCGCAGGAGCAGCCGTTGCTGGCGGCGTCGTTTGAGCTGGCTGCGCATGAGCATGATGAACGACGCCGGTCACCAAAAGGGCGACGGTGCTCGAAATGAGTCTTGGGGCACTGGTGACAAACGTGGGTTGCTTCATCGCTGTTGTATCTCGTTGGGGCCATGCGACGGATCGGGCGCGCGGCTCAGATCACTTCGTCTGAGGCATGTGCGGCGCGGGCAATGTCCGAGACGTCATGTAGGAGTCGTTGGCAGGAGTGGTGGAGCCGCGTCAGTCCCAGAAGCTCGGAGCGTCGTCGCAATCCCAGACCAACTCATCGTCGCTGTTCGTGACCCAACAGGCACAGATCTCGTCATTCATCACGCAGCGGTCACCCATCGCGGGGCATACTTCCTTTTCGACCACGGTTTCGGGGTCGCAGTCAGCGATGGGATCGTCGGCGGTGGGCGGCGCGATGATGACTGGTTGATCGTCACCCATCGGGAAGGCGCACGACGTGCAATCCCACGTCGCGTTGCAAGTGCACACGCGACTGCCGGTGTCTGCCAGACCGCAAGAGAGGTTGCTGCAGGTGCCCAGCGTCTCGCAGGCGTCGCCATTGCCGATGCCCTTGCACGAGTCCGCGGGGAGTTCGTCTGTCGTGCTCGGCATCTCCGTTGCTGCGGCGCCGCCCGCGCTCGCATTCGTGCTTTCGGCAGACGGATCTATGGCGGAGCTCGATTCCGCGGCTGTGGTTGCAGGCTCCTCCGCCGGCGCTGCCTGCGTCATGTCCGCTGCTGCGGGGGGCGACGCAGCGGCAGGCGTGTCGGCGTTTGCCCCTGACGTCATCGGGGCGGCAGCGGCTGGTGTCGTGGGGGCAGGTGTCGCGGCTTGTGCTGGCGCGCCAGTCCCAGCCGCGACGGGCATGGCCACGGGCTGTGCCGCCACCGGCGCGGCCGGCGTCTGAGCTGTTGCGGGCTGTGCCGCTGGCGTCTGCGCTCCGGTCCCAACGCCATCCGTGTCGTCAGCAGCCGGGTCGCTCTCTGCGCAGCTCAGCATCGCTGCGCCCAGACAGAAAATAGTGGTCAGGCGAAATTGCGTGTTCAGTCCAGTCATGCGTCTGGTTTCTCCGGCTCCGAGTGGCGTGTGTCCCGTACTTCATTTGTGTGGGAGCCCGCGGTCACATGCAGCGGAGCAGGAGTTTGATCACGAAAACCGACACCTCGACGAAGCCTGCAAGCCCCCGAGCTTCGAGCGAACGCTTTGGGGAAGGTTACCGCAGCAACGAGATGTCGAGCACGAGCTCAACAGCCATCGACGAACACGAACAGCTTGCGACTCATCGTGGCGCCGGCAGCGTCTTCGACGGTAACGTCGAATGACGCTGGTCCGCACTGCGCCGGAGTGAACGTGGCGACCGAGCCTGAAACGGACACAGTGCCGCTAGTGGCGCCTGATGCTTCGTACGAGCGTGCCTCTTCAAAGCCCGCAAAGAGTGAGTCGAGGTCGAAGTCGACACTGGAGCCCTCGTCCACGAAACGGTGGGGATGCGCGAGGAAGTCGAGATAGTCGTCGAGTTGCGTGAAACCATCACCGTCCGCATCGGCGTTGCCATCGGAGAAGTCGTCCGCCGCGGAATCGGGATCCAGCGCGTGGTGCAATTCCCAGAAGTCAGGAAGGCCGTCCCCGTCGCTGTCCCAGCCCGCTTCGCGGTTGGTCGTCGGGAAGTCTTCATATCCGCCGACATCGTCGTGATGATCGGGTAAGCCTGGATATCCGGTTTGGCTCCCTGAGTAGGTCGTCGTGCCCGTCAGGGTCTCGCGAACGACGCGAGCGTCGTGATCGTCGAGCAGAGGTTGGCTGCAGCCAACGTCCGACAGTACGCTCTTGTAAGCGTCAGTTGCGCTTTGCACGGCAGCGTACGAGGGAAAGAACGGGGAGTCGACCCAGGGCTCGTAACCCTGGGGTTGCCCCTCGTAGGTGCGTCCTTGGGTTTGACTCCCTTCGTCGAAACGTCCCGGCATCACGTTGCCGGAGAAGTAGTACCGCTGGGTGCCGGGGAAGTCTTCGTATTGCGCGTTCAAAGCGACGAGCTGTGTCGTGGCAGCGCCAGGTTTGTAGTAGTTGGCTACGAAGTTCACCTCGTGCGCGCCGCCATCCGTCGAGCGGTTGCGCCAGTTGTAGATCACGTTGTTGAAGATATCCAGGCGTCCGGCGAAGTCACCGTTCCCGTCCAAGCCGCCCGCGAGGCTCCAGTTGCGCCCCGCACAATGAGCCAGGAGGTTGTGGTGGAACGAACCGACGTCGCCACTGATGCTCGCGGCGTAGCCGTGCTCGGTGCCTGGGTCGTAGTTCTCGTGGCCGGCGACGTTCAGACACTCCGAGATGAGCGTCCGTTGCAGCGTGATGTTGCGCGCCGAGCGTGAGCTGAACGCCTCGTCGATGGTCCAACTGATGGACGCGTGGTCGATGATGGAGTGATCGCTACCCGCCATGCCCATGCCGTCGAAGGTTGGTCCTGCGCCGAGGCGGACTCGAACGAAGCGAATGACGCCGTCCTCTGCGCCGCTCATGCCAAAGGGGGCACCACGGATCAGGATGCCTTTGCCGGGTGCCGTCTGTCCGGCGACGGTCACATGGCGCTGGTTGAGCACGAGTCGCGAGCCCAACGTGATACTACCGCCCACGTCGAATACGATCGTGCGCGGTCCGAGATCGCTTTCGACGGCATCGCGAAGGCTTCCGCGGCCGCTGTCATCCAAGTTGGTGACGTGCACCACGCGCCCGCCCCGACCTCCCCGTGCGAAGCGACCATAGCCTTCGGCATCCGGGAATGCCAGCTGCCGCGGGCGGAACATCCACACCCTGCCTCGGGTGATGCTCCCCGTTTCATCGACTTCGTCGACCCGCCAGTAGTAGGTGCGGAGGCTGGAGAGTCCACCGACGGGAAATGTGGTGTCCGTTTGCTTGCCCTGAAACTCGCAGCTCTCAGGTGTCGCGCTTGCAAGGGCAGCTGGGTCCTGCCCGAAGTACACGTCGTGGGCAACGGCGTTTGGCGCTGGCGACCACGCCAGAGTGACGTCACCGTTGTCAGCATCGACGTGCTCGTCGCCGTGCACGGGATTGGGGTCTCTGGCTTGCGTGGCGGCATCGGGTGCATTGAGCTCGAAGCCGTTGATCATCACGTTGTTGTTGCTGGCCCCTGCCGAAGTGTCAGCGGTGAACGTGATCGTGACGGGCTCTCCTTCGGTCGCTTCGAACTCGACGTACGCAGTGCGCGCTGTGGCGTTGGATTCGGCGCGAAGGCTGGGCTCCAGTCCATCAAGTACGACCGTGCCGTCGACCGCGATGTCGATGGGGGCGAAGGTGTTCGTTTCCGGGTTGGGAGTCTGATTGAGGAACACCAGGAGAGTGTGCGAGCCAGTTCCGAGGCCGCTGATGCTCATGGTGATCTCAGCTCCGAGCTGTCCCTCCTGGACGGTCAGGCCGTCACCCGCCAGTCGCACGAAGTACGGGGTTTGGATGATCGCCTTGTACCAGTCCGAAGTCAGCCCAGTGCCGGCGCCTGTACTGCTGAAGGTGAATGTCACGTCGTCGAAGGTGCGTGAAATGCTCGCCGCGGCTTCCACCGGCCAGGGTTCGTAGCCGAGCTCGGAGACTTCGGACTCCGGGCGTCCACTCATGTCGAAGTCGACGCGCACCGCTGGGCCCGCGCCAGCGGCTGGGGCACCGGAACTCGTGCAGGCGTCGATGGGCGGATTGACCCCCGGCTCCGGAACACCCGGTTCGTCGAGGGGGCCCTCAGGGGACGCTTCTGGGCCCGCAGCGTCCTGCCCGGTTGGCGCACTGCTGGCCGCGCCTGTCGCCTGCGCTTCAGGGTCGTCGGGTGCAGGAACACCGGGCTCTGCTTGCGGGGTTGTGCCATCAGGGCCCACGTTGGGCGCCGGAGCGTCGAGCGACCCGCTCATCGTGCTGGTACCTCCCCCTACGGCGGGTTGCGTGCCTTCGGCGGGGTTCGCGCTCGAGCCGCTCGTGTCGCCCGGCGGCGCTGCGGAATCGCCGAGCCCTTCCGGATCGTTGCAGCCTGCAATGGTGGCGGACAGCGCGAGCGGCAATACCAGAGTGAAACGAGCGTGCATGGGGCGGGGCAGGACGAGCAGCACACAGGCATCATGCAGCAGAGCACCCATTTGAGCTCGCGAACCCCAACCCGCGACGCTGATAGCAGAGGGTGCAGATTGTTCCAGGCGGGGCGCAAGGGTTCGGGAAAACGGAAACGCAGGAACGGTGTGGCCGCCGCAGCGTGTGCAAGCGGACTAGGGCATCTGGAGCATTGGTTCTGATAGCCCGGTCACACCGGGCGTTCCAGGGCCTCCGCCGCCGGTCCCTGCGGCGCCAAGGTCGAAGTCGACTGCACTACCAACATAGGGCGTGGGTTAGGTGAACAGTATGCCAACCGACACTCCACCTGCGCCTCCACCTCCGGTCCCGCCATCCGCGCCAGAGCCACCTTTGCCTCCGCGGGAGCAACCATCAGGGTTCGTGCCGCCGCCACCGGAGGCGGATTGCCCAGGTTGACCTTGCGCTCCATCGCCGCCGTTTCCTGCGTCGGAGGTCTGGAGTTGAACATTGATGAGGCGCACCTCTGAGCCGACACTAAGCAGGGCGACGCTCGCCCCGCCGCCCTGACCACCGCATGCGCCGGAACCCCTCTGTCTGCAAGTATGGTTGCGCGAAAAACGACACCGTGGAGTAGCGCGTCACTTGGGAGCATCTCCAACCTCCGCATCGCCTGCGGCGAGTCGCTCAGAGCTCGAACTTCAACCCGCCTTGGATCCAACGCGGAGCGTTGGGGCGTGCTCCGAAGGGACGGTGGGCGGCGACGCCTTGGTAATCGAGGATGTTGCGGGCGTTGATGTACAGGTTCAGGAACTTCAGCAGTCGGGCGGATACCCCGACATCCAACGTTTTCAGCGGATCCGTGCTCTGCACGTCGCCTAGCGGTTCGTTGCCGGCTTGCTCCCGTACCGCGGACACGTAGTTCCCTGCGACGTAGGCGCCGTAGCGGTCGTATTCGGCAGCAAGCTGCGCGTTGAGTTGGTGTCGCGCGACATAGGGGAGTTCATCGCCCTTCTGGACCGCGCCGTAGATGGGATCGGCGGAGTCGAAGGAATTATCGAATTCGC
The DNA here is from genome assembly GCA_050290545.1 of Polyangiaceae bacterium. GTDB lineage: Bacteria > Myxococcota_A > Polyangia > Polyangiales > Polyangiaceae > SZUA-265. The sequence goes on along the minus strand of JBNKHV010000075.1, from coordinate 32,681 downwards.
CGAACGTCAGCGTGTAGGCAGCGGAGAGGGGGAACTTGAAAGCTCCGAGTTCGAACTCGTACGCTGCCGTCGATTCGAGGCCAAAAATCCGCGCCCGCCCCGCGTCGAATTGTTGGTCCAGGTCTTGGTTGGCGCAACCATTGGAGAACGTGCACACGTCCGTCAGATTGGAATAGTCGTTGAAGAAGCCGAGCGCTTCCAGCTTCGTCGGGTGGTCCGAGTAGCGAGTACCGACTTCGTAGTTGATGCTGTACTCGGGCTCGATCGCTTTCGGGCTGCCGGGCGGCGGGGGACTGAACCCTCGATAGGCACCCGCGAACACGCCCCATTCTTCGAGCAGGGCGTAGTACACGCCGAGGCCCGGCATCAGCGCAACCAGCGTGCGCTTGCTGCTCTCGTCCGCGAGGTAGTCGTCCAATCGGGAACGAATGACTTCCACGCGGGCACCTGGGGTGACGGTCAGTGAGCGATAGGTGATGGCGTCTGTTAGGTGAACTGCAAGCGCATAGGTCGAGGCGAAGTTGCGGGTCGTCGTCTCGGTCGCCGCTCCAGTCGGAACCAGGTTGCCCCCAGCCAGATCGAACGACTCTTCCGAGTGATCGCGCTCAATCGAGTCGTAGTGCAGCCGCACTCCCGATTCGACCTTGTGAGAGATGCTGCCTGTGACGGGTTGCCACAGCAGACGAGAAAAGAGACCCTGGCTCACGAACTCACGTTGGTTGGGCCCAATCCAAACTGCGTCCAAGGCGCTCGAGGTGTTCGTCTGTCCCGAGAGCACACCGTAGAGCGCCGCATTGGACGGGTCGTCCGGGTTCGCGAGAACGTCGCTCGCGGAAGCGCCACCCAGGCGGTTGAACTTGCGCCAAATCCGGAAGAAGTCGTGGCGATAGGCCGTCGTTTGAAGCTGGTACTTGCCGTCGAAGGTTTCTAGTCGGTGGGTGAGCGCGATTGTGCTTCGATGGTTGTCCATTCGGTCCAATGCGCTCGCCGCGTAGCGTCGATTGGGGTTCGCCTCGAAGTCCTCGTCGGTCAAGCCGAGATACGTTTCGTTGGAGGCTTCCGTCGAGTAGCCAAGCTTGATGGACAGTTCGTTCGTCGTTTCTGCAGTAGGATCGACCAGGTAGGAACCCTTGACGAGCCACTCATTGCGAGCAGCGCCGGTGTTGGCGTCGTCGGGCAGTTGTTTGAAGCCGTCGTTGCCGACGTGGACGCCCTCGATCAAGAAGCCGACCTGCTCGTCACTGGTGCCGGCAAACAGGTGTGCCTTGCGGTAGCCGTACTGACCGTATCCGAGGTCCAGCCCTGCCGATTTGGAGGTAGGGATGGGACGGCTGATCATGTCGATGGCACCGCCGACCGTCTGCGGGCCGAATGCCACCGCCCCGGCCCCTTTGATGACCCTGACCTGGGACATGCGCGTCATCATCGGAAAGTAGTAGGCGGCTGGGGCCGAGTAGGGGGCTGGGCCGAAGAGGATCCCGTCCTCCATCAACGTCACTTTCTTGCTGCGATCGGGGTTGACCCCGCGCATGGCGATGTTGGGGCGTAAACCTGCGCCATCTTCTTCCCGAACGTACACACCGGGCACCTGCCGCAGCACGGCGTGAGCGTCGTCGTACTCGAGGCGTTCGAGTTGCTCGCTGCCGATTACCTGTGCGGCACCGGCCATGCGCGAGCTGCGTGTGCCCGCGACGAGCACGTCGATGGGCTCGTCCGCGTCGGCAGTCGACGCGTCATCGCCCGCCGCTGTGGGAGGGGTTGTCACTGCGGCCTCTGGACCCACACCCACGTCGATCTCGATCTCGATAGGTGCTGGTGCGGCTGCGCTCTCGTCAGAGCTGCCTTCCGTCGAAATGGATTGTTCGGGTTCGGACCCTGGTTGCTCTTGGGCTCCCGCTGTCCCGTCGTTGGGGGACGGCGTTTCTTCTGCTGGCTGCCCGGGGGGGGTCGCCGGCGCGGGGGGTTGGCCATCCGCGGGCTGAGGGGTGGGGGGCGCTGGTGCCTGTCCGGGCTGCTGCGGTTGAGGCGTCGGAGTCGATGCGTCGTTGGGGGGGGAGTCTCCGGATTGGGGTGGTTGTGTGGGTGCGGGCGCTGGCTGGGGGCTCTCCGCCGGGCGCTGCTCTGGCGCTGGTGCTTTTTGGCGGTCGTCCGCGGCAGGGGGCGTATCAGGTGAACGTCCGTCATCGCTCGGCGGCTTCGGAGGCGCCTCTTGGACTGGGGCGTCTTGCGTCGGCTGAGCGACGACTTGCCCCGCGGTCAGCAACGATGCCAGCAAAGCCAGAAATGCAAAGGAGCGAGGTGCGGGCATTTCGAAGCCCGAACGGAAGGGGGGAAGCTGGCGAATGTTCACAGTACAGGTCGCGTATGATGGGGAGGCTCTGCTGGGGATTCGGTCACCCAGGCCAGAGGCAACAAGCTATCGTTGCGTGTGGTCAGATCGATGTCGGGGGCAATGAGCGCCGTGCTTCTTCGCCCGTTGAGCGAGACACGGGACTCGACGCGAACGGCGACGTCCTTCCAGCCCTGGCGCTCGTAGTCCTGTTCCAGGTAGTGGGCAAACTGCAGGATCAAGTCGGGCTGACTCACCATCTCTGCCTCCTGGATGTCGGTCAGGTAGCGTCGCGGCTCCACGTGCACCTTGCGCCCTGAACTGGGCTCTTCGACGACGAAACGCGCGCTTCCCCCCTTGGCGCGCAACATCACGCGCCAAGCGAAGCGCATCCCCTGTTCGTGCCACATCACGTTGCCGCCGTAGGCGATGAAGCGCAATGGGAGCGCTACCTGAACGACGCAATATGCGGCGGCACACAGCACGGCAGCTTTGCGCCAGGTCATGACGGGTACGGGCGGGGTCGCCGTTGCGGTGGCGATCTCAGGGACGCTCGGTGGGCTCACAGCTCGCGCTACCAGCGCTGAGCCGTTGTCCGGCAACACTCGCCGCCAAGTGCTGCGCAGTGTACGGCTCAGTGTGCGCGGCCAGTCGGGCTCGAAGAACACGAGAGCAGCCAACGTCATGATGATCGGGAACATGCCGATGGGGAACAGCACGCGTGTCATCACGTGGAAACTCAGCACGACGAGATAGGCCCAAGGCCGCGTACGGCGCATCGACAGCCACAGCACGATGGTCGAATCGAACAGAAAGCCGGCCCAGCTCATCAGCAAGGGCACGCCGTCTATGGTGAACAGTGGCCCGAGCAGCGGGAGGTGCGTTTTCCCGCCGAGCCAGATGCGCAAGGGCTGGGCGTGGAGCAGCCAGTCCCCGTTCAGCTTCGCCAGACCGGCAAAGGTGTAGACCGTACCGACCTGGAAGCGCAGTAGGTACAGCCACCAGCTAGGAACCTGCGAGTTGCGTCGCTTCCAAAGAAGGTTGTCGATACTCCACACGCGGTTTGCGGGAGAGGCAGCAAGCAGGAACGCCAGAAGAGAGGCGAGATAGTAATGGTTGAGATAGGTGGAGACGTCGATCAGCTGGAAGTACGAAAGCCCGAGGGCGAACAGCCAGGCACAGATCCGAAAGCAGAAACCTGCTGCCACGCAAAGCGCCAACACTGCGAGGGCATGGAATAGGACGCTCATGCCGGTGCGGCTGAGCGGTTCTACCCACTCGAAACCCCAGTACTTGAAGTGGAGCGAGGGCTCGACGAAGAAGCGCTCCACCCAGCCGTACACGATGAAGCGAAGCATCGAGATGCACATCACCAGGCCGAACAAGATCCTGAACGCACCCAGCCACGCCCCGTCCACTGGGCGGAAAGCACGCTCGAACCAGGGATTGGACTTCATGTTTCGTTCCTCGTTGACCATGACTCGCACCGAACGTCAGTCCGTATCCCCTTCGACACCCGTCGGCAGGGTCAGTCCCAGCGGGCTGCCCTGACCGAAGAGCTCACTCTTCATCGCATCCGTCAGCTGTTTCATAACTGCGTGCAGCGCGACGAGTTCTTCAGTCGAGGCCACGTTCAGCTCTGGAAAGCCCGCGACCGCTTCATCGACATCGTCCAGGTGACTCAGGATGTCCTGCGCCAGGTCTTCGTGGCCTGCCTCGACGAGCCAGTCGTCGAAGCCGAGTCCCTCTCCGCCGCAACCCTGGAACAGGTCGCGGAAGCCCGCCAGGTTCTCCGCCACCAGTTGTGTGGCACCACCGACGAAGGACGACTCTGGGCGCTCGAGCGGCGCGTCTTCGTACAACTGCGCCGGGGCGCCAACCTTGTAGTCGCGGACCTCGAGGTCGACGTAGACCAGGCCGTGAGCGACGATGTTGAGCGCCTGTTGCTGGTCCATGTATGCCGAGGCAGAGACGAGTTGGCTTTCGAAGTCGCCGTGCTTCGGATCCCACGCCTTTTGCAGCTTGTCCGCGGTCTTTGCGACGTCGTTGGCGACCGCGGCCAGGTAGTCGAGCTTGAGTCGCTCCAGCTCTGACGGGTCGGTCGAAGCCCAGGCGTCTCCTTCGTTCGTGATCGAAAAGCGCCCGCAGTCGTTGTCCACGTCGCCGTAGAAGGCGAGATACTCGACGGCGAACAGTCCGCGCGCGTTGATGGGAACCTGGATCAGGTCGTCGAAGCCGGCGTCCACGTAAGCTCGCCCGAACAACTGCTCTTCGACGCGGCAACGACTCACGTTTGGCCACGAGTAGATCAGGTCCCTCAGGCCCTGTCCGTTCTCCATGTCCTTGGCCACGCTGGCGGCGGGCCCGAACTGGAAGAGCTCCGCTCGCGACCAGCGCTCCATGCTCGCTTGATAAGCCGCGGCCAAGGTGAGCAGTCGCTCCTCCGTCGAGTCTTCCGCGTACGCGGTAGCTGCGTCCGAGAGGGCTTCGGCTGTGGCCCCGAACTCGCAGTACCTCAGCTGGGCACAAGCAGCCACGGAGCGCAGCAGGTTCTTCTTCGAAAACGAGGCGTCGGGATCAGGGCCCGGGCCACACTCCGCCGTGAACTCGTCACTCGTTGAAGTGCCGCCGTCGGAGTGCGGGAGCAGGGCTAGCGTCGAGCCGTTGTCGGTCTCCGCTTCAGACTGCTCCGCCACCTGCTCGCGGGGTCGAGGGGGTGAACATGCGCCGATCCAAAGCAGGGACAGGCAACCGGCGAGATGAGTCAGCGCCAATGCACGAGCGCTCGTTTTCGGGGTGGGGTTGACCGGCTTCCCAGCCACGACGGCAGAGCGCCGGGCAAGGATCACCCCGACCGAAGACTGCGCTCGCTCACTTGGGCCCAGCCGCGCCATCAGTTCTCGACCCGGAAGACGGCGAAGAAGCCTCCGTCACCGACGGCAGCTATCAGCCCTTCTCGTTCTGCAACACCTCGCACATTGCCCGTGAAGTCTGCAAACGACGCGATGCCTCCTTCACCGAAGTCGCTCCACAGCTCTCCGTCGAAGTCAGTCACGTACATGGCTGCGAAGCCTCCGTACTTGCCCACATGAACCAGGCGCCCGTCATCCAAGGACACGATGTCGCGTCCACGATCCTCGGTACCGCTGTCGCGAATCAAGGCGCCGGCGGTTCCATAGTCCGTGTCCATCGCTTCGCCATCGAAGCGAAAGCTGACCAAGTCCTGCTCGGTGCCGGAGTCGACGACAGGCTCGCCGTAGCCGGTGGTGACCAGGCGACCGTCGGCCTGCACCGCCACCGCGTAGACTTCCGCGTAGCCTTCTCCGATGAACGGGTTGATGCAGATCACCCCATCTTGCTCGGTTCCGCAGTCGCTGGCTTCGTCAGTGAAGCCGTGATCGCTCGCGGGTTCCCCGTTGGCGTCCAGCTTCAGCAAGAAGATGTGGTGCAGCGTCTCTTCGAACTCCGTGTACCCAGAGGAGACGATCGAACCATCGTCCATCACGTACCCGCGTCGAGCTTCGTCTTCACCCTCCTTCTCGCCGAAGTCGATGGAGAAGATGCCGTCGTCCGCGAACTCCGTGTCCAAGCTGCCGTCGTCCGCCAAGAGGCGCACGACGTAGCGGTCCATGTCGATACGACCAGTGGTCTTCGGAGCGGGCGATGCCCCGAAGACCACCAATCGTTCTTCGTCCCCGCTCGGGTCGAGCAGCACGTCGTAGGCTGTCGACAGCGGCTCGGTCTCGCCACCGGCATCCGTCCACTCTTCGCCAAACGTCCAGTCCGTCATCGGAACCGGCGCGATGCCGTCCTCGCCGAAGTCGCCATCGAGTTCACCGCTGGCATCCAGACGCGCGAGTACGACTTCCTTACCTAGGTTGTCGTCGTTGCGATTGATCAGGACCGCAGCTCCCCCGTCTCCCAGCGCAGCGACCGCGCTCGTCGTTTCCTCGCCTGGCACCAGTGCGTCCGGATGGTCGTCGCCCGCCAAGAGCGAATTGATGACGACGTAGCCGTTCTCGCCGAAGTCGGTGTCGAGTTTGCCATCACCATCGAAGCGCCCGACGAGGATGGCGGCGTCGCCGTCCTCGTCCGTGTTGCCCGCGACGTAGATCAGACCCTCCTCGGTGATCGAGACGCCCAGCAAATCGGCGGCGACTTCCACCTGTCTTGCTGCCACTTCGTCGATCGCCGGCAGCTCGGGCCCGGAAGGACCGCCGTCTGCCGCTAGGTCGGCATCGGTACCGTCCGTTGCTTCGTCGGGGTCCCCGGCGTCCGTGTTGCCTGCTGCTTCCGTGTCTTCGGCGTCCGAACCGTCGCCCTCGGTCTGCTCCGCGTTTGAGCCGTCGCCCCCGTCCGCCTCGGTGTCTTGTTCGGTTTCGTCGCCGTCGTCGGGCGCTTCGCCACTGTCGTCACCGCAGGACGTGGTGATGAGGCTGAACGCCAAAGGCATGAGTCGGAGCCATGTGTGCAGTGTTCTGGAAGCCATGATTTGTTGATCTCTGGTTTCTGTTACTCGTCGGAGCCGCGCGAGCTTGACCTTTCAAGGGCAAAGCTGGACGAGTATTAGTTAGTGATTTCAGATATTTGTGCGCCCAAAGGCGAGCGCAGGCACGTTCAGGAGCGAAATGAATATCAATATCATTAGTGGCTCGCAAGTCACCTCGCGCGAATTTTCGTAGACCAGGCGCACATCGAGGCTCCGGTGGCCCAAAACAGCGCGCAATTCCTTCGCTGCGAGGTTGGCTGACGGCCTTCCCAGCGGTGGCTGCGCCCGTCCCAGGCCTGCCAACTAACTGAATGCCATTATCATCAGTGTAGGACAGTTCCTACTGATCCAGGGTCGAGGGTCGTGGTCGGAGCTGGGTCGCGGGCTACCTGGCCTCGCCCAGACCTCGCGTCCCACGCGGCTTCGAATCGAGGGGTGCGGGGAAGAATCCCGCGCCACGCCGGTTCTTCGACGAACAGGGCACGGTTCCCGAAGGAGCTACGATGAAACACGAAGGGCGGTCGATGACGTTTCTCGAACACTTGGGCGAACTGAGGCGGCGCTTGGCGTGGTCTCTCGGCAGCCTGCTGGCAGCGCTGCCGCTGGCTTGGGCTTTCCGTGTCGAGCTTTTCGAATGGGTCAAGGCCCCTTTCGATCTCGCTTGTCATCGAGTGCTGGGCGCTGCCTGCCCGATCATTTACCCGTCCCCCACATCGGGCTTTGCCGCTTACATGGCGTTGACGCTGACAGCCGCCGCCGTGGTTGCGTTGCCGGTGATCGCCTATCAGCTGTGGGCCTTCGTGGCTCCAGGGCTGTACCGTCATGAACGTCGCGTCCTGTTGCCGCTGGCGCTGGGCTCCGTTCTGTTGTTCCTCGTGGGTGCCGGATTGTGTCGCGAGTTCGTTCTTCCTCGCGCATTCGAGTTCCTTTTGAGCAACTCGCCCGGCGAGCCGATGATCCAGGTGGAGGACTACCTCGGGTTCCTGGTGCGGCTGGTGCTCGTTTTCGGGCTCTTATTCGAACTACCGCTCGTTGTTTTCGTGTTGTCTGCGGCTGGTCTCATCAACCATCGGCACTTGCTTCTGGGCTGGCGCTACTTCGTCGTGGCGGCATTCGCACTCGGCGCACTTCTCACACCGCCGGATCTGGGCTCACAGTTCGCCCTCGCGTTGTCGTTGTGCGGACTCTACGTCGTTTCCATCGCCATCGCGTGGCTCGTTGGTCGCAAACCGAAGGGCGATGGCGCGCTCGGTTTGGTGCTGCTCGTGTGGGCGTGGCGATACGGCGCCCGCCGACGCGCTCACTCCTTCGGGCAGCTGTCGTCGGAGATGCAGTCGTAGACGGCGAGCTCTCGGTCCGCGCCCTCGTCGGAGACGTCGTCGCGAAGCATCGAGCGAGGGAAGTCAGCCTGCCATCCGTGATTTCGCTGCCCGCCATCGTGCGGAGTGCTTCGGGTTCGTTTCATGGGTCCGACACTCGATGCCGCGCGACTAACCGAGCAAACGACCACTTCGATCCTGAGCGGGGAGAGCGGCGAGTTCGACTTCGACGAGCTCGCGGACGAGTCGGTGCTGTTCGTTGAGCTGGAGCACAAGCGCCGGGATTACGTGGAGCTGTTCAGCTTCTGCCCGCTTCTGGATTTCGTCGGCCGTCGCGGCCATTTGGGGAGCCGCCAGGGTGAGGCAGCTGCCTTTGATCTTGTGGGCACAATTGCGGATCCGTTTGACCGACCCGGAGCTCAGCGCCTGCCGCAACTGTTCGAGCTGCTCAGGCATCTGCTCGAGAAAGAGGCTGAGCAGCAGCGCTGAGCGATCGATCGCTGGGTCGAGCACGGCTGTGGGGGCCAGCGCCGTTGCCGTCGGTCTGGGTTGGGGTGGTGAGCTACTCTCAGCGGCTTGCTCGGTGCCATATTGACGCAGCAGCTTGCGTAGCGACGACGGGTGAAATGGCTTGCTCAGAAAATCGTCCATCCCAGCCTCTACGACTCGCTCGCGTTCGCCCTCGAAGGCGTGGGCGGTCAGCGCAATGATGGGTGTGGGTTTCAGGTCGTGCTCTCGCTCGTGCTTCCTGATGGCTCTGGTTGCGTCGTAGCCATCTAGCAACGGCATTTGACAGTCCATCAAGATGCAGCTGTAGCGACCCTGCTTGAACAGCTCGACGGCCTGCTCGCCGTTCTCGGCGGCCTCCGTTCGGTATCCCAGTCGCTGCAGATCCTCGAGCACGACCATGCGGTTGATCTTGTTGTCGTCGACCACCAGGATCGGGTCGAACGAGTGCAGGGGGAGGGGTTCCGGAGGCAAGTTTCGCCGTTCGGAGGAAGTGCCGACGAGGTCGCCAGTGATTGCGCCGAACAGCTCTGCGCTGCGAGCGGGGGTGTCCAATTGAACCCGCAGCTCGGAACGGACCTCGGAGGAGACGGTTTCGGCGCCCGGCTTGGAGAGCCCGATGATTGGGGTCCGTAAGTCCAACTCCTCGCGGATTCTCACCAGAAGTTCCGACAAGTCCATGTCACCCAACGTGGCGTTCGCGACGACGACGTCGAAGGCACGGTCCTTGGGCTGCTCCCGGAGGGCGTCGAGTGCCGCTTGTCCGCTGCTGACGGTACGCGCCGCCATCCCCCACGACGCAGCAAGCTCTTCCGCGAGTTCGAGCCACCGCTGACTGGGATGGACGAACAGAACGCGTTCGTCTGTCGACTGGGCGTGCAATGCACGCTGCTCGGCGCGCGGGTCGACGGCCAGTTTTGCGGTGAATGAGAAGGTGCTCCCGTGTCCCAGCTCGCTCTCGACCTCGATTTTGCCGCCCATGATGTCCACCAGCCGTTTGGAGATGGCGAGCCCCAACCCCGTCCCACCGTGCCTGCGAACGGCACTGCCGTCCACCTGCGAAAACTCCTCCCACAGCCGCGGTAGTTCTTCTGGGTCGATACCGATACCCGTATCCGTCACTGAGATGCGAAGCGTCAACTCCGTGCCTCGTCGATTCTCTACTTCGGTGTTGATGAACACTTCACCCGACTCGGTGAACTTCACGGCGTTGCCCACGAGGTTGGTCACGATCTGCCTCAGCCGGTCCGAATCCCCGACCACCAGCGCAGGAATCTCGGCGGCGAAGCGATACATGACCTCGAGGTTCTTCTGATGGGCGTGGATGGCGAGCAGCTCGGCGACTTCTTGGACGACGGCACGCAGGTCGAACGGCTCGTTGAGCAGAGTGTACTGGCCGGACTCGAGCCTGGAGAAGTCGAGGATGTCGTTGATGACCGTGACGAGCGCATTGGCAGAAGCGTCGATACCGTCCACGTAGCGCTGAAGCTTGGGGGACAGCTGCTCGCTGCGGATGAGACGCGTCATTCCCAAGACGCCGTTCATCGGTGTGCGGATTTCATGGCTCATGTTCGCCAGGAACTCGCTCTTGAGACGTTCTGCGGTGAGCGCCTTCTCCTTGGCTTCCTCCAGCTTGCTCATCGCCTCTTCGTTCGAGTCCTGCATTTGGTTGAAGGCCGCCGCCAGGACCTCCACCTCGTCGCCGCTCGAGGCGGTTACCCTCACTCCTCGCTGCCCGCTTGCGATCTGGTTCGCCGCGGCGGTCAGTTCGCCCAAGGGGCGCGTGATGTGCGCCGAGGACCGGATGACCCAGAACACCCCGATGAGCAGCGTGGAAAGCCCCGCCAGCACGGTCGTCAGAATTGCTGCCCGCTGAGCGCGTCGCGATCGACCTCGAGCCTCAGCCATCGCTTGGCGCGTTCGTTCGACGCTGAAGCCGTAGATGACCCTGCCCAGTAGTTCGCCGCGCTCGTCGATTACTGGTGTGCTCACTTCGTACACCTCCTGCCCGAACACCTTCTTCTCGGTGCGAACGTGCTCGCCGTTCTTGCGGAGCGCTGCGGGTGTGAGGGCCAGTTCCTTGGGCAAATCGACGGTGATTTCGTCATCGACATCGTCAGTGGTGAGCGGTGACGAATAGGCCCAAGGCCGATCATCGGAGCCCACCAACAAGCCGTACAGCATGTCGGTGTCATCTCTCACGGTGCCTCGGATCAGCTGTCGCACATCACCGTAGGCGTTGTCCGCGACGAGGCCCCGCAACGCGAGAGCGTGTCCCCGAGCCAGCGTCATGGCCCTGCTCGCGATGCTTTCGTGAATCAGCTGTGTCGTCTCCCGTAGGCGTTCCTGCTCGGCTTGACGATTCGACCAGGCCAGTGAGATGATGGTGGCCACCACCGTGAGAAGCATTATGCTGAGGGTTATCTGCAGCATCTTCGACTTGAGCGTCTTCCGCGGGTAGGCTTTCACTCCGATTTCCCCAACGTCGCGATCAAGTTGTTGTCATTGCTGCATACCGAGGGCTGGATGGAACCGAACAAGCGAGCATTGGTTGTTGATGACGACGACATGGCGCGGGCGCTGTTGGCGTCGATTCTGAGGGAGGGCGGTTTCGAGGTATTTGAGCTTTCCTCTCCCATAGGCGCGACGCAGACGATTCTGCGGCATCGTATCGACGTGTTGGTGCTGGACGTGTTCATGCCGTCGATGGATGGTGACAAGTTCGCGCGACTGTTGCGTGGGAATCCCAAGCTAACGCAGCTTAACATAGTGCTCGTTTCCGGAGCCAGCATGGCGGAGCTCTCCAAGGTTGCCAGTCGGGTTAGCGCCAGCGCAGTGATTCCGAAAGACCAGGTCCGAGAACGACTCTTGGAAGCGGCCCTGGAGGATCGGGGGCGTTGGACGCAGCCACCCGCCTCGGGGCAGGGCTAGCTCTCTTCAGGCGGGCAGGACGGAAGCCGTCACTCTCCCCGAGACGCAGCAGCCGTTCGTAGTTCGTTCGAGGCGAATGAGCGCACGACCGATGGGGCGCATCGTGCGTCTGCTGGCGTTGTGGATCATGGCGCTGACGCTGCTGACCCGGGATGGCGGCGGTTTCTCTGCTCTCAGAGCGAGCGAAAATGGACGATAGGCACTGCGATCCTGAGGCTAAATGCTAAACCCGGATTGCGAGCGCATGATGGGGATTGACTCGTGGCGCTGAATCTTTGCCGCCTGGCATCGTATTCGAAGACCACCCTCGTAGGCCCGACAACGGCGTCGTACTGGTCGTGGTATCGCTCTCACCACACACTCACACCGTATGGGGCAGCGTGAGCGAGGAGCTGCGTTCGAACTTTCGACGTCGCGACTCGGGCTTTTGCTGAATCGAACTGGTGCCCGTGGAGGTTCGTGACAGGTCGACACCGCGGGAGCCACGCCGAGCGCTACGTAAGTCGACCCAGTAGCGTGAAGGAGGCTCTGGATAGCGTCGACCGCATTGTCGAGCGACGATGGAGACGCGGACGGGTCTTTCCAGTTGCCGCGTGGCGTTGTTTGCCGGGTGCCCGGCAGCTGCTCGCAACAGTTTGCGCAAAGCTTACGCACCTACGTCCCTGGACATCCCTACAGGGACTCGTTACGCCTCGACGCGGGTGCTCGAATTTGGGCACCCGCAATTGAGGAGAGGTGATGAAGGGACTACTCGTATCGGGAGCAGCGACATTGCTGTTCACCAGCTGTGCACCATTCGGTGTCATCTATCACGACGTTCAAGCTCCGCCGGAGGGTGTTCCTCTGACTCCCGTCGACGGAACGCGAACCATCGTCAAGACGGGCAAAGCCTGTGCCCACGGCGTGCTTGGCTTGGTCGCCTGGGGCGATGCCAGCCAGCAAACAGCTGCACTCAATGGCGGTATCACTACCGTCCACGCCGCCGACGAGACGCGTATGGGCGTGCTCGGCTTCGTCTATAGAGAGTACTGCACCGTGGTGTCGGGCGAATGAGGCGGGAGGTGAGAGACATGTCGTTCCAGAAGTCATGCAAGACAGCAATCGTGTTCACGACGCTCCTCGGCTTCACGCTGATGGCGTCGGGCTGCGTCACCGCGGGCCTGATCTACGAAGACGTTGGCCATCCCCCCATTCACATCAGCGGCGTTGGAGATTCGGCAGGTATCGGTTGGGACCCCAACCTGAATGCGTCCATGGGTGGACGTCAGTTGGTCAAGCGAGGCGTGGCCTGCTCCCAAGACATTCTCAAGCTCGTCGCTTGGGGTGACGCAACCCAAGCCGCCGCTGCCAAGCAGGGAGGCATCACCGAAGTGGTCGGTGTGGACTTCGACAACAGCGCGGTCCTCGGGTTCTTCTACACCAAGAACTGCACGGTCGTGTACGGGACCGGAGAGACCCCGCCAAGTGGCGAGATGGTGCCAGCGCCCGAAGCCGTGCAGGCGCCAGAGCCCCCCGTTGCTCCGGAGCCGACAGTGGCTCCAGCGCCAGCACCGACCCCGATGCCCGCGGAACCTGCCTCGCCACCCGCGACTGGCGCCGCTGCCTCCGGTGCGCCCGACACGGCAGCCCCCGCACCTGCCCCACCCGCAGCTGGATCGAACTAGCTGCAGGTTCTGGCTGGCATCGACCGTTGAGTGAACGGTCGTGACGCGGGCGGGTAGTTCACCGTCCGCGTCAGGCTTGGCCTTCGGTTACTGGCCGCACATCTCGACGGCTTCCGTGCAGGTGTCCCAGGCAGTGGCCGTGCTCTCGAGCTCGAAGCTGTTCGACTCAGTGCTGGAGTAGCAGCCGCACTGCCATACGCCTTCGGAGACGAGCTGGCAGTTGGTGCTCGCCATTTCGGCGATATCCACCGTCACGTCCCCGGTGGTCGCGGTCCTGATGCATGACATCTGCGCTTCGCACCAATTCTGGCCTGCTGATTGGTACGCAAACTCGCACTCGGGATCGCCCTCGGGTTCGAGGGAGTCGGCCGAGTCGCAAATGTCCAGGGCCGAGACGCATGGTTCGATGCCCTTGCCATCCGCCAGCTCGAAGCTCATGCTGCCCTGAGGCCCGTAGCACTCGCAGCGCCTCGGGCCGCCCTCCTCCTCACGGTAGCAACTGACCGACTCGTACTCGGATAGGAGTGCGGTGGCACCGCCCTCGAGTTCTGCGGACTGGGAGCAGCGCATGGACATGTCACACCATTGGTCGCTCGCCGACTGGTACTCGGGCACGCACTCCGGCTCCCCGCTGAAATCCGGCTGAACCTCCGATGTGCACAGATCCATCAGCGTCCCGCAGGCTTCCGAGACCGCCACTTCCGTCAGCTGGTAGTCCGCGTAGCCGAATCCGGTTTCGCCCTCTCCACTGCAGCTACAATACAAGACCCCCGTGCCTTCGTTCCAGCAGTTGCCCCACATGGAGCCGCTCTCACACGAGTAGCTGACGTCGCAGTAGTCTGGCCCTTGGGAGCGGCCTTGTTCCTCACAGTCGCCCAAGTCGGGAATGCTGGTGTTGCCGGGGCCGGCCGGCAGCGGAACACCACGTGGAGGAGCAATCATCCCGATCGGCGCGGGAGTCGCGACGGCCACCCCGCCGCTGGATGCGACGTCGACATTGTCAGCTTGCGATACGGTCTCAGGAGTGATGACCCCCTCCTCGATCTGATCGGAAATCTCCTGGAGATCCTTTTCATCGAAGGTGCCGTCGCCGGTGACGTCGAGTTCCTCTTCGTCGATGTCGTACTCCTCCATCGCGATGTCAGCCAGATCGTCGACGTCCACGTCGCCGTCGCCGTCCGCGTCCTCGAGATCGATATCGAGCACCTCCGACACTCGGGCCAGCTGCTCGTCCTGCTCATCGACGTCACCGTCTTGATCGACGTCCTCGGAGAAGGTCTCCTCGTCTCCCCCGACGGCTTCGTCTGGCTCGGCTTCTTCGACGTCAGCCTCTTCGGAGGCTTCATCGGTCGCGCCTTCTTCGACTTGGTCCTTGCCGTTTGCATCGGATGCTGCTTGGCCGCCGCAGCCGGCGATGAGCATGGGAGCGAGGGTTGCGAGGAGTATCCAAGAGGTTTTCATGGGAGCGTTCCTTAGGTCAGGGGTATGGAGCGCAGTGACTCTACCACGTCGTCGCACGGGCGAAGACGGAAGCGGCAGCGGACTAAAAACGTCTACCGCGGTTGTACGTCCCGCCGTGGTTGGGCCGGTTCAGTGGCGATGGTGGCGGTGGGACACCAAAAACGGTGCTCCTAGCTTCGGGGTAGGCCAGGAACCCGTCCGCGGTCGCGGGTTGATGGGGGCGGCGCAGCGCTGATGCACCCATTTGCTCCAGGCTGCGGCCGCTCGCGGGATAGCACCCGCGCCGTGGCGGTTTCGCCGCGGTGCCAGGGGATTGGTTCGGACGAACACCGCCGTACGCTGTCTCACCGGACCATCCACCCATCCACGAGTCAGCTCAGGGCGGGTCAGCTCACCGCGGCGCTAGCGTCGGTTGTAGTTTTTTGAGTTAAGTTTTGGCCAGAAGTGGGGCTCCTGAGCGAGCGGTGCCCTCAGGAGGTGGCCGCTGGGCACGAGTTCGACGGTTTCGTGCGATCTGTCGTCTTGCGCGAGCTGGCGGCTATTCGGTGGACACTGCGTCGTGTTTTTCGCAGGCAATTCCCGAAGCGCCTGAAATCGATCGCAGTCCTCGAACCGGGAGTCCGTGAACGTGATCTGGATGCCGTCGTTTCGCCGCCATCCGCATTTCGGCGAAACCGAGACCAAGCACGTTTGCTGTCTGCACCGCCGTTTCAATGTTCGACGCAGAGTCGGCGGCAGGAGGTAACCTATTGCAGTGCAGCTACACGGAACGCCATTTCTGGCGATGCGGGCTTATGTCCTACAGCCGGTGGTCGTGATTGAACGCAGACCTGGAAAGAAACACCCTGTGGCAAATTGGGCGCTCGCGTGCCCAAAGCGAACGTTGTTGCCGGGTATTTCACAGTTGAACCGCAAACGAACCGTTCCGAGGAAGCCTCCCGTACCCGATGAGCCGCCCACTAGCCGAACCCCAAGCGACGGCCCTCCGGCGTCACAACGCCGAGCGTCCGATAGAAAAATCCAGTGAAATTCGGGAGATCCTGCGGGAGCCGGGTGCCGAGCAGGCGCAGACGCTCAGGATGGTGGATGCGCTGATCCGTAGCTTGGCAGCAGAAGGGATCGACACCGTTTTCGGCGTTCCCGGCGGGCTGTTGCACCCCTTCTTCGACGCCGTCGAGTGTGCGTCGGAGATGAATCTAGTCGTGACTAGGCATGAATGTGGAGCCGCCTTCATGGCGGATGGCTACGCCAGGGTCAGTGGCCAAGTGGCAGTCGCTGCGGCCACCTCCGGACCGGGGGCGACGAATCTCCTGACGGGGGTCAGCTGCGCCTTCGCCGACGGGGTGCCCATGCTGGTGATCACGGGGCAGGCGCAGAGCAAGACTTTCGGCAAGGGCGCAGCTCAAGAGACGGCCGCAGAAGACATCGACATCGTCAGCATTTTCAAGCCGGTCACCAAGTATTCGGCGATGGTGATCTCGCCCGATCACCTAGCGCACCACTTCCGTCGGGCCATGCGCTTGGCGACGAGTGGGAGGCCAGGTCCCGTTCACCTCAACGTGCCGGTGGACTTCTGGATGCAGCAGGTCGACGCGGAGCAGTGGCGACCCGAGACCTACCGCCCTGCCGCGTGCCTCTTCGATCGGCACCAAATCAGTCAGGCTGCCCGAGCGCTGCTGGTCGCCAAGCGCCCGGTACTGCTCGTCGGTTCGGGCGCCGCCTCTGAAGCAGCGCGCGACCGCGTTGCCAAGGTCGCGGAGCGGCTTGGAGCTCGGGTGGCGACGACTCCTCGCGCTAAAGGTGTGTTCCCGGAAGACCACCCCCTTTCGCTGGGGGTATTCGGCTTCGCGGGTCACAATGCGGCCCGGCACGCACTGATCGATGGAGAGGGGGAGGTCGATCTCCTGTTCACCGTCGGGGCGTCGTTGAACGAAACGACGACACTCAATTGGCACCCTTCACTCACCAAGGGGCGTATCCTGCTGCAGCTGGACATCGACGGGGAGCGCATCGGTAGAAACTACCCTGTGGACGTACCGCTTGTGGGGGACGCAGCGACAATCCTGCTCGAATTGTTGTTCCAGGTCGAGCGAGATGTCGCTCGCGGGATTTCGCCGAGCGCAACTTGGAGCGAGCTGCCCCCGCCGCCTCGAGGTGAGGCGCGCTACCTCGACAGCTCCCACCGCGAGTCCGGCAGTGTGCCTCTTTCGCCCGCCCGTTGGCGTCGAGAGCTGTGTGCGGTCTTGCCCGAGGACGCGGTTGTCTTCTCGGACATTGGCGGGCACATGCTGTTCAACATCCAGCACCTGGAGATCCGTCGCCAACAGCGCTTCGTGCTGAATCTGGGGTTCGGCTCGATGGGTCACGGGACGGCGGCCTGCATCGGCAGTGCCATGGCCGTTCCTGGACGCCCCATCGTGGCCATCATCGGCGATGGCTGCCTCAGCATGCTGGGCATGGAGCTGATGACCGCGGTCGAGTACGGCATCGCCGTCATTTGGATCGTGGAGAACAACCAGATGCATGGCATCACCTGGCACGGCAGCAAGCTCGTCAACGGCGGTCGCCCGATGGAGAGCATCGTCTACAAGCGGCCCTTGCGCGTGGCGGAGATCGCTCGCTCGATGGGGCTGTGCGTTTGGACGGTGGACGCGCCCGACCAAATCGCCGGTGCTTTCGAAGCAGCGCTGGCCAATGGCGGGCCCTGTCTCATCGATGTGCACACGGACCCCTCACAGTCACCACCCCTGGGAGAGCGCGCAAAGACCGTCGCAGGGTTCAAGAAGAGGTAAACGAACGATGACCGACACAGCAACCGAACGCACCGAAGGCCGAATTCGCAAGATATTGATCGTGGGGGGCGGCACTGCCGGCTGGCTGAGTGCCGCTTATCTCCAGCGGGCGTTATCTCCTGACACGGAGATCACGCTGGTCGAGTCACCCGAGGTGCCGACGATTGGGGTAGGTGAGGCTACGATTCCCACGTTGCGGTTCACCTTCGACTTCCTCGGTCTGGAGGAAGCGGAGTGGATGCCGGCCTGCAATGCCTCTTTCAAGATGGCGATCAAGTTCGTCAACTGGCTCCATGGCGAAGGTGAGCACTACTATCACACCTTCACGAACCGCAGCACCGAGCGAGTCGATACGCTCATCAACCCTTGGGGGCGACCTTACTTTCCCGATTTGGGCCGCGGGTTGTCCCCCATGCACTACTGGGTCGAAAAGAAGCTGCGCGGTGATTCCGTCGAGCCCTACGCCCTCGCGTGCATTCCCGGTACGGACGTGTGCGACCACAAGAAAGCCCCGCGCTGCCCGGAGCGACCGGAACTCACGCAACCTTCTGCCTATCACTTCGACGCCTCCTACGTTGCCCGCTATCTTTCCAAGGTGGCGCAGGAACGCGGGGTACGGCGCGTGCCTGGCCACGTCGAATCCGTGGAGAAGGCGGAAGACGGCTCTCTGTCTGCGGTCGTGCTTCGCGACGGGCGCCGGCTGGAAGCCGAAATGTTCATCGATTGCACGGGCTTCCGCAGTCTGCTCATCGGCCAGGCGCTGCAGGAGCCCTTCGAGAGTGACTCCGATCACTTGCTGATCGACAACGCCGTTGCCATCAACTGTCCGCACGACGCGCCGCGGGAGGGGCTCAACTCCTTCACCACTGCGACGGCTCAGAGCGCCGGGTGGACATGGGACATCCCCCTCTATCATCGCAGCGGCACCGGTTACGTCTATTCCAGCAAGTTCATCGACAAGGACGCTGCGGAGCGCGAACTCCGCGAGTTTCTCGGGCCGCGTCATGAGGGCATCGAGGCACGCCACATCAAGTTGCGCGTCGGCAAGCGGCGCAACCTCTGGGTGAAGAACTGCGTCGCGATGGGGTTGGCGGGTTCATTCTTGGAACCGCTCGAGTCCACCTCGATCTTCATGACTGAGTACCAGCTTGCGAACCTCATCACGTTCTTCCCGGACAAGCGTTTCGCGGACGCACGCATTCGCGCGTACAACAAGATCATCCGCGCTACGTACGAAGACGTGCGTGACTTCATCGTCCTGCACTACGTACTGTCCAAGCGGCGCGATACTCCGTTCTGGGTGGAGGCGACCCGCGACGAGGTCATCCCCGATTCGCTCCGTGAGCGTCTCGAGTTCTTCCGCGAGAGCGTGCCGGTGGTCGACGAAATTCCGGTGCCTGTGTTCAGAGCGCCCAACTATGCCCAAGTGCTTGCGGGTATGGACTACCTGCCCGGGCACTCCAGTCCGTTGCTCGCTCACTTCGACGACGAACACGGCGAGAGGATGCTTCAGAACGTGCGCAAAGAACGTGAGGAGGCTCTTGCGGCGATGCCCGGTCACTACGAATACTTGCAGCAGCTCCACGCTGCCTATGCCGCTCGGCATTCAGGAGAGTCCTGAGTGTCCCAAAGGGACCCGGACTGGTTCGCTCAGCCACGGTTTGCGTCGCAGCTCGACGCACGCGTCGTGGACGAGCGTGGCGCTGAACCGAGGATCCACGGCTTTGGCGTCAGGAGCGACTTGGTTCAGCATTTCTCCTTTGCGGACGTGGTGTTCCTGGCGCTGACCGCTAAGGAACCAACGGAGCGCACGAGTAGCGCCTTGCGTCGGGCGCTCATCCTGTTGGCACCGGTCGGGGCGGGCAGTGCGCCCGCTCACTTGGGAACCCTGGCGCATCTCGTCAGTCGCGATCACAGCACTAGCATCGCGTCTGCGACGGCAGTGTTGGCTGCACGCGCCGCGAATTGCATCGCGGAGCGTGCAGCCTTGCTTCAGTCGTTGGGTGAAGAGCGACCGCCCCCGCCGGATTGGCGGGTGCCTGACGCCGAGTCTGCCGACCCGAGTCTGCCCGCCTCGTTCTCGGAGTGGTCCGAGCTGGCGAAACAGCCGTGGTTTTCGACTTTGGACGCACTGTCAGCGGCCATTGCCGTGTTGTTCGAATGTGGGCTCGAAGAAAGCTGGCAGCTCGAGAGCATGTTGTTCATCGCCTGGTGCCCGTGTGTGCTCGGTGAGATGGGTCCGCGTGGGCGTGACTCGCTCGAGAGCTATCCCATCAACGTTCCGAGGTTTCGCTATGTCCAAGGCTGACGATGACGGCGTGCTGACGACTCGAGTTGGGCGTATATCGCCAACGGAGCTGTCGTTCGCCGGCTACGACGTTTCGTACTTGCTGGGGCACAGCTACTGGCAGCTGGTATCCATGAGCGTTGCCGGGCCGGAGCTGAGTCCAGACGACTGTTTGGTGCTCGACCGATTGACGACGTGCATGCTGGCCTGCGACCCGAGGATCTGGCCGCTGAAAGTGGTACAGCTCGCCGCCAGCTATGGCGATGGCTCGACTGGGCTCGCCGTTGGTCTGATGACGATGGAGCCATCGCCCCTATCGTACTGGACGGCGGGCGAGGCAGCTCGTGTGCTCTCCGAACTGAAGGCTCGATTGGGAGAGCGTCCCGTCACCGACGCGGCTGAACTGTGGCGTTCCGAGCGCCCACCGCCTGGCTTTGGGGTGTATGGTAGGGATGCCGACAAGCGGGTCAGTCTGTTCCGCGACTGGCGTGCTCGTTCAGCAACCGAGGTGGGCAGTCATGAGCGACTACTCGACGCACTCGAGCCCGTCGTGCGTGAACGCTGTGGGCAAGCTCTGCGGATCGACGGCCTGGCCGGCGCAGTACTGACGGATCTCGGCTTCGAGCCAGAGCAGATTCGTTATGTTGCTGGCGTCGTGCAGACGTTGCCCAGTCTGATCGCCAACGCCTACGAAGGAAGTCGGCGCGGGCCCTCGCTGCGAGAGCTACCGAAGAACAAGGTCCGATACGTCGGCGAGCCACCGCGGCGCTCGGAGCGCGCTCGCGCTCACGACGCCGAAGCTAGTCGCCGCGACTGAGCTGCAACCTCGCGGCACTGGCGGAGTACGCGATCGATGTCGTGCGCCAATGCGCCCCCGTCCACGAACTGCTTGACCCACTCACACGCTTCCTCGCGCTGGCGGAAGACTTTCTCTCGCTCCAGTCGTTTCGACTTGATGGTTTGGATACCGAGCAGTGCGTTGAGCACGATGCTGGCCCAGAAACCTTGACCATCGACTAGGTTGGCGAGCGCCAAGCGATCGGCCAGCTGACTCTGATGCCTCGCGAGGACGCGTCGTCCGTCGGCATCCGGAGGCTTCGCCCCTTCGTCAATCAGGCTGACGACGACGACGTTTCCGTATTCTTCCGCGAGCCGAGTGACCTCGCGGAAGATGAGGCTCAAGTCTCTGACTGCGCATTCTCCCGACCATCGCATGATGTACATGTTGCGGCAGCGCGCACGTAGTAGGTTCGAGCTGATCCCCAGTATCTCCAATTGAGATACGAGGCCGATCTTCTTAGCGGTGAGTGTCGGCTCGGGCCGAAGTGAAGCTGAGATCATTGTCCTGAGGGTCTCCACCTTACCACGGCACAAATGCAGAAGTTTGAAGTCACAAAATTCAGTGGCATCTCCCCGTACCGAAGGTGGCGTCCGTGGTCGGTGTCACACCAGCGGGGAGAAGGTGACCTCGCGGAGCGTCGAGCAAGGCAGGAATGAGCTCGCACGGTCCAGACGGAGCGCACAGGCGTGAAGGGGCTCGCCTGTCGCCTCGATCGTCAGCGGGCTCGTTCTGTGGCGGTCCCTCCTGGTCGCCCCCGGTGGGGGTGCGTGTGTCAAATTCGCCGACAGTTCCCACCCCAGAACATGTATACAGTTCGCGGCAAGCGCGACACGGCGCGCGCCGTTCCCGCCCCGGAATCTGACGGACATCGAGCATGAAGATAGCGATCGTCGGGTGTGGCTTCGTCGCCGACCAGTACATGAGCACCCTGGTCCACTGCCGCGAGCTGGAGCTCGTCGCAGCCTACGACCAGGATGCAGAGCGCACGACGTCCTTTGGCGCGTTCTTCGGAGTTCCCCCCTGCGCGTCGTTGGACGAGTTGCTGGCGACGCCGGGCCTCGAGATGGTGCTCAATTTGACTAATCCTCGAAGCCACTTCGAGGTCACCGCGGCGTGCTTGCGGGCGGGCAAGCACGTCTACACCGAAAAACCGGTGGCGATGGACGTCGATTCGGCCGCCCAACTCGTCCAACTCGCCGAGTCCCGTGGCCTGCGCGTGGCGTGCGCGCCGTGCAACGTGCTCGGGCGCACCGCCCAAACGGTGTGGAAGGCCGTCAAGGACGGCGCCATCGGCGAACCGCTGCTGGCCTACGCGACGTTCGATGCCGGCATGATCGCCCCTCACGAAGCGCCTTGGACCTGGAAGACACAACGCGGCACACCCTGGCCTGCGAAGGACGAGTTCGAGATCGGCTGCACCTTCGAGCATGCGGGTTACCTGCTCACGTGCTTGTTGGCGATGTTTGGACCGGTCTCTGCGGTCACGAGTTTCGCGTCTTGTCAGGTGCCGGAGAAAGGCATCGCGGTCGACGCCATGGCGCCGGACTTTTCCGTGGGTTGTTTGGAGTTTGCCGACAGTCGGGTCGTGGCGCGGGTGACCTGCGGCGATCTCGCGCCGCGGAACAAGTCTCTGTTGCTCGTGGGGCAGGAGGGCACGCTTTCCGTCACCCACTTCCGCGACGACACCTCGCCGGTTCACTGGGTGCCCCACAAGCGTGGTCGTCTGACGGCCAAGACGGAGAAGGCGATGGAGGACGTGATCCGCGCCCTCGACTTCGCGTTTCCGTTCTTGTCGCTGGAGCCGCCGGACAGGTTTCGCTTTCGTAAGCGTTACCCTTACGCGACGAAACGTCCGCGCCACTTGGTCAACCGCAAGAAACGCGTCGACTTCAGCCTCGGTCCCCAAGAGTTCGCGGCGGCCATCCGTGAAGACCGCCCCTGCCGTCTCGACGCCCGCGTCGGAGTGCACGTCGTGGAACTGATCAACGCTCTGCAATACCCTGACCCGGAGCGCAGCCGACGCTTGGTCAGCACGCGCTTCGATCCGATCGAGCCCATGCCTTGGTCGTGACACGAGGAGCAAGCAACATGTCGACGTCGCGTTTTCGTTGGGGCATCGTGGGTACGGGTGACATCGCGCACAGGTTCGCGAGTCAGCTCGCCAAGACGGAGCGCGGCGCGGTCTACGGAGTTGCCTCGCGTTCGTCCGAGCGTGCGGCACGTTTCGCTTCCAATCATGGCGCGGCGCGCAGTTTCGGCTCGTACGACGAACTGCTCGCCGATCCCGCGGTCGACGTCGTCTATCTCGCGACGCCCACGCGCGATCACCTGGCACACTGTCTGATGGCGATTGAGCAGAACAAAGCCGTCCTGTGCGAGAAGCCGCTAGCCTCGAGCCAGGAAGAGGGCGAGCAAATCGTTGCGGCGGCGCGTGCTCGAGGCGTCTTCTGCATGGAGGGCATGTGGATGCGCTTTCACCCCTTGGTGCAACAGCTCCGCTCGATGGTGCGTGCCGGACAACTCGGAGACATCCACTACGTGCGAGCCGAGCTCGGCTGGGCCAAGTCCGTCGAGCGTGTGGAGAAGCCCGAGCTCGGGCGTGGCGCTCGGTTGGACTTCGGCGTCTATCCGCTGTCCTTCGTTCACTACTTGCTCGGTGTTCCAGAACGGGTGGAAGCCTTCGCGCGCAAGCATCCGGCAGGAGGTGACGAAACCGTGACCGTCCAACTCGTGTACCCGAGTTGCGCGGCGTCGATCGCCGCCAGTGTCAGCGCAGAGCTCGACAACGACGCTCTCGTGGTCGGCTCCAAAGCGGTGGCACGTCTCGGAAGGCCGCTACTTTCGCCGCGTTGGCTCGAGGTCACGCCCCGCGGCGCGTCACGGAAGAGCCCACCACTGCGCGCGCTTTCACGTGCCTTGTTGCAGCCCAAGCTCTCGCCTCACGTGGGCTTTTTGCGCGAAGCGGAGGAGGTAATGCGCTGCCTGGAAGACGGCAAGTTGGAAAGCGACGCCAATCCACTCGTGGACAGCCTCTGGGTCTTGAGCGTTGCGGATCGCATCATGTCGTAATGGCTACCCAAAGCGCAAAGATTTCTCGGACCCCCGGCGGGCGCTGTGGTAGACGCATTGCCGTCGAGAATTCGTTAACCAGGGGCTGACTGCACCATGAGTGACGGTAAACAAGACGACAGCACATCCACCGAGGCCGCGGCGGTGTCGCCGCTCGACGCGAACGCTTCCAGCGGCGCTGCGTCGGACATCACTGCTGCTGGCGGGAGCGCCGACCAGAGTCGGGCCTACCGTCGAGCAAGTCGCGCACTGCTCGGCATGCTGCTCGTCGGTGGGGTGTTGATGGCGACTCACCTGGGCGAGTTCTGGCCCTATAGCATCTACCCGATGTTCTCGCAGGCGGGGCGCGCGTGGACACGATCGATCGTTCGCGACGTCACGGGGGTCGACCCAGCCCAGCGTTGGGAGCCTGCAACGGTACAGAGCTTGCCGGGCAAGCCCTTCGCCTTGCACCCGTTGGGCATCCCTCAGAACGACCTCACCAAGTACGTCAAGCTCACGAAGGATTGGAACGAAGAGCGCGTCGGTGGGCTACGCAAGGTCTTCGGCGAGCACGCAGAGGGGCGCGACTTGCTCGTCTTCAAAGTCAGCGGCGACGTGGATGCCGACGGCAATGCCAGCGACGTTGCTGTGCCGCTGGTGTGGTTCGGCAAAGACGGTCTGAACGAAGTGAATCCCGAAGTCGCGAGCAAAGGTGCCGAAGTGGCGCTGGGACAACACTGATAGGCGAAGGACAGGACGATGACGAAGCTGGTCAAAGAGCTGTTCGGGTTCGAGAGGCCCGAGTCGAAGGGTGAGCGTCTTCACTTCAAGGCCTACGAGGTGTTTCTGCTCGGCTACACGCTCTACTTCGGGTGGGAGTGGGGGCTGTACATCCAGGGCATCGAAGCTGTGGTTCAGCCGCTGGGCATCGCGACCCACGTTGACATCAGCGTCATGTTCCACAACCAGCTTTCGGTGCTGAACGCCGTCGTGATGACGATCGCGGCGGTGATGGGTCTGCTCCGCATCTTCCCCCGCGCGGCCTACACGGTGCTCCTGCTCGCCTTTCACGTGCAGTACGTCGCGCGCTACTCCCTGGGCGAGATCTGCCACGACTCGCACTTCGTCGGCACGGGTATCATGGCCATCATGGTGGCGATGTGGCTGTACGAAGACGCCGCCAAGCGTCGACGTTTCGCCTTCGGCGCGAGCTTCTTCTTCATCGGCTTGGGCTACACGTCCGCCGCCGTCTGCAAGTTGGTTGGCACCGGGTTGCATTGGGTGGACGGGCGCCACATGTGGCTGTGGATCGGCGAAAAGTCCGTGGATGCCTACTCCAAGTTTGGGGTCTACGATCTCAACGCGCTGCAAGAGTTGGCGCTCAGTTCTCGTGTCGTTGCCAGTCTGATTCTGGTCTCGGGCGTACTGACGGAGTTGGTGGGCTTCTTGTTCTGGTTTCGCCGTTACCGTCCCTACATGGCGTTGGCCTGCGCCGGTCTGCACCTGGGCATCTTCTTCGTCATGAACATCCTGTTCGACATGATCATCTACCAGTTGCTGGTGCTGGCGCTGCCCTGGGGAACCTGGTTCGACCGCATGGAAAGCTGGTGGGCGCGCCCCTTGGGCAAGCAGCTGAACCGCTTCGCACTCCGCTTTGCCTAGCGATCCACGTCACGCTACGGCCGCGCGTTCCGCCGGCCTGACGGTCCTGACCCAAGTTTGGACGGCCCTGGTCGGCTTGGGTCTGATCGTGATCCTGACGCGCGTCTTGAGCAAAGAAGACATCGGTCGTTTTGCACTGTTGATCGGCGCGTACGAGGTGCTCGACTTGTTCGGCACACTCGGTATCCCGCACAGTCTGCTCCACTTCATCCCCATCGATAGTCGCGACCGCGCTCGGAGCATCGGCGTCGGTTCGGCGCTGTTGATGACGGGCGTAGCCCTCGTCATCGCGGGTGGGGTTGCCGTCGCGGCACCCTTCGTCAGCCTGGCGCTCGAGTCCTCGGGGGATGCTCCCTTCGAGCCGCTCCTGCGCTGGTTGGCGCTCTACATCGGTCTGGGTCTGCCCACCGCCATGACGGCTCCTTATCTGATCGCGACGGGGCGCCCCCAAGGAGCCTTGCGCTACACGGTCTTTCAACAAGCGATCCGCTTCGCGGCGGTCGTGGTTCCCGCGCTTCTCGGCGCGCCCATCACGACAATCGTGATCTGGCTGGCGGTCAGTAGCGTGCTCCCGCTGGTGGCGATGTGGCTCTTGTTGCTGGCGTACGAGCGGCATCAACCCATGCGGGTGGATTGGGGCCAGCTCAAGGAACAGCTCAGTTACGGCTGGCCGCAAGCGGCGTCAGTGGGCGTGCAGCGCTTCAACCGTTGGGTCGACAAGTACACCATCGGCCTGTTGATGCCTTTCGATGCCGTCGGGGTCTACACCAACTGCTCCCGCGAGCTGCCGGTCGTGCGCAACATCCCCAACGGCGCCACCACGGGCATCATCCCGGAGCTCTCCAAGCGTCACAGCGAGGGCGATAGCGAAGGGTTTCTCACCTTGTGGCGAGCGTTGATGGTCAAGGTCTCTTTGTTCGCGTTCCCCGCCTTTGCGTTCACCTTCACCATGGCGCCCGCGCTGATCGAGGTGCTCTTCACCAAGGAGTACCTCAGCGGCGTGGGGCTATTCCGTCTCTACCTGCTCGTCCTGCCGCTCCGCTTGTGCATCTACGGCGGCATTCTGCGCGCGATGGGCGACACGCGCACGCTTCTGCGGTCGATCATCGTGGCGACGGTCCTCAACTTGGTGCTCAACTACCCGCTGTTCTTGCTCATGGGTTGGAATGGTCCGGCACTCGCAACCGTCATCTCCGAGGTCGTCACCATCGTGCTCTTAGTCGGCAAGAGCGCCCAATACCTCGGCACCAAGGTGTTGAACGTGTTTCCCTGGGCGGAGCTCGGTCGCGCCGCGCTCGCGACGCTGCTGGCGACCGTGCCGTGCTGGGCCGTGACGCTGTTGCAGGTGCCCGCTGTCTTGAGCCTGGTGCTGGCCGCCGTCGTCTTCCTGCCGAGTTTCGTGCTCATCGGACGGCAGCTCGGCGTCATCTCCCGCCGGGACTACCAGTACTTGGTTTCGCTCCTGGGGCGGGGCTAGAGCTAGACGTCGAACCCAGCGTGGCGCTCTCGAATGCAGGTTGCGGCGAGGTGCGATGGGGCTCACCCACCCCGCTACACTGACGCGGTGGCCATCGGCGTCGAGGGCTTCGGTGTGGACTGGCGTGCTCACTGACAACAACTGCCGTCACAGGAGATGGCTGCCCAAGAATAACCCGTGGACGCGCTTCCGTACTGGTCTGAGTAGTAAGTGCACGACGATCCGTCCCACACGCAGCCCTTGCAGTCGGCACCGCCACCCGAACCGCCCGAGCTTTCCCCGCTCACCGCTGAAACGGCTTCGCTGCAACCCAACGACAGGTACTCTTCGACCTCAGCCGTCGTGAAGCCTGCGCTGTCGCAAGCCTCGGTGCACGCTTGCAGACCCTCATCGGTGTAGCTGCCCTGGCAGGTCAGGTAGTGAACGCAAGCGTTGCTGCAGCCGACGGGCATCGCTTCACCAGGAAAGCACACCGGTGAATCGGAAAGGCCGGTACACGAGTAGCCTGGACGACAATCCGCGTCGGACTTGCAGGACAACAGGCAAGCCGTGCCGCCGCCGACCGTGTAGCAAGCGCCCCCGGGGCAATCCTCCGGTGCGAAGCAAATCGACGTGCAGTACCCGCCAGGCGCGGAGGTATCACACTCCCAGAACCCGTCACACTCGCCGCACGAAGACCCCAACGAGCCGTCGCTGAGCTCCTTTTGTGTTTCAGATGCTGGCGTGTCGGGCGTATCGGCGGGGTCCGTTGCAGGAGCATCATCCGTCGCGGCGACGTCGGTGACGGCATCTCCCGCATCGGTGCCGGGGTCGTCCGTCGGGACTTCGTCGGGCGTGCTCGGGTCGCTCTCGGCGGGGGCGTCGGTCGCGAGCTCGTCGCTGCTCGTGTCGGTGCCGTCAGCGTTGCTCGGGGTGTCGTCGCTTGCCGACGCATCCGTATCCGAGCCGCTCGACTCGTTGTCGCTGCTCTCCTCGTCGGTCGTCGAGTCACTCGTCGACGACTCGTCCGTCGTCTCGGGGTCCGAGCTGCCGGCGTCGTTCGAATCATCTCGCTCCGTTGCTCGGGTGCGCTCGTCGACACAGACGTTGGACAGACAGGTCAGCCCCTTGTCGCAGCCGCCACTCGACAGGCACTCACAGCTCTCGGTGCCCCGTTCGCAGGATGGGGACTCGCTCTGAGCATCGCAGCCCCAGGCCCCGAACAACCATGTCAACAAGTACAGTCTCGTGTGTCGCATTTCCAGCCGAGTCTGGACGATCGGTGCCACTGGGCTCCATAGTCAGTAGTTGGCTCGATTGGCCGTGCTCGGCGTTCTGGCTGGGGTTGAGGGGTGCAAGTGTACGGATGCAAACGTGTTGGGAGTGAAAGCCAACGGCTTCTCCCACGCTTCACCTGGAGGAATGCACCCGCTCGAGCGGCGTGTCGGTGCAATCCTTGCGCTGCCTCGCCGCTGCGAGCATAATCGGCAAACAACTTCATGGTCGCCCTCGAGGTTCGTTCCCCCGTTCGCGTGAGTCGTCCGTTGTCTTGCGCGGCTCCCCGCGACTTCGTCGCCATCGTCGATGCGGCGTACGACTTGGGCGCTTCGGAATCGGATTGGCTGCGCGGGCTGTGTGAGGCGGCTGAACCCGTATTGGGTCGAGGAGAAGGGATCTTCGCGTTCATGTACGAACTGGAAGACCGAGGCGCGACGTTGAAGATCCGCATGCCGACGTTCCTCAATTGCTCGCCAGATATGCTCACCGTCATGTGCGAAGGGGTCGAGTTGGCGAACGCCGAGCAGCTGCTGCGTATCTACAGCGGTTTCCCGTGCCAATCGCTGAGCCAGTGCCACGCACGCAGTGCGGAGGGTTACCGAGGGTTCAAGTCGGCTGATGCGCTACGACGGCGTGCGGGTCTGCGGGACATCCTGAGCGTCCGAGCCGCGGACACGATTCACGCTGGCGTGGCCATCGCCGCGCCGACGGATCGCGTGGTGCGCTTTGCCCCACGGACGGCCGGGGTGATGGCGAAGGTCGCCCGGCACATCGCTGCAGCTCGCCGGCTGCGTCAGTGTGTCGTGTTCGCGAAGGCCCGTCCCTTACTCGATGTCGAAGCCGTGCTGACGGAGTCTGGCAAAGTGGTGCACGCCGAAGGCGTCGCGCGTGGTGCGGCTCAGCGCGCCACGCTCTCGACTGCGGTGCGATTGCTTGCGGAAGGCAAGGCGCGGTTCAGAACGTCACATCCGGAGCAAGTCGTGCGCCTTTGGACGGCATTGATTGACGGGCAGTGGTCGGTGGTCGATTCCGTCGATAGCGACGGCAAGCGCTACCTGCTCGCGCGCAAAAATACTCCAGAGCTCCGCCATCCCAACGCCTTGTTGCCTACAGAACGTCACGTCGCGTCGCTGGTCGCGATGGGCAGTCCGATCAAACTCGTGGCCTACGAACTCGGTCTGTCGGTGCCGGCGGTTTCGGCGCTACTCAGCTCTGCGCTGCGGCGCTTGCACTTGCGTTCACGCACCGAGCTCATTGCCCTGTTTGCTCCTGGAGCCGACGCCTGATGTCGACCTCCCGCCGCAGGACCCGGGCCGCCTCGAAGGCTGACCTGCCGAGCCTTCCCGCCCCGGAGGGGCTTGGCGTCACCGTGTTCGAATTGGAGGGCGAGCAGTACGCCCTGTTCAGTTTCGATTTGCCAGACAGCGAGCTGCCCGCCAACCTCACGCCAGCGGAACGTGTCGTCGCGCGCCTGGCGTTGGAGGGCTTGAGCAATGCCGACATCGCCCGCGCCCGCAGGACGTCGGTAAACACGGTGGCCAACCAGCTACGATGTATCTACGAAAAGCTCGGCGTTGCGGGGCGCAGTGAACTGGTGCGGCAGTGCCGAGGTGGTGGTTCGAATCAGCCGCCAGCAGTCTTGAGCACCGGATGATTGCCCACCGCCGTGTTGAGATCCGCGGCGAGAGCGTCGTAGCGTCCGCTCTTGTTGAGCAACGCAGCCACACTCACCTGGTTGTAGTAGTGCTGAAGGGCCAGCGTGAACGTGCCATCAAATCTGCCGAAGTAGGGACCGCCAAAGCCGTTGTGGGGGGCAGAGTATCGCCCTGCCGAGTCCAGTAGGAGTGCTCCGGAACCCATGTCGTAGCGCCGATAGTAGCGCACCACCGCCTCGGCGCTGGCCACGAGCGTCAGGGCTCCTTCGAAGTTGTTGTCCGCGTCGCTGTTGACGGTCGCGTACCCGGCTTCATTCGGGTTCCGAGCGCCGGGAGTGTTGTGCGTGACGTCGACCGCAGCCGTGCCGGCGGGGCCGAACACACTACCGCGCAGGTAGTTCACCAGGTTCCCGGTCACCTTGTCGATCAGGAGCCGAGCCAGGTCGAAGCCAGAGTTGACGTACTGAGAGCTACCCGCGGGAGGGCTTCCAGGCGCATGGCGCAATTGGGACCCAGCGAGCCACCTCGCATTCTCCCAGGCGCTTGCCGGCCGGGAGAGCCCGAGTGCCGCTTGCACTTCGCGTGCGGATGGGAGGTTCTTCAGGCCGCTCGTGTGGTTGACCAAGTGCTCCACGGTGATCGCGTCGATGCGCGGATCGGGTTGCGAACCGGCGGGCACGAACGGCGCGAGACCGAACCGTCGCAGCAAGGGGAAGACCCGAGTATCCAGGCCAAAGCGTCCGGGCCTCCCGTTTCCGATGTTCGCGAGCAGGCGCCCTTCGGCGGCGAGCGTCTTGATCGCGCCCTTGGTGATCGGCTTGTCGTTGCTGGCTAATCGGAGGAGTGAATCCGTCCCCATGCGTCGCGAACGATCCGGATTGGCAAAGCCGTACGCGCGCGAGAAGACTATCCGATCGCCTTTCATGATCGCCAGGGTGGCGCCCGGGACCGCGTTTGCCTCGATGAAGCGGTTCATGATGTCGTCGAACTCCGAGTACATCGGCTTCATCGGTGGTTTGGTACGCAGCACCGGCGCGGGTCTGGCTTGGGCCCCAGCGAAGGGAGCCGCCATGCCGACGGCAACGCCGGCCAAGACCGAATGATGCAACCAAGCTCGTCTCGAGAGCTGGTGACCCCAGTCGACTCCCAGTTCCCGCGACTTCCTACAATTCTTGACCACAGAGTACTCCCATCTGCAACATCGACGGCGCCAACCGCCCACGTGACGCCTACCAGCGACGCATCGTTCGATCCATGGTCTGTAGTTGGCGGTATTGGTTGGCGAGCGTTTGCCGGCGGCGCATACCTCGAACGCAGAGCATCGCAGCCGGCGGGGCCGAACACACTACCGCGCAGGTAGTCCGCCGGGTTCCCGGTCACCGTCGATCATCTTCGCCACTGCCCGGACAGTCGTGGATTGCCCGGGGTCAGTGTTTAGTGTTTGGCCCGATTCGGCGGCGCACCGCATGTTGGTGCTTTCCTTTCGTCTTCTTCATGCGGCACCAACGCGGACGGCAACACCGGAAGGCGCGTTCGCCCGACGGGCGCAAGCCCGACGAGCCGCGCCGACCCTCGACCCCGCGCCGAGCGCACGTCTTGTCTTGTCGCCTGTGCCGCGCCGAGCACACGTCTTGTCGCCTGTGTCGCGCCGAGCACACGTCTTGTCACTTGCGCCGCGCTGGATGTGAGCGCATACTGCACTTTCATTCAGTATAGGCAGGAGGACGTCTCATGAAACCTATTGAAATCAAAGAGCTAGATGGGGCCACCGTCAGTTACGAGGAGGCGCCGATCGCCGAGACCATCTTTGGTGGTTCCGAGTACCGCGTGGACTTGGGGCGCGGCTCGGAGGTGGCGGTTTCGCAGCGCGAAGAAGGGACCTGGAGCTGGCGGCCGCTCACCCAAGGGCGCTGGGATGGGGTGTCGTTGAAGGCGAAGTCCCTCGACTTCGCGTTGCGGGACGCGCTGTCGAAAGCGCTGGTCCAGGCGATGCGAGCGAGCCAGGAGGGCAGCTGAAGCATGGCCAACGACGATGACGAAACGGAGCGTCGCATCCTGACACGCAAAGAACTTGCCAAAGAGCAGCGGCGTGCGGCGTACCAACGTCAGAAAGCTCAGCGCGCCACCGACCCTCGGTACCTGGCAATGAAGGAAGCTGCCAAAGAGCAACGCCGAGCCGCCTACAAGAAGGTGAAAGAGGGCCGCCAGGCGGAGAGCGCGGCCAGCAAGCGAGTCGCCAAGGAGCGCCGTGTGGCCGAACGCGACGCACAGGACCACGCACTCGAAGCCAAGCACCGACGCACCGCTGAACGCGTCGCGTTGGCAGCCAGCAGCGCCCAAGCCGACCTCGATGCGTTAACCCAAGACAAGGTCGACAGCAGCTCGGAGATCGCGCTGAGTGACTCCGGCTTGTGGAAATACGTGAACTGGGCCACGAAACCGAAGCTGCTCAGCTAGGAAGAGGGCAGGGGGTAGATTTGATGAGCGGGTTGAAGGCGAGCGAAGCCCGAGCCCATCTGGACCCGGCGTGGCTCTGTCGATCGGTCTGAATCCCAGTGTGTTGCACTGCGGAACGGTGGGCACCCCATCAACCCGCGCCGACACGCCACCCTCGAGAGTCTTTGCGCGGAGTCTGCCACTCAAACGGTCGGGTCTTTAGCATCGGGAGGCCCCAATGGTACTGTCATTCGACCATTGTCGTCTGGGCGTACGCGAGCAGGCTTTTCAACATCGGTTTGTTGCAACACGGCCACTGCGCAGCTGCCGGCGGCCTCGTGTGACAACCGTGTGACTTTTTTGTGCCTGGGGTCGAGCGCGCGGGGTGACCAAGTTGCCCATGGATCCCCACCTCGGGCGTTCCCGACTTTCGAAGTCGTGCGCAGCGCCACCAGCAAGCCCAAGCGGCGGCTGGGCCAGCCAACCCTCCCTACCTCTCCTCCTACTAGCGGCAGCGCTCATC
>JBNKHV010000074.1:0-4710 GCA_050290545.1 Polyangiaceae bacterium | reverse complement strand
CGACGCGCACTCCTCCGCAGGTTTAGGAACGCACGGCGTCCACAGGTTGGAGCTCATGCGCATGCAGAAGACAAACAGAAAGAAAAATGTTAATGCACCTAATTAACTAAAAAAAACGGCAAGGCTTAAGAATAGCTAACAAATCTCCCCCTAAGCCTTGCACTCCACCAGGCCAAGCTTGGAGCGAAGAGACAGAAACTGATCTCGCCCAAGAGCCTTTGTCAGGATGTCCGCCAGCTGGAACTTGGTGTCGACCGATTCAACGCACACCTTGCCTTCCTCGACGCATTGACGGATGAAATGGTATTTGACGTCGATGTGCTTGCTGCGGTCGTGGAACATCGGGTTCTTGCTCAACTGGATCGCGGATTGGTTGTCGATCTTCAATGTCACGGCGCCTGGTTTCTCCCCCTTTAGCTCCGCAAGGAGGCGTGCCAACCAGACGCCCTGACACGACGCCGTCGCAGCGGCGATGTACTCCGCTTCACAACTGGACAGCGCCACTGCCTTCTGCTTCTGGGACTGCCAGGTGATAGCGTTGTCGCCGTAGAAGTAGAGGACGCCCGAGGTGCTCTTGCGACCGTCGACGTCCGCGCCGTGATCGCTGTCGCTGTAGCCGATCAGGGCGACGACCTTCTCCTTCTTCCTGTAATGGCAACCCAGATCCGCCGTACCCGCAACATAGCGCAGGATGCGCTTGACGGCCACCAAATGCTCTGTCGTCGGCTTCTCCATGAACCGCGACACATAGCCCACCGCGAACGTGATGTCGGGCCGTGTGTTCACCAGATATCTGAGCGCACCCACGATCCGCCGGTACTCTGTGGCATCGACGGGAGGATGAGTGCTCAACTTACTGAGCTGGAGACGCGATTCCATGGGAGTGAGGCAAGTGTTGCAGTTCGCCAGCCCAGCTGCTTCAACAATCTTCCTCGCGTACGCGCCCTGGCTGATGGTGATGCCTTCGGCATTTTGCTTCACCTCGAGTCCCAGATAGTAGCTGAGCAACCCCAGGTCGCTCATCTGGAACTTCAGTTTCATCTGCGCCTTAAATTGCTTGAGCTCGGTGTCGTTGCCGCCGGTGATCACTATGTCGTCGACATAGACTCCCACGATCAGTCGACGCGCACCCACGTCACGGACGTAGACGGCATGCTCGGAGTCGCTGCGTTGGAACCCGAGAGACACCAGGGAGGCATCCAGCTTGGCGTACCAGGCGCGCGGAGCTTGGCGAAGACCATAGAGCGCCTTGTTCAGGCGCAGTACTTTCTGTTCTTGACCGGCGACAATGAAGCCGGGTGGTTGCGCGACGAAGACTTGCTCCCGAAGCTCGCCGTTCAAGAAGGCTGACTTGACGTCCATGTGGTGGACGGCCCAGCCCTCGCTCGCCGCGAGCGCAAGCAAGAGCCGCACGGACTCAAGTCTTGCCACTGGCGCGAAGACCTCGTCGAAGTCGACCCCCTGTCGCTGGACGTAGCCCTTTGCTACGAGCCGGGCCTTGTGCTTGGTGACGACCCCAGTGGCATCCTTCTTTGTCTTGAACACCCATTTGAGCCCGATCGGCCGCACTCCTGGCGGCGCGTCGACGAGCTCCCAGGTGCCATTCGACTCGATCGACGTCATCTCGTCGAGCATGGCCAGCCTCCAGCACTCATGCTCCTTGGCTTGATCGAAGGTTGCCGGCTCGTCGGCGCTTGTCAGCATGAGCTCGCCGACAGTGTTGCGCGGAACGAAACCGATCGGAGTCGATGGGCCGTAGATGTTGTCGAGGGTGCGGAAGCGAAGAGGAGCGTCATCATCGTGCTCTGCATCAAGACCTTCCTCTGCTCCAGATGGAGGTGTTGCGAATTGCACATTGGGGTGTACCTGGTTCGGTGTAGGCGATCGTCCGTCAGCTTGAGGCATGGATGGCAGCGTCACTGGCGAAGCTGATGACGAGCCAGCTCGCGCCACCTGCTCGGTCGTGGTGACCACCGTGGGCTGGGCCACAGTGACGTACTCGATGGCGAAGTCATCCCCGGCTTGCTTGTCACCCCAGTCCCACTGGGCGTCCTCGTCGAAGACGACGTCGCGACTGATCTGCAGCCGCTTCGCCACCGGGTCGTAGAGACGGTACGCCTTGGAGCCAGTCTCGTAGCCGACGAAGATCATCGGCCGGCTTCGGTCGTCAAGCTTCTTCAGATGCGGTGCGCTGGTCTTGACGTGCGCGACACACCCGAACGTGCGCAGGTGGTGCACGCCCGGCGCAATGCCGTTCCACAGCTCGTACGGAGTCTTGCCGCCGGTGCCCTTCGTCATGGTGCGGTTGAGCAGGTACACCGCCGTGTTGACCGCCTCCCCCCAGAACATGCCCGGGAGGCCCTTCGCCTTGAGCATGGAGCGCGCGGTGCCGACCACGGTCTGGTTGCGCCGTTCGACGACGCCGTTCTGCTGGGGCGTGTATGGCGCAGTCAGCTCGCGCCTCACCCCCAGCTCCACGCAGTAGCTGGTGAAGTCGCCTGACGTGAACTCGCCTCCTCGGTCCGTCCTTAGAGCGCGCAGCTTCCTCCCGCTCTTACGCTCTGCTATCGCCTGAATGTTCTTGATAGCCTCTGGCGCGGCGTCCTTGGTGGCCAGCAGCGCTACCCACATGTACCGGGAGTAGTCGTCGACGAGGAGAAGAAAATACTTCTTGCCGCTGGGCGTCGTCGGGGAAATGGGGCCGCACAGGTCGCCGTGGACCAGCTGCAGCACCTCGGTGGAGCGGCAATCGAGCTGGCGCGGGAAGGGATGACGGCGATGCTTCCCGGCGAGGCATGCCTCGCACACCTGCTCGACCTGGTCCAGCAGAGGCAGGCCACGGACGAGCCCCTCTCCGCCCATCTTGCGTAGCGCGGCGAAGTTGACGTGGCCAAACCTGGCGTGCCACCGCCAGGCGTCCTCCCCTGCCCGAGCAGCCAGGCAGACTGGCCGTGTGATGTCGACGTCGAGCACGTATAGTCGCGACGCGCCCCGGCGGATCTTGGCGAGGAGACGTCGCTGCTCATCCCTAACGCGCATGACGCCGTCCTCGACCTGGATCTGGCAGCCTCCCTCATCCAACTGGCCGCAGCTGACGATGTTCGCGGTCAACCGCGGGATGTAGTAGGTGTTCGACAGGGCGCGGTGCTCCCCGTTCTTGCAGGCGATGAGCACGGTGCCACATCCCTCGATCCGCACCACGGAGCCGTCCCCGAAGCGAACATTGCCAACGATGCCGGTGTCAAGGTCGGAGAACGCCGCACGAGATCCCGTCATGTGGTTCGTGGCGCCTGTGTCGAAGATCCAGCGCCTCGTGTCCTTTGCATCCGAACCGTCGAAGGTGGCGAACACTCGTGCCTCGACCAGATCCATCTCCTGCATTGCTGGCGGCGCACATGGCGAGATGGTCGGAGCAGATACCTCGGGTTCGGAGGTGGCGGGCGACGCGCCCAGATCTCCCCCGAGGTTTGACCGTTGTGGCGTCGGAGCGGACGAGGTAGAGTCGATCTGGACCAACATCAGGGTGGGCTCGTCGTCATGGGTCACATGGGCTTGTCCCTGGGCCTCCTCATCGCGCTTCTTCTTGCGGCATTCGCGGGCCCAGTGGCCTTTCTTGCCGCAGTAGAGGCATTTGTCGTCGCGGCCCGCAGCGCTGGGCTCGCCAGTTGGGGCCGAGGAGCCGGCGGCCTGCCCGGACTTGCCTTCGCGCCCGCCAGAGTTGCCGCGCCCCTTGCCGCGACCGCGACTGCCTCCTCTGTTTCTCGACGACGCGCCATTGCGGGACCTGTAGCGCGCCGTCCACTCCTCCTCCGTGAGCAGCAGCTTGTCGCCGCTGGCCGAGTGGCTTGCACCGTCCGTGTTGTCACGGGATTCTGCAGCTCGAAGACGCCCGACGAGATCCTCGATTTCCAGTGACTCGAGGTCGAGCAGAGTTTCAATGGCGAGGGCGATCTGCGAGTACTTCGCCGGCACCACCTGCAGGATCTTGCGAACCACCATCTCGTCGGGGTGATCATCGCCGAGCGCCGTCAGCTTGGCCGCAAGGGTGGTGGCCCGATTCGCGAATTCCTCCACCGATTCGCCGTCCTTGAACGCGAGCGCACCGAAGTCCCGGCGTAACGTCTGCGCGTTCGCCTTCTTGACCCGATCGGAGCCGACACACATCTTGGCGATGGCGTCCCAGGCCCCCTTCGCGGATCCCTTCGCAGCGAGCCCCGTCATCATCTCCGACGGAACAGCCCGGAGGATGATCTCCATGGCCATCCGATCCTCGCTGTAATCGGCGTCGTCGAAGGCCACAGCTTCCCAGAGGCCCCTGGCCTCGAGCATGACCCTCATAAGCACCGACCACTCGCCGTAGTTCGCACGGGTGAGCATCGGCCAGCTCGCTGACCCGCCGGCGTCCTTGATAACACGCTGGTGCACCACCATGTCTCGGTGCCCGGTCCGGCCTCGGCGCGGGGGCGACGGCGAGAGACGTCGGTGGCGACCACGGCCGCGTCCGAACCAGGCGCTGGTGCCTGGCGGAGCCGACATCGTCCGGGGTCGTAGCCTTGGCTCTGATACCACTTGTTGGACTTGCCGATCAGCTGAGGTCGCCGGAACGTCGCCGGAACGTCGCCGGACCCGAACGAGACGAACACACGCGAACTGGACACGAACTGGACACAAAGACAAAGCGATTGGTGCTGCGATGAAGCTGCTGCTTTT
>JBNKHV010000073.1:0-67782 GCA_050290545.1 Polyangiaceae bacterium | reverse complement strand
GTCGTGTCGCTGCAAGAGAACAATCACGTCGTGGTCGTCGAGCTCGAGTCAGGTGAGGTGGTTGCCGACTTCGATGCGGGTACGCAAACCCTGGTGGGCGTGGATGCGACGGAGGAAGACGTCATTTCTCTGAGTGAGACGCTGATGGACGTTCCTCGCGAGCCTGACGCCGTGACCTGGATCGCCGATACCTTCATCGGCACCGCGAACGAGGGCGATCTCTTCGGCGGCAGTCGTGGCTTTTCGATCTTCGACGTCGATGGCAGCTTGCTGTTCGACACCGCCAGCGCCTTCGAGGAGATCGGGGTGCGCTACGGGCACTACCCAGAGGGGCGTTCCGAGAACAAGGGCACGGAACCCGAGTCCATCGAATACGCCCGCTTCGGCAACACCGACTACCTCTTCGTCGGCTCCGAGCGCGGCAGTTTCATTGCCGTCTACACCATCGACCGCCATGGCGACGTCGAGTTTTCGCAAGTGCTTCCCGGGCCACTCGGACCCGAGGGCCTCACGACGATCCCCGAGCGCGGGCTGGTGATCGCCTCCGGCGAGGAGGATGATCCGAGCTACGGCGTGCGTTCCGCGGTGATGATCTACGAACTTCAGGGCAAGCGGGCCGACTACCCGCAGATCCTTTCGGGCGACGACGACAATGCCAAGCCCATCCCTTGGTCGGCCATGTCCGGCATGGCGGCCGTGCCGGGTAGCAACAGCGAGTTGCTGGCTGTCTGGGATTCGTTCTACGCCGAGAGCAAGATCTTCACGATTGATGTTTCCGAGACGCCTGCGGTGGTCACCTCTGCGGTGAGCATCGAGGGCGGCAGCGGCAACTTCGACCCCGAGGGTATCGTCATTGCTCCCGACGGCAGCTATTGGATCGCGAGCGAGGGCAACGGCTCCGGTTCGCGCCCCAACCGCATTCTGCAGGTTGCCCCCAACGGATCGCTGCTGCAGGAGATCGGACTGCCCGCGGAGATCGAGGCCTGTCGCGCTGCGTCCGAGGCAACGGGGTCCTTGGGCAGCGGTTTCGAAGGCTTGACGGTTACCGCCAAAGGTCATCACGGCTACCAGCTGTTGATCGCTCAGCAGCGCGGATGGAACTACACCACGCCGGAATGTGAGACGCTGGATGACGACCCGAGCGATACCGATACGGCTGAGCCGCGTCAGAGCCGCATCTGGACCTACGATCCAGCTTCGGGCACATGGGGCGCCTACGCCTACGAACTCGAAGCCGTGCCCGACAACGCCTCGTGGGTCGGCCTCTCGGAGATCACCGCCGTTCGCGATGGCTTCATCGTGATCGAGCGCGACAATCGCAGCGGAGACTTCGCGGAGCTCAAGACGCTCGTCAAGTTCGATGCGGAAGCTCTCGAGGATGGCATCGTCAGCTCTGACGAGAAGTCCGTGTACGACCTATTGCCTGCGATGCGTGCCAGCAACGGTTGGATCAGCGACAAGCCTGAAGGAGTGGCCGTCAGCGGAAGCGGCAAGCTCTACCTCATCACGGACAACGACGGCGTCGACGACTGGTCGGGTGAGACGACGTTTTTGCGGCTTGGAAATTACCGGCAGATCTTTTGAGCGGCTCGGCGGCGACGGCGCTTCCGCGCGCCGTTGCGGTCGGCGCTGGTGGCGCGCCGCCATTTGATGCGGAAGGCGTTGGTTGTCCGCCGCTACTTGACGCGGAAGGTGCTTCGGTAGTTGCGCGGGCTGACGCCGACGACTCGCGCAAAGTGATGGCGGAAGTTTGCGGCGCTGCCGAGGCCGCAGCGCGAGGTGATCTGCTCGACGGACTCGTCCGTCGATTCGAGTAGGCTCTGCGCCGCGAAGACCCGTTCACGGGTGAGCCAGCGGTGGGGAGTGGTGCCCGTGGTGGCGCGAAAGCGACGCGCGAAAGTGCGT
Organism: Polyangiaceae bacterium; assembly: GCA_050290545.1. GTDB lineage: Bacteria > Myxococcota_A > Polyangia > Polyangiales > Polyangiaceae > SZUA-265. The sequence continues at coordinate 65,877 of JBNKHV010000073.1, read as the reverse complement.
GGGCTCATGCCGGCACGGCGCGCCCACGCGGCCACGTCGACCTCCGTCGCAAGACGCTCGCGGGCCCAATCCATCGCCTTCTGGAGCCCTGCCAGTTCACCTTCCTCACGGATGCTTTCATCCAAGTATTGCGCTTGGCCTCCTTCCCGGTGGGGGGGCACGACGAGCCGGCGCGCCACGACGTTCGCGACTTGGGCACCGTGGTCTTGTCGGATGACGTGCAGACACAGGTCGATGGCTGCCGCGCTCCCCGCGGCGGTGAAGATGTTGCCCGCCTGCACGTAGAGCACATCGGGATCGACCTCGACGTTGGGGTAGCGCGCCGCCAGCGCTGGGGCATAGCGCCAGTGCGTCGTGGCGCGCCGGTGTTCCAACAAGCCAGCCTCTGCCAGCACGAAAGCGGCGCTGCAGAAGGACAGAAGGCGGGCTCCCCGCTCGTGGGCCCGCTGCAGCGCACGCAGCAGCGGCGGCGGTGGCGGCGAGTCGACTCCGCGCCAACCCGGGATGATGATGCTATCAGCCGTCGCTAGTAGGCGCAGCCCGCCGTGTACCTTCACCTGCACCCCACCCGTGGCCGTGACCGTGTTTCCGTCGCAGCTACAGGTGCGGTAGTCGTACCAGTCATCGAACTCCGGTCGAGCCAAGCCGAAGAACTCGGCGGCGATGCCGAACTCGAAGCTCGCCAGACGCTCGTAGGCGACGACGACGACGCGGTGCTTTCGTTTGGGCTTGGCCTTGGTCGGGTTGGGCATTGGCAGGATCTTATCGAAGATTGGCGATTCTGCCACTGGTGAGAAACGCGGCGATTCAGCATTCTGGTCGCATGTGGAGACTTTACGACTACCAAGAATCCGGCAACGGCTACAAAGTGCGACTCCTGCTGCGGCAGCTCGGTCACCCCTTCGAGCTGGTGCACCTCGACATTCTGAAGGGGCAAACCCGCACCCCGGAGTTTCTCGCCGACAAGAACCCCAACGGCAAGATCCCCGTGCTCGAGTTCGACGCGGGCAGACGCCTCTGGGAGTCGAATGCCATCTTGTGGTACCTCGCCGAGGGTACGCAATTCGTGCCTGCCGATGCGTTTCTGCGGGCCCAGGTTCTGCAATGGATGTGCTTCGAGCAGTACAGTCACGAGCCGTACATCGCAACCGTGCGCTTCTGGGAGTTTTCGGGTCAGATGGACGCGCACCGACACGAACTCGAGGAACGTCGCCGCCGTGGTGTGCAAGCGCTTCAGGTGATGGAAGGGCATTTGAGTGCACACCCGTACTTCGTCGGTGACGCCTACACGATTGCCGACATCGCACTCTACGCGTACACCCACGTCGCTGACGAAGGGGGCTACGATTTAGCACCGTACCCGGCGCTGCGGCGCTGGCTCGGCCGGGTTCGAGAGCAACCGGGACACCTGCTGATCACCGACCCCTGCAAGTGAGTCCGGCGCGCTTGCGGTGCCCTCTGTTGCACCGGCGAGGTGGGCTCGCCGGGTAGGCTGACAGCCAGCGCGTCGTTTGGCACACGTTGGCACCGCGACGGGGGTGGGCGGAGGCTCTACAGCCGGCAGTTGTGAGCCCTGCACGCTGGCACGTGCGATGCAGATGACTGGCGCCATGAAGACTTCAGCTTGGTCGTGTTCCACGAAGGTCGCTTTTGCGGCGGCCCTCGCGGGGGGAATGTTCACGGGAACGGACGCTGCCGCGTGCGGTGGATTGTTTTGCTCCGCCACGGCGCCCGTGGAGCAAACGGCGGAACGCATCATCTTCGCGACGGAAGGGGACGGGCGAGTCACCGCCATCATCGAAGTTCAATACGCGGGCCCGTCGGAGAAGTTTGCCTGGTTGCTGCCGATGCCCGGCGTTCCCGAGGTGGGGGTTTCCGACGAGACCGTGCTGCAGGCCGTCGATGCCTCCACTGAGCCCCGCTACCAGCTCGAACGCACCTATGACATGTGTGAATGGCCAGAGGAAGCAGAGTTCGATGATTCGGGGAGCTTTGCCGACGCTGGCGCGCCGGATGGCGACCCGGGCATCGATGTCTTGGACAAGGGGAACGCTGGTCCCTACGACTACATCATCATCAGCGCCGATCCTGGGTTGGAAGACCCTGCGCAGACGGCTGTGGATTGGTTGGTCGAGGCGGGTTACGACGTGTTCGACATCGGGCCGGACGTGCTTCGTCCCTACCTTGCCGAGGGGCTGAACCTCGTTGCCTTCCGCCTCACGAAGGGCAACGACGCGGGCGCCATTCGACCGGTCACGCTCACCTACGACGGTGAAAAGGCGAGCATTCCCATTCGTCCCACGGCGGTGGCCGCGCAAGACGACATGGGCATCTTGGTGTTCGTATTGGGGGATGAGCGCGCCATCCCCGAGAACTACCTGAGCTTGCAACTGAACGAGAGTCGCATCAACTGGTTCAACTGGCGCTCGAACTACGACGACGTGGTGTCGTTGGCTGCCGACGAAGCAGGCGGTCACGGCTTCGTCACCGAGTACGCGGGGGATACCGACCGTCTCGACCGCCAGATATGGGACGACTACATGGACACGGCTTGGCAGAACCTGTTGGCGAGCGAGTCCGAGGGCGTCGAGTTGATGATGGAGGCGCGCTGGCCATTTCTCTCCTACGAAGGGTTTCGCCGGGCCGTCGAAGAAGCGACGACCTTGCCTGAAGGCTTGACGCTCGACGAGTTCGCTGCCGATCCATTCAACGACGCGGGGGCCACCGTCGACGGCGCGCTCTTCTTGTCCACGTTGGAAAGTGAGGTGGTCGCGCCCCTGAAGCAAGCGCAGCAATTGGTGGACACGCACCCCTACTTGACGCGTCTCTACACGACGCTGTCTCCCCAGGAGATGACGGAGGACCCGGCGTTCGTGTTCAGTGAGAACTTGCCGGAGGTGTCCAACGTCCACGAGGCACGAATCACTTACTACTGCGACGGGGATACGGTTTGGCCAGACGAGGCGCCGTGGACGATCACGTTGCCGGATGGCAGCGTATTGTCCGGGGGCTCCGGCGGCGCGTGGCTCGAACAGGTGGAAGACCTACCAGCGGCGGCGCTGATCGAGCAGCTCAGTGAGAGCGGTGAGAGCAACGTGGTCGTCGACAATCGGGCCGAGATCGCCGAGGCACTGGAGGGGCTCGAGCCAGCGGTGAAGCCGCGTGTCGACGGGGGCGTCGACGTCGACGAAATGGGCGGCGAGCTCAGCGAAACGGACACGTCAGCTACCGACGTGACTTCGAGCGACCCACCCGCGGACGTTGATGAGACGGACGAAGGGGACGGCACAGGTGAGCCGGCTGGCGGCGCCTCGACGGATGCGGACGACGGTACGAGCGACCACGACGCTGGCGGTGGCGACGAGGGGTCGGCGGGGTCGAGCAAGGGAGGGGACGACGGTTGCAGCGTGGCCCAGGTTGGAAGCAATCTTCCGGGTGGCAGTGGATTCCTCTCATTTCTGCTGCTCGGTGCACTCGCAGCGCGCCGCCGCCGTTGAGCGGGGTCGACGCGCCGCGCCGCGGCTTTCGCCTGCTTGGCGTCCGTGATCTGCGGCGGGCACCAGGTGGCGTGGATGTCGCACCCGAATGCTCATCGCGCGGGCTTGGTAGGTGCCGGGGACCGCGGGATGGGCTATCCTCGCCGCTTGTCCGTGCTGGGGGTACCAGTTTCGGGGCGTGTTCTTCCCCAATGGCAATGGCTGACTGCACTCGACCGCTGGTAACTCGCCGGCTCCTGTCCTTCGTGGGGCTCGTGCTCTGCACCGGATGCATTTCGCCCCCTTTGTTCGACGACGACAACGGCGGCGGTGAGCTCGACGCGAACGTCACCGACGATGTTACCGATGTGGATGGGGGCACTGACGCGGTCAGCGACGAAACTGACGCGACGGAGACGGGCACGGAGGTCGAGACCGACGTGGCCCCGACGGACACGGAGCAAACCGACGAGACGCCGTCCGGAGGGACCGATGCGTCGGTTGCTGACGGTGGAATGCCGCCCGAGGGTGTGGGCCTGGTCAGTACCTTTCCCGAGCACGAGGCCTTCGACGTCGATCCGGACGTTCAGGTCGTGTTGGAGTTCGATCGGCCCGTCGAACCAGGCGCGGGGGTCATCTCGTTGTTGGAAGGGCTGAACGAGGTGGTCGTCGACCTCGCGGACGTCGACGACGAGATGCGCGTCCAGTTCGACGACGCCACCGTCATCATCGATTGGGCCATCACTCTGGCCAGCTTCGCGAGCTACTCGGTGGTCGTCGAACAGGGGGCGATTGTCGGGCAAGACGGTCAGTCCTTCGATGGAATAAGTGTCGCAGGTGAATTTTCCTTCGCGACCGGGGCTCCGGGCGTGTTGACGCTGGACGGCACGTTTCCGTCGAGTGGTGACGTCGACGTGGAGCTCGATACGGACATCTCCCTCGTGTTCAGCGAGGACGTGCAGCCCGGTGGGGCGGGCGCTCTGTCGGTGGTGGAGAGCAAAGAGGGGACCGTGGTGCAGACGGTCCTGCTGGGTGATGCGAACCTGGTCGACATCGACGGGCCCCTGGTCACGGTCGACTTGCCGACGGACCTTGCCTACGGTCTCAGCTACTATGTGGTGATCGAGCCGGATGCGATCGTGAGCCTGAAAGGGGCACGGTTTGCGGGCTTCGACGACCCCGAGGTGTTGTCGTTCAGTACCGTGACACCTCCCGAGTTGGCTCTGCTATCGATGTCCCCGATGGATGACGCCACCGGCGTCGATCCGGATACCGCGTTGGTGTTTACGTTCAGCGACGACGTGGTTGCGGGTAGCGGCGCCGTCCGCGTCTACCTGGCGGATGACGACAGCCTCGCTGTGAGCGTGGAGGTGACCGAGCCCGAGGTCCAATTCACTGCGGACACGATGACGGTGCAGTTGCCGCTCAGCCTCGCACCAGCGAGCTCGTACTACGTCATCATCGACGAGGGTGCAGTAGCGAGTGGTGCTGGGGGGGTCTACGCGGGGCTCCTGGACACCACCGCGATGTCGTTTACCACCGCGGAAACGCCTCTGGCACCGCTGCTGGTGGACTCGACGACACCTCTCGCCGGCGCGGTGGACGTGCCTGTCGACACGGAGCTGGCGATCGAGTTCAGTCAGGACGTGCGCCTCGGCTCGGGCAACATCTCGATTTACGCCGACGGCGCTGTGGATGCGTTCGAAGTCGTTGCGGCGACGAGTGACCAGGTCACACTGTCGGGCGCGACGGTCACCATCGACCTCGGCCGCACGCTGAGCGGCAACACGACGTATCACGTTCTCATCACGGCGGGTACGTTCGAGAGTGTCGCGGGTGCTTCGTTCATGGGCATCAGCGATCCGGCGGTGTTCAGCTTCACGACGGAGAACATCTTTGGTTTGAGCTCCCTCAGTCCAGCGGACGGAGCCACCGGCGTGGAGCCTGGCACGGACTTGGTGCTCACTTTCAGCGAAGACGTCGAACTCGGTGCTGGCGCCATAGAGGTTCGCGCGAGTTCGGACGGCGAGCTCTTGGAGGAGGTCCGTGTCGGGGATGGGCGGATTGCCGCCGACGGTGCCGTCGTGACGGTCGATCTCGACCGTCTCCTGGACGGAACGACGGACTACTACGTCGTCGTCGACGACGGGGTGGTGTTGCAAGCGTCGGGAACCGAGGTCTACGCTGGTACGACCAGCGCTACGGACTGGAATTTCACGACGGCTGCCGTCGACTATCCAGGGGCAGTGACGGCGGGCTTGGTTCTGTGGGTTGACGCATCCTACGACGCGAGCCTCAAAACGGTGCCCGGCATTTCGGTCTGGGCCGATCGCTCGGGGCAGAACAACGATTTGACTCAGGGCGGCGGCGGGCGTCGACCGCAGCGGGTCACGGATGGCATCGGTGGCTTGCCCGTCGCGCGGTTCGACGGCGACGACGATTGGCTCGTCGCTCCGCGTGGGTTCGACTTCACGGCCGTCGAGGGTTTCATCGTTTGGCAGAGCCCCGCGGCGTTCAGTACGACCCAAAAACGGAGCCTGCTCATCAATGGGGCGAACTTGGAGGTCAACCACGGACATCCGACTGGGGCGCAGCACTCCGTGGCGGCCTGTGTCGGCAGTCCCTGCAACGACAGCACGACGTTCGAAGCACGCTTCGCTCCGGCACCCGTCGCCGACGAGCCCTACCTCTGGAACTTCGGCTTCGACTCGGTGACGACGAGTCTCTTCACCGGGGTGGACGGCGGCGCGACGAACTTTCAATCGGCGCCGACCACGAACCCCGTAGCTGCGGACTTTGCGCTGGCTCTCGGTGGGTCGTCGGATGCGTGCGCTGATACTGGCGGCTGTTACTTCGATGGCGACATCGGCGAGGTGCTCTTGTTCTCGCGACGGCTGAACCAAGCCGAACGCCTGGCGATCACGGAGTACTTGCGTGACAAGTGGAGCCTCGACCAGCCCGTCTGTGATCCAGATGAGATGCGTGGAGCCAACGGCAGTTGCTACTACCTCAACTCCGCGGCCACCAATTGGTGGGCCGCGAGGGACGCCTGCGCCAATCGCGGTGAAGGCTGGAGCTTGGCGACGGTGCGCAGCGCTCTGGACGACGCCGTCATCATTGGGATCCTAGGCTCGTCGGTCAACGACGCTTTCATCGGGGCGAGTGACGTCGAGGTGCCGAATACTTGGCGTTGGATTAACGATACGCTGCACTTCTGGTCGGGGGGTGGTGCCGATGATGGCAGCGGGATGGCCGCCAACGGCGCCTACACGAACTGGCGCTTCACCGAGCCTTCTCAGGGCAGTACGGAGGCTTGCGCGCGGTACAACTTCTTCGAGGGCTCGTGGACCTGGGCGGATGGCAGCTGCGACGATGCCTACCCCTACATCTGTGCTGGGCCAGGCAACTGAGACGTCACGTTCACTGAGACGTCGCGCCTACATCAGCGACTTGGTGCGAGGGGATCGAGCGGCAGCTTTTGCGCGATCCGACGTGCGTGCCACGCTGATTTTCGCTGGCCGAGCGTCGAGGCCTGGGCTTGACGCAGTCGGCTTGCCTCTCTCGTCGGCCCGGTGTTAGCTGCGGGTTGGGGGCGCCGTCGCGCCTGCCGGTGAGGAGTATACGTTGCATCACGGCACTGAGTTCACTGTCGTCATCATTGCGACCCTGGCCCTGCTCGTCGGTGTCGCCACGCGCTTGCTTTCGAGTTGGACGCGCTTTCCGTACACGATTGCGATGCTGCTGCTGGGGATCGCGGGGGGGCTCGCGTTGGAGCACGGTTCGGCCGCTGGCGAGCAACCGATGCTGTTGGATTTGCTGGCGCACGGGGCCCACGCCTCGCCTCACTTGATCATCTTCGTGTTCCTGCCCGCGCTGTTGTTCGAGAGCGCCTACGCGATCGACGTGCATGTGTTCAAGAACAACCTCGGCGCCGTCGTACTCCTAGCGGTACCGGCGCTCGTGTTGGCGACGGGCCTGACCGCTGCGCTGATGGTCGGGCTGTTGTCTGGCTCTTGGGCGTGGGGCTGGGTGCCCGCGCTCGTCTTCGGTGCATTGATCAGCGCGACGGATCCCGTAGCGGTGGTGGCCATCTTGCGCGAGCTCGGAGTGTCCAAGCGGCTCGCTGTGCTGATCGAGGGGGAGAGTCTATTCAACGATGGCACGGCGATCGTCGTCTTCAGCGTGCTGGTTGCCATGCTCACTGGAGAGGCTCCCGAGTTTCACGCCGGTGATTCGATGTTGCGCTTCGCTTGGGTCGTCAGTGGTGGTGTCGGCGTGGGACTGCTGTTGGCGTTCGTCGTCTCGGCCTGGCTGGAGAAGCTGTTCAACGATCCGTTGGCGGAGATCACCCTCACGATCGTGCTCGCGTATTCGGCAATGATCATCGCCGAGGGGCTGCTTCACGTTTCTGGCGTGATGGCGGTCGTGACCACTGGCTTGTGGATGAGCAGTGCGGGCAAGACGAAGATCAGTCCGGAGGTGTCGCACTTCCTGCACCGCTTCTGGGAGCTGCTGGGCTACATCGCCAACACGTTGATCTTCTTCTTGGTGGGCATCGTCATCGCCAAGGAGCTGGAGATGATTCGCGCCAAGGACGTGCTGCTGATCCTCGGAACATACGTCGGGGTGATGGCGATCCGCTTCCTGCTGACATACGGCTTCCGCTCACTCGCCGACCGGTGGAGCGATGGCGTCTCGTCGAAGGATGCGGCCGTCATGTCTTGGGGAGGCTTGCGCGGTGCCGTGTCCCTCGCGCTTGCGTTGGTCGTTTCTCAGAACGAACTCGTGCCGGCTCCGCTGGGGCGTCAGATCCTGCTGATGACGGCAGGGGTGGTGCTCCTCACCATCGTAGTCAACGGCACGACGATCGCGAAGCTGTTGTCGTTTTTGGGCTACGACAAGCCACAGCTGAGCGCCTTGGTGCAGCACTTGGGCGTGCGCAAACTGGTGCTGGACGAGGTGCTCGAGGCCTTGGAGGAAGCGCGACAGCGGCCCGAGCTACGCACCTGTCGCTGGAACGAGGTCTTCGAAGAGCTGTCCAAGCGTCGGGCTGAGCTCGAAGCTGAGCTCGCTAGCGCCAACGAACGACTGCAGAAGGCGCCCAGTGCCGAGCGCGAAGTGGCGATCTGGAGACGGGTACTCACGCTGGAGGTGCAAGGGTATTGGCTGAGCTACAATTCGGGTACGCTAAGCGCTTCCGCCACTCGACTGTTGGTCCGCGAGATCAACCGGCAACTGGACCGCATCGCTCGCGGCGACTGCACGCCCGCCGAAAGTCGCTTGCCGAAGAACGCTTTGCGCGGCTGGTTCTGGGTGCGTTGGTTCGGCGGAGATCAGCGGGACTTCGAACGCCTCCGACTGCGTTTCGACGCGTCTCGTGCAGAGGCTGCAGCAGCGCGACGTGTGCTCGATAGCCTGCACGCGTTTCAGGGGGCCGATCCGAACCTACTGCAGCAGATCCAGGCCACGTACGAGCGCTACCTCCTCGACGCCAAAGAGCGTGTGGAAGACTTGCGCACGAACCTGCCGGAGGTGGCTTCGGCGATGGAGACGCGCTTGGCTCGCCGCATCGAGCTCAACCTGGAGCGCGAAGGCTATGAGCGTCTCGCCCATGATGGCATCCTGAACGAGACTTCCCTGCACGAGGCCTTGCACGAGATCGAACACACGATGGCGTTGCTCAAGCGCAGCCCGACCCGCGTCCCGATCCCGGAAACGGCGGATCTGGTCGCCAACACGCCGATGTTCTCCGGGCTCGACGAGTCTGCCTTGAAAGAGCTGGCGGAGTTGACGAAGGAACTCGTCATCGCGGCGGGGGAGACGATCTTCGTCGAAGGCGACAAGGGCGACAGCATGTTCGTGATCGCCCGGGGGGCCGTGCAAGTGTTTAAGGACGTCGGAGGTAAGGAGTTGCTCGTCGGCGTGCTGGGGGGTGGCGAAATCATCGGCGAGATGGCCTTGCTCACGGGTCAGCCGAGGACCGCGACCGCCAAGGCGAAGACGGCGGTCACCTTGGGCAAGCTCTCACGTTCCGGTTTCGAGCACCTGATGCAGAGCCAGCCCACCCTGCGCCAGTCCATCTGGGACGAGTTTTCCTGGCGCCGGTTCGACAACGAGCTGCGGGCGTTGGGCAGCTTCCAGTACCTGGAGCGCCGGCAACGTCGTCACTGGCTCGAAGCGGGCGAGCAAGTGTTGGCCGAGCCTGGGCATCGACACGTGCTCCAACCCGGGCAAGCCTTGTTCGTGGCCACCGGAGATGTCGAAGTCGATGGCAAAGTTCGGACGGCGCCCTGCCTGATTCAGGGCCGTGAAGTCCGGGTTGCAGCTTCGAGTGCCGGGCGTTGGGTCGTGCTGGGACCCCCGCCCGCGCCCACCCGCAGCACGGTGCGGTCCTCGGAGCCGCCGGTCTCCAGCTTGCTCGTGGCCGAGTGAGTGCGGGGATACCGAGAGCATGTCGCCCAAAGTCGCTGCTTGGAACTCTGCCGCGACTCGCTATGCTACGCGCGATGGCAGACGACGCTGAAACGAGCAAGTACGACCTGACACCGATCTCGGAGGCGGACAGAGAGCGCCTGGCAAAGGCGTTGAGCGCCGAAGAGCGAGCCGTGATCTTGTTTCAGGGGACGGAGCCGCCCTTTTGCGGCGGTTTTCTCGAGAACAAGACTGCCGGCACCTACGTCTGCAGACTGTGCGGCCTGCCGCTGTTTGCTTCCGACGACAAGTTCGAGTCCGGCACGGGTTGGCCCAGTTTCAAGCGCGCCTACGATGGCGCACACGTTCGCGAGTTGGAGGACCGTTCCCACGGCATGCGCCGGGTCGAGATCCGCTGCGCCCGTTGTGATGGTCACCTGGGCCACGTCTTTCCAGACGGGCCTGCGCCCACCGGGCTGCGCTATTGTCTCAACTCAGCGTCGCTGGACTTCGTTGCCCAAGGCGAGGCGTTGGTCGACAAGGTCGCAGCGCTCGAACAGAACTCTGGGTGAGTCCGCCCCAAGCCTGCGAGCCAGCGATGTTGACTCTGAAGGACCTGATCTCTCGCGCTGCCCAAGATGGGCACCTCGACTGGATCGGGATCCGACCCGAGCGCCGAGCGCCGATGTTGGAACCCGAGGTCGCCGTCTTGCTCACCCAATGCGGTCTGGAAGGGGATCGCAGTTCACGTCGCCGCGGCGGGGCCCGTCAGGTCACGTTGATCCAGCGCGAGCACTTGTCCAGCATCGCGAGTTTTCTCGGTAGGGACGTGATCGCTCCGAGTCAACTGCGGCGCAACCTCCTCGTTTCTGGCATCAACGTGCTCAGTCTTCGACGCGCGACCTTTTCCATCGGCGATGCAGTGCTCGAAGGTACGGGTCACTGCCACCCGTGTTCGCGGCTGGAGGAAACGCTGGGCCACGGTGGTTACAATGCGTCACGTGGCCTTGCCGGCATCACTGCGCGCGTGATCCAAGGGGCGGCCATCAGCGTCGGCGATCCAGTGCGGCTGCTGGAGGGGCAGATGGAGGGCGGGAGTTGAGGTAGCAACCCGCAGCTGAGGCAACAGCTCCGGGGCGCGCCAAGAGACTTGGCGCCGTCGTCAGCTTCAGCGCGGGGGCGGACCGTATAGGGTGTCGCGCTTGTGGATGTAGCCAAACGCTCCACCCAGTGGCCAACTGATCTCTTGCAGCAGATTGCCGTCGGCGTCGACCTCGTCGATGATGCCTTGTGCGGAATACGCGATCACCGTGTTGCCATTCGGCATGCGCTGCACGTCACCCAGCACTTGATTGTGCATCGGTGGATCGTGTTGGTACGTCCACACTCGCGTCGCCGTCATGTTCTCGAGATCGAGTTCCAGCTCGTAGGCGACGGAGCCGCTTTCGTCGCGCGCCTCTCCGTTGTTGAAGTAGAGGAGGCGGGTTTCCGACAGAGCGTCCAGGCCGTGTTGCCGGCTCCACTGTGAGCCGTCGCCCGTGAAGTCGCTGGTCTCGCCACCGAGCACCCACACGACCTCGCCCGTTCGGGTGATCTTGGTGTAGTTGTTGTGCAAGTCGTCGGAGAAGATGAGCGTGTCGTCGAACGGAGAGTACTCGACGTGATTGACGTGACACTCGCCCGGGGCACCATGGGCTTCACCCGAATTGATCAGCTCTTCGATGGTTCCGTCGGGATGGCGGATCTTGATGTTCGCGCATTCCGTATCATCGTGACCGTAGAAGACGACGGATTCGTCGGGCAGCACGGTGATCGTGTGATCTTGCAGGCCGAACTGTTCGCCCAGATCTTCGTCTACCAGCCCGTCCATCGAGACGCGGTGGATGTTCGCCGCGCCAGCCGTGGTGTTGTCCGTGCCATTGATCCACATGTACTTGCCGTCGTAGCTCATGCGCACGCCGGTCACGTAGTCGCCGATCATCATCGCCCACACGTAGTCGCCATCCTTGTCGATGATGTACGCGGGCGATGTTTCGCCGCCCCGTGCCTGGTATTGACCGGTCATCAAGAAGCCGCCTTGCAGCTGCTCAGGCGCGATGTTCTCGACGTCGAGCTCGGGCAACACGTTGGGTAGGGCACCCGTGGTGATGCTCATGTCGGCGCTGGCGCACTCGACCCCGCCACCCTCCAATACGACGCGGTAGTGGTAGTCGTTAACTTGCTTCATGCCGAGGAGCAGCGTGCGATAGTCGGGCTCCGCGAGGTCCACTGGAGCCGTCATGCCGTAGGTCGTATCGAGGCCGAAGTCGATGCGCGCAGACTCCACGGTGGCCAGATCGGTGCTGAACGTGACGATGCCCACCGTGGGGATCACTTCACTCACCTCGGCGTTGATCTGGATCGTGCAGGGCCCCGTGGCTTCGGGCGCTGGCGGGGCTGCGGCCGCGGGTTCTTCGCTCGGCATGGCGACGCCCTCGCCGTCCATCGGATCGGCAGGCGCCGGTTCGCCAGGAGTCGCCGCAGTCGACATCGGCTCTTGCTGTGCTGGTTCGCTGCCATCTGGTTGGGCGGCTGCCGGCGGATCCGAACCGGGCGGGGTCTGTTCCGCGCTCTGGCCAGCGCTCGGTCCCTCGCTGGCCGGCGTGCCAGCGGACGGTTGCTGCATGCCGGCGCTCGTCGTTTGCCCGCCACCGCCGGTTTGCGGCGCTCCGGTGTCGTCATCCTGGGTGCCGTTCTCGCCGCCACAGGCGAGGAGTCCCATGCCACAAAGCCCTGCTCCGCAGAAGCTGGCAGTCAGAAGGAGACGTCTGAAGTGAGTTGGTTTTGCTGCGTTCATAGTTCGACTTCGAGTCATTGCGCACATTGGTGCACGGCTTCCAGAACAGTCGCCACGCTGGCGCTTTGCAGGCAGATTTTGCTGCATTCTCCAGATCACCGACGAACCCTCATCCGCGAGCGCAATGCGTGCAGTCTGGCACATGTCGCCGTTGATGGACGCGGACGGTTCCTTTTGACGGCGGGGCTCCCGCGTTGGGTGGGGCTCGCGCGTTTTGCTGGCCGGTTGAAGCACTGACTTCGGAATTATCCAGTCCGATGTCAGCTCTCGTGATGGCGGAGGTTCCGTCGCGAACGCGCGAGCCTCTGCTGCCTTCGACGCATCAACCCGAGTGCGAGTAGGCCCGCGCCGGCGTTGAAGAGCGAGATACGCTTGGATGAGGCCATGCCCAGGTAGGATAGAGTGCACCCTCCGCCTCCCTTCTTGGGCGGCTCTGCGTCGCCTTCGTCCGCGTCGCTCTCGATGGTGACCTCACCGTCGTCGTCATCTCCCGCGTCGGCCGTCTCATCGCGCTCGGATGGTGTTACTCCGGCGTCGGTCGCGGGCGAAGCTCCGTACGCGCTTTGCAACCACTGCACGGTCGCCTCGCAGTCTTCGCCACAGGTTTCGAGCTGACCGAACTCTCGCAGGGTCAGGTAGGGAGCCCACGAGACGCCTTCGTCATCCGAGACGCCGATGATGTATTGCGAGCTCGCCGTGAAGTCGTTGACGCAGGCGTAGAGCATGCCGTCTGCCTCGGTGAGACAGTCTGTGATGGGGGCTGAGTCACTGACTCGAGTGAACGACAGATCGCCACGAGCGGCCTTGTAGATGCTGCCACCCCCGCGGCGACTGCCGGCGACCCACACGGCATCCGTGCCCAACGCGATGCCAGTCATGAGCTCGCCATCTTCGAGGGTCAAGAGGAGTTCCGCCTCGCCGACGGTGGCATCGAAAAGCCACAGTTCGTCGGCTTGTCCGACGGGCGTCTCCACCTCCACGAACACGGCTTCGGGGTGCTCGGGATCGATCAGGCGCACGACGGCGGTGGAATACTCGTCTGCTATCTCCGGCGTGGCTTGGTCCCACGTCTCCCCGCCGTCGGTGCTGTAGCCCAGGTTCCAGGTCCTGGGATTGAAGCTGTATCCTGCCACGAAGATGCCGGCCGGGTTTCCTGCTGCGAGGATGTCGCGATAGCCGACGTCGTTGGGGAAGCGTCCGATGGTGTTCATCTGATCCCCATCGCTCACTTGCACCAACAGCTCGTCCGTATCGGGGTCGACGACCAACGCGTAGGGGACTCGCGGTTCGTCGTCGGCGCTGGGCGCAGCGGAGAAACTGACGAACCAATCGTTGCTGGCACTGGCGGGCCCGCTCACCCATCCGCACAAATCACCGTCTTGAACGTGAAGACCAGTATCGCTGGATACGAAGGTGCGTTCCTGATCGCTGTCCACGTCCAGGATGAGTCCGCCGATGTGCTCCTCGCAAATGACCCGCCACGCGTCGTCGGTCTTCTCCAGCAGGCCGAAGTTCGACACCACCACCAAACCGGAGCTGCCCTGCTCGAGCTCGAGGAGGAGCGGGTCCGTGCACGGTCCGCAAGCATCCGCCTCTACGGTGAACAGACCTACACAACCGACGACTGACGCCCAACGCGCGATGTGAAGCATGGGGACACTCTATAGCGCCTTTTCGACACGCTCGACACGTTCTGCGTGCCAAACGATCGCACTGGCGACGGTCGGAAGCAGGGTAACGGGCATTCCCCCGGAGGCAGGAGACGCGCCAGGTATGCAGCCCAGCTCACCCCGAGACTCGAAAAAGAGCCGAGGTGCGTCTGCAGTAAAAAGCTGAGGCGCGCGTCCGATTCCGGCGACAAACTCCCTCGAAACGGTGGGATTTCGTGTCACAACCTGGCCGTGCGATACCAACTGAAGCTGGCGGTGCTGTTGCCCTTTGCCACCGGTTTGGCGGTGGCATGTGCTCAGGGATCGGGCGAGCGAGAGGATCCCTTTCGCTACTCCGAGCCCGTCGACGCGCCGGAGCCCGAGCCGGAGGTGCCGGTCGAGGTGATTGAGGCTGAGCAGTACGGGCCTACCTCGGATCCCGTTCCAGAGTTGGCCGAAGAATTCGACTTCGATTGCGAAGGCACTCCCGGAAGTCGCGTGGCGCAACGACTCAATCGTCTCGAATACGACAACACCGTTCGTGACCTTCTGGGTATCGACGACCAACCGGCTTCCGCTTTTCCGAAGGATGACTTCGGGGATAGCTTCGACAACAACGCGCGGGCACTGACGATCAGCCCGGTGTTGACGGAGTCGTACGCCGCGGCGGCGGAGTCGATCGCGGCGGTCGCGATGGACCCGGAGGGAGAGACGTACGAACGTCTGATGACGTGCTCTCCCAAGTCCGCGGGAGCGGAGAACTGCGCTAAGGAGATCCTCTCGAGCTTCCTGGCTCGTGCTTTTCGGCGTCCGGTGAACGAAGAAGAACTCCAGCGCTACGTCGACATCGTTACGCTGGCGCGCGACGAAGGGGGCGACTTCGACGAGGGCATTCAGGCCGCCATCGAGGCCGCGCTCATGTCGGTCAACTTCATCTTCCGCATGGAGCTCGACGAGGAGCCTGAAGACGACGACTTTCACGTGCTGACGCAGTACGAAATCGCCTCTCGTCTATCCTATTTCTTGTGGGCCAGCATGCCCGACGAGGAACTGCTGGACGCCGCGAAAAACGACGAACTGTCGAGCGAAGAACAGATCCTCGAGCAAGTCGACCGCATGCTGGGCGATCCCAAAGCGGACGCGATGTTGGTCGCCTTCGTCAGCCGCTGGCTGGAGACGGCAGACATCGCCCAAATCAATCAGCCCGCGGAGGACGTGTTCCCAGAGTTCACATCGGAACTCCAAGAAGCCATGCAACTCGAGACGCAAATGGTCATGCGAGACGTGTTGCGAGGCGAGCTACCCTTTTCCGAGCTGCTGACGACCGACGAGACTTACGTCAATGCCACGCTCGCGGAGTTCTACGGTATCGAGGGTGACTTCGGCGCCAAGATGAAAAAGGCGTCGTTGAAGGGGACGGAGCGTCGGGGCCTGTTGACCCACGGCAGTCTGCTGACGTTGACTTCTGCACCGACGCGGACCTCTCCCGTACGTCGTGGGGTCTACGTACTGACGAACTTGTTGTGCGCTCCGCCTCCGCCGCCTCCGCCGGAAGTTCAGGGCGATCTGGGGGCGAGCTCCGACGAGATCCCCGACGACCTACCTCTGGCTGCGAAAGCAAAGCTGCACTCCGAAGATCCGGCCTGTGCGGGCTGCCACTCGATCATGGACCCAATCGGACTCGGTTTGGAGCAGTTCGACGCCATCGGCCGCTTCAGAACCGAGGAAAACGAGCATGAGATCGATGCCTCTGGCGAGTTGCTCGTCGACGGCGAGTTCGTCGCGTTCGAGGGGGCAGCTGAACTCGCGGAATTGTTGAGTGAGGACGAGCGGCTCTCTGCATGCGCCATGCGGAAGCTGTACACCTACGCTCTGGGGCGTCTGGTGGATACCAGTTCGAAAGCCGACGCGTGTCGGCTCGACTGGCTTCGGGAACGATTCGAGGCCGCGGACTTCGACTTCAAAGAAGCGATCCGCATGATGGCATTGACGGACAGTTTTCGCGGTCGTCACGGGGGCCTTTCGAGCAGCCAGACTTCACAGGAGAACGACTGAAGATGCGCGCGATCCGACTCTCTCGCAGATTCGCACTCAAAGGCCTGGGCGCCAGCTTGGCGCTGCCGGCTCTGGATGCGATGCAACCGACCTTGCGCACCGCCCGGGCGGGCGCAGCCGCGCCCCCCAAGCGATGGATCCTCTGGCACTTTCCTACCGGCTACCGGGAAGAGACCTGGCGTGTCGTGGGTGGGGAGGGTGAACGTGACTGGGAGCTCAGCCCCGCCCTCGAACCACTCGGCGAACTCGGCATCAAAGAGGACGTCACGATCGTGCAGGGGACGCGTGCGCCCTATGCCGACGGCCTGGGTGCCAGCCACACCTGCGGCATCTCCGGTCAGCTCAGTGGCTACTTGTGCCCGCTCGAGGTGCCGGAGAATCGCCGCACCATCGATCAGGGTATCGCCGACGAGCTTCAGGGCGATAGCCCGGTGCACTCGTTGCAACTGGGTACGTCGGTGCTCCACGAAAACCCGAACGACGAAGCCGGCTACGCTGCCAACATCAAGGACCACTTGTCGTGGAAGGACGATCTGACGCCGCTGCCCAAGGAGGTCGACCCCGCCAAGGTCTTTCAGCGGCTGTTCGGCGATGCGGTCGAGGATGTCGACCTCGACGAGATCGCCTTTCAGCGACGCCAGGTCTTGAGGCAGAGCATTCTGGACACCGTCGTGACGGAGGCCGACGCCCTGCAGAGTCGTTTGGGTGAGGCAGATCGCCAGAAGGTGGAGCAGTATCTCGACAACGTTCGGACCATCGAGCGCAGCATTCAGGTGGCACCTCGCAATAACCAATCCGGCGCCTGCGACGCCCAGGGGCGCGTCGGCAGCTTCGATACGCCGGACGACATCGAAGATCACGTGCGGCAGATGAATGAGCTGATGTTGCTCGCGCTGCAGTGCGACATCACCCGTGTCATCGTCTTTCAGTACGAAACGACGGTCACGACGATTCGTCATCCCTTCGTCGGCGTGGACCGCCCGTACCACCTCGGTGTGGCCCACCACAATCACGACGAAGAGAAGCTCGACGACTACTTCCGAGTCAATCGTTGGTTGGTTTCCCAGTTTGGCGAGTTCGTGGCTTCGCTCCGCGATAGCGAGGAGCCCGACGGTTCACGGCTGTTGGACAACTGCCTCGCGGTGATGACCAGCGAGCTGGGGGATGGGAGCGCGCACTTGCATACGAACTTGCCGTGTTTGATTGCCGGTAATGCTGGGGGGCGCTTCCAGAGTGGTGCCAACTTCCGCTTCACCAACGAGCAGTTCATGCGGGTGCTGTTGTCCACGGCACAGGCCGTGGGAGCCGACCTCGACGAGTGGGGCCTCGACTACTCGACTTCTCGCGCGCCGACTCGCGGCATCGAGGGCGCCCTGGATAGTCTGCTGGTGTGATGAAGACAGCGCGGGCGAGTACGCCTAGAAACGACCAGAGAGCTGTGCAACACTCCGGGCTTGCGATCTGGGAGCTGGAGAGCCGTATCACGATGTTTGAGGTGGACCCCGGCCGTCCTCTGCTGGTTCTCTGCTAACGCCGCGTGGGGCCAAGCCGTCGCCCCGAGTGAGGAGCGTATCGTCGTCGAGCTCTCGTTTGAAGGTTCGGGCTGCGCCGACGGTTCGCAACTCGAGGCCCTCGTTCGACAGCGATCGCGGCGAATCGCATTCGCGTCGAGTTCCAGCCGCCGCGTCGAAGTGGAGGTGAGCGCACCGGACGGGGCGAGGCCGTGGCAGGCGCGCATGCGTTTCGACGAACGCGGCGGGGCGTCCCAGCAGCGCGAGTTGGAGGCGGATGAGTGCTCGGAGTTGGTGAACGCGGTGGCCTTCGTGATCGCGCTCACCCTCGATCCGCCCACGGGCGCCAGTTCAGATACTGACGACCGGACGTCGGAGATCCCCGAGACGGCTGCCGAGCAACCTGTAGACGCCCTCGAGCAAGAGCAGCCGACTCCGCAGAGCTCCGGTCCCAGAGGCTCCCGTGCCGACGATGCCTTGCCGGCCTCGCTCGACTCCCCGTCGGACGCTGGGTTTCAGACGACGGTGGGGCTGCACGCCGCCTTGGCTCACGCCGTCGCGCCGGAACCGCTGCTGGGTGGCGGGGTTTCTTTGTCGCTGCTTTGGCTCGACGACTCGTCGAATTGGGACCCGAGCTTGCGTCTCAGCGTCGACTACGTTGCAGGAGCTGGTTTCGCGGCCGCCGGAGGCGAGGCGAGTTTTCGGCTCGCCGGGGGCACACTGGAGCTCTGCCCCGTGCTGCTAGGAGATGTTCGCTTCGGGCTTCGTCCTTGCGCGATGTTTACCGCAGGCGCTGTTTCCGCTTCTGGCTCATTCACGCCGCTGGACGAGACGCACACGCGGCCCTGGGGCGTGCTCGGTGGCGCGCTCGTGGCGCATGGGGCGTTGAGTCCCGGGCTGGTTGCCGAGCTCAGCTTGGGCTTGGGCGCGACCTTGGTTCGCGACACGTATCAGTTCGAGCCGGTGGTGCTGCATGAGGTAGGCCCCCTCGCAGCCCGTGGCACGTTCGGCATTGGGCTCGTGCTACCCTAGTTTCGCTTCCGGCAGGGGGAGCTCCGTTTGCCCACATGATGGGACGCCGTTTCGATGGGAATCAACCGCAGCTCCAGTTCCGCGCTCGACGGCTCGCAGCCGAAAACGGTGGATGAAGCTGCGGCGGGAAGTGATCGATTCGGGCGAGCTGTGCATTCAGCCAACGAGATGCCGAGCGCAGCTGCCTTACCAATGGTGCCTTCCCCCATGATGACGGCGGCTTACGCTCGGCCGGCCCAAGCGCCGGTAGCCCCGAGGAGTACAGCAGTCGGCGTGGATCCCAAGCAGAGGCTGGAAACGATGTTCCGCGAGCACCATGCGCTGATTTGGCGCACCTTGCGGCGGCTGGGCTGTTCGAAGGACGCGGCGTCCGATGCGACGCAGCAGGCGTATCTGATTGCGGCCGAGCGCCTGGATTCGATCCGGCTGGGTTGCGAGCGGGCTTACCTGTTCAGCACGGCCATCAATCTTTCTCGGACGAAAGTGCGTCGCGAACGACGCTGTGATCTCGAAGAAGACATGGACTCTCGGATCAGTCCCCGCGGGCAGGCCGAAACCTTGACTCAACAACAATACGCCCGACAACTGCTCGACCAGGTACTGGCAAAGATGGACGAGGACTTGGTGACCGTGTTCTCCCTGTACGAAATCGAAGGATTGACGACGCGGGAAGTCGCGGACGCCCTGGAGATACCGATGGGCACCGTTGCATCACGCTTGCGGCGCGCCCGTGAGGCGTTCCGCGGCGAAGCGGAGCGATTGGAGACGGTAGTCGGGAGGGCGGACGCATGACTGAACCCAAACGACTCCTCCGCGGTGAAGGCACTGCCTTCGAACGGAGCTTGTTGCAGGCCGGGGAAGCCGAAGAAGTGCCACCGGAGGTCCGCATTAAGATGGCCGCCGCCTTGGGGATCGGCGTGGCCTCGTTGCCACCCCCACCGGTTGCCGATGTCGGTTCTGGTGCCGCGGGCTCAAAGCTAGCGCTCGCCGGATTGCTCAAGATCGGTGCCGGCGTCGTTTTGGTGGGGGGGCTCGTTGCCGGAGCTTTGACTTGGGGCGGCTCGGAGCCGGCTGTGAAAGTGACTGATACTCGCCCCGCCGAACTCGCGGATTCGCCGCAGACGCAGGATGACGTGGCGGGAGAGTCCGAGAAGGCGCCCCAAGCCGAAGTCTTGACCGTCGACCAGTTGGAGAAAGCCGAGCAGGCCGAGGCTGACGAGCCGATGCCCGCCGCTGAAGTGCGGCGCTCGACCAAGAGTGCGGCGAAGGTCGAGCTCGAACGACGGTCGGCAGGTGACGTCGCTGCCGAGGTGAAGCTCCTCGATTCGGTACGGGGCGCGATTGCCCGGGGCGATCATGCCGCCGCTCGACGACTGCTGGCGCAGTACGATGCCCGTTTTCCGCGCGGCGTGTTGCGTCGCGAGGCGAAGGTGCTGCGACGTGCTGCCGATGCGGCGTCCGCCGACTGACGCAGCATCTCGGGTGTTGGTGTTTGCCGACTGATGCCGCGCCTCGACTGACGGGGCGGTTCAGTACTGTTGGTTGTTGGAGACGGAGCTCTGTGCTGAGTCTCCGTTGATGACATTGCTGCCGAACATGAACAGTCCCTTGCCGAGGCGACTGTAGCGGGTGTTCGTCAACGTGACGTGGCTGGTGGTGCTGTCCGTGCGGAAGATGACTTCATCCATCTCCGAGATGTCGCAGTGATCGATGAAGACGTCGATGTTGAACCCCGTTCCACCATTCTGGCGCAGGAACTTGCCGGCGTTGCGCGCGGTGAAGTTCGAGATGTGAAACTCCGTTTCGGCGTTTACCTGGAACACCTTGTCTTCGCCGTCCACGGCAGAGCCGCAATCCAAGCTGACGGTGCCCGGCTCTTTGATGGTCATCGCGTCTTCGCCGATGTCGAGCCAGTGCACGTTCTCGAGCGTCGCACTGCCGTGGATGTGGATGCCATCCGCGGCAGAGGCCCCGAGTACGACGTTGCGTAACGTCCCGCCGTTGTTGACTCGGAAGACAGGAGACTGCCCTTCGTCTTGGCTACCGTTGCCCAGCGTGCTGGGGTTGGCGCGATAGATGAGGCATTGCCCATCGAATGTTTGGCCGGACTCCACGACGATGGTGTTGGAGACTTGGTTGTCCGCTTCGCCTGCCGCAGGATCGCAGCCGCATTGACGTGGACCAACGTCGGGCTGTTCTGGTTCCGGGTCTGGTTCTGGTTCTGGTTCTGGTGCCGTCGGTTGTTGGGGAGTCGGTGGGGTCGTGGGCGGGTCCGGTTCAGGGGTCACGTTCGGGCGGGCAGCCTCACCGGAACCACAAACGCAGTAGTCCGATTGATGATCTGTTTCGCAGGGGATGGCGCCGAGCGCCATGTCTGCAGCGCACTGCCCATCGACGTCTTCCCAGGCTTCGACACAGTTCAGCCCCGCTGCTGCGCACACAGCGCTGCAGCCTTCGCCGGAAGGAAAGACGGCGGCGCAGAAATCCGCGCCGGAATCACACAGCTCGAAGCCCGCCGCAACGATCCCGTCGCAGCTAGGCGAGGTCTCGTCCGGCACGTCCGTCGGAGGCAGCGGTGAGGCCGCTTCCGACTCAGCTTCGGAGCTTGGCAACGCGGGACTGGCGGGCGTCTGCTCGTCGGCTGTACTGTCCGAGGTTTCGGAGCCGGTCGAGGTCGTGTCGTCGGAAGTGGATGGCGCTGGCGTTGGCTCCGCGGGAGACTCTGCGTCCGTCGACACGGCCGTCTCAGTCGCAGTCTCGGAGCCGCTAGCGGGCGTGCCTACGCTTTCCGTCGGGCCATCGCTACACGCGAGCGGCGTCAACAGCGTGACGGTGCAGGGGAGGAAGGACATCAGCGCGGGCATCGGGCGACGTTTCATCGTGATTGGATGCACGCCGCGGGACTTTCGATCAGTCGAAAAGCGGGGAGCCGGCTTCTCGAGCGTGAAAGGTAACAGCGCCTCTGTACGGCGCGGTTCGCAGGCGGTCAGCTCGCCCGCCGACGGCGCACCCACGTCAACGCGCACAGACCGGCGATGAACAACCACATCGTTGGAGCGTTCTTCTTCCCGGTGTTCAGCGCGCATCCGCCTTCCGCCGGAGTTGCGCCGGGCCCATTACCGTCGACGGTTTCGCTCGGTGCAGGGTTGTTGGCGAACGTAACCTCGGCATCTGGAGTACCGGCGACGGGGGACGCTGCACCAGTGCCCGGCGTGAGCCCCGGTGCCGAGCCGGCGGGGGCTGCCTCGCCGGGAGCCATGTTGGTCACCGCGGCCATGCTCGAAGGTTGCGCCGGTGGTGTGTCGTTCGACGTCGCCGCAGGCGCCGGCGGCGTGGGCGTCGTGTCGAGCGCGGCCGCCTCAGCTTCCGAAACACACTGGTACGCTGCGCAGACTTCACCGGGTCCGCACAAGTCGCCGTTGTCGACCACACCGTCGCAGTCGTCGTCGAAGCCGTTGCAGGTCTCTTCCCTCGGCTGGCCTGGGATGCAGCTCGCCTCGCTGCAGCCCGTTGCCAGGCGCTCGCACCAGCCGGTCCCGCAGCGGGGCCGAACGTCTTCATCCACCTCGCCGTCGCAGTCGTCGTCCAGCCCGTTGCAGACCTCCACGGCACCAGGGTTGACGTTGGGGTCGAGGTCGAGGCAATCGTCCGCATTGGTCGCGAAACCCGGTGGGGGATTGCAGGCGAGCTGCGTCACGTCGGGCACGCCGAAGCCGTCCTCGTCCTCGTCCAGGTACACTTCGACGGGTACGGTTTCTTCGTCGACCTCGCCGTCGCAGTCGTCGTCTTTCTCGTTACAGAGCTCTGGGGCGTTCGGGTACGTGGTCGGGTTGGCGTCATTGCAGTCGCCGTCGACGGTGGCCCAACCCGAGGCCTCGCCACAGCCTATCTTCGTGCCATAGCTCGAAACGCCGACGTCGTCGTTGTCGCTATCGCGGTAGACTTCCTCCCCCTCGCAGCCCCAGACGAGGTTGAGCTGCGTCTGACTGGCACCATCGTTGGAGGAGTTGTTGTCGCCGTTGCCGCCCACCGCAGCGACACCGAAAAGCACGCCGCCTGGCTCATTCGGTGTCTGCCACAGGATCTGAACACTGTCGGTGGTGATGGGCGCGTTGTGGGTGACCCCGTTGGTAATCGCTCGGATGTTGCCTTGTCCCACTTCGAATTCGGCGAATTCGTCCGCGGTGAGGTAGAAGCCGAAGGTGCCGTTGTTGGTGACGCTGAGGGTCAGAGTCACCAGATCGCCTGGGTCGGGGTTGGCCGGATCTGCCGTCAGGGTGATGGTCGGCTTCGACGCGGCGCGGTGACACGGCGAGCAGTCGGTCGCTGTCACACCATCGCTCAAGGCATGGGAGGGGCCGCTCCAACAACAGGCGGCGAGTGCGGTCATCAGAGCCGCGAATCGCGTCGGGGTGGCGCAGGGGTGTGGGAGTCGCAAGACCTGGTCGGGCAAGGTGGTGGATTGGTAGCCCCGGCACAACGCCAACGCCACCGGGAAACTGCTTCGCGAAGTGCGTCAGCGTAGAACTCCGCTGGGGCTGACTATCTGAAATGGTCTGTCCAACTTCCTCGGGGCAGGCTCCCGTCTGCTGCTAGTTGGGGGTTTGCTGCCTGAGGCGCCTCCAGATTTCCGCTCCGCCCCGCATTTTCCGAGTATCGGCTTCTCGAGGCGGGCTCGGCCGAGGGTGGAAGCCGGCTGACTTTGGTGAGACCGGCTCCTGCCCCGCAGACATCCTTGTTAGGGCGCAGTTTCTTCCTCGTCGTGTGCGTATCAATCTGAATGACGGTCGGTGCGGAAAGCGCAGTTTGCAGGAGATCTGACCTTGAATCGCGGCGTGTTCGCTTCTGGGATTGCCCTCGGTTTGGCGTCGAATCCCCATGACAATGTAGGTGCCGAGGGCCTATCTTGGCCGAGCATGAGCTTTCAGCCTGCCATGCCCGCGGTTCCGTCTGGTGGCGAGCTCCGCACCCCTCGCACGGTCGTGCAGGACAACGAAGAGTTGGTCGAGCTGGCTCGTCGTGACGTGGAGGCCGGTTTGTCCTTGCTCCACCAGCGATACTCTCGTCTCGTCGCTAGGCTCGTGTGGCGACTTTTGGGCCCGGATCCCGACCAAGAAGACATCGTGCAGCAAGTGTTCTTCACGATGCTGCGCAGCATCGCCCGCGTTCGGGAGCCGCAGAAGCTGGATGCCTGGGTTCGAACGGTCACCGTAAACACCGTGCGCCAGGAGCTGCGCAAGCGCAGCGTGCGCCGCACCTTCTTCGCATATCAGCCGGACGCCGATCCTGCGGGCGACATGGTTCGCGAGCTCGAGAGTCGTGACTTGCTGGCTTCGTGCGTCGGTATCTTGGACAAGATGTCGCCCAACCTGCGCATCGTATTCGTGCTGCACTTCGTCGAGGGGTTCAGTCAACGCGAGGTTGCTGAGGCCTGCGATTGCGCGTTGATCACCATCAAGCGACGAGTCAAAGCAGCGGACAAGCGCTTCCGGCAGTTGGTCGCACACAACCCCGAGTTGCTCCGACTGTTGGAGGATAGGTCGTGAGTGAACCTTCGCGACCCGAGGTCGGCAGCGCCGAGCGGTTCGGACGGCTCTACGCCGAACTGACGGACGCCGAGCCGACGGACGGGCAGCTCGCCGCGCAACGCGCGCGGCTGTTGATGCGTGTTCGGCGAGAAGGGTTGGGACCGGCTTCCGGCGCTTGGCTGCCGCGGCCGCGGTCCTGGGTCTGGGCACCTGTGCTGGTGCTCACCGCGGCGATCTTGCTGTCGTTGGGTTCGTCCGTCTGGCGTTCCGAGCCAGTCCCTCTGAGCGCTCAGTGGATGGGTCGTGCGGTGAGCCAGGGTGCGAAGATCGCTGCGTCCGCCGAGGGCACCCCAGCGGAGCTGGGTTTCTCCGACGGCAGTCGCATCTTGTTCGAGCCGGAGACGACGGGGCAGATGCTCGCTCTCGAAGACAAACGCACCGAAGTGCGCGTGCTCAAGGGGCGGGTCGATGCGGATATCAATCGCGCGACGGGCGCTACCTGGGATGTCATGGCCGGACCATATCGGGTCTCGGTGATTGGCACTAAGTTCACGGTTGAGTGGGATCCCGCAAGCGAGCGCTTCGCGGTCGACGTGACCCGAGGCAAGGTGCGCGTGACGGGCGGGGATCTCGGGGCCGCGGGTGTTGCGGTCACTGCCGGACAGAACGTGGTGCGGGAGCCGGCCGTTCGAGCGCCGAAAGCAACCGAAGTGGCCCAAGTCGAACCAGCCGCTGAAGAGAACGAAGCAGCGACGCCCGAGGAAGAAGCGGTCGAACCGCAACAGCCCGCGGCGCGAGCAGCGGCCAAGCGGCGCCCGAGCACCAAAGCCGACGAGACTCCGGCGACGGCGGGAACGGCGCTTCCCTCCGCCGAGTCTCAATGGCGTGAGTTATCCCGCTCGGGGAGGTACGGCCCGGCCTTCGAGCGTATTTCCGCCCTCGGGTTCGAAACCGTGATGGGTCAGGCCAACGCCGAAGACTTGCTGCTGCTGGCCAACACCGCGCGCTATGCCGGTCGTAGCCAGCGGGCACGTCAGGCCTACGAGGCTTTGCGACAGCGGTATCCCGAGAGCGCGGGAGCGCGCATTGCGGCTTTCTATCTCGCTCGCCTCGCTCAAGATGCCAACGGACAACCGCGAGAGGCCGTCAGTTGGCTCAGGATCTACCTGCGCGAAGACCCCGGTGGACACCTGGCCGCGACCGCGCGAGCGCGCCTGATCGATACGCTGCTGCAACTGGGCGATCGCTCCGGGGCACGTGACGTCGCGCGCGATTACATTCGGCTGCACCCCGACGGGCCGCACATCGGTTTGGCTCGGTCCCTCGTTCGCAGCTCGGGTCGGCACTGAGTCTGCCGGCAGGCAATCGCAACACTCCGGTCGAATCACGCGGCGCACTCGCGGAACACAGGGGCGGGGGCGCAGTCGCCGCTGTGCCTGTGCCTGAGAGTGACCAGCCCGTGCGTCGGCTGTTTTCCGCGTGGGTAGGCGCCGAGGGCGTGCTCCGCAGTCACAGTGACGCTGCACGCGCGCGCATGCGCCTTGACCGCGATGGACATGTGCCTCATGGTCCGACGGCGAAAGCGAGCTAACCGTGATGTGTCAACACCCAGCCCGATTGCACCAGCGCCGCTGCGGAGCGGATCTGACGAGGCCGTGTTTGGGTGGGCAAGCGACATCTCGCCCCGCAGATAGCGGCGCTGCCAACACGCGCCATCTCCGGGTCGATGGCGCAGGCAAGTGGACCGACGTGATCTGCGCCCATCCGGATCAGTCGCTGCGGAGGTGAGTCCTTCTCGCTCTTCACCAAGCCGCGGCACCTTCCTGGTCTCGCGGCTTTTTTGGTTTGTTCCCTTCATCCCAGTTCGTCATGTCTTACTTCGTGTTCCTTCGCCAGCTCGGCCGCATCGCCGTGCCGCTTGCAGTTCAGATGACGTTGTTCACTTCGGTCGCGATGATCGACGTGGTGATGCTCGGGCAACTCGGGGACCACGACGTCGGAGCATCGGGCCTGGCGGAACGCGCGGTGTTCCTATTCCTGTTGATTCTGTTCGGTGCAGGTAACGCTGGCGGCGTTTTGGCGGCACAGTACTGGGGCGCCAACGACGGTAGGGGTCTGCGTCGCGTCACGGCACTCGCGACGTTGGTGACGAGCGGTATCGGCTTGTTGGGCACTCTGGTGTTTTCCCTCTGCTCGCACTGGGTCATCGCACTGGGGACGAACGATGCCCAGGTCATCGACCACGGGGCGCGCTACCTGAGCATCGTTGGTCTCACGATGTTTGGGGCCGGAATCATCGTGCCCCTCGAAGCCGCGCTGCGCACGGTGGACCGCGCTTCGGTACCGACGCGCTACGGTGTGATCGAGGCAGCGCTGAACTTCGGTCTGAATTACGCTCTGATCTTCGGCAACTTCGGCATGCCTGCCATGGGCATCGAAGGGGCGGCGTGGGGAACCTTCGTCGCGAGGACGGTGCGGCTGCTGCTCATGGTGTTGCACGTTCGTCTGTTCGAGCCGCAAGTTGCCTACACATTTGCGGACTTGGTCGATTCGCTCAATTGGGAGGAGCTGCGGCGCTTCTGGCGCTTGGCGACGCCGCTCATCGTCAATCACTTCATCTGGGCGGGCGGCGTGTTCACCCTGCACCTGATCTACGGCCGACTCGGGGTCGCGGAGCTGGCTGTGGCGACGGTTTTGTCCAACCTGCAGCGGGTCGTCTTGACGCTGGCCATCGCGACGGCCGTCGCGAGCGGCATCCTGGTGGGTCGTGCCATCGGTGCCAGCCAGCCGAGCGAAGCGATGGCAATGGCAGCTCGAAGCGCACGCACGGGGGCCGCGCTGGGTCTGGGGTTGGCCCTGCTCTTGGGGCTGACTCAGGATCTCGCCCTCGGCCTCTTTGGCGCGCTCGACACGACCACGCAGCAGTTGGCACACAGTGCGGTCTGGTTGCTCATGTTCGACATCGTGCTGCGGTCCATCAACGTGATGGTGATCGTAGGTGCGTTGAAAGCAGGTGGTGACGTCCGCTTCTGTCTGGGAATGGATTTCACGGCAGCTTGGATGATCGGCATTCCGTTGGCGGCTCTGGGCGCCTTCGAGTGGCACGTCGGTTTCCTCGCCGTGTACGCGCTTTCGATGACGGAAGAGACCTCGAAGTTCCTGCTCAGCTCCTGGCGTCTGCGCCGCGGGAGCTGGATGAAGAAGCTCATCGGTGAGGCGCCAGCGAGTGGCGTCGCACCGGTTGCGCGAGCCGCGGCCTGAGCCCGAACTGCAGGCATGCTCGGCTCGCCCAGGGTGGGGCGAGCGTGAGCGGCGGGGCAGGGCGATTGTTGGGAATTGGTGAACGCGTCCCAAAGAACTGGATTTTGTGCTTGGAGCTCGACGGAAGCGTTCTAAACTACGCAGGTTTCGTGCGGTTCTTGTTCCTCTTCAGCCGAGCGCTCTGGTGTTTGCTGGCGTTCGCCCTGCCTCTATCTGCGGCGGAAGCGAACCCGACCGTCGTCGTACTGCGCGGCAGCGAGCTCGAGTGGCAGGAGGCGAGTCTGGTGCTGGAGGCTGAGCTTCACGCCACCGGCTTTTCGGTTGAAACGCGGACCACCTCCGCTTCGACCCCGGGCCAGTTGATCGACGAGCTGCGGGCGGCCGGCAGCGGCGGTGTGCGGGGTGCCGTGGCCGTGTTTCGCGGTCAGCCTGCCCCACGCGCCTACGTCTGGCTGCCAGGGCGTGACGACTTGGTGCAGTTGGAGGCGCCGTTCGACGCTGCCAACGTCGCGCACGAGGTGTTGGCGCTGCGCATCGTGGAGTTGCTTCGCACGCGTTGGGCACCCGTACCACGGCGAGCTCCTCCGCCGCCCGTTGCGCCAGCGCCGGAGCCGAAAGCGGTGCGATCCGTTGCTTGGCTGGCACTGGGTCCCGCGTTTTCGCTGTCCACCGGTCAAGGCCCAGTCCAATTCGCGGCGGGTGGCAACCTGCGCCTCTTTCCACATGGCCTGTTGGAGCTGAGTGGCGCAACCAGTCTGATGGCGGACGAACCCCGTTCGGAGCTCGGCACGATCGAAGTTCGCAGGACGCAACTGAGCTTGCACCCGCTCTTCGAGTTCGAGCCCAGTGAGTCTCTGGATGCTGCCATCGGGCCAGGGGTGGGTGCCGTGTTCTTGGCTGCACGCGGATTGGCGGAGAGTCCCAGCGTCAGTGGCCTCGAGAGCAACCCGCTGCTGTTCCAATCGTCGCTCCGCGTGCGGGCTAGCCTCCGCAGTGGACCGCTCGCCGCGATGCTGATGGCGGAGTTTTCGTGGCTGTTTTCACGAGTCACCTTCCAGGCTGGCGACGAGCAAGTCCTGAAGTACTCTGGTGCAGCCGTCTTCGTCGCAGGAGGTCTCGCGTGGGCTCATTGACTACCGCTGCCCGAACCATCGCCGCCACCCAGCGTCACGTTCCGTGGTGGGCGTTGGCTCTGGCCCCCGGGCTTGCGGCGTGTGGTGAGCGAGAGCTGGACGTCTTCTCAGCCGAGGTCGTCAGCGCAGCCCCGCCTCCGACGCAAATGACCGAGCCGGGACCTGCCGAGCCAGGGCCCGCCCAGCCGGAACCCAGCGATCCGGGGCGCGCGGACGACGGAGCCAGTGATTCGCCCCCAATGAGCACCGACGCCGCGGACTCGACTGCAGCCGACGCTGGACCAGCCCCAGTGCTCATGCCGTCCGGCGACATCGAGATCGACAACTTCGAGGACGGCGATCTGCACGGGTTGGCGACCGACGGTTGGTGGTACGTCACGAACGACGGCACGTCGCAGCAAGTGTTGGAAACGGTGGAAACTCCCGATCGAGTGGGCAGCGAATATGCGCTGCACTCCTCGGGCGACGGCTTTCGACTTTGGGGTGCCTTCATCGGGTTGGATTTGGGCTCGACCGAGGGTTTCTTCGACGCCGGTTGGACGGATGCCGTGAGCTTTTGGGCAAAGTCCAGCGTCGAACGGGAGGCCGTTGCTCGCTTTCTCTTGCAGGATAACAGCTCGCTGGAGACGACCTTCACCCTGCGAGCCGAATGGACGCGGCACGTGATCGACTTCGACGATTTTCGCTTCGAAGGAGATCCTGAGCTTCGCATCGACCCGACTCGATTGCGCCACTTCCAACTCTACTTCGACCTCGACCCGTTCGACGTGCAGCTGGACGATCTACGGTTGCTCGATCTGTGAGCGGGCGTCGGCGGGCCTGAGCCTTCTTCTGAAGCGGGACCGAATAGCGCGCGCCGGCAAGTTTGTGGGCGCCGGGCACATTCCTCCTGACGAAGAAGAACGGCACGGCATTTCGAAGCTGTAGGAGAAAAGTCTCGCCAATGGCAGGCGCCCACCAGAACCGTCAAAGTGCTCGTGGTAGAGTTTCAACCCCCCTTTGGACTTGGAGTGTGTGCCTTGAATACATCGTTTCGCCTCGGTTGGGCGCTGTTGACCGTCTGCGGGACGCTCTTCGGATGCGCCGGGGAAGAGTTCTCCTCGAGCACGACGGACGCTGAGAGTTCCACTGCGGCGACCGATTCGTCGGGCGCTGGCGCAGAGACTGGGGCGGGGGGCACAGACGAATGTGCGGTTGTTCAATGCCCACTGCCGTCTTGTCCACCTCAGCGGCAGGTGCTTCCAGAAGGTGAATGCTGCGCCGTGTGCGAGACGCCCACTTCGTGTGAGGTTGGCGCGCGCTGCGACGTGCTGGAGTGTCCTGCGGGGGTGACGGAGGTCAGCACCGGGTGCTGCATTTGCGAGGACTTGACGTGTGGTGGGGATTCGCTTCCGTGTTCGGACTCCGCCTGCGTCGGTGCGGAGCAAGAGTACGTCGGGGACGGCTGCTGCGTCTGTGGCCAGCGGTTGGATTGTCCGAGTGGGCAGGCGGCGTGCGATGCGATTCTGTGTGAGGGGGTCGTATTGTATCGGCAGGATGGCTGCTGCGAGTGTGACATCGAGGAAAGCTGCGGTGCGGGCTCGGTCGAGTGCACCACCGCGTCGTGCGACGGAGAGCTGGTCGAGGTGGGGGGCGGCTGTTGTCGCTGTGAATCGCCGGCGCCGGAGCCGGCCGGGAACGAGTGCGCTGCTGGCGGTGCTCCCTGCACTCTGATCGACTGCGCGGCGGGCGTGGTCGATCTCGGCGATGGGTGCTGCGAGTGCGTCCTCGGCTGCGACGAGGCGGACGACGAGTACGATTGCTCGACGATCACTTGTGAGGGAAAAGTGCTGACCAAAAGCAATGGCTGTTGCGTGTGTGAGCAAGCAGCGTGCGGGCCCGGCGAAGCCGCTTGCGATCGTTTGAGCTGTCCCGGCGCGGAGCTCGTCGACGTGGGAGGGGGCTGCTGCACCTGCTCGACGTGTACCGACGGGCTCATCAACTGCACGAACATCGTGTGTCAAGGTGAGGCGGTCGAAGTTGCTGCGGGCTGTTGCGAGTGCATGGCGGTCGTCGACGAGTGTGGCGTCGAGACCCAGCAACGGTACGATGACGCGCTCGACGACATCCTGGATGTGGCGCCCCAATGTGAGCTCAACGAGGATTGCACGCTCGTGGCATTGGAGACCGCCTGCCGCACCGACTGCCAATACCCGCTCCCGCGCGAGGCTGCGGAGCAGGTGATGGAGGCTGCCAAAGCGTGGGCGGCCGACAACTGTCAGCAGTGTCCGCAAGCCGACGTGCTTTGCGAAGAGATGCCGCTCCCCGCGGAGGTCCTCATCGAGTGCAAGGGTGGGCGTTGCGAGCTGCCGCGCTGAACGCTTGCCGAATCCCGATAACGCGCGGACGAGGAAACGGCGGCGACTTCGAGAGACTTAAGGACATCCCCCAAAAAATGACGATTGGAACGCTCAGGTGCCTTCGCCCTCGTGGGGCCTTCGCATGCGCGTAATCATCTCGGCGGCCTCGGGGTACCGGTGCGCCAGATCGGGAGCGGAGCCCAACTCGAAGTCGTCGAAGTCGAAGCCGGGCGCGACGGTGCAGCCGATCAGACAGTGGCTTGCGTCGGGCGCGAGTTCGGTTCCAAACCAAGTTCCCGCCCGCATCACGAGTTGGGGGCGTTCGCCGTTTTCGAGATCCAGGCCCAGGCGGGCAACGTCCGATTTCCCATCGGGAAAAAGCCGGAGCACCGATAGCGGGCCCCCCTCGTAGAGATGGAATACCTCGTCGGAGCGCAGCCGGTGCAGGTAGGTACTCGGTTGCTCCCGAGTGACGAGGAAGTAGATTGCCGTCGACGCGGCCCTGGCGCCAGGGTGGGTCGACGCGCGCACCTCGGTGCTCGCTCGGTAGGTTTCCGCGAAGTAGCCCCGTTCCGGGTGCGGCGCGAGCTGCAGGGTTTCGATCAGCGTTTGGATCCGCGGTGCCGGGGCTTGCATGGCAGACCCATAGGTCTGGAGCGCTCCCAATGCAAACGTTCCGGCGCGGCCCGGCGGTTGTCGTTCCGCGGGTCCGACACACTGGGCGTACACGCGGGACAACTAAGGCGCTATAACCACAGGGCAGGGAGCACACGGCGAGCAAGTGGCAAAAGACCCCAACACATCGGGCGCGCGAGGAACACCCAGGGCACGTGAGTCCACACTGCTCGACGTCGGCGAGCGGATCAGCATGGTGGAGGGGCGCTCCACCGAGAAGGACCGCTACCTGCTGACCATTTTGACGGGTCCAGCAAAGGGTTCCGTGTTCAAGCTGGAGAAGGACATCGTGACCGTGGGTCGCTCCGATGACGCCGACATCCCGCTGCCCGATCCCAGTCTCTCGCGGGTGCACGCTCGCTTCCTGGCGGCACGCGGCGCAGGGGCAGACGGCTACTTGTTGGAAGACTGCGACAGCACGAACGGCACGTACGTGGCCGGTAAGCGCATCGACCGACCGACGCCACTGAAAGACGGCGTTCGCCTCGGACTCGGCAAACGAACCCTGGCGCGCTTCGGTCTTCAGGACGAGCTCGAAGAAGAGGCGATCGTGCGAGTTCACGAGTCAGCTCTGCGTGACGCGTTGACTGGGGCGTACAACCGGCGCGTCTTCGAGGACCGTTTGCAGAGCGAGCTGGCGTTTTCAGTACGTCATGGGCAACCACTGGCGCTCTTGTTGCTCGACGTCGACCACTTCAAGACCTTCAACGACACCCACGGGCATCAGGCGGGGGACTTGGTGCTGCAGAGCGTGGCTCGTTCGGTGCAGGAGGCCCTGCGCATCGAAGACCTCTTCGCTCGCTACGGCGGGGAAGAGTTCGCGGTGCTGGTGCGGGACACGGCGCCAGTGGCGGGCAAGATCGTTGGCGAGCGCATTCGTTCACTGATCGAGCGCACTCCGGTCGTGTGGGAAGGCAAGGAGCTCTCCGTCACGGTCAGCATCGGGTTGGCGTGCAACGGCGCGAGTCCAGTCGAACCCGAAGAGCTCATCCGGCAGGCGGACGGCGCGCTGTATCGAGCCAAAGAAAACGGCCGCAACTGCGTCGTCTTCGCCGGCTAGAGCCACCGTTTCGCCGACTCACTTGCCGTCTGGCGATTGTTCGTCGCGCGCCTAGTCCAGCTTACAGTTCGTGCAGCCGTCGTTGTTGGTCGTGTTCGCGTCGTCGCACTCTTCGCCGCCTGTGGCAAAGACGATGCCGTCGCCACAAACCGCAGTTGCGCACGCCGTCGTGCACACGTCGGTAGCAATTGCGTTGCCGTCGTCGCACACCTCCGGCGGCTGGATGAAGCCATCGCCGCAGCGAGCTGAGCGACAGCTCGTGGTGCAGCTGTCGTCGTTGCGCTGGTTGCCGTCGTCGCACTCTTCGCCGGGTTGCACGAAGCCATCGCCGCAACGGGCGAGCACGCAACCTACGATGCAGCCGTCCGTGTTCGAACTGTTGCCGTCATCGCAGGCTTCGTTGCACTCCAAGATGCCATTGCCGCACACCGGGCCCGGCGTGCAGGCGTTGGTGCAGCTATCGTCGCAGATGTCGTTGCCGTCGTCGCACAGCTCGTCCCACTGGACGATGCCATCTCCACAGAAGGGCAAGCGGCAAGCGACCGTGCAGCCGTCGGTGCTGGTGTCGTTGCCATCGTCGCACTGCTCGCCCGCTTGTACGATGCCGTCCCCACAGCGAGGCTGTCGGCAGGTGTTGGTGCACGCGTCGTCGTTGATTTCGTTGGCGTCGTCACATTGCTCGCCCGTTTGAACGAAGCCGTCGCCGCACGTAGGAAGGCGACAAGCGTTCGTGCAGCCATCGTCGTTGCGCTGGTTTCCATCATCGCAGGCCTCGCTGCATTGCACGATGCCGTCGCCACACGCTTGCAGCCGACAGTCGTTGGTGCAACCGTCGTCGCAGACGTCGTTGCCGTCGTCGCACTGCTCGTCGAACTGGACGAAGCCGTCACCGCAGCGCGGGATGCGGCAATCGTTGGAGCACAAGTCCGTGTCGTCGTCGTTGCCGTCGTCACATTGCTCGTTGCGTGCGGGTTGCACGATGCCATCGCCGCAGAAGGGCCAGGTGCACAGGTTGGTGCACTCGTCGTTGTCGATGATGTCCCCGTCGTCACACTGCTCGTCGCCCTGCACGAAGCCGTCGCCGCAGCGGGCCTTGGTGCAGAGCGTGGTGCAGTCGTCGGAGTTGTTGGAGTTCTCGTCGTCGCACTCCTCGCCGGGTTGCACGAAGCCGTCACCGCAGCGGGCATTCCAGCAGCGATTGGTGCACGAGTCCTCGTTGTCGTCGTTGCCGTCGTCACACTGCTCGTTTCGGTGCGCGTGGGTGATGCCGTCACCGCACACGGGCAGCAGGCAAGCATTGGTGCACTCGTCCTCGTCGACGTCGTTCATGTCGTCGCACAGCTCACCGTCTTGCACGATACCGTCACCGCAGAGATCCGGTCCTGCGTCGGGCTCCTCTTTCGGCCCGATGGAGGTGGAGGCGTCCGCGCCCAGGAGTGGCCCGTTGGATCCACAAGCGAGGGCCATGGGCAGTGCGACCCACCCGGCAAGCAGTTCCCGCCATCCGATTCTGACTCCCATGCGTAGCGCAGGCATAACACGGAACCACTGACACTTCGCTAGCGTGATGCCGCAAGAACCGCGCGTAGCCGGCGCCGCGTCCGAGCAGGCAGCGCGCTCTGGTGGAACATCCAGAGGAACCTGGCACACTGGGCCCATGGCTCCTCCCACGCCCGCCCCCCGCCGGGAGCTCTCGATGGTACGACGCCGGCTGCGCAGTTTCAGCGCCGCGTTTCGTGGCCTGGCCGTCGTGCTGGGGGAAGTGCACAGCCGCGTTCATTTGGCGGCGACGTTGGTGGTGCTGGCTGCCGGCTGGTGGTTCCACCTCAGCACCTCGGAGTGGTGCGCGGTGATTGTTGCCATGGGCATCGTGTGGGTTGCCGAGGCACTGAATACCGCTCTCGAACACCTCGCGGACGCGGCCGTGCCGGAGCAACACCCGCTGGTCGGCGCCGCCAAAGACAGCGCTGCCGCCGGGGTGCTGATCGCCGCCCTGACCAGCGTGGCCATCGCTGCGCTCGTCTTTCTACCCAAGCTGCACTGACCGCCCGAGCTGCGACGACTGCCCAAGCGCCAGAAAAGAAGGGCCCCTCTCGGCGGTCAATCCAGGCCCACGACACGACGGACCTCCGCGATGCCCGGAGCCAGCTGCGCGGCGTATCGGCGCAGCAAGCGCTCGTACACGGAGAAACTGATCCCCGCGCCCATCAGCAGTCGTTCCAGCATTTCGACGGCGTCACTCTGGCGCCGGAGGTTCGTCCCTCCGGCGAGATCGGTCGTCTCGGCCACGGCGGCGAGCAGGCCAGAAAGCTCTGCGGTGTGTGCCGCGTCCTGATCCGACGCCTCCAGCTGCAGTGCGCTTCGCTCCGTCTGATCGTCCGCGCGGGGAAACCAGCGTTCGAACCGCCGCTGCAGGGTTTCCGCGTCACGGCTCAAGGCCAGGATGCGAACGCGCTCGGTCTCGGGCAGGTCGTCGAGAGACAAGCCGACGTCCCGAAGACCCGACAATTCGTCCCGCACCGCGGCGAGTGCGTCTTCGTCGCGTTGGCGCTGCAACAATTCGATTTCCCGTACCAGTGATCGCAGCTCGTCGTCGACTTGGGTTGCGGTGCGGGAGTTGGGCAGGTGCAGTGGCAGCATCACCTCGTGCCCGCGCACCAAGTCACGGATCAGGTCGTCTGGAACGAACTGATAGAAGACGCGTTCGCCCCGTTGTCGCTGATGGGCTGCTAGCTTGCGCAAAGTCGGGTTCTCTTCCCCCAGAGCGATGATGCTGACGCCGATGGGAACGTCCCCGACACCCTCACGGGCTTTCGTCACCGCCGCTTCGTCGATCTCGGCCTCGCCGTCCGTGACCAAGACGATCTGAGCGTGGGCGAGTTCGTCCCCCTGAGCTTTGGCTTGGCGCACGGTTTCGAAGCTCTCCACGAGCGCGCCTTCGATGTCCGTACCGCCCCAGCGCACTTCGCCCAATACGTGCTCGACCGCCGCCACCGCCTGCTCGCTGTCGTCGACCTCGTGCACCGGTCCCAGCTCGTCGTTGAAGTAGCGATAGTAGAGGGTGGGGGTCAGCCAACGATCGCGTTGATTGAGCCGGGCGATCATCGTCGACAGTTCAGCGACCAAGATGGCATCCCGCATGCGTGCACGATTGCCGAGCATCGAACCCGAGCCGTCCATGAGGAAGATGCGGGCCTCGCTGGCCATCACGTTGCGCGGGACTGCACGTCGTTCCTGGCCCAGGTAGCGGCGCGTGAGCAACCGGCCGGTAGCGAGATCGAGCATCAAGGTGCGCGGATCGCTGATCACGGCGTTGGGGAGATCGTGCACGTCTTCGGCCGTGCGCAGGGAGAGCTTCTGCGTGGGGTAGCGCACCTCGCGTATCTTCGTCTCGACATCGTAGACGCGGTGTGGACTGAGCACACCACCGACATCCACACAGGAGTCGACGTACAAGCTCGCGTGGATCAGATCTGTCGAAGCGGACTCGTTCAAGTAGCGTTCAATGTGCCCGTGAAGCGCCTGAGACGACTGTCCGTGCTCGCTCTTGTAGGCTTCCCAGTTGTCCGCGGCCGCGCGGTAGCCGCGCGTGATCGCAGCGCTGACTTCGCTCTGCAGCGTCTCACTACCCGAAAGCGTGACCGAGCGCTGGCGGTGTGCCGGGCTGCTGCGGTCGTGCTCTCCCCACAAGCGTTCCAGCGCCCGACTCGACAACTCTTCCACGCGAGCGCTGCCTTCTGATGGCGTGGAGAGCGCCGTGTGTTCGACGGCCGAGAGCAACGTCGATAGGCGCGTCGTCGAGCCCGCGCCCACGGCGGAGGAAAGTTGATGCGATAGCGCAACATCCATGCGCACGCCGCCAGCTTCGAGCCGGGCGAGTTCACCCAAATCGTTGGTGATGTGATTGAGACGGGTCTGTACGCCCGCGTCGCCCACCACGCTCTCCGAGGCGACCAGCAGGAGCTCGCGTGCTCCCTCGAGGAGCTTGCGACGCCGTCCGAGGAAGTTGTTTTCCGCATCGGCAGCTGCGAGTAGCGTGTCGATGCCTGAAAGTCGGTGAGCGCTTTGGGTCGACGGCTCCTTGGGCTGCAGTGGTTTCAGAGCGCGTCGTCGCAGAGCCTGCAAGCGGCGTCGGGCACGCCACTGCTCGATGTTGCTCGCGGAGTTGTCCGACTCCAAGGTCTGCGAGCGTTCGGCAGCGAGCAGCACCGCGTAGGTGCGTTCCAGCCAGTTGAGGTTTTGCGGTGTGTTGTGGCCGTAAACGATGTGGTTCTGCTCGAGCTCCGAGAGGTTCTCGCCGAACTCCTTCCAAGCCTCCTCCAGCAATGGCGCCGTGCGCGACAAGCTCTCGCGCCCACAGTAGGCCTCGAGCGCTCTGGTCTCGAGTTTCGGCTCCGAGTCGAGCCAGCGCAGAATTGGGCTGCGTATCTCCGTCCACAGCGACTCGATCTCGTCGGGTTCGTGGAGCAGACGATGCAAACGATCTGCGTACTCCGAGCGCATGGACTTCCTACTCGTGCCGCTGGCTACCCGACGGTGACGATTTCGTCCCAGCCACCGTTCGAACGTTGCTCCCAAAGCCGCTGCAGGTCACCTCGTACACGCTCGTTGAGCCGGACGAGCTCGTCGTGCAGGGCCTGGCACCGCTCTGCGGCGGCGGGGATCAAATCGCCCAGGAGGCGCGCTTCCAGCGAGAAACGCAGCAGCACGCTCTCCTCCTCCAACAGCACCACGATGCGGCTATCCAACAGTCGCTGAAGCCGCGCGGTCGGTGTGCCTTCTTCGTTTGCGTTGAGCGAGTCCCACCACTTGGCGATGAAGTCGAAGGCGGCCGTGATGCGCTTGATGTCGCGGTTGGCGATTTGCTCCAGCGCCGAGGCGTCCAGCGTCGTGAGCAGATCCCTCACCGCGTCGACCCCCCCTTCTGTCAGCGAGCGCGATTCAGCCGAGCGGGTTGCGATTTGGGTGCAGACTTCGACCAGCGCGTAGCACAGTGCCACTTTCGGCTGTGCCTCTCTCAGGGCGCGGTAACCTTCGTAGCTGAGTACTGGGTTGTCGCTGGCGGGCTGCTCTTCCGCCTGCAGCAGCGCCTGCGTTGCCCAGGCGATCAGTGACTCGGGAGCGATGGCCCAATGCAGGCCTGCGTCGTCGACCTTGGTGAGCAGCTCCTCGACGGCTTGCGCGACCTCCATGCGCCCCTGCGGCGCACTTCTCGTGAATGCGCGCTTCATCAGGGGGAGCAATCGGTGCCCCAGGACGAGCTGGCTCACTCGGCTGCGCCGCCCGCCGATCCACGTCAGTCGGGCTCCTGTCTTGTTCATCAATTCCAGCGGTTGGCTCAACAGCGCGAGGGTGACGTCGAGATCGTCTCCCACCGCAGAGCCCTGTTCGCGTTGGCGGTGCAGGTGTTGGCGCAAGCCTTCGTCCCAGAGCTGCACCAAGGTCTTCTCCAGATCGGACACGGCGCGGTCCCAGCGTGGTTCGGAGTGCTCGGTCGGCGTTGCTCCACCAGCGACCAGCGCGTCGCGCGTACGCCAGCGTTGGTAGAGGCGATCGACCAGCTCCTCAGCATGCTGCTCCGTCTGCTCCAACGAGCGATCTTCGGCCAAGCTCTGGCGCGCGGTCTGCCCCACGTCCACCGGTGACAACTCGAGGTGTGCTTCCAGTACATCCAGCGCCCGCGTGCGGACCCACGGTGCCAGTCGCCGCGCAGCCGGGTGGGCCTTGTCCAGCTTGTTCGCTAGCTGACTCAAGTTACCCACCGCGAACTCGCCCTCTTGTCGACTGATGCCGGCTTGCAGGGCCGAGCTGACCGCCCGATGCACGAGGAAGGCCGTCGCCTCTTCCAGCAGCGAGCGTGCTTCGATGCCCCGGGTGCCGCCCACCCGCGTGGCCTCCACGAGCTGTTCACACAGTGCGATCTGCTGTTCGACGCTCTTGTCGTGTATGCCGAACAACGTCGGCAGAGCTCGTGCGGGTCCTTCCTCGGCGACGGCCGGTTCCGGCGGCATCTCCGCCACGACCCGGTCGAAGACCTGCCGCTCCGTCTGCACGATCGAAAGCTGTCGGCGCTCCCGCGGGTCCGTCTCTCGTTCAATCAGCGTGGGTAGGTGAGCCGCGGCCGGTCCCGAGAGCAACAGCGTCAGCCGCAGCTTTTGGAAATCTCGATAAGACACCCGCAGCGGGCGCGCGGTGTCACCCATGATCCAATCGTAGGCACAGATGGCGCGCAGCAGGCGAGCGGTGCGTACCACGGTGCGCGTCGAGATGTAACGCGTCGGGATGAAGGAAGGGTCGGCGCGAGTTGCGGTGGCGGTCTCGTGTTCCAGTCGCTGCAGGAAGTCGACCAGGGTTGCGTTGCAGTGGTCGGGAAACTGAACGGACTCTGTCACGTTTTGCAGAATGTCCAGATCCTGGATCGTCAGCAGCGGCATGGGGCCCCCCAGCCGCCCTTCGACTTGCCGCTCCAAGATGGAGACGAGATTCTCCGGTTCACCGAAGCCCTTGGGGATGAAGCAGACGAAGGCGATGCGGTCCACGAAGGCGAGCAACGTCTCCTTCGATTGCTCGAGCACCTCCGCCAAGTAGCGGTTGGTCGTCATCAACGCGCACTCGATGTCACCCTTGGTCGTCTTGGTCCCTTGTTTGAGCTCGCGCTCGTGGAGCATGTTCAAGGTCGAGCGCAGGAGCATGTCACGCCCGTCGAGAACCTCGTCGAGGAAGGCGTGTACGGCTCCCAGCATGCCTTCGTCGGTGAAGTGCTCGCTGCGACCGGACTCCATCAACGTCTTGAAGTTGAGTGGTCCCACGAGATCGGTTTGAACGGTGCTCTCCGTCAGTTGTCTGGAGAAGACACTGGGAGCACCCGTCGAGCGATCGATGATGTTCTCGAGCACGCTCGTGCACAGCGCGCTCTTGGCGGTGCCCGGCGGACCCGTCAACAGCACGTGCTGCCGGGCAAGTAGCGCCAGCGCGATTTGCTCGATGGCGTCCGTGCGTTCGAGGAAGCGCTGCTCCAGCTCACCAAAGAAAGCCCGAAAGCGCTCGCGCGCTCCGTCCATCAGAGCGGCTGCTGGTTGTTGTCGGGCTGGCCTCGCCCCCTGGTTCGACGTCTGCATCTTGCTCTCCAAACGACAGACTAGACCACCTCCAAGGCGACGGCTAGATGCCGTGGGCTCGCGTTGGCTACCAGCCAACGGGCTTGGTGAGCTCGTTCTCAACGGATGACGAGACGGCACTCGACGCAACTGGGTTGGTCGATGTCGCACTGCTCTTCCGGATCCTCGATTCCGTCGCCACAGTGGGACGCGCGGCGACACTCGGCGGTGCAACCGCCATATTGGCCTGTGTTGCGCTCAGCGCCGAGATCACATTCTTCACCCGCGAAGGCGTCGGCGACGCCGTCCCCGCACGAACCCGGAGCTCGGCAACCCGGAGCGCAGCCCTCGCCATACGTCGTGGCGTTCACTCCATCATCGCACACCTCTTGCCCCGTCACGATGCCGTCGCCGCAGTACTCGTAGCCGAGGTCGAATGCCAGACATTGCCCAGCCGGCGTGACGCTTGCGGAACCCGCATCCATCGCGACGAGGGCTCCTGCATCTGCCTGCACACCCGGCTCATCGGGGGCCAGGTCGTCACTGCAAATGGGCGCACACGGGTGCCCCGGTGGGCAACGGTAGCCGGCTTCGACCTGGCACTCGGCGGAGCAACCGTCGCCGTCCGTTCGGCTACCGTCATCGCAGGTCTCTCCAGCCTCGATCAGTTGATTGCCGCACGCGCCCTGGGCGGTACAGCGGCCCCCGCTGGGCGGGCAGGTGTAGTAGCGCTCCACCTGGCACAAGCCATTGCAACCGTCGAAGGGTTCTCGGTTGCCGTCGTCGCAGCGTTCATCTCCCTGCACTACCAGATCGCCGCAGCGGGT
Source organism: Polyangiaceae bacterium (assembly GCA_050290545.1). Taxonomy (GTDB): domain Bacteria; phylum Myxococcota_A; class Polyangia; order Polyangiales; family Polyangiaceae; genus SZUA-265. The sequence continues at coordinate 24,987 of JBNKHV010000073.1, read as the reverse complement.
GGCTTGGCAGGGGCTGCCAGGTTGCGAACAGACCCAGCCTGGATCGATGCTGCTGCAGTCGGCGGCACAACCGTCCTCGGAACGTTCATTGCCATCATCACAGCTTTCGTCCTGTTGAAGCAGGCCGTCACCGCAGCGTTCGATTCGACACAGAGTGGAGCAGCCGTCCCCTCCTTCTCGGTTGCCGTCGTCGCATTCTTCCGTCGCTTCGAGGATGGCGTTGCCGCAAGTGGTCGCAGCGCGAGGAGCGTTCTGCACTCCGGCAGGCATCGCTCCGGCGGTAACTGGCGTGGGCTGCTGCGTGGGGGTGATGAATGCGGGTGCCGGACTCGTATCGATGCCGATGATTGGGTCGTCGTGGCTTTCGTCCGGTGGGTCGTCGAAGGCGTTGCAGGCGAGGAGACACACCCCCACCTGCAAACACGCCAGCCACCGTACGGCTTGGTGAAACAACCCGGATAGCGTGTCAGTCGGTTCCCGCACCCACTGCACTTAGCACAATCAACCCGACTCCGGCAGCCTTCGACGGAGCAGGCAACGACACTTGCCAATCGTGGTTTCCGGCGGGCTCAGCGCTCGCAGCCCATGTACTCGTAGTCTTTCACCATGCGCTCGTTGCGCCGCTCGATCAGGTGCCCGTGAAGCCAAAACGGTTCGAAGCGATAGCGCGTCGAGGCGGTGTTGACGGTGGTCAAAACCGCAAGACCAGCGCGGTTGAGCACGTTGCGCACCCGGACTTCGCCGACCACGTCGCCGTCGTCCATCACCTCGACGGTATCTTCGGAGCGCACCACGAAGGTGCCGCTGTCCGAGACGTCGGTGTAGCGCACGGCGATGTCTTCGAGGAGCTCGCGGTACTGTTGGTCGAAAGCGCTTCCCGCGCCTGGTCGGTTGTGGCTGCCGGCGTTGCGCACGACGATGTCGTCGAAGAGACCGGCTTTCAACTCCTGTTCCGTCTCGGCCAAGGCATTGCCGGTTTGGTCGATGACGACGTTGCCCACCGCCAGGTTCCCGAGGGAGTACGAAAGAAATCCGTGGGCAGCGACCGCGCCCTCGAACTTCTCCAGATAGCCCTCCAACGCGTCCTCGGCCTCGAGTCCGTCCAGCTGATCGCTGAACGCCAAGTAGCCACGCGCCCGAAACTCCAAGTCGCCCCGGGTCATGTAGCGGGGGGCTGATAGATCGAAACGCTGCACGAGATCGGAGTTGTCCTCGCTCCGCCCCGGATCGGTCAGCCAAGAGGAGAAGCCGCCGGGTCGGCCAGCGACGACCACGTGAAAGAAGTCGCTCTTGATGTCGTCGTTGCCCAGCGCCAAGCGGTCGATGGAGCTCAAGATGGTGTGGGAAGTCTCGTCGTGAAGTTCGTCCAATCCGTCGACGACGATCAAGGGTGGCAGCTTGCCGTCCACCACGCAGTCGTAGGCTCGAAACAGGCTCTCCAAGTCGAAGTCGCCCAAATCTGCGATGCTCGGCAACTCGTTGAAGACGATGTCGCCGTCCAGTGTCTGCAGATCTGGTTTGTCTTCGACGTCGAAGTCGAGCCGCCCCCGGAGTTCGGTGAAGAGTTCGGGTAAGTCGATCTCGCAGCGCTCCTCTTCGGCGAAGAGGTCCAAGCTGTTGTTCATGACGAACGACTTGCCCACGCCAGCGGCGCCTGTGACGTAGGTCACGCCGGTGTGCTCGTCCCCGGCACGAAGTTGTCGTTCGAGGTTCGACAGGTGTTCGACGAACTCGGGGTTGGCGCGCTCGTAGTAGGTCTCGAGATCCGGCTCGCTCGCGCTGGACTCCAAGTCCACGTCGAAGATGAACCTATCCCTCTCGACCTCGCACAGCCTGTCGATGGATATGGCCGCTTCTGTCTCTTCGGCGACGCTGTAGTCCCCGACGTAGCTCTGGCAACTAGCGTTCACGAGTAGCAGGGCGGGCAGTGCCCGCAATCTCAGTCGACCCACCTCAGAAGCTCCCCGTGGCGTGAACGAATCCCGGGGACAGTCGCAAGGCCACGGCTGGGGTCTCCGAGGTCGCCTCGTCGCCACTCAGAATGAAGGTGACACCGAGGGCGGCGGTGACGATGCCAGCACCGACGAGAATGTCCGTCGCCAGCGCCATGTGGTCGAGCCGCTCGATGTCGGTCTGCCGCCAGCGTGGGCACACGCCGTCGTCACACTCGCGTTCGAGCTCCCCATCGATCGACAAGGCCCAAGTGCCGGTCACTGCGCCTCCGGCCAACAACAACGCACCCGTGCCGGCGAGCGCCCAGCCAACGGCCGTCGAGGACGTGCCCTCATCGTCTGCGAGGGGTGGCGGGCGCGGAGGGGCCGGCGCTGCAGGGGCTACGGGTTGGGCGGACTGGGTGTCCCCCGCGGGCTCCGTCGCCGCGACCGGCGCCCTGGGTTCGGCGACGAGTTCGACAGACTCCACGGCTTTTTGTCCCGACAGCAAGTTGATGCGTTTGCTCGCGGACTGGTAGCCAGAGAGTTGCACTTCGACGCTGTGTTCTCCCAGCTTGACGCGCACCGGATCCTGCATCGGGCTTTGGCCGATCGGGGTTCCATCGATGCGGATGCTAGCGCCCTCGAGCGGAACGCCATCGGCGATGACGTCGATGCGGACCTCTGCCGTCAAGGCGTGGAGCTCCTGCAGCTGTCGCGCGGCCGCGGACCTCATCGGTTCCTCCAGCTCCGCGCCGTACCGGTCTTGAAGCTGCTGCAAGGTTTCCAAGGCTTGGGGATAGCGATGCGTCGCTCGCAAGCAGTTGGCCAGGTTGAACAGTGCGCTCTTGGTGGGGTAGAGCCGAATGGATGCGCGGTAGGCGTCGATCGCCGCCTCGAAGTCGTCCACCTTCTGCAACGAGAGCCCCGCTTTGAATTGCGTTTCCGCGGCGGCCTTGTCTTTCTCCGAAGGAGCTGCCGCCGTAGCAACGTCGGTCGTCGCCGCAGGGGTGGAGGTAGCCCCCGTCGCGGTCTCGGCGCGAGCCGTTGCCACCACCGCGCAGCTTCCGAGCGCAGCGGCCAATGTCCAGAGCCAGCGACTCATGTCCCCGCAGTGTAGTCGGGGCCCAGTGCGGTCTCTACTCGAACTTCTCGTAATAGAGCGAGTCCCGGCCGCTCTTGCCGATCGTGTTCGCGCCTGGTGCGGGGCTCGGCCGGTGCTGGGGTTTGGGGTCGGTCTGGCCCGGAGCGTCGCTGGTGCTGGTCTCTACGGGCCGCGCTGACAAACGGATCGGCAAGGTGACGTCTTGGGAAGGCACCAGGTTGGTGGTGAAGGGCAAAAACCCGTCCGCTTCCACCTCGATCGTCACCAACGCGTCACTTCTAGGCCATCCCAACGGGTTGCCGGCCACTGGAGTGCCGTCGATTCGCACCACGGCCGTTTCGGGAATGCCGAGCAGAGTGATCTGAATGGGCTGGCTGGGCGCGGCGCTCGTTGCGGGCTCGACGTCCACCCGCTGCGCGGGAGCCGCGGGCTCTTCCCCTTTGGGCCAAAACAACCAGAGTAGCCCAACTAGGGCACCTAGCGTAGCTGGTACGAGCCAGCGGCGATGTGCTCGGGTGTCGGACTCGGAGCTTGGAGGCAGCCGCGTCTTGCTGTCCGTATCGTCAGTATCGACAGGCCGCAGGCTTGGCGCCGCCGCGGCTGAGTCGGGGGGCAGGTTGGGGACTGACGCCCGTGTGGGCGGCAGGTTTTCGGTGGCCGGGATGTCGCGACTCTTTGCGCTCTGCTCGGAGCTGTCCTGGCGGTTGCCGTGGCTCTCGTTCCAGTCCTCTGGGGTCTCGATGATGATTTCTTCTCGTCGATCCCCGCCTTCGAACTGCGGGGAGACGACGGTCGACGGCGTCTGGGCGACGTCGATGGTCGCATCCGCAACGCTGACCGCGCGGGGCTGCAGTCGGGTGGCGAGCGCCGCCATGGCGTCTTCCCGCGCCGACCAAGCCCACAGCAGCTGCATCGCTCGCAGCATCTTCTCGGCGCTCTGGTAGCGCTCCGCCGGATCTTTGGCGATGGCCTTCTCGATGAACGCCAGTGCGTCGGCAGGCAGCCCGCTGACGACGGAGTCCGGCTGTTCCGGGGCCTCGTTGATGATCTTGAACAGCGTCTCGTTGTAGTTTGCCCCATCGAACGGCAGCCGACCGGTGAGCATCTGATAGAAGACGATGCCTACCGCGTACAGATCGGCTCGTTCGTCGACGGTCGTGGAGCCCCGCGCTTGTTCCGGCGACATGTAGGAGGGGGTTCCGAGCAGCGCACCACCGACCGTGATGGGTGGTTCGCCGCGTCTGCCCAGGGTCTTGGCGATCCCGAAGTCGATCAACTTGACGATGGGTGGGTAACCCGGGCGCGCTACCAGGAAGATGTTCGCCGGCTTGATGTCGCGGTGCACGATGCCCTTGGCGTGCGCGGCGTTCAGTGCCTCCAAGATCGGACCCAAGACGGCGCACGCGGCGCCACAGGTCATGGGCGTTTCGCGTTGCGCGTAGCTGGCCAGATCTTCGCCCTGGAGGTACTCCATGACGAGGTACGGATCGCCGAAAGGCGAGGTGCCGACGTCGATGACGTCGATGATGTTCTGGTGTCCGATGGCGGCGGCAGCCCGAGCTTCCCGAAACAGCCGCTCCTCACCGTGCTGGTCCTCGAGGTAACGCGAATCGAGCACCTTGACCGCGAGTGGCTTGCCGAGCTGCGTGTGCTCGGCGAAGTAGACGGAGCCCATGCCGCCATGGCCCAGCGGGCGCACCAGGCGATAGCGATCGCCGAGCACGATGCCGATGTAGGCGGAACGCCCGGTCCCCGTCGTCGGTGCGGGCGGTTCTCCTGGATCGGTCGATTTGTCCACCTCGGCGGCCACGGCTTGCTGGTCTAGCTGGCCCGCTGATTGGGTGCAAGATCGCCAAGCAGCCCCGAACCCAATCGATACGCCGAGCTCAGCTGGCCTTCTGGAGGTGGGTGGCCGACCGCAGCCCTTGATTGAGTATCTTCTGGATCAGTGCGCTGTACTCCACACCCGCGCCTGCCGCGGACAAGGCGAAGTCGTCATCGGCAGCGATGTCCGGGTTGGGGTTGGCTTCCAAGAAATACAAGCGGTGGTCCTTGGTCAGGCGGAAGTCGATGCGCGCGTAGCCGCTCAGTCGCAGCGCGCGATAGATACGCTTGCTGAGCGCCTTGATGTGAGCTTCCAGGTGCTCCCCGATGCCCTCGGCTCGCTTGAGGCGCACCCCGTGGCGCTCCTGATAGGACAGATCCCACTTCACCTTGTAGGTCGCGATGCGCTGCGCCGTGTCGGGCAAGCCGGAGATGTCGAGCTCCCAAGGCGGGAAGGTGACCAGGCGCTCGTCGCCCATCAAAGACAGAGTGATCTCTCGCCCTTCGATGTATTCCTCGGCGATCGCGTCCGTGCCGATGCTTTCGTGCATGAAACGCACGCGCTCCAGAAACTTCTCGTCGCTGGTTACCACTGACGACTGCGAAAGGCCGAGCGAGGCTTCCTCTGCCAACGACTTGACGATCACCGGGTACGACAGTTGCCGCGGTGGACGCACCTTGCGTCCGATGGGGAAGACTTCGAACGCCGCCGACGGCACCTCGTGGTAGGACAGGACCTGCTTGGCGAGCGCCTTGTCTCGAGCCAGAAGCAGCCCTGCCGGGTTGCACCCCGTGTACGGCACGCCCATCAACTCCAGGTAGCTGACGACTCCCTGATCTCTGGAGGCGACGTCTTGAAACTCGGCGAGCAGGTTGAAAGCGATGTCTGGCGAGTACTCGGCGATGGCCTCGCGCAGGGGGGCGAGGTTTTCGCGGATCCCCACTGGGATGACGACATGACCCAGCGCCGCAATTGCGTCGCACACGTTGCGTTCGGTTCTGATCTCCGCCAGCTCTGCCGCGGACAGCGGGCTCGTATCCTCGGGCGGGATCAAGTCGGGGTGCATCAGCACCAGAACGCGTAGCTTTCTCGCAGACATGGTGTGGGGCGCGGCCCCACCTGACAGTCTCGGACAGATGCTCGTCGAGCGCAAACTCCGACCGGGCGGCGATTCAAACCGTGCGGGCTGAAAAACACTGCCACTGTTGACGGTTTATCGGTGTGTTTTCAGGCATTTATCTGCTTTGGGTGAATAGCTGCATCGAATCAACGCGCCCCACGGGTACACATGCATCCAACCGCGTGGGGCGCTTTTTTGGCACGCCGAGTCGCGTCAAACTGCAAAAACGCCGTCGCCCAAGGCTGGCCCGGCGCCTGCTCGCTTGGTCGCGCTGGCTTCCGAGAGCATGTGCTCAGCGCACATGACCGCAAGCGATGCACACTGACGCTCCAGTTGTGCGCTGAGCACGGTCGCACGCAATCCGAGCTCGGTGGAGCGCACGATCATTGCGTCGAGGACGCGTGGTGGAACGGGCTGCCCGGGTTTCGAGCAGCGTCCGGCCACTCTCAAGATGGTGTGCTTGTGCTGGCGCAAGAAGCGGGCGGCACTCTGCCCCTTGTGCGGGCTAGCGTCGAACACTGACTGCAGCGCTGGCTCCAACGCTGCGGGGAAGCGCAGCCCATAGCGCGCTTGCTTGTGCTGATAGTACTGGCGCACGGTGCTGCGCAGTTGGGGTAGAGAGTACGGGCGGATGCGCCGTCGGGAGCTCGGTTTGACACCCGAAAGCTCGCTCATCAGGGAGTCGACATACTCCAATTTGTCGAGCGCCGGCCAGTCCGCGTAGCGACGTCGCCAGTTGCTCTTCGGGGACAACCACACGGCGAAGGTCTCCGCCCAGTCCTCGTCGGGATGACATTGCGCGTACCAATCGTCGAGGTGCTGCACGAAGTCGCGGCGCGTCGGATCTGGCTCGTAGGTTCTCGGATAGGGCGTGCTCGGGCTACCGAACACGCGGCGCCACCTCGGGCGGCGGTGCAACCGATAGGCATTGCATACGACGTGACCCATCTCGTGTCGCAAGAGACGAACGGCGCTTTGAAGGTTACCACCTTCGACCTCGAGCATGAAGCGGCGCTCGAGACGCATCAGTCTCGGGTGCATGAGGTAGAAGGGAATGCCCATCCCGTTGACGTCGTCCGGTGTCATCCATTCGTCCGAAAGCCAGTAGTCGGGCTTGACCAGGAGACCCCGCTCCAAAAGGCGCGTGTTCAGTTGCTCGATGGGTGCCTGCAGCCAGCTGTCGGCAAGCGACAGGCGCAGGTCACACAGGCGCGTGTCCAGCAGCGCTGAGTCGGAAAGTGATTCCCAATGTCGTCGGGCGGTACGAATCACGGGACCTCGCAGAATGCAGCCAACCGCCCTCGGGATCAACGCTCCAGTGACGACGATTCATCGGTTGTGTCGAGCTGGCTCAGTGCGTGGCGAGGTCAGCTTCGGCAGGTCGGACCAGCGCCTGCACTTCCGGCAGACGCAGCAGCTCGTCCGGACCCGGAGTGTCCCCAGCGTGATGCCCGTAGCGCGCCAGACGCAGCACGCCGGCTTCGTTCACGAGGAACTGGGCGGGCACGCCGGTGACGGACTCGCCCCACGGCGACGGCGCGAAACCCCGCAGCATGCCACCCATGGCGCGGGCCATGAACGCCGGGGACAGCAGCCCACTGACGCCGGACTCGACGCCGTACGCGTCGTAGGCGGCGCGGCTCTCATCGGCGAGTACGACGAACGGCGGCTGGTGCGTCCGCATCGATTCGATCAGCGTTTCCAGGGGGGAATGGAAGAGCATGAACACCCGCAGACCCGCCTGGAGGAGGCGCTCGTGCTGGGTGACGTAGTGCCGCACGGTGAGATTGCAGGCCGGGCAGGAGGCAAAGCGCTCGAACAGCAGGACGGTGGGGGTTCCGGTCATCTCGCTCAGAGCGTGCTCACGTCCGTCGATACCGTTCAGTCTGAAGTCCGGCGCCGAGCTTCCAGTTTCGAGTCGTGACATGGCTTTCCTACGCGGGGCTGCAGGATCGGTTTCAGGGTGGGTGGTTCGCGGAGCGCGCCAGCAGGCGGTGCACGGCCCCGAGCCGGCACCCCGCTGTCGTCGCGCGGGGAAAGAGGCTATAAGCCCGCGCGTCATGAGCGGTCTGGCCTCCAACTTCAGCCACAAACTCCGCCACTGGCTCGCCAGCTGGCGTGGGCCTTGGCGGGCTCGTGACGTGGTGTTGGCGCTGCTCATCGGGCCGAGCGTGCTTTTTGCCACGGCCTTCGCGACCGAACGGGTACGGATGTCGGACCACGTGCTGCCAGGGATCCAGCTGGACGGCGAGGATCTGGCAGGGCTATCCGCCCCGGCTCTGGAGCAGCGTTTGCAAGAGCGGCAGACGGCCGTCTCCGAGCAGGAGCTCCGCCTGAAGATCGGGCAGAGGGAGTTTTCGCTGCACGGCCGCGATGTCGGAGCGAGTCTCGACGTCGATGCTCTGCGTGAGCGAATCCTCGCCGAGGGGCGGCAGGGCGCGGTTTGGAGCCAAGTGGCCTCGCGACTGGCTCGCTGGAGAGCCCCCGCGCAGATCGCTGCCAGCGTGCAGATCGACGAGCAGCGTTGGGCGGAGCTGCTGTCGAAGTTCGAGGAGGAGGCGCTCGAGACCCCGCGCGAAGCTTGGCTTCGCTACGAGAAGGGCAAGCTCGAGCGCACGGAGCCGCGGCCGGGACAAATCGTCGCTCGTGAGGCTGCGACCACGCGTGTGCGCGACGCGCTCTTGGGCGGGTCGAGCGAGCCCCTGGAGCTCTCCCTCGAGGCGGTGATGCCGAAGACGACGCGCCAAGCCCTCGACGCGGTGGAGCAACAAGCCCGTCAGCTGCTCGCCGCGCCCTTGACGATGACGCTGAAGCTACCCGAAGGCACCGATCCGCGGGAGCAAGATCGCGACCCGAAGAAGCCGACCGACGAACTCGCGCCACCTCAGGTCACGATCGCGCCGAAGACCCTCGGCCCGGCGCTGAGCCTGCACCGCGAGGAAGGCAAATTGACGCTCGCCCTCGATCACGAAGCGCTCGACCGCGCGCTCGAGCCGATCCGCAAGCGCTGGGAGCAGCCGGCGCAGGACGCCACCTTCACCATCGATTGGCGCTCCCAGATATCCATCACGCCGAGCAAGGTGCAGACGCGGCTGACGACCGACCACGCCGAAAAGCAGCTGCTCGAAGCCGCCCTTTCCGGTAATCGGCGCGGTGAGCTCGAAATCGTCGAGGCCGAACAGCCCCGCATCACGACGGAGCTCGCGCACAAGCTGAACATCAAGCACCTCGTCGCTCAGTTCACGACGCAGCACCCGTGCTGTCGACCGCGCGTGAAGAACATCCACCGCATCGCCGATCTGATCGATGGCACGGTGGTGTTGCCCGGCGAAACCTTCTCCATCAACGAGCTCATCGGACCTCGTACTAGAGCCAAGGGCTTCGTTCCTGCGCCGACCATCGTGCACGGTGAGATGGACGACACCGTCGGCGGTGGCGTCAGCCAATTTGCGACCACCATCTACAACGCCGTGTTCGATGGGGGCTACGAGATCATCGAACGTCAGGCGCACAGCTACTACTTCAAGCGCTACCCCATCGGCCACGAGGCGACGCTGTCTTTCCCCAAGCCCGACTTCATCTTCAAGAACGACACGCGCTCCGGCGTGCTGATCAAGACAGAGTACGGTTCGACCTACATTCGCGTGAAGCTCTACGGGGACAACGAGGGGCGCAAAGTGCGGCGCGAGGTCAGCGAGCGTTTCGACGTTGTCGAGCCGCCCATCGTCTACGAGATCGACGACGAGCTGGACCCAACGAAGACCGTGCTCGTCAAGCGCGGCCAGCAGGGATTCAGCGTGCACGTCTCACGCGAGATGACGCTGGCCAACGGGGAGAAGAAGACGGAGCGCCGCAAAGTCGTCTACAACCCCCGGGAGCGCATCGTGCGCGTGCACTCGTGCATGGTACCCGAGGGCGAGCCAGGCTACACGGGGGAGGACTGCCCCGAGCCGCTGGAAGTGGACGCCGGTGCCGAAGCGCTCCAGGATTTGCCCTGAACTGGGGAGTTGCCCGCAGAGGTGCGGCGCAGCCGCATGATACCGTTCGTAAAAGGCGGCGCCACCAGCGCTCGCTGTGGCGCTATGCTGGTGGGCCATGCTGCGATTGTTCTTCGGTTTCGTCGCTCTGTCGTGCCTGCCCGCGTGCGAGGACGGGAGCGGCGCTCAGAGCCGCACCGCCAGCGATGAGGGAGCAGTCGCGCCGCCAGGTGCAGATGCGGCGGCTCTGGTGGGCGCCGAGAGAGCCAGTGATGTCGTCGCGGATGAACGTGATGTCGACGGCGGCGCGGCAGAGGTGACTCAGCCGTCCGTCGAGCCATCGAGCAGCGAACCGCCGGACACTGATCCCGCCGCTCCAGCACCGAGTTCGGAAGAGGACGGGGTGGGAGGAGGGGCGTCGGAAGTCGACGGGTCTGCGCCCTTTGACGGCGAGCCGAGCGATCGGCCGTTGCCGGATGCTGGGGGTGTGTTGGATCCCGACGTTGGGTCCCTGTCCGATGCTGAAGTCCCGCTCGATGCTCAGGTGGTCGAAGAGGTGTCGGAAGACGCGGCGGTGGTTGCCTGCGACGAGTCGCCGTGCCCGCGCTTCGACTTGCCCGTCGTCGAGGCTTGCGAGGGACCGGACCCCGACGAAATTGCGATTATCGATCGCTGCAGGCAATTGGGGGCACTGATGATCGACGACGCGCGCGTGGAGGAGGAGCCAGACGGGTGGCAGCCGGGGGAGGGAGCGACCGTCATCGTGACGTTGAGTGCGCCAGCGGACGGTGATGCCATCGATACACCTGGTGTTGCCGCCATCGTCGATTCAGCTAGCCGCGACTTTGCCTCCGTGCCTTGGGGTTTCTGGGCGCTGTTTTCGATGCTGCCGGGCGATTCGTACGAGACACGTTTGCGTGTGGAACTCGCAGAGGATGCCCCGCCAGGTGCTACCGTGTATGTACACCTCAGCCCCTCCGTCGGCTACGGTGAAGTCACGGCGTGTGATTGCCCAGGGCTGACGGTGCCCGAATTCGTCGTTGCGCTCGAAGTCGCCCCCTGAGCCTGAGACGGGCGGCCCATCCGCACCCGAATTGGGGACGCCAAGAGCGAGCACGGGCGCGGCGAGGGGAACTCCTGAGTGGAGGATCACTCCGGGGTTGTATTCCGCAGAGCCCACCGCCAATCTGCCGAAGGCGGCTTCCGCTCTCACCCCATCTTCCCCATACCCGGGCCAGCACCCATGATCATCAGACGACAGACTCCCCCCATTGACCGCTTCACTGTGAGCTGCGCCACCGCAGGCGCAGTAACCCATACCTCCAGAGCCACGTTGAGCGGTGTTGCCAGTGGCGCCAGCGAGGTGTCGGCATGACGCTGCACTACAAGCTCTTGGGTCCGTCGGGGTTGCGCGTTTCCGAGATATGTCTCGGGACCATGAGTTTCGGGGAGGATTGGGGCTTTGGCGCCGACGAAGCGACGAGTCATCGCGTGCTCAGTGCGTACGCGGATCGGGGTGGTAACTTCCTGGATACTGCGGACAAGTACCACAACGGGCAAACGGAGGAGTTCATCGGGCGTTGGCTACCAGGGCGTCGGGCACGCATGGTGGTTGCCACGAAGTACACGCTCACCAGCGACCACTCCGATCCGAATGCGTCGGGAAGCCATCGCAAGAACTTGATGCAATCGGTCGAGGCGAGCCTGCGTCGCTTGAACACCGACTACATCGATCTCTTGTGGGTTCATGCCCACGATCCATCGACGCCCTACGAAGAAACGCTGCGGGCTTTGGACGACGTCGTGCGCCAGGGCAAGGTCAACTACATCGGTGTCAGTGATACGCCAGCTTGGATCGTGAGTGCAGCTAACGTGCTGGCCGAGTTGCGAGCCTGGACGCAGTACATCGGCCTGCAGATCGAGTACAACATGCTCGCCCGCGACGCGGAACGCGAGCTGATCCCCATGGCGCGGCACTTCGGGCTTTCGGTGACGGCTTGGGGGCCTCTGGCTGGAGGCGTTCTCAGCGGCAAGTACACCCGCGGCGGCGACAACGATTCTCGGCGCAAGGCGGGCAACGAAAGCCGAGGGCGCTCCTCCGAACGTGGCCTGGCCATCGCCCGGCTCGTCGACTCCATCGCTGATGAGCTGGGCGCCACGTCAGCTCAGGTCGCCGTGGCGTGGCTGCTCGCTACGGGCTACGAGATGATCCCCATCGTCGGGGCGCGCAAGGAGTCACAGATCGAAGACAGCCTGGGCGCGGCAGAGCTCACGCTCCCAGAGGAGGCCCTGCAACGACTCGACGAGGCTTCGCGCATCCAGCTCGGGTTTCCCCACGATTTCTTGGCTTCGGACAACGTGCAAAACATGGTCAACGGAGAGCTGGGCAATCAACTGCTCCGTCGGCGGCCTCGCCGCTAGGTAGCGCAGCGCTTTTCGGCGTTGGCAGGCGAAGCTAGCCGGAGTCGTCGGCGTCGGGACCGGCGGAGGCCAGTCGCCGCCACTGGCAGCCACCCACCGCACGCTGCTAAGCGTCGGATATTCCGCCATTTGCTATTGGGTACGGCGTTCGCAACGGGGCTCGCGCCCGGTGCGGCGGGTTTCGAGGTACACTGATGAGCATGGCGGCCAGCGATCAGATATCTGTCGGCTATGCCGTGCCTCGATGGTCGCCTGCGTGGGCAGTTCCCGAGGTGCGCGTGCCGGAATCGGAAGTCCACGACCAAGCCATCGAATACCTGCGCGGCGTGTTGCTGGCGTGGGTGCTGCGTACGGGCCTCGATGCGAAGGTGTATCGCAACCTAGGGATCCGGTGGGTACCGAGTGAACCACGCGCAGGCTTCGATCCCGACTTGTGTCTCGTGACGCCAGCGCCGCCGGAGTCGGAGGGGATCCTGTCTTTGAAGCTGTGGCAAGCCGGCCACGAAGCGCCCAAGCTGGCGATCGAAATCGTCAGTCAGGGCCATCCCTACAAAGACTACGTCGATACCCCCGATCGCTGTGCCGCGTGTGGCGTCGAGGAACTGTGGATCTACGACCCATGCCGCTATGGGCGTCGAGCGCACGGTGGTCCCCACTTGTTGCAGGTTTGGCGCCGGAGTGACGGCGGCTTCGAGCGCCGGCACGCCGGCGCCGGTCCCGCCTACTCCCAGCTGCTCGGCGCCTGGCTATCGCCCGCCGCGAGCCGCAAACCGGACGAGGCGCTGCTGCGTGTTTCCGATGAACGAGACGCCAGGAGCTACTGGCCGACTCTGTCGGAGCAGGAGCGTCAGCGGTCGGAGCGGGAGCGTCAGGCGGCCGAGCAGGAGCGGGACACCTTGGCGCGTGAAGTGGCGGAGCTGCGCAAACGCCTGAAGCGGCAGGAGGGCTGACGACGGCGCGAGCCCGTCGCATCGTGTTTGTCAGCGCCGCTAGTGGGTAGTGTCGGGTTGGGGCGCGTTTGCGCTAGCCGCAGGTGCCTTGCATGAGGTCCTTCTCTTCTTCCATGAGCTGCGCCATGAATTCGGCGAACGCGCGAACTCTCGCGACACGTCGGACGTCACGGGGCATCAAGAGCCAGGTGACTCTCGTCGCGACCCGCCCCGCGCGCGAAAGCGGCACCAAGCCGTCGAAAGCTCCCGCCATGAACGAGGGGACGACCGTGGCGCCCATGCCCGCCTGAACGGCAGCCAGCAGGGGGCCAAGTCCGTCCGAGCGAATGGCGACAGGCCCCCCAGCCATGTGGTCCACCATCCATTCCACGCCCGGCAGCCACCGCACCAGTGGCATCACCACGTCGAAGGAGTCGAGGGGATCGTCGACGGTCTTGCCCGTTCGTTCGAGGTAGCTCTGCGATACGTAGGCCTGAATGCCGACGGTTCCGATGTTGCGAGCGACGATGGCGTCGGCGTCGGCGTCGGGCACGGGAACACCCGCATCGGGAGGTGCGAAGCGGATCGCCAGCTCGGCCTCGCCGCGCGCGATGTCAGCGAAGCCAGAGCCGGTGATGAGCTCGACCAAGATCTCCGGATAGGCTTGGCTGAAGCGGGGAAGGTGCGCGGCGAGGAAGTACACGAAGAAGTGTTCGGTGGATGCAACTCGCACGCGTCCTCGCAGGGCGACCGCTTCCCCCGAGAGCCGCTCGCGGATCAAATGCGACTGACGCTCCATCACGTTCGCCGCTTCGAGCATTTCTTCGGCTGCCGCCGTGGGCACGAAGCCGTCCGTCGTGCGTTGAAAGAGGAGCGTGCCGAGGTTTGCCTCGAGGGTGGCGAGCCGCCGGCTGATCGTCGAGGGGTAAACACCAAGCTCGCGCCCCGCCGCCGAGAGACTGCCGCCTCGGTAGAGGGCCAAGAAGAACTGAAGATCGCCCCAATTGATGTTTTGCATTTGCGCAAAGGACCTTAGCCGATATTCGCCTGGCTTAGCCAAGTCGCAAGGTGATTTACTTGGCTCAACAACCCGGGCGCCACCTCAGCGACCCACTACCCAAGGAGAAAAACATGAGTACTACCGCAATCGTTCGCCATCGCGTCGCCGACTTCGACACCTGGAAAGCCGGCTTCGATGCTGCCGCTGATTTCCGAGCGGCTGCCGGCATGACCGCCGCCCAGGTCTACACGGACGCGGCGGACGGGCAGGTCGTGACCGTGGTGGCCGAGTTCACGTCGGTCGAACACGCCCAGGCCCACCTGCAAGACCAGGAACTGGCCAAGAAGATGAAAGAGATCGGAGTGCTCGAGCAGCCAAGTGTCCAGTTCCTCCAGGCGCGCTGAAGGCAGAAGCCGCATACGTGTGGGCCGCCGTGTTCGCGGCGGCTCACCGGCCTCACCCACGCCGTTGTGCTCGATAACTCGCGCCCACCACGGCGCACGGTTTAGAGAAGCGGGCGCCTCGTGTCGCGAGGTGGTCAACTCGACACATCGCGGCCGCCCGCCTCTGCTAGACTGCGCCAGCCCATGAGTTCCGATGTGCCACCGTGTTGCTGGGTGGGGCAGGGACGCTCGTCGGACTGGTGAAGGCCTTTGGCGCCGTCGGCGGAGAGAGCGTGGACCCTTCGCAGAAAGCCCGAGTTCTGGCCGAGGGGATCTCGGAAGCGGTCAACTGCACGGCCTTTGGCTTGATCGCGTGGCTGCCCTCCGTCGTCGTGCTCACCTTGCTCCTGAAAAAAGCGCGCCGCACTGTGAACGACTGACGCGGTGCAGAGAGGAAGTTGGGGACACGGTGTAGAATGGTGGATAGGGCTCCCCGATCGTGGTCCCCGAGCATCGAACCTGCCTGTCCTGAAGGCATGAACCCGTGCCGAAGCAGTGAACCAGTCCCGTGACAAGCGGCGCGGGGTGTGCTCTGTTCTGCCGATGCTCGCTCGAGTTCGAACCCCTTGGTGGTTGTTGTTCAGCCTTTGGGTTGGTTGCGGCAGCAGAACATCCGAGGAGGTCACGAGCCGAGGTTTCGGCGACGACGGACGTGCTTCCCGTGAAGGCCCGGATGCCGGCCAGGTGAGCGACGACGCCACCGCCTCCGACGGGCCAGAGTCCGACAGAGCTGGGTCTGACGGCGCTGGGTCTGACGGCGCTGGGAGCGACTCCCCCGACGACGAGACCGGCGCGTCTGACGAGCCGAACGTCTCAACGGACGAAACGGACGTGCTGGATGGCGATGGCGCGGGCGGAGCTGCAGGCGGCGGAGGCACGGATGACGTCGTCGATCCGCCCGTTCACCCGTCGGCAGGTGTCGGCGGTGCCAGCTGCGTGCCCACGAGCGCGGTGACAGATCCCATGCGCGCGGCGCGAGGGCTCGCGCGAGCGCTTTGGGGCAGCGAGCCCGACGACGAGCTCCTCCAAGCGGCGCAAAGCGGCGATTTCGAAGAGCCCGAGGGCTTGTTGGCGCAGGTGCATCGCTTGTTGGACGACCCGCGCGCGCTCGCCCACCTGGGTCGCTTCGGCGAGTGGTGGCTGTCTTCGGATGTGGACGACCCCTATTTCCCCAGCAAGTCCGAGCAGCGTCACCCGAGCTTCGACGCTCGACTACAGTCCGACATGGTGGAAGAGACCCGCCTGTTCACCGAGAGCATCGTCGGGGACCCCGATGGGGTCGCCAGCAGCTTCCTGTGCGCGGAGCATACGTTTGCCAACGCGCCCGTTGCCGAGTTGTACGGTCTCGAGGGGAGCGAGGCGTTCAAACGACTGACACTGCCGCCAGAAGAGCGTGCCGGGTTGTTCACCCACCCGCACTTCCTCGCGACGACGTCCATCGACGACAGCAACCCCGTCCGGCGAGGGTTCTTCTTGCGCACGCATGTCTTGTGCGACTATGTGCCGCCGCACCCGGGCGTGGAAGGCCCATTCCCCCCGGAGGACGACGGCCTGACCACGCGGCAATGGTACGAGGCTGTGTTGTTCGACGGCAGCTGCTGGGCTTGCCACGTCTATGGCACCGGTATGGGCTTCGGGTTCGAGCACTACGATGCCCTCGGGCGCTACCGCACGGAAGAGGAGGGCCTGCCCGTCGACTCGACAGCCATCGTCAGGCGTCTCGAGGGAGAGCAGGAGGAGTTTGCGGACGCCCCAACGATGATGCGGGCGTTGGCTTTGGATGGGCAGGTGCAACGCTGCATGGCGCGCCAGTGGCTGACCTTCTTGCTCGGCCGCTCACGGAACGACACGACGTACCAGCTGGCGCGAATGCCGCTGGATCCCGACGTCGATTGCGAGGCCGATCCGAATGCTGCGTGCAGCGAAGCCCTCATCCCGCGCCGCGTGGAGGAGCTGCTGGCGTGCGCGACGACGGACGCCGGAGATGTCTCGATCCGTGAGCTCTTGGTGGCGCTCTCGACCAGTGAGTTCGTGATGGAGGGCAGCTTCCCGTGTGAAGTCTCCAGTTGCCTGAGTGGAACGGAGTGGTGCTATTCCGAACTCTCGTTGGACGCAGAGGGCGCTGAGCAGCAGCTTCACGAGTGTCGCTCGCTTGAGGCCAGTTCGGACCCGTGCGCGGCAGAAGGTTCCGCCGATGGGTGCGAGTGCGAGCTTTCTGATACGGGCGACGTGGTCGTGCGCTGCGATCGGCGCTGAGTCGAAGCGCGCGATTGTCGGCGGGCCCTCCACCCAGCTCGCGTTGTCCCGGCTATACTCCGCCCATGCTGATCCAGCGCATCACCAACGCTCGCCTGTCGAAGCAACCGGGACTGTGGAACATCACCATCGACGGCGGCAAGATCCTGAGCGTCGAACGGGCAACCGCCGAAGCAGAGCCCCCCGAGGGGTTGATGCCCTGGACCATGCCAAAAGCGCAGCCGGATGGTGTCGAACTCGACGCTGGGGGGCGTCTCGTGAGTCCGCCCTTCGGCGAGCCCCACGTTCATCTGGATACCGCACTCACCGCGGGGCAACCGGAGTGGAATCGCACGGGGACGTTGTTCGAAGGGGTCCAGCGCTGGGCACAGCGGAAGGCGACGCTGACGCAACGTGACGTCGAGGAGCGGGCGCTGCGAGCGATACGATGGCAAGTGGCGGGCGGTGTGCAGTTCGTACGCACCCACTGCGACGTGACGGATCCGCAGTTGACGGCCTTGCGCGCGCTACTCGAGCTGAAAGCCCGTTTGGCCGACGTGGTGACGCTCCAAATCGTGGCCTTTCCACAGGAGGGCATCGTCTCGTTTCCGAACGGTCATGCGCTCATGGTGGAGGCCCTGGAAATGGGCGCTGACGTCGTCGGGGCTACGCCCCATCTCGAGTTCACTCGTGACGACGGGGTGAGCGCCGTCAAGCAGGCGTTCGACTTGGCGGAGCGCTTCGACCGCCAGGTGGACGTCCACTGCGACGAGATCGACGACGAGCAGTCCCGGTTCTTGGAGGTCGTCGCCTCCGAGGCCCACCATCGTCAAATGGGCCAGCGCGTGGCCGCGAGTCATACGACGGCCATGGGCTCCTACAACGACGCCTACGCGTTCAAGCTGTTTCGCCTGTTGGGCTTGTCCCAGATCAGTTTCATCGCCAACCCCCTCGTCAACATCCATTTGCAGGGCCGCTTCGACAGCTACCCGAAGCGCCGCGGGCTCACCCGAGTCAAAGAGCTGCTGGCTTCCGACTTGAACGTCTGCTTCGGTCATGATGACCTGTTCGATCCTTGGTATCCGCTGGGAACCGCCAACATGCTGCAGGTGCTGCACATGGGCCTGCACGTTTGCCAGCTCATGGGTTACGACGACATCGACGATTCGCTGCGCCTGATCACGACTCACTCGGCGCGAGCCCTCGGCCTGCAAGACTACGGCATCGCCGCCGGGTTGCCGGCCAACCTCATCATCCTCGACGCCAGCAGCGAATACGACGCCGTTCGACGGCAATCCGCCGTGCTCGTCTCGCTCCGCGAGGGCCGAGTGATCGCTCGCACGCGCCCGAGCGAGACTCAGGTGGATCTCGACGGCACCCGGCGCACGATCGACTCACCCCTCCAGGCGCCTCGGTCACAGCGCTTGCGCTCGTCTTCGTGTGCGTCTTTCCGGGTGCGCGTTGGCGAAGACTTGCCGCTCCCCGCGTCGTACGCCTCAGCGTGTTCCGTACAGGCGATCCCCAGCATCGCCTAGGCCCGGCAAGATGTAGCCGTGGTCGTTCAGGTGATCGTCGATGGCAGCGGTGAAGACGGGCACATCGGGGTGCTGCTCGTGAAAGTGCTTGATGCCCTCGGGGGCGGACAGCAGACACACGAACTTGATCGAGCGGGGCTTCGCTTTCTTGATGCGATTGACGGCGGCAACCGCACTGTTGCCGGTGGCCAACATCGGATCGACCACGATGGCGTCCCGATCCTCGAACTCTTTCGGCAGCTTGAGATAGTACTCGACCGCCCCGAGGGTCTTGGGATCGCGATACAGCCCGACGTGGCCGACGCGCGCGCTGGGAATGATGTTGAGCATGCCGTCCAGGAAGCCGTTGCCGGCGCGCAAGATGCTGACCAGCACGACCTTCTTCCCCTCCAGTAGCGGGGCTTGCATCGTCGCCAGGGGAGTCTGGATTTCCTCGTAGTGCAGAGGTAGGTCCCGGGTTACCTCGTAACACAGGAGCATGCTGATCTCGGAGGCGAGCCTGCGAAAGCTGGCGGTGCTCGTCTCTTTGTCGCGCATCAAGGTGAGCTTGTGTTGAACCAAAGGGTGATCGATGACGGTTACTGAAGACATTCGTTCCCGGTGCTGTAGATGAGAATCAAAAGACGGTACCATCGCTCTGGATACGGATGGGGGGTGAAGCGTCCGTTCGGAGCTGTGCGGCAATCTGTCGACCAGCGGCCCAGGTGCCGCCCTGTAGGACCTTGGCGAGGGGGAGGCGTCGTCGGTCCAGAGCCCAAACCTCGCGCAGGGCATCGGCCAGTCTATCCAACAGCGCGAGCGTCGAGGCACGCCACTCGATGACGAGATCCGAGTCCACCGCATGCACGACTCGTAGTGCGTTCGGGTCCCTGGGCACGAGCACGCCCAGATCCACGAACAAGCCACCATTGCGGTACTCGGCGAGGCCCGTCAACTCATCCAGAGCCGTGACGTTCCACCCAAAGCGCTCCAGCGCATCGCACAGCGAATACGTCAGCCACTGAGACAATTTGTGGAACGGGACACGACCGAAGCGACTGTGCGTCCAGACGTCGCCCAGGTTCACCCCATCGAGCACCTCTCGCCCTGGCCAGACACCACCGAGACCACTGAGCACAGCGTCCAGCACCCGCACGGCGGGCAGCTCGAGCACTCCGTCCGCTCGCTTGCAGGCGCTGCTGCGGAGAGCATCCGCCAGATTGCCAGGCCTCGCTACCGCGCCTCTAAACAAATCCGAATGCTCGACGACGTCTCCGAGTCGTCGCAACAGCTCAGCTCGGCCATCGAGGCCAGCGAGCGGGTTGCCAGCGTCGACTTGGAATGCGTGCGCGACATCCTCCGGTGTGATGCCACGGAGCGTCTTGCACACCGCCGCGGGCGGCTGTGTCGAAGCAACAAGTGCCGGTGTCGAAGCGGCAGGTGCTTCGGTCGATGCTTCCGCCATCTGACCCGACACGAACCAATGGTAGCTCGCCACCGCTAGCCCCTCCGAGCGCGCGAAGCGCTGCCCAGTTTCAGGCTCCACGAATTGCCAGCTGCTACCAGCTCCAGCGTCGAGCAGGACGCTAGTGATGATCAGCTCGAACCAGCTCCGCAACTGCTCGTCCGGAGTCAGCCCGGCGCAGCGCCGTTCGAAATCCGACAAGCGGTCCACGCCCCCGGCGCCGAAGTGGGCGAGGCGACTGTGGTAGGGGATGTGCTCGAGATCCGGGTAGGCCGCTTCCGTCACCGCGCGAGTCAAGTCGACGGCGCGAAACAGCTGCCCCTCGTCGAGCCGAAAGTGCTCCGAGTGACCCCGCCGGATCTCTTGGTAAATGTGCTCCGCGCTTTGGCGCACCGACTGCGGAGTCGACAACCAGCGCACGTCATGATTGGCAAGCTCGAGCGACATGGCCGGATTCACTCGAGAGAACGACCCTTGGCCACGGCGAGCTCGTTGCCGTCGGGTGCGATGCTTTCGGTAAAATACCCGGCGGCTTTCTTCGCATCCATCTCCACCCGGGCGTCTTCCGGGATCAAATCGTCCGGGATCGCCACTCGCTTGACGATGTCGATGCCAGAAGCCGTCACCGCGTCGTGCTTCATGTTGCTCATCGACACGAATCGGTCGATTCTCGTGATGCCGAGCCAGTGCAACGGATCCGGCATCAACTCTTGAAATCGCATGTCCTGTACGCCCGCAACACACTCCGTTCGAGCGAAGTACTCGCTCGCTCGATCTCCGCCCGGTTGACGTTTGCGAGCGTTGTACACGAGGAACTTCGTGACCTCGCCGAGGGCGCGGCCTTCTTTTCGGTTGTACACGATGACTCCCGCGCCACCTTGCTGAGCGCTGCGCACGCACTCTTCGATGCCGTGAGTCAGGTACGGCCGGCAAGTGCAAATATCCGAGCCGAACACGTCCGAGCCATTGCACTCGTCGTGAACACGAACGGTGAGCTCACGCGTGGGATCGGCAATGCTATCGATGTCTCCGAACAAGTAGATGGTCGCGCCGCCGATGGGAGGCAAGAATACCTCCAAGTCGCTGCGGGTGACGAGCTCTGGAAACATGCCCGCGGTGTGCTCGAAGAGGGTACGCCGCAGATCGGATTCGCGGCACCCGAAGCGCTCCGCCACTCCCGGTAGATGCCAGACGGGTTCCAACGCAACTTTGACGACCACCACGCCCGCGTTATCCTTGAGGACCTTGCCGTCCGGCACTAGGCGCCCTCGTCGCACGGCGTCCTCGAGTTCGGGAACGTTGAGATGCGCTCTCGTGATGGCGATGGTTGGGCGAATGTCGTAGCCCTCCTGCAGCTCCCGTGCGAACACGCGACTGACGACTGCACCGAACGGGTCGAGCGAGACGATCTTGGCGGGCACGGACCACTGGGGATGCGGCCCCACTTCGTGGGTGGGAGCGGTGTTCGTCAGGTCGGGCTTCTGCAAGGGGTCGAGTGAACCCGCGGCGACGGCCAACGCGCGATAGACCGAATAGGAGCCAGAGTGGGTTCCAATCGCGTTGCGTCGCTCGGGATCGGTGACGGAAGCGATGATGGGGCCGCGCTCCTTTGGATCGGCCGCCCCCCATTTGATGGGCAACGGTGCTTGATCGGGCGAGCCCGGGTGAGACGTCAGGATGACCGCCTTCGGGTTCTTCTTGCGGGGCAGTTCCGTCACTTCAGGACATCCAATTCTGGTCGGTTTGCGGGGCCCACTTGCTGGTCACCTTCTTCAATTGCGTCCAGAAGTCGATTCCTGCCGCACCCGTGATGTCACCGTGACCGAAACGCGAGGCCTTGGTCCCGCCGAAGGAGAACGGTTCGCGCGGCACGGGAACTCCGATGTTGACTCCGATCATGCCACTGGTCGACTGCTCGCTCACGCGTCGAGCAACCGCGCCGCTCGAAGTGAACACGCTCGTCGCATTCCCGTAGGGACTCCTCCGCTCCAGCGCGAGTGCCTGCTCCAAGTCGTCCACCTCGATGACGGACAGAACCGGACCGAAGAGTTCGTCGTTGGCGCACGCCATCTCCGAGGTGACGCCCGTCAGCACGGTCGGCGCCAACCAGTAGCCACCAGCGTACGCTCCGCCCGGGGACTTGCCACGGCCGTCGAGCAACACGTGAGCTCCTTCGGCCTCGGCCCGTTCGATTGCCGCCCTCAGCCGTTCTCGAGAAGCCTCGTCGATGAGTGCACCCATCTGCGTTCCCAACTCCAACTTCGACGCCAACTCGACGACTTGCGGCACGATGTGACGGGCACTACCGATGGTCACCAGCACGCTGCCCGCCATGCAACGCTGCCCGGCGCAGCCGGTGAACGAATCGACGATCGCTCGCGTGGCTAGCTCCGCGTCTGCATCGGGTGCTGCGATCAGGTGATTCTTCGCGCCCCCCAAACACAGCGCGCGTTTGCCCTCGGCCGTTGCTGCCGCATACACGCTGCGGGCGACCGTCGTGGAACCGACGAAAGCAACGGCTCGCACGCCCGCGTGGGAAAGTAACGATTCCACCGTGTCTTTCCCGCCGTGGACCACGCTCAGCACGCCCTCCGGAAGGCCTGCTGCAGCGCTGAGTTCGGCCAGCTTGCAGGCAGTGATGGGCACCTTGTCGGAGGGCTTGAGAATGAACGCGTTGCCCGTCACCAGCGCCAAAGGCAGCATCCAAAGCGGGACCATGGCGGGGAAGTTGAACGGCGTGATCCCGACGACGACGCCCAGCGGTTCGCGTCGCGTCTCGCAGCGCACGCCGCGCGAAACTTCGAGACAACCCCCGACGTCGAGATTCGTCAGACTCGTCGCGAAGTCGAGCACCTCGAGCCCACGCAACAGGCCCGCGTGCGCTTCGGCTTCGGTCTTTCCGCTCTCGAGCGCTACCGTGCGTGACAGTTCGGCCGCGTTGTCCTCCAGCACCCTACGAAGTGCGGCAAGGTGGGCGACACGTTCGCGAAGCGGCAATGCTTTCCAACCGGCGAAGGCCTGTTCCGCGGCGCGCACCGCGGCATCCACATCTGCGGCCGTCGACGAGCGCACGGTTCCGATCGCGCGCCCAAAGTAAGGACTGACCACTGGGTGCGTCGCGCCGTTTGCCGTCTGCGCTCTGCCGCCAACCCAGTTGGTACATTCGACTACATCAGCGGGCGCGGTAATGATCGACAATCGAGACCTACTCCCCCGGCAACACCTGCCGAGTCTTCTCCAGTCTTGAATGGCCTCGGCACTCTGTCCAGTTTGTGGGGGGTCGCTCGAAGCTGTGACTGGCTTCGTACGATGGAGCCCGAGCTCGCTCTGAATGAGACGCCAGCGCAGTCAGGCGAGCGCGGCAGTGGGGCGGCGCTCTTGAACGACCGGAATGTGGCGGCTGAACTCCCCCGGTCCGAGCAGGTAGTCGAAGGCGTCGACGTAGGCTCGGGGCATGGCCAGGAATCTCACGGACAAGCGATTGGTCATGGTGTGGGCGACGGTTGCGCCGCAGCAGACTTCTCGACCGTCGGGAAACATCAACACCGCGTGGAGCGACTCTCCACGGCGGAATGGGCCCGGAGAGATGACCCAGGCTCCACCGGCGAACAGTTCCACCAACAAGCCGATGCTACTGCTGGTGGCGCCGCGCAGAGATACCCAAACTCGGTATTCGACATGCACGTCGGCGTCGCGAGATGGATTCAGGTCAATCGCAGTGTTCGTCATCACCCCTCCCAGCGACCGGGCGCTACGGCCGTCCTCCGTGATGCGTCAGTGAGTCAGACCGCGCAGCAAGAGTAAGTTATCGCCAAGCTATCCGTGACTCGGAGGCCACGCTGATGATTGCTACGACCGCGTGGCGTGCGCACCAAAGACCCGATCGTCGTTGGCCGGACGCGCGACTGACTTGGCGCCGGCCGAGCGGAAGTGAGCGCGTGTGGGTGGTGGTGAAACGCCGGTGGCGGGTACGTCTGGTGGACGGGCATCGATCGCCGCGCTAGTCCATGGCCTCGGGTTTGATGTCGCACATTTCCAAGCTGGCGAGGGTGCTCCTCGTGTTGCCCCTAGCCTGTGAATCGTCGACCTCTGAGACGACGGTTTCAGATGAACACAAGCCTGACGCGCCAGAGCGTATCGCGCCGAGTCCGGTGGCGGGCAAGACGCTGCCGTCGCGGAATCCGCCAGCGACGAGCAAGGCTGTTTGGACCCGGCTCCCGGCGATACCTTCGAGGGAGACTTCCTCATCACTCGGGCCGCCGACGTCGAAGCCCTCCGAACGTTCTCCGAGGTCACGGGCAGCCTGATCGTCTCGAGCACGGAAGCCCTGGACGTGACGCTGCCGGATCTGGTGAGCATCGGCGGCGACGTCAACGTCGATTCCACGGAGATAGTCCGGCTCGCGCTGCCTAACCTGAAGGCGATCGGAGGTGAGCTCTGGTTGTACCTCAACCTCGCTTTGCTCGAAATTGACGTGCGCAGCCTCGAGAGCTTGGGGACTCGCGTCTACGTGCATCGCAACGTCGCCGTCTCATCCGTACAGCTTTTTGCCTTGGCGGAAATCGCTGGTGGGCCAGTGCGTGGTTTCGAATTCACGGCTCAGCTCTCCCTGTCATCCTGCTTCGAAGACCGACTGATCGAACTCTACCCGAACATCAACATCACCGCGGGTCAGGGTCCCGTCTGCAACGACTGCGCGCTGGAGTGCGATGCACTCGTCGCGAACTGCAGTCCGTGAACGGGTCCCGCACGCTCGAACCAGCGGGCGTTGTGGGAGCCAAGATCGCTCCCGCAGCCAAAAGAGAGCTCGTTTCGGCGGCGTGAGAGGGTTGCACAGCCAGTCCCATCGCCATCACAGTAGTGTTTTCGCTCTGTTCTGCATCGCTGGGGCTTCGGACAATGCCGAAGTCGCTACGGACAGGACTACGATCGCTACGTTGCTCGTTGTGGGAGCCTCCAGCTCGCGGTGGTAGCGAGTTTGCCCGTTGTGGGAGCTAGGCGGCCGCTGTGGAAGCTCCAACG
>JBNKHV010000072.1:0-43397 GCA_050290545.1 Polyangiaceae bacterium | reverse complement strand
GGGCGGGGTTTTTGTCAAAAACCCCGAGAAAACGAGGGCCAGTCGGCGAAAGATGGCGCGCGACGGAGGAGTTCGCCCGCCCTCACTGTCTGGGGCGGGTGAACTCCGAAGCGACTTTCTCGTCGCCGACGGGGTTATGGGGTGGGGCCCCGGCGCCAAGCGCTGGGGCGGGGTTTTTGTCAAAAACCCCGAGGAAACAAGGGCCAGTCGGCGAAAGATGGCGCGCGACGGAGGAGTTCGCCCGCCCTCACTGTCTGGGGCGGGTGAACTCCGAAGCGATTTCTTCGCCGCGATCCAACTAGCTTCGGTTGGGACCTTTGAACGCGAGGATCTCGAAACCGGGACCGAGCGCCAACAGCGGCAGACGCCCGATGGCCGTACTCTTGACGGCTTGGTAGGCGCCAGCGGCAAGCCCTCGCACGCCGCCCATGCCTGCGGGAGGCTCCGGCAATGCGAACTTCACGCGACGGTAGCCGCCGTCCAGCAACAGGCGATTCCATTCGGTGTAGCCTCGGGTCTTCACCTTCTCGAACGGCAGGCCGCGCACCCACGCCGCCAGGGTGCGACGCACCCCCTCGGGAGCCAGGCCCAAACCCCAAATCCCCAGATGGGGATCGGGTCCGACGGACCAGCGGTTGGGCGTCGTCAACACGCAGGCGCCGTCCTTGTCCAACACGCGCAGGGTTTGCTCCACGAAGCGCGCGGGGTCGCGCACGTGCTCGAGCACGGAGGCCCCGACGAGAGTGTCGAATCGATTGCGCGCAAAGGGCAAGGCCTCCGCACAGCTCGCCAGCCACGTCACCTCTGCGCCCAACTCCGCGGCGCGTTTGCGGGCGATCACCAGCCAGCGCAAGGCGATGTCGGTCATGACGACTTGGGAGTAATTGCGACTCAGGGCTTCGACGAACGGCCCCGAGCCGCATCCGACTTCGAGCACGCGCCCGCCGACCATCTGCGGCCCTGCCTCCTGCACCAGGTGATCGATGAGCTGTTGCCCTCGGGCGGCACCCGCCCCCGAAGTCATCCACCCGGCGTACTGAAGCGCGAGCTCTTTGGGAACCTCGGGCGTGATACTGAAGTAGTAGTCGACCAACTCGAGGAAGCTCATCGACTCAGCTTTGTCCGCCAACTTGCGCGCCTTCTCCCTGTCCTCTTCGAGGTTGATGTAGGGATCGGGAAACACCCTGAAGTCGGGAATGCCGCACACGACGGGATAGCTGGCCTCGCACGGCGCGCACAGGAAGTGCTCTTCCTGCTCCGTTACGGGGCCCTCACAACGAGGGCAGCGGAATGTGTCTGAAGTCCGTGGAGGCGCCATGCTTGTAACTCGGCTCGCTCCCTGATACTTCGGCTGTGCTTTTCATTCAAGGCAACGGCGACCAACGGTTCCCTCGTTCGGGCAAGGGTGCCCGCGGCAGCACTCGAAGGACGTAGCAAGCGATGAAGTTGAGATTCGGTCTGATTGGCGCTGGTGGGATCGGTGGCATTCGAGCTCAGGCTCTGGAGGTGAGCCCGGACTGCACGCTCGCTGCGGTCTGTGATCCGGATCAGGTTCGCGCCCACAAGGTGGCGGGCCCCGATGGGGCGAAGGTCTTCGCGGACTACCGGGAGATGCTCGATTGGGGGCAGTTGGATGCGGTGTTGGTTTGCACCCCGCCGCAGCTGCACGAGCAGATGACGCTGGACGCGTTTGCGGCAGGCAAACACGTGTTGTGTGAGAAGCCGCTGTCCAACAACGTGGAGAGCTGCAAGAAGATGGTGCAGGCCGCGCGAGACGCCGGTCTGACGCTGGCGACCGGCTTCAACCACCGCTACTTCGCTGCCATCCGGCTGGTGAAGAGCGCCATCGAGTCCGGCGAGATCGGCGATCTGGATCACGTTCGCTCCTACGCCGGACACGTGGGCTTGGGCGAGCTGCAGGGTGCGCCCTGGTTGACGGATCCGAAGGTGATGGGCGGCGGCACGTTGATGGACAACGGCATCCATCTGTTGGACTTGACGCGCCACGTGCTGGGCGAGGTGCGCTCGGTGATGGGCGCCTACTCCGAGGCCGTGTGGAAGATCCCCGGGGCGGAGGGCAACGGGTTTGCGCTGCTGCGATCTCAGGACAACCGCACCGCGACGTTGCAGTCGTCGTGGACGGAATGGCGCGGCTATCGTTTCTACGTCGCGGCCTACGGAACCCGAGGCACGGCCTGGGGCTACTACGCACCCATGGCCGGCATGGTCGTCACGATGGACCGGCCTGGTGGCAAACCCAACCGCCGCTACGAGCTGTTTCCCAAGCTCAACACCCGGGAGAAGCTCAAGGGTTGGCAGCTCAACGTGGTCGACACCTTCGTGCTGGAGTTCCGCGACTTCGTGGCTTTGGTCGGCGGCGACAAGCGGACCATCGCGGAGGGCTTCGACGGCCTGCGCGCGGTGGAGATCGCCCACGCCGTGCGGCAGAGTTTCGACGAGGAACGCTCCGTCAATTTGTGCGACCCCTTTTGAGGGAAGACAATTCGCCGCTCGAGCGCGCGTGAGCTGCCCAAAGCCAGCTAGCGCTGGAACGGATGACCCCCCGCCCGGCGGAGGAGATATCTCAGCGCAGCCGCCCCTCTGGCACCGCTCTCGATTGCGCTGGCGGCGAGCGTAGGGTACCTGGTAGCCATGAAATCGCGCGACGCTCGTGCAATGGCCCGGCACCTGCTCACGAGCACCTGCGTGAGCCTGCTCGTGGCCGTGCTCCTCTCGCTGCTGTCGGGTTGCGAACCCACGGCGGATTGCTTCGGCAACATCGATTGCGGCTCCGGGGAGCAGTGTCGCGCGGGCAAGTGCCGCGTGACCTGTCGCGCCAGCGGAGAGTGCGAGGAGGGCGAGGAATGTGTCGGCATCGTCAACGACCAGGGCACGAGCTGGAGCGGCTCTCCCGTGTGCCAAGAAGAGGTGTGCGGCTGCAGTAACGACGGCAGCGTCTGCGCCGACCAAGGCAAGAAGGGGCTGTCTTGTGCGAGCCTGACCTCGTGCAGCCCCGACAGTTGCTCGGTTGGCTATCGTTGCTCCAACGTGGCCGGCGAGTCCGCCTGCCTGTGTGACCAGGGGGCGTGTGGTCCGTCCTGTGAAGGGAACGCGGACTGTCCGACGGATCTGAACTGCGTCGACGACCGCTGCGTGGCGCAAGCCTGCGACACGGACGAGGACTGCAGTGAAGACCGCTTCTGCGGCGTCACCCCGGGCGCCGGTGGCTACACCCGGACGTGCGTCAGCGAGGGCGACGGAGAGGCTGGCGACAGCTGCACCAGCGCGTTGGACTGCAAGAGCCGCCTGTGCACCATTCTCGCCAACGGCCGCCAGCAGTGCGTCGACTTCTGCGACTCCAGTCGTGAGTGCCCGACGGACTCGAACTGTTCACTAGCGACCGAGTTCGACGAGCTGGGCGTCGGCATCTGCTTGGTCGAGTTGGACGTGTGCAACGAAGACCGCGCCATCGCCGTCGGCGACGGGCAGCTGTTGTGCTCCAACGAAGAGGCTTGCGACGACGACCAAGACTGCCTGGCGCCAGCGACCTGCCGCGCTGGCCTGTGCACCTGCGCAGCTGGCTTGTGTGACGTCGACTGCGAACTCGATACCGATTGCGGCGCCGTCGGCGCCTGCCGCAACGGCGTGTGCGCGATGCGCGACGATTGCTCCGCGAAGAAAGACTGCCTGGAGTCGGAAGTCTGCGTGCCCACCGCGGGCCAGCTCCAAGCCGGCGCCCATTGTCTGCAGGGCGGGCTCGGCAACATCGACGACGAATGCGAAGACGCGACGGACTGCGCCTCGGGTTTCTGTGCCGGCACCTGCACCCTGCCCTGCGAGAAGTCGTCGGACTGCGGCGAGGGCGAGTGCCGTCTGCGGCAGCAGGACGGCACGACCTTCGCGGGCTGCGGCACGGCGACTTGTGGCTGTGATGACGACGAAGTCTGCGGCAACGCCGGGGTCTGCGCCGAGACCACGGTGTGCTCGGCTGCCGAAGACTGCAGCGACGACGAAGAGTGCCGCGCTGGCCTATGCCTGACCCCGTGCATCAAGAAGGGCGACTGCAAAGGCAAGGGTGAGTGCGCCCTGCGACCCGAGGTCGGGGGCTACTTCTGCGTCGGGGCGCCACCTTGCGACTGCTCGGACGACGAGGTGTGCATCGACGACGAGTGTGTCGTCGCCGAGCCTTGCACCAACGACGGGGACTGCCCAGATGGGGTGTGCATCACCAACCAGTGCCGAGCCACGTGTGAGCAGAACTCCGAGTGCGCCGAGGGCATGGAATGCCAATCGGTGCAGGTCGGTACCCGCTGGATCCGCCGTTGCGAAGCGGCCCTGTGCAACTGCGGGGAGCCCGAGGCCTGGTGTCTGCCCAACGGAGCCCGCACCAGCGGCACTTGCTACCGCGACGACGACTGCGACGCCTGTGGTGACTACGAGGGCTACGCCTGCTCGGTGCTGAACTTCGACTTGGACGGCGTCTCCGAAGCGTGCGGCTGTCAGTCGTATCTCGAGTGCGGCATTCTGTGCGAGAGCGAAGGCGACTGCCCCACCGGCCTCGACTGTTCACCTTCTGGGCGTTGCGCCGCGGACCGAGAGTGCCGCTACCGCTCCGATTGCGCCGAGGGTGAGTGTGTCTCTCAGGTGGAGGCCGGAAACGCCGTCGCTCGCTGCGGGGTCGTCAGCTGCGACTGCGCCGACGACGAGATCTGCGGTGGCGGCGGCATCTGCGCCCAGACCAACCCGTGCACCTCCGCCCAGGAATGCGTCGGGGAGCAGGAGTGCCGAGGGGGTCTGTGCCTGGAGCCTTGTGAGAAGAACTCCGATTGCGCCGGCAAAGGGCAGTGTGTCCTGGTCGAAGGGGCGGGCGAATACTATTGCGTCGGCTCCGAGTGCCGTTGCGGCGACGACCAGGTGTGCTTGCGCGGCGAATGCATCACGTCCGCCCCCTGCGACGGGGATCTCGACTGCGACGACGGCTTGTGCGTCGAAGGGCAATGCCGCAAGTCGTGCCAACGAACTGCCGATTGCGACGATGGCCTGGAGTGCTCCTCGGTCGACGTGCCCGGTGGCCGCGTGCGCTTGTGTGACGCGGCCCTGTGCTTCTGCGACGACGACCAAGCCTGGTGCCTCACCAACGGCCAGCGCACGGAGGGCACGTGCTTCCGCGACGACGACTGCGACGCCTGCGGCGCCGCCGATGGCTACGTCTGCGGCGGCGTAGCGCCACCGGTCGACGACATCACCCAAGCCTGCTCCTGCCAGTATTCCCCCACCTGCGGGCAGGTGTGCGCCAACGACGACGACTGCCCCGAAGATCTCGAGTGCGCGGCCTTCGGCCGCTGCGCAGCTCCCGGCACCTGTCGCTATCGCGACGATTGTGAGGGGCTCGAAGAATGTGTCGTCGCGCAGGGCGCCCCCTTGGACTTGGGCACCTGTTCGGCGTTGGGCTGCGGCTGCGGCGGCAGCGACGTCTGCGTGCTCGGCAACGGCGGCTTCTCGGAGTGCGCCCGCGACATCCCCTGCTCGGTCTTGGACAGCGCCTGCCCCGCCGGCTATTCATGCAACGCGGAGCTGGAGGCTTGCACGTGCTCCGATCCGACGGTGTGCGCGGCGGAGTGTTCGAGCCACGAGGACTGCCCGCAAAGCAGGGTGTGTTTGGACGGGCGCTGCCTGGCCCTGGCTTGTGATAGCGGCGCGGACTGCCCGTCGGACACCGTGTGCGGCGGGGCAGCGGGCGCCTTCACCTGCGTGCAACCTGGAACGGCAGCGGACGGCGCACTGTGCGCCGGCTGGACCGACTGCCAGAGCGCCTATTGCTTCAACGGCAACACCTGCGCCTCGCCCTGCGAGACCACCAACGACTGCAGCGGCGGCGATACGTGCCGCAACTTCGACCCTCAGAAGTTCCCCGGCGAGCTCGCCATTTGCCAAGCCACGGCCACGCTCTGCTCTCCCGGCTGCGATGCGGACCAGCGCTGCGACAACGCGCCGGGCAACCCCAGGTGCATCCCCGAGTGTCGCGTGAACCCGGACTGCCCACAGGAGCGGATCTGCATGAACGGGCAGTGCACGACCGACACCTGCACCTTGAGTGGGGACTGCCCCGAAGGCAGCGTCTGCGGTGGTCCCGTCGGCGCCCGCACGTGTGCACAACCTGGCGCCGGCGCGGACGGCGCCCTCTGCAACGACTGGTCGCAGTGTCAGAGCGGCTACTGCTTCGGCGGCACGACCTGTGAGACGCCGTGCAGCACGACCCAAGACTGCCCCGCCAACACGTCGTGTCAGACCTACCAGCGCGAAACCTACCCGAACGAGTACCCGGTGTGTCGCTCGGGCACCTCGCCCTGTGATCCCGCCTGCGCCAGCGACCAGCGCTGCAACACCAGCGGCACCCCGACCTGCGTTCCCTGAGTCGGGGCAACGCGCCCACGGGCGGCCTCGAAGGCGCCCGGTGGGAGCTGCGGGCGCCCGCCGGCGGGAGTCGACGCCTCCCAATCGATTTTCGGCCGCTCGCGAGCCGTACCAGTCGATGCCCAATCAAAATGGACCCGCTCGCGAGCCGTGCGAATTGATTGCAGATCAATTTTTCCCGCTCGTGAGCGGCCCCAATTGATTTCGAATCGATCCCGAGCTGCCCACGAGCTGCCGGATTTGGTTTCACCATCGATGCCCGCCGCCCGCGAGCCGCCGGATTTTGATTTCACGCCGATCCCGAGCGCCCGCGAGCTGCGGCTCACGCGTTCGGCACGTGGTAGGCCGAGTAGGACTTGGGCACGAGCCCCATGCGCTCGGTGTAGATCTGCGCTTCGGGGAAGAGCTCGCGCATCGTCTCCAAGGAGAGCACACGCGTCTCGGCCACCATGGTGGACCAACCCGGGAGCTTGCGACTCCAGCGCTCCAAGATGCGATCGCGCACGGACTGTGGGTAAAACCACCAGAACGGCATGCCCGAGTGCGCCTCGACGGGAAACCAGATCGCCGGCGTCTGCACCCAATACGAGCGCCCCAAACGACGCACCTCGGACGCGAACGCGGCTTGGCGCTCTTTGGGCCCGACGTGCTCGATCACGCTGTTGCTGAACACCAGGTCGAAGCTCTGGTCGCCGAACTGAGTGACGTTGCAGGCGTCGCCCTCGACGTACGTCACCTGGTGCCGCCCCGGGCTCTCTTTGCTGGCGATACCGGGCAGGTTCAGGATCGTCAGATGGAGCGGCACCGAGACCATCTCCCAGATGCTCGGCTGGCCCCCGAGGTCGAGCACACTCATGCCTTCTCTCAGCGGTACTCGCGCTTCGAATTCGCGCATGCGCCGGACGCGAATGGCCTGCGAGATCGGCAGCAGCACCGCTTTGAAAGCTCGGATGCGTGCGTACTTGAGGTTCACGGGACGCGTTCTCCGCGGGATCAGGTCGTGGCGAGGCGCTGACGGAAGTTCTCGATCGTGCGCTCCAGCCCCACGCGCAGCGGGATGTTGGGCTCGAACTGGATCAGTCGTTGCGCCTTGGTGGTGTCCGGCTTGCGTTGCTTGGGGTCGTCCGTCGGCAGTGGACGATGTTCGATCTTCGAATCCGAACCCGTGATCTCGAGCACCAACTCGGCGAGCTCCCGCATCGTGAACTCGGTGGGGTTACCGAGGTTCATCGGGCCGTCCAGCTCCGGCAACGCCGCCACGCGGAAGAAGCCTTCGATCAAGTCGTCCACGAAGCAGAAGGAGCGCGACTGGGTACCCTCGCCGAACAGGGTGATGGGGTTACCCTTGAGCGCCTGGATGATGAAGTTCGACACCACGCGGCCGTCGTTGAAGGCCATGCGCGGGCCGTAGGTGTTGAAGATGCGCACGATGCGCGAATCGACGCCCCACGAGCGCTTGGCGTCGATGAGCAACGTCTCTGCGCCGCGCTTGCCTTCGTCGTAACACGCGCGCGGGCCGATGGGGTTGACGTTGCCCCAGTACGTCTCCGGCTGCGGGTGAACGTTCGGATCGCCGTACACTTCCGACGTCGAGGCGTGGATGATGGTGCAGCGCCCACCCCGCGCCATCTCGATCAGGCGCTGCGCGCCGAGCACGCTGGTGGTGAAGGTGGCGTAGGGGTCGTGCTGGTAGTGGATGGGAGAAGCCGGGCAGGCGAAGTTGAAGACGACCTCCGCGTAGGCGTGGAGCGGCTCGCGCACGTCCCCCAGCTGGAAGTGGAAGTGCGGGTTGCGGGAGGCTTCGGAGAGGTTCGTCAGATCACCCGTCATCAACGAGTCGATGCCCACGACTTCGAAGCCCTCCGCCAACAGCCGGTCGACGAGATGCGACCCCAAGAAGCCCGCGGCCCCCGTCACCAATACGGTGCGCCTTACCGAACCAAGTCCCATCGTGTGCTCCTCTAGTTACTCACCGTTTGCTCACGCGTCGCGTTTGCTCAGCTTGCCGTCTACTCAGTGTGTGTCTCAGCTCGTCACAGGCTTCGAACGTCGTCGCTACGACACGGAGCGTCGTATCACGCAGACCTCGTCGGCGTCCACCCGACGCTCATGCGTCCGGAAACGGCATGCCGAAATTGGGTCGATCGCGCTCGCCCAACACCCAGCGATAGACCTCCACCACCTGGCTCGCCTTTGCGGCCCAAGTAAACTTGCTCATCACGCGCTCGCGCCCCTTGCGGCTCATCTCTGCCACCAGCTCAGGCTCGTCGAGCAAGCGGCTGAGCTCGGCGCGCATGCCCGAGATCACGCTCTGGCGGGGCCCGATGGGTACCCGCACGCCGGTCGCATCCGAGACGAGCTCGTTGGGACCCGCATAGCCGACCACGACCGGGACGAGCCCGGTGGCCATGGCCTCCAAGACGACCGCGCCGCCGAATTCGCGCACACTGGGGAAGCCGAAAAACTGACTCTGTAGGAGCCGATCCTGCAGTTTTTCGTGGGGCACCCAACCCTCCAACAGCACCCCATCGCCCAACTGCTCTCGCTCGCGCAGGGCTTTGAGGCGTGGCATCTCGGGCCCGTCGCCGATGATGTCGACGACGACCTTGCCCTCCCGGATCAGCGGAGCGGCCGCTTCGATTAGCATGTCCGCGCCCTTGTACGGAACCAAGCGGCCCACGAAGGCGATCCGATACGGCCCCTCCTGTCGTGGGCTAACGGAACGTGGAAAGCGCTCCGGCACGACGGCGTTTTCCGGAATGTAGACGCACTTGTCTTGGTGCTGCCCGAACTGCTCCCACGCCGACATCGAACCGGCGATCAGCGCCGAGGCCAACTCGCGCGTGCGACGGTAGCCAGGCAGCAGGTGATGCGCGTCCCGCACGTAGGAGAGCCACTCGCCCTCGGCGTGCTGCACCTCCGAAAACTCTTTGGGCCACGGTACCCCGCCGTTGACCGGCCCCCACACGAAGGGCACCCCAGCCTGCTGGCACTTGGTGGCCAAGGTGAGACTCGGCACGGTGGGCGAGAGCGGTGTCAAACGGTGCACGATGTCGAACTCGTGCGCCTGGATGCGGGCACCGAACTGCTGCCACAGCTTGTGCTCGAAGGAGTAGTAGGGAACGCTCGCCAGTGCGGTCGTCAGCGTCCAACCCAGGCCGGTCACCTTGCGCAGCCAATCGTTGGCTTTGCTGATCGGCGCCGCGACAGCCTCGCTGTCGATGGCCGAAAACTCGCGCCCCTGTTGCCAGCCCGCGCGCTCCATCGCCCCCTGGTTGCGCACTTGAGTCACCACGTGGGCATCTACCAGCGCTGAGATGGCATGAGCATGAGACCAGCCTTCGAGTGGAACACTCACCCATTCCGGGTTGGCAGCCTCCGCGATCAGTAGAACCCTTGGCGTCTTGGACACGAGCGCGGCTACGCTAGACGTTACCGCAGCCAGTGTCCAGCACGGCCCGGGTGCGATGCTCGCTCGCGACGCGCCTCGATCGCCTGGCCAGAAGTCGCGAGCTTTGCCGGCGCTCACCCAGCGCGGCGCGGCCAAGCAAACGAATCGTCACTTCGCAGCCGACGACAGCTCTGCGATCAGCTTCGCACTGCGACCACTATCGAAGGATTGCTCCACCTTGGAACGTGCCTTTCGCCCCAATTCCACGGCTCGCGTTGGATCGTTGGCAAGCTGAGAGATCGCCTCCGCCATGCGGGCGGGCTCTTTGGGCGGCACGAGCAAGCCATCGATGCCGTCATCGACGAGCTCGGGCACACCACCGGCGGAAGTGACGACGACGGGAAGCGAGAGCGCCATCGCCTCCATGATCGCGACGCCCAATGGCTCGTGGTGGCTCGCGAGCGCGAACAGGTGCGCGCCCTCCAACTCGGCGCGGACCTGCGATTCAGGCACCGCTCCGATGAGTTCGACGGCATCCCCGGCCCCCAGCGAGCGCAGGCGTTCGAGCAGCGTCGAGCGATAACCCTGCCCCCCAGCGTCGTCTTGCCCCGCGATGCGGAGGCGCACGTCCATCCCGCGTTGCCGCAACTGACACACCGCTTCGGCCAGCTCGGCGTGGCCCTTGACCGGGTTGAGACGGCCGCACGAAAAGATCTTCAGTGGACCGGTGCCCAGCCACGGCTGATAGTCACTGGAGCGAACGTAGGCATCGACGTCCACTCCCATCGGAGCGACTTCCAACTTGGGCAAAAACCCCGCGCCGATGTCTCGCTGCATTTCACCGAGAAGACGTTGGGTGATGACGATGCCGAAAGCGGCGTGCTGCCACTTCTGCTTCTGATTCGGACCGTAGTCGGAAACCGGGCCGTGTAAGGTCAAGCTGTAGCTGGGACCGCCGAACAGCCGCGCGAACATCGCAACGTGCGCCGCGTCGGCCGCGGAGTGAACGTGCACGTGCGAAAAGCCCTCGTTCTTCGCCAGCACGGCGAGCTGCACACCCATCAGCGCCAGCGCCGCCAAACGCCCACGCCCTTTGGCGTTCAGCCCCTCGGCTCGCGGGATCGCGGACAGACAACGTGCCCACGAGAGCGGATGTCGAGCCACTGCCGCGGTGGTTTGTGCCGCCAGCGTCGCGCCCGGTTGCGTCAGATAGTGCGTCGCCGAAATCGCCTGCTCCGACCACGCGTGACACACGAGCCCTGCGGGCGGCGGTCGGGTGCTGAGCAGACGCCCTTCGACCCCCAGCTCCTTCAGCCGCTTCAGCTCGCGCCAGAAGAAGGCGTGAGTCTGACCCGGAAACTCCGGCACGAGGTAGCCGATGCGACGCATGACGAGACTCGTTTCTATATCGTTTGCGACCCAGGCACAACCGCACGCCGGACAGCGAGCAAACGCCTCACGCGCCGTATACCTCGACCAAGAAGCTGAGCACGCGCTCGATCTCCTCGGCGATGTCGTCCACCCCAGGGTTGCGCATTTCGACCGAGCACCACCCGCCGTAGTTCGCAGCGCGCAGGGCCGAAGCGAACTCGCGGTGCGGCACGGTGGCGTGCTCGTTGGGCAGCCCGACGCGTCCCAGGTACGGTTCGCTGACGTGGAAGTGTCGCAGGCGCGCGGCGTAACGCGTGATGCACGCGGGCTCGTCACCGGCCAGCGTCATGCCCGCCGCGTCCAAATGCAGGCAGAAGCCCTCACTGTCGACGGCTTCGACCAGCTCGTAGCCCTGGGCCGCCTCGGTGACGAAGTTGCACTGGTAGTCTTTCGGGTTCGGCTCCAGACACAAGAGCGTGCCCTCACGCTTCGCGACCTCGCCGGCGCGGTGAAAGAAGTCGACGGCGATGCCATGCGCCTCTTCTGCGGACAGCCCCTCGACGCGGCGGTTCTTGGGTGAGCCGAACACCATCGGACCCGCTCCCAGCACCGCGCCGAGGTGGGCGATCTTCGCCAGGTATTCCAGAGTCGCTTCACGCTCGGCCGCGCCCTCGAAGAGCGTCAACTCCGGGTGCCCGAAGAGCAGGGCCTGCAAGGCCACGATCCGAATGCCGTGGCTCTGCCAACTGTCGCGGAACGCGGCGAGCTCCGCGTCGGGCACCTGCGTCGGGTTTTCCCACTTGGTCGTCGGAGCGATCTCGACGCCAGTGATGCCCTTTTTGGCCATCACCGCCGCCACGCGCTCCATGTCGTCCATCGCCCACGCGATGTTGCTGATGGCGAGCTTCATCGGCTCTGGCTCCTTTGCTGCTCGACGAACGCCGCCATGTCCGCCAGCACCTCGGCTGCCGTCTGGATGTAGCCATCCTTGCCGCCGAGCAGCGCAGCGTTTTTCGTCTTCATGTCGTAGCGGGCGGGCTTCAGCGCTTTGGGGTTTTCGAAGTCGACGCCGAACGCTTCTTTCGCCACCGCGGCGACGGTCACCGGCTCCGTCGCCACGTTCATCAGCGACACTCCGGCCTCGCGCACCCGCTCGATGTCGCTCCACAGCCGCGTCAGGCTGTAGAACTGAAACGCACTCTGGGGGCACACGGCGTCGAGCATGTTGTCGTTGAGCAGGTCGTAGATGATGTTCTTCTTCAGCCCTTGTCCGAAGAGGCCCGGCAGTCGCAGCACCGTCGTCTCGAACCGCTCCGAGACGAAGTCTTCGAGCAGCAAGCGATGACGCCCGTAAGCGTGCCCTGCGGTGCGGTCGATCGAGGTGTCTTCATCCACGTCGATCGGCGGATCGTAGACGTCCACCGTGGAGATCAAGACGACGTGTTCCGCCTGAGCACGCCCCAGAGGCTGCATCAGGCGCTGCAGGCCCGCCCAATCCTCCTCGGGCTCTTTGTTGGCCTTCCATTTGACGGCCGGAGCCCCCGCGCAGACGATGAGCGAGTACTGCTTGCCGGCGATGTCGCCGATGTTCTTCGAGTTGTACAGGTCGTCGAACGACGTCTGACGCATCAGCGTGCCGCCGACGAATCCCGTGTGTCCGATCAGTGCAGTCGTCATTGGGTCTTCTTTCGTGGGCCGTTTTCAGGGGTCGAAGCGGCGTAGACACGCCTTGAACAGCGTTTCGAGTATCAGCGCGTTACCCCGAAAACCCGATATCTTGGTGGGGACCTTGCCGCCGTCGGGGTAGGCGCGCGTCACGGGTAGCTCGCCGCACTTGAAGCCGAGCCGCGCCGCGCGAATGGCGAGGTAGTAGTGGAGCTCGTAGGCGCCAAACACGTCGCGAAAGGGCGCGACCCGCGGATCGAGCAGCAGGCGACGGCTGTAGGCACGAAAACCGTTCGTCGTGTCCGTATAGCGCAAGCCCGCGGAGAGCGAGATCGCCGGGGCATGCAGCAGCTTCACTCCCCAATAGCGACTCTTCGGCGTGTTGATGGCTTTGCCGCCCTGCACGAAGCGCGAGCCCTGCACGTGGTCGAAGCCCGCGTCCAACGCCGAGGCGAACAGGGGAATGGCGGAAACGTCGTCTTTACCGTTGCCGTCGATGGTGATGACACCTTCGTAGCCGCGGTCGAGCGCCCATTGAAAGGCCATGCGCATCTGGGCGCTGAGCTTGCCCGCGCCCGTCTTGACCAGCAGCGTGTTGACGGAACGCTCGCGCAAGAGCGCGTGCTCGGTGGAGCCGTCGCTACTGCCGCCGTCCGCCACCACGATGTCGACCTGTTCGGAGAGCGGCGCCATGCGTTCGAGCTGTGCGAGCAGCTTCTTGCCTTCGTTGATCACGAAGACGGCAACGCAATAGCGATGGCGCTTGGGCGAAAACTCGTGGCGATCATACGCCGGCACCTGCCACTCGGAAGTCACTCAGCTCTCCTGCTCTGCTTCGGTGACGACGTTCTTTCGCTCTTCTCCGGAAACCAGAACCGAGCTGTTCGCTTCTTCTTGAACGTAATAGAGCGGGCGCCCCTTCACCTCGTTGAACAGCCGCCCGAGGTACTCCGAGACGATCGCCAGGATCAGCAGGATGAAGAAGAACATCACCGCGTTGACCAGCGACATCGTCGACCAGCCTTCCGGCGGCGTCTCTTTGAGCAGGAAGACGGCCAAGACGAAGAGCATGTAGAGCACGTTGGCGAACGCCAACAAGAAGCCCATCCATGCAGCCAAACGCAGGGGGTAGAGCGAATTGGCGACGATGATGTTGACGGCCAGATTCAGCGCGTCGCCCAAGCTCTTGCGGCGGGGCTTTGGCCGCCGCGACATGGGCTCGTAGACGAACGCTTGCTCGGCGAAGCCGACGTACTGGCTGAGCGCCGACAGGTAGCGATTCTGATCTCGGATCTGCACGATGGCGTTGACGGCCTGACGCGACAGGACCCGAAAATGGGTGACGTTCTTCGGCAGCTGAAGCTGCAGCACGCGCCGACACAACCAGTAGAAGACACCGGCGCCCAGTCGCAGCAGGATCGGCTCCTTCTTGCGGTGCGCGCGCACTCCGTACACCACTCCCACTCCCGAGCGCGACTGCTCCACCATCTTGGGCACGAGCTGGGGAGGGTCGCTGTCGGGCAGCATCACGGCGATGTAGTCGCCGATGACGGAATCCAAACCCGCCGAGATGGCGATCTCTTGGCCGAAACGCCGCGACAGCCGAATCAGCCGTAGATGGTCGTGGCGCAGCAAGAGCGATTTGACGATCGGCACCGTGTCGTCCGTCGAACCGTCGTCGACGAGCACGAGCTCATAGTTCTCGTAGCTCTGCCGGAACATCGCCATCACCTCGTCGACGTACGCGCCCACGATGTCCGCGTCGTTCTGGAGAGGTGCAACGATCGATACGAAACAATCGGCGACAATAGCCACGGTCGGTCTCCGATAGCCTTGTAGACCATTCTCGCGAATAGACTACGGGTTTTGCCGCTACCTCGGAGGCGACCAGGCCCGCCGTTCGACGCTTCCGCCGGCCATGTTTCACCCCGAACCTGTTCCCACGCGTGAGCAGAACATGCCCATCGCGGGCAGCTCGCGCGCAGCTTTCGCCATGGTCTTTCATGGCAGACCATGACATAGCTCCACGGCGGAAACATGGAGCGCTTTGGCGCAATAGTCATCGGCGGTGGCTTCTACGGAAGCGTATTGGCCGCAGATCTGAAGGAGCGCTTCGGAGGCTCGGTTCTGTTGGTCGAGGCTGAGAACGACCTGCTGCAGAAGGCCTCCTACGTCAATCAGGCACGCGTGCACAACGGCTACCACTACCCGAGGAGCCTGGTCACCGGTGCCCGCTCCAGGGTTAACTTCGATCGCTTTATCAGCGACTACGAGGAGTGCGTCGACGGCGAGTTCGAGAAGTACTACGCCATCGCGCGGCGCTTCTCCCACGTCAACGCCAACCAGTTCAAGCTCTTCTGTGACCGCATCGGCGCACCGATCGAACAAGCTCCCAAGGCGGTGAAGGCAATGTTCGACCCGAACCTGGTCGAAAACGTCTTCCGAGTGCGGGAGGTGGCCTTCGATGCCTCGAAACTCAAGCTCAAAGCCCGACACCGACTGCAAGCCGCTGGCGTCGAACAACGTACCGGCACGGTCGCAACTCGGGTGGAGCGCAGCGCTGACGAGCTGATCCTGAGCCTCGAAGGCCAATACCCCGGTCAGGTGAGCGCGCGGAACGTATTCAACTGCACGTACTCGCGACTGAACCAGCTCCTGCACCGCTCGGGGCTGCCACTGGTTCCGTTGAAGCACGAGTGGACGGAGATGTGCCTGATCCGGCCCCCCGCCGAAGTGGCCAGCATGGGCATCACCATCATGTGCGGGCCATTCTTTTCGGTCATGCCCTTTCCAGCGCGCGGGCTGCACTCCTTGAGCCACGTGCGCTACACCCCCCACCTGGAGTGGCGCGACGATCCCAAGGCGACGTTTCGGGATCCGTCCGAGATGGAGGCGACCGCCGCACGTCGCAGCCACTACCAACACATGCTCAAGGATGCCGTGCGCTACTTGCCCGCGTTGGCGCGCAGCACGTACGAAGACTCGCTGTGGGGCATCAAGACGGTCTTGCCGCGCAACGAGGTGGACGATGGTCGTCCCATCTTGTTCAAGCGCGACTATGGGCTGCCGGGGCTGACCTGCATCATGGGCTCCAAGATTGACAACGTCTACGAAGTCATCGACTTCGCCAGGCAGGTGATGAGAACCTCTCGATGAGCACACAAACACCAGCTGCGACGACGAGTCCGCGCCGCGTCAAAGTCATGACCGCTCGTGATGGGCGCAGTGTCGCGCTGTGGAAAGCCGCCGAGTACGTCGGCTTGGTAACCTTCGTCGCGATGGTTCCCAGAGCCATGGGACCGGAGCACTACGCCCAGCTCGCTACCATCATTTCGTTCTTGGCCCTGGCCTTGCTCGGCACGGCCTTGGGCGGGGCCTCCGTGCTCGGTCGCTTCGTGCCCGGCTATCTGCACGATGGCCGCGAGGACATGGTGCGAACCCTGTACTCGCAGTACTTCTGGGCGCGCGCCGCCATCGCCACCCCGATGGCGGCGGTCTTCTACGTCGCTACGCGACGCTTGCTCCCGGAATTGCCGGTGCACTGCGTTCTGGTCGCCACCGGCTCGATGATCCTGATGGTGCTGTCCCGTTCCGGCATCGAGTTGGCGTACGGCTTGAACAAGGTGAACCTGTGGATGGGCAGGGATTCTGCGCAACGTCTGCTGCTCGTCCTCGCGCTCTTGGTCTTGGGTTTGCTGGCGGACCCCGTCGCGGCCATCTACACCCTGGCCGCGATCGAGCTGGGCTTCTTCGTTCTGGTCGGCTCCCTGTCGTGGCGCTACCTGAGCTTTGGCAGAGAGGTCTGGAACCGGCAAACGCTCCACGCGCACTTCGGATTCGGCATGCTGTTGTTCTTCGCGAACCTGATGCTGGGTGCGTCCTGGCGCACGGGTGAAGCGTTGATCCTCGAGTTCACTGGCGACCACACCCAGGTCTCCAACTACAGCCTTTCGAGTGCCGTCGTGTTGGCGTTCACCACCGGTTTCGCCCAAGTGGGTGCAGCCCTGGTGCCATCGCTCACCAGCATCTACCTCAGCGGTGAAACGGAGAAGGTCGACGGTTGGCTCGGCATGAGCCTCAAGTACCTCACGATCGCGGCGGCGGGTGTGTACCTGACGATCGCGGGCGTGGGAGAAGCGGTCATCAGCGTCGCGGTCGGCGGTAAGTTCGTCAACATCATCGAGCATCTGAACGTGCTGATGCTCACGTTCGTCCCGATGAACGTCGTTCGCACGTCGCAGGTAGTCCTGATTCTGCGCAAAGAACCACGGCGAGGCGTTTATCTGGGCTTCAGCGCGTTCGTGGCATTTGTCGTCACGGTCGCGCTACTGCTCCCAAGCCTCGGCGGGCTCGCCATCTCCGTCGCCCTCGTGGTCAGCGTCACTGCTGCCGCGATGACCGCCTATTGGCAGTTTCAGCTAGGAGGGATCTTGGCGCGCTCGAAGATGTGGCTGACCTGCGGCGTGGGTGTCCTGTGTTGGCTACCCATCCGCGCCTTTCCCGAGCACCCGTGGCTCGCCACTACAGCTGCACTGGTGGCCTTCTTGGTCTGCGTGTTCGTCCTGCGCATTGCTACGAAAGAGGAACTCTCGGCGCTGTTGCGTCGGCGCGGCCGAGCGGTATAGTCGGCGCGACTCAGGAGACCAGCAATGCCCATCCAGAATTCCGCTTTGAGAAACGTCATCGGCTACGGCATCACGCTGGTCAAGAAGAGCCCACACGCTTGGTACTTCAGCTGGCGCCTCGCACCACATCTGAAGTTCCTGCTCCCCCACGAGAAGGACTTCCTCGGCATGCGCCATCTGGTGGAAGGGGACAAGGGTTTGATCCTCGACGTCGGTGCCAACTCGGGCATCTCCGCCCTCGGCTTTCGCGCGCTCGGGCTGCCCTACGACATCCTGTCGATCGAGGCGAGCCGCTACCACGAGCCCGCGCTGCAGCGAGTGAAGAAGCGCATCTCCGGCTTCGAGTACCGTATCCTCGGGGCGGGCAAAGAGCCGGCACGCATCACGTTGGTGACGCCCGTCTACCACGGCATCCCGATCCACACGATGACCTCGGGCGATCGCTCCTACTCACAGCACATCGTGGCCCGCGACTTTTCCCCGCGCATCCAGAAGGCCATGCGCTACGAGAGCCAAGACGTCGACGTCGTGCCGCTCGACACGCTCGAACTCGCTCCCAGCATCGTCAAGATCGACGTGGAGGGCCTCGACTTCCAGGTCCTTCTCGGTTTGGAAAAGACCATCGACAAGCATCACCCCCACATCTTCATCGAGTACACGCCCGACGAGATGAAGGGCGCGATCGAGTGGCTGACGAACAAGGGCTACGCTCTGTTCACGTACGACTCCCAGAGCGACTTGTTCTCTCCCTTTTCTCCCGAAGGTGCGACCCAGCGCTGGAAGGAGTCAGCCCTTCAGGTAAACCTGTTCTGCGTACCAAAAGAGAAGGCGTCGCGATTGCCGCTCGCCCAGTGAGCAAACCCCTATGAGCGTCGCCGCTCCCGATAGGCCGGTCTCCGGCTCGCTCTTTTCCCGGCGTCTGCGGAAGTTCGCCCCCTTCCTGACGGTGGCCGGCACGTTCTACGCAACGTGGCTGACGTACGTGACCCTGTCCGGCTCGTGGTCGACGGTGATCGACAATTGGCCCATCGCGTTCGCCATGGCGCTGGGTTCCTTCGTTGCAGGCTCAACCCCCATGGGCGGGGGTACGGTCGGCTTTCCCGTGCTGGTTCTGGGTTTCGACTTCCCGGCGACGTTGGGACGCGACTTCAGTTTCGCGATTCAGTCGATCGGCATGGTCAGCGCGTCGCTCTTCATCCTCAATCGTCGCCAGCCGCTCGAGTGGGTGATGTTGCGCTCCGGATTCGTCGGCAGCGCCATAGGCACGCCCCTGGGC
This sequence comes from Polyangiaceae bacterium, assembly GCA_050290545.1. Taxonomy (GTDB): domain Bacteria; phylum Myxococcota_A; class Polyangia; order Polyangiales; family Polyangiaceae; genus SZUA-265. The sequence continues at coordinate 24,655 of JBNKHV010000072.1, read as the reverse complement.
CTGCTCTACATCGCGCCCTACGTCTCGGGCTTGCTGATCAAGGTCGCCTTCGCGGTGCTGTGGGCGAGCTTCGGCTTGCTGCATTTGCTCAAGGTCAAAGACTTGGTCAGGCTCGTCGGGATCCTACCCACGGCAGCGACCTTCGACCGCGTCTCCGGCTTTTCGGTGGGTTTGTTCGGCGGGGCGCTGGTTTCGTCGATCACCGGCGTCGGCGTCGACATGCTCATCTACGTCGTGCTGGTCCTGTTGTGCCGAGCGGATCTGAAGATCGCGATCCCCACCTCCGTTCTGCTGATGGCGTTCACCAGCCTGGTCGGGCTGGTGACGCAGACCGCGACCGACCAGATGCAACCGGGCGTGTTCTCGCACTGGCTCGCCGCTGCGCCCGTGGTCGCGGTCGGAGCCCCACTCGGCTCTCTGATCGTCGACCGCATCGACCGCAGCTACACGCTGGTCTTCGTATCCCTACTGTGTGTGGCCCAGTTCGTCTGGACCATGCAACACGAAGCGTCGGGGCTCGGCGCCATCGGCATCACGCTATCGGTCCTGGCCATCGTCGTGGCCAACGCGCTCTTCCTCCTGCTGTACAGGGTCGGCGCCAACCTCTCCAGGCGCTAGCACACGCGCGGGACTCGAGCTACGCCAGGCGCCGTTCGAGCTCCGCCGCAACCGCGGGCCATTCGGACCGGACGATCGAGAAGAAGATCGAGTCTCGAACCTTGCCGTCGCGCCCGGGCTTGTCGGCTCTGCGGGTCCCTTCGAGCTTCGCTCCCAGCCGCTCGATGGCCGCGCGCGACACTTGGTTGCGCACGTCGGTTCTGAACGCCACCCGGTGCACGTCCCAGACTTCGAAGGCATGGCGCAACAGCAGGTACTTCGCTTCGGTATTGCAGCGGGTGCGTTGCGCGCTGGCCGCGAGCCAGGTGTAGCCGATCTCGACGACGTCCGGCCGTCCGTGGCGCTGCAATACAGAGCCCTCGGGCCACTGCCAGGGGCGAATCTCCGAGTAGCTCGTCGTCCCAACCACCCGTTCCTGCCACAGAATCGCAAAAGGCATGCGCTCGCCCTCCGCCTGTTGGAGCAAGGCTTTCGCGACGTAGGCTTCCGCTTCGGCAGGACCATCGGGAACTGGACTGAAGCGGTAGTTCCTCCGATCCTCTGCCGCAGCGACCGCGAGCGCGTCGACATCCTGCAGCGCAAGAGGTCGCAGCACGACTTCGTGTCCGAGCAGGGTGGGTTGGGCAATTGCTGAACTCTGCATCGCCGCGAGTCCATAGGACCGGCAGAGATGAGCGCTCCCCGGACTCTGCGCGAACGGGCCGCAAGTGACCAGGTCGGCCCCCCCCGCGAGAGCGCGATATGAAGCTCGGCCCCCGCGAGAGCGCGAGTAGCGACTCCGCCGCTCGCTGAGGCCGAGACCCGCTCAACCCTTGGCGGCAACGAGCTGAGCGATGGCGTCGATCGACTCGAAGTTCTCGGGCACGATCTCGTCGTCGTCGACCTTGATGCCGAACTCGCCTTCGACGAACTCGACCAGCTCGAACACCGCACCGGAGTCGATCACACCCGAGTTGAGTAGCGAGGTGTCGTCTTTGAGCTCGATCTGCTGTCCCTTGAGACGGCGTTCCATCTCAGCTCGGATCTTTTCTTTCGGGTCCATGGGGTACTCCTGTTCGGTTGATGTTCGGTCGGCTCGGGCACGGTAGGCAAGCGAGCGTCTCAATGGCTTCTTTAGTCCGCGCGGGACAGTTTCTGTCGATCGATCTTGCCTGTCGACGTCTTCGGCAGATTCTCTTCGAAGACCCACAACTCCGGTACCATGTACTTCGGTAAACGAGCGGCGCAGACCGCCACGAGTTCGGATTCCGGAACGGGAGCGTGGAGCGCGACGTGGGCACGCAGCTGGTCGTTGAGTTCCTCGTCCGCGACGGGGACCACGGCCACCTCTTTGACCTGGGGGTGTTCGTACAGCGCTGCCTCGACCTCACCCAGTTCGACGCGGTAACCGCGGATCTTCACCATGTGGTCGATGCGCCCCACGTAGGTGTAATTGCCGTCGGGCTCCAACGTCACCAAGTCCCCGGTGCGATAGACCAGGTCTTCGGTATCGTTCGGACAGGGGTTTTCGTGCAGCGACTGAGCCGTCCTCTCGGGGAGCTTCCAATAGCCGGTGAGCAGGCCTGGGCCCCGCACCAGCAGCTCGCCTTCCTCGCCGACACCACAGCGCTGGCCATCGGCGTTGACGGCGAAGCACTCGTGGTTGTCGATCGCTTTGCCGATCGGGAAAGGCTCGACACGATCGTCGGGGATCTCCGTCACTTCGTAGTACGTGCAGACGTTCGTCTCCGTCGGCCCGTAGAGATTGAATAGGCGAGCGTGTGGGATCGCCTGGTGCAACGCCCGCAAGTACTTGATCGGGAAGACCTCACCCGCGAACAGGATCGTTCGAAGCTTCGGCAGCTCCGCCTCGGCCAACTTGCCCTTGTTCAGCATCAGGATCAAAGCCGAAGGCACCGAGTACCAGACCGTGATCCCCTTGTCGGCGATCTGCTTGACCAAACGTCCCGGGAAGGCGCTGGCCCATTCCGGCAAGAGCACGACCTTGGCGCCGGCCTTGAAGCTCGCGTACAGGTCGAAGGTGGACAGGTCGAAATGAAAGGGCGCGTGGTTCGACAGCACGTCCTCGGGCGTGAGCTGGAACTTCTCCGTTGCCCACTGCACGAAGGTCAGGGCGGCCAAGTGCGAAATCATGACGCCCTTGGGGTTACCAGTAGAACCGGACGTGTAGAGCATGTACGCCAAGTCCGTCGACACGCGACGCTCGGGCGCGCCGAAGCTCGGCGCCGAGTCGAGCTCACTCCACGGGATCACGGCCGCGACGTTGGCGGGCGTCTCCGCGACCGCTTTGGGGCCAGCGACGAACACCGCCTGCAAGTGATGCTCGGCGAGCTGCGGATCCGACGCCAAACGCGTGAGTTTGTCGGCGTCGGTGACCAGGAAACGGATCTCACAATCCGCGACGATGTACGCGACGCGTTGCGGCGGCGCCATGGGGTCGAGAGGCACGAAGACCCCGCCGGCATGGAGCGTCGCCAGCACGCCGACCACACTCTCGATGCTCTTGTTCAGGTGAACGCCGACTCGGTCTCCGGCGCGCATGCCGTTGTCGCGTAGCGCCCCCGCCAGACGATCCACGCGCGCCGCCAACTCCTCGTAGGTCACGATCGTCGAGTTGAATTCGACGGCGGGCCGTTGGGGGTGACGAGCAACCGTGTTCTGGAGGAGATGGCTGAGCAGGTACTCCATGCGAACCTTCTATCTCAACGTGCTGGCTCAACCCAGGCCGAGGCCGCGAGCGATCAAGTTGTGCTGTATGTCGGACGTGCCCGAGTAGATCTTTGCCGAAACTGCGTCGCGCAGCTCGCGCTCGAGCTCGAGCTCGGTACAGTAGCCGTACCCGCCGTGGATGAGCACGGCATCTAGGGACGACTTGACCAGGCAATCGCTGAGCACGAGCTTGGCCATGGCGGCATCCTGCTCGCCATCCTCGCCTTGGTCCCGCTTCCAAGCCCACTTGTAGAGCAACATGCGCGCGGACTCGAGGCGTACCTTCATTTCCGCGATGCGGTGCGACACGGCCTGGAACTTGCCGATGGGTTGCCCGAACTGGTGGCGCGTCTTGGCGTAGTCGACACACACCTCGAGTTGGCGCTGCATGGTGCCGACCGCCGTCGCCAAGATGCTGCCCCGCTCCCAACCCATGGAGTGCTTGAAGATGGTGGCGCCGTTGCCTTCGCGGCCCAGTCGCGCAGACACGGGGATGCGGCAATCTTCGAAGGCGACCTCGCCCATCTGCGTGGTGCGCAAGCCCATCATCTCGATCGGTTTGCTCACCTCCACCCCCGGGGTCTTGGCATCGACCAGAAACGCCGTGACGCCGAAGAATCCGCGCTCCGGGTTGACGGTAGCAAAGACCAACAACATGTCGGCAACCGGGGCGTTGGTGGCAAATGTCTTGTTGCCGTTGAGCACGTAATCGTCGCCGTCTCGCACGGCGCTCGTCTTCATCGCAAAACTGTCCGAGCCGGAGTCGGGCTCCGTCATGGCGTGGGCCCCGATCAGATCGCCCTGCACCAAAGCCGGTAGGTAACGCTGCTTCTGCTCGTCGCTACCGAAGCGCAGGATCGGTGCCTGCACACTAAACATCTGAGCGGTCACGCCGAACAGCAGTCCTCCGTCGCGACATCCGTAGCCGAGGCTCTCCAAAGCGCTGACGGTCGCCAATGCGCCGAGCTCGAGTCCGCCAAACTCACTGGGCATCGCCAGGCCGTGGATGCCCATGTCGCCGAGTCGCTTCCAGCGCTCCTTCGAGAAAGCGCCCTTGCGGTCGCTCTCGATCAGTCCCGAGTTGAGCTCGGCCTTGGCGAACGCAATGATTTGCTTGTTCAGTTCTTGCTGGTCGCTATCCCAAGAGAAGTCCATCGTCTGTGCTCGAGCATACGCGCACCGAGTGAACGGCCACGCAAGGAAGGTGGGAAGCCTGCGCTTCCAGCGGGGCAGTATACAGATGCTTTGGAAACGACGAGACGGAAAGCGCGCGCGGTTGTGGTGCAGTTGTTCCCATTCAGACCGCGAGCAGGCCGGCCCAGGCGACGCTTGAGGTCTGGGCGGGCCTTGAGTATAGATGCCAAGCTCACCACGGGAGGCCAAACTGGACCCGATTTCACGCAGTCTGATCAAGAAGCAAGTACAAACCCTCGGCTTGGCCGAGCGTTACTTCGACTCGGTGGTCTTCTTTGGGCTCTACGAGCTGGGCGTCTACCGCCAGCTCGAAAAAGGGCCGCTCACGTTCGACGCGCTTCATGAAGCAATCGGCGGCGATCGAGAGACATTTCGTGCGCTTTTGGACGCGGGTGTCGCGCTCAAAGTCGTCGAAGCGAAGGATGGAGTCTACAGCGCCAGCGAGGACATGCTGGATTGCGTAGCCCGGCCCGACAACCCGGCCTACGTCGGGGAGTGGGTGGAATTCCTGCAGGCGTTCGTCAATCCATTGCTGCGCATGCCGGAGGCCGTGAAAACCGGCAAGCCACCTGCCGACCATTTGGAGAACTTCGAGGGCGGTGACACCGAAGAGTCACGCCGAATGACCAAGGCGATGGATGCCTATGCTCGTTCGCGTGGCGTTGAAATCGCCAATCGCTTGTCCTTCGACGGAATCGAGACCCTGCTCGACCTGGGCTGCGGCCCTGGGACGTACTCGATCGCGATCGTGGAGAAGCACCCGCACATCCGGGCAACGCTGCTGGATCTCGCGGGCCCCATCGCGGAAGCCAAGCGTCTGGCGGAGGAGCGTGGGGTCAGCGACCGCGTCGAGTTCCTGGTTGGTCCCGGGGAAGACTTCCGACCCGACAAGCCCTTCGACGCGGTGCTCGTTTCCAACGTGTTGCACATGTTGGGTCCGGACAAATCGCCGGCAATGATTCGGCACTGCTTCGACTTGGTCGCCCCCGGCGGTCAGCTGATGATCCAAGCGCAGTACCTCAACGACGACCGTGTCTCGCCACGCTGGCCCACCTTGGTCAGTCTGATGCAACGAGCCGTGACGAATGAAGGCCGCAATCACTCCATCGGTGAAACGACGAAGTGGCTCACGGACGCCGGCTTCACCGACGTCAAGCACGCACGCTTCTCGCTGTGGAACGTGTGCAGTGTGCTGATCGGCAAAAAGCCCGCGTAGGAGTTTCCTTCCGATGACCTCCACCGACCTCAGCCAACAACCCGAGGACGAGCATCATCACCACGGCGGGCCGCCGCTGGTGACCATGGCGGACTGCGCCAGCCTGCTGTACCCGGTCCTGCCGAACTCGTTGATCGTCGCGCTTGCCCGTGCCAGCGGCAAGGCCAAGGCTGCTTCCGACAAGGACAAGTTTCGCTGTGTGCGTGACAACCTGCTGACGGTACCTGGCGTCGATGAGGAGCGGGCGACGGAGCTCGCAACCCGCTACTTCGAGGATCGCGAGATCCGCTCACTGCTGCTGGTTCTGTCGCCACAGATGTCGCTCAAGCAGGCCCAGAAGCTCTACACCATCAACGGGTTGGAGCATCTGGACGCCGCCATCGCGCGCGGCAAGGGCGTCTTCCTGTTGCTCTCGCACATCCACTCGCTCGGCGCCTTCCTCGCCATCAGCATGCTGCGACAGATGGACTACGACGTGCGCGTCGCGCTTCCGAGCATGAACGACCCGTGGTCCGCGAGCCGTCTGCGACGAGCGATGTACAAGGTCCTGGGCGAGAAGCCGTCCATTCCGGAGTTGATCGGTGGCTTCTATTGCCAATTCAACATCCGCCCCATCGTGCAGCGCCTGCGCGAGAACGTGGTCGTAGCCCAGACCGGAGACGGTTGGCACTCTGCCTCGTTCGTGGATTGTGACTTCCTCGGGCGCAAGCTGCCGTTCACCACCGGCGTAGCCAGCGTGGCGCGCACGACGGGCGCGTCCATCGTGCCACTCTTCGTCAGCGGTGCGGCGCCTCACCTGGAGTTCAATCTGGAGGCGCCGTATACCGTCGAACGCGAAGGCGACGACCTGACCGTAAAGGTGCGCCACTACGCCGCCTTGCTGGAGAAGCAGCTCCAGAACAACCTCCACGCCTGGGAACACTGGACGGTGGAGAACACGTTCGACGCGATGATCGCCCACCGCGACAAGTCGCTGCGCGAGAAGTACGTCGTCGGTCACGACTGAGCGCTCAGAAGCGCTTTCGATCCCATTGCCCAGTGACCCACTTCAGCCCGTGAGGGTAGATGGGGGATGACGTGGCGCAGCGCACAAACTGGGTATCGGACAGGTCCCACAGGCGTTCCTGGTGTTCGAATGCATTCTTCGGGCTCCCGTCCCAACCGCACGGGAAGAAGAAGGCTCCCGTGATCTGAAACGCGACGGAGAACACCGCCGCCGAATAGAAGACGGGGCGTGCCCAGCTCCGCTCGAACGTCCACTCCAGACCGCGCGGCAAGTGCAGGATGAGAAACGGCAGGACGTCGATCAGGTGCCGATAACCCCACGCGTGATGACCGTGCCAGTAGCGCCAGCAGGAGTAGAAGGCGACCACCGAAGCCGCACTGAGGGCGGTGGAGCGCCAGAATCCGTCCGCATCCTGCTTCAGGTTGTGCCAGAGCCCGATCAGCGCAAAGCAGAGCACGGGTGATAGAACGAAGAGTCCGCGGCTGGGGCTGATCAGCAGCCCGCCCAACGCCGCCAGAGAAGGCGCCCGCAGCGTACCCTCGACGTTCGTGGCGATGTAGCCGCCGATGGGATGACCGAAGAAGTGGATGTTGTACGCGAGTAGACCCACCGCCACCACCGCGGGCGCCAGCAAGAACCACCCGAGCTGACGGCGCGCGCTGTGCAGCACGAACGCCGTCATGAGCACTGCCGGCAACGCATCCGGCGGGCGGCTGCCGACGGCCAACGCCAGCCCCAAGCCGGCAATCGCATACCACAGCTGCGCCCGCTCCCCCGGCTGACGCGCACGGACGAAGCCGTACAGCGCCAGAATCAGGCTCGGCTCACTGCTCGATATCTGCCACAAGCTCTGGCTCGCGACGGACCACGTGCTCGTGGCGAAGCCATAGACGAGCGTGCTGAGCAAGGCGTAGCGAAACGTCGTCAAACGCAGCAACATCAAGAACAGCAACGCCAAGGAGCCCGCCGCGAACGCCGCACCGCTCAGCTTGCCCAACAAGGTGCCGATCAATTGGGCGCGCCCCGGATCATCGCCCAACCCCAGCGCAACGGGCAGCGCGTAGATGGGCGTCGCGAGCAGCGCCGCCACCACCGGAAACGTCGAAACGTAGCGCTGGGTCGACTCGCTGAACTGCACCCAGTACGGCGTGCGGTCGGGGATGGCCCCCCCCGCCTTTTTCACCGGGTTGGTGGGGACGCCGGGCTTGAAGAAGAACTCGAATTCGTCGAGGTCCAGATCGCCTTCTTGCAGCACACTCAGTGGCAGGTAACGTGTCGACATGGTGTCGTAACTCGACACCTCGCGCAGGTTGGCGTTGTAGACGAAGAAGGCGACCAGGCTGAGAAGCAGGGCCAAGCGGCGGGGATTTCTACGAAACATTTGCGCGGGACTGAACCCGCTAAGCTAGCATGGGCGGCATGGGAGGATCAGCAGCAAGCAATCCCAGGATCAAGCGGCGCGCGCTCACGCATTCGGCGCTGGGTGTAACCTCCGCGATCGCGGTGTTCGCCCTCGCGCCATTGGTGCACGGCAACCACCCAGGCAAGGTTTTTGGTCCGAGTGTGGCATCCGCCTATGTTTCGCTGGCATGGCTGAGCGCGACCCTGGTTTTGGCCCCGTTGCGTTTGATGCGCTCCGGAGCGCTCGTGCCGCGACACGTCGATCTGCGGCGAGACCTGGGCATCTGGGCAGGTCTGATGGCGCTGATTCACGTCGTTTTCGGGCTGCAGGGACACATGCAAGGGCGGTTCTGGGAGTACTTCGTCGTGCGCGCGGACGGCGGCTGGGTCCCGCGCATCGACCTCTTTGGCCTCAGCAACTACCTGGGCTTGGGCGCGACTTTGATCGTGCTCGGCTTGTTGCTCATCTCCAACGATTACTCCATACGACGGCTGGGGGGACCACGCTGGAAAGCCTTGCAGCGAACCACCTACGGCTTTGCCGCCCTCACGTTGGTACACGGTGTTCTCTTTCAACGGATGGGCAAACGCCCCGCCGTTTGGGTCGCATACCTATTTGGGTCATTCCTGGTGTGGCTTGCGCTGCAGGGCGCAGGGATGTGGCGACACCGGACGTTGTCTAGATTTTAGCCCTTCCAATCTCGCTCGCTTCCCTTGTGCGGCGCCTCGTAGGCTGCCATCCTGGGCTCCGACCAGTACACGAGGTTGAAGTAATGAAGCACGTAGAGGGCACCGATTTCGACGTTATCGTTTTGGGCACCGGCATGGGTGGCTCGATCATCGCCTCCATCCTTGCGCGACAGGGCAAGAAGGTTCTCATGCTCGACGGTGGGGTGCACCCTCGGTTTGCCATCGGCGAATCGACCATCCCGCAGACGTCTCAGCTCGTGCAGCTGCTCGCTCGCACCTACGACGTGCCCGAGTTGGCAGTCCTGGGCCTCAAGTCACCCAAGGGCATCCGCGAGCAGGTCACGACCTCCTGCGGCATCAAGCGCATCTTCGGCTTCGCCTACCACAACGTAGGAAGTGAACACGATCCGAAGCAAGCGCATCAATTCGGCAACATCTGGCGCGACGAAAATCACCTGTTCCGGCAGGATATCGACGCTTGGCTCATGACCGTGGCCATGAAATACGGCGCCAACGTCATCCAGGGCGTGCAGATCGAGTCCGCGGACACCGACGAACACGGTGCCAGCGTCACGACCAAAGACGGCAAGAAGTACACGGCGAAGTTCCTGATCGACGGCACCGGCTTCCGCAGTGTCTTGGCCCAGCGCTACGACCTGCGTGAGCAGCCGACTCCGTTGCTGTGCCAGACCCGCACGCTGTTCAACCACATCGTGGGCCTCAAAGAGTTCGAGCAGGTCGCGCCCTCGCTGATGTCTCACGACTGGAAGCTCGGGACCCTGCATCACCTGTTCAAGCGCGGTTGGTTCTGGATCATCCCCTTCAACAATTGGGAAGGCGCGACCAACCCCCTCATCAGCGTGGGGGTGACCGTCGACGTCAACACCTACCCACTGGATGAGTCCATCACCGCAGAGCAGGAGTTCCAGAAGTTCCTGGACATGCTCCCCAGCGCCGCCAAGCAGTTCGAAAACGCGCAAGCCGTGCGCCCCTGGGTACGCACGCAGCGTATCCAATACTCGTCAAAGCGCACCGTCGGCCAGCGTTATGCGCTCCTGTCCCATGCGGCAGGCTTCGTCGATCCGATGTTCTCGCGCGGCTTGATCAACACGATGGAGAACATCCGCGAGATCCTCGACGTGTTGCTCCCCGCGTTGGACGACGGCGACTTCTCGGTGTCGCGCTTCGAGCCGGTCGAGGCTCAGAGCAAGATGGCGTTCAGCTTCGCCGACCGCATGGTGCGCGCGACCTACGCGTCTTGGGACGACTTCGAACTGTGGAACCTGTGGGTTCGAGTGTGGGCCATCGGTGTCCACGCGGCCGAGTCGAACCTGGGTAGCGTCTTGACCATGGGCGAGCACAGCAAGTTCGAGCCCGTCGACAACCCGATCTTCTCCCGCTACGAGCCAGGCGGCTACCGCAAGTACTTCGAAGACTCCTACGCCGCCATGGTGGCGTACGACGAGGGGCAGGCGACGGTCGAAGACACTCGACAGAAATTGCTGAAGGCGCTGACCGACTACGACTTCGAAATCCCGCTACGCGGCAAGCCCCAGGGCCACGAATGGGCGATGAAACAGCCCCTGTGCCGCGACGTCTTCCTCGGAGTTGAGGAGAACCAGCAGCGGTGGATGCGTCACGAAATTGACGCGCACCTCGCCACCTGAGGTTTCGAATGTCCCGTGCCCGAACCGTTGGGCTGATACTGGGCGCCGTGTTGGTGCTCGCCGGACTGTTCATGCCCGGCGACTGGTACCAACCCTTGACCCGGGAAGATGCCCCAACGCCAGCGATCAGTGGCTTGGCGCTCGTACGAGGCGCGCTCGTGCTCGAAGGCCTTCTGTGCTTGGCCCTGGGCGCCCTGGGTTGGAGCTACCGGCGTATCGATCCCGGGTCGTTGCTGCGTGTGCCCGACATCGAGCCCGGAGCGCTGTCGCAAGCTCGGGCCCGCACGGCGCTGATCGGCATCACCGTGTTGGCCGCGGTGCTGCGCTTCGTGGAAGTCGGTGCGGACTTGTGGCTCGACGAAATCGCGCCCGTGATGATGTACCGCGACGTCAGCTACCTGGAAGTGGCCATCAGCTACATCGCTTCCAACAACCACTTGCTCAACACGTTGTTGGTCAAGCTCGGCACCGATCTGTTCGGCGAGCAGGAGTGGTCGATTCGCCTCGCGGCGGTCACCTTTGGCACGCTGAGTATCCCGGCCTTCTACTATCTGTGCCGGGAGACGAGCTCGCGCATGCTCAGTCTCGGCTGCGCGCTGCTGCTGGCCGTCTCGTACCATCACATCTTCTTTTCGCAGAACGCGCGGGGCTACACGCCCTACGTCTTCTTCGCGTTGAGCTCGACCATCTTTCTGTCGCGAGCGCTGCAGCGGGACCGGGCCAAAGACTGGGTCATCTACGTGGTGATGGCGCTGCTGGGCTTCTCATCGCTGCTCGTCAGTGCGTTCGTTCTGGCGGCACAGGGCATGGTGGCGGCGTGGGCGGTGTTCAGTGTCCGGCGCCGCGGCGATGCGTTCAAACCGCTGCTAGGTCGCCTAGCCTTGGTTTTTGGCGTCATTGGGCTGCTGAGCTTTCATCTCTACGCGCCGGTACTGCCCCAAGCCTACGCCTACATCACCGAAAACTACGCCCGGGCGTCGGTCGGCTACTCGCCGCTATCGCTCGAGTTCATCAAGGTGATGGTCGACGGTGTGCTCGCCGGACTGGGACCGGCGGCCGTGATCGGGGGCTTGCTGGGCGCGCCCCTACCGCTCGTCGGACTCATCTCGCTGCTGCGCCGAAATTGGGTCGTGCCGGCAACGTTGATCCTGCCCGCGGTGCTGCAGATCAGCTTGCTGGTCGTCCGGGGTCTGTCGACGTCTCCTCGGCTTCTCATCCTGTGCCTGCCCGCACTGCTCTTGCTCATCGTCGCGGGTGTGCACGAGGTCGCCCGCTGGGCAGCCCGCAAACTGAACAAGCCGGAGCCCTGGGCACGGACGGCATGGGGCATCGTGATGAGCGTGGCGGTCGTGCTCTCCGCGGTGTCGCTACGCTTCTATTACGCTCACCCCAAACAAGACTACCGGGGCGCCATCACCTTCGTGGAAGCCGAACGAGCACCTGACGAGACGGTCGTCGTGTTGCACCTCGCCGAAAAGGGCTTTCGCTACTACGGCGACGAGGGCCACCTGCGTCGCGGTTCGGAGTACCACTACCTGCGGACGCAAGAGGAATTCGAACAGGTGCTGCGCGCTCCCAGCAAGGGCAACCTGTACGCGGTGACCACCCTGCACCGCATCCTGCGCATCGAGCTGCCGGAGATATGGTCCGAGCTGCGCGAACATTGGGAGCGCGTCAAAGTCCTGCCTGGCACACTCGGAGACGGCGAAGTGTTCGTGTGGCGGCGGCGAACCGACGCCGCTCAGTAGCGGGCCAACGCCCTCAGTAGCGGACCAACGCCCTCAGTAGCGTACCAACGCCCCTCAGTAGCGGGCAGCGCCAGCGGGCATGGCGGGCGGGGGCCGAGAGTAGCGCTGGGCCAGGGCGGTTCGCGCTGCTGGCGAGGTCTGTCGCGCGCTGGCGAGATTGCCGAGCACGAAGCCGGAGAGCATGAACGCCAGGTGATTGAACAGGCCGTTCGGGATCAGATCCAAGATGAAGAATGCGGCGATCAGCGCGTGCGTCGCCAACTCGGCCTTCGCGGCCTGGTCCGGGACCTTCTTGGCCTCACGCCAAGCGCGCAGTATCGGCCAGCACAAAAGACCGAAGAGCCCGACGAATCGCGGGATCCCGCCTGAGGCAAATTGGATCAGCCAAGCGCCATCGATGACGGTCAAGTCCTCACCGGTACGCTCGTCGTAGGCACGAATGCGCCCGAAGCCGCCCCAGCCCGTCCACAATCGTTCGCGCACCTTTTCCAGGACGAGGTCCTCGTTGTCCATGCGGAACTTCAGTGACAACGAGCGATCTTCACTGAAGAAGGCGGCAGTATCGACCACGGTCTCGGTCGTCACCCAACCCGCGGTGCGAGAGATGGGATTGAGCAGCACCACCGCCACGATGAAAGCGGCCCCCAACAATCTCGCGCGTGCGCCCATCCAACGAATCAGAATGGAACCCACGACGCCGTAGGTCGAGGCCGCGAAACACTTGGTCAGGATCACCGTGCCCAAGAACGCATACGAGTAGAAGTTCGCCCCGAAACCCCAGATCTTCTCCTTGTGCTTGGCGGCAGCGGCCGCCAGCAGCGCCGAACCCGCGATGAACAAGGCCAGCTCCAGGCTGTGCTCCATGAACACGATGGGACGGAAACCGCCCTCACGCTGCATCTGCAGCCAGGAGTGCTGGAAGTAGCCGTACACCCAGACGTTCATCTGGGGGCTCAGACGCACCTCGATCAGCGCGAAGAGCGAGTAGATCGCCGCACAAGCGATCCACGTGCGATGGAAGTCGCGACGCCACTCGGGCTTCCTGCCGAAGGCGATGCCCAACTGAAACGGCAACACCAGCAGCAGGTAGTCGCTGATCATGAAGGTGACCGCCGTCTGCGGTTGCAAGCCCTCGAGCATCACCGGCCCGTAGTGGAGCGCTTCGCGATTGGCCATGACCCGCACGACGTTGGTGATCATCAAGATCAACACGAACAAGCGACTGCCTCGGTCGAGCTGGACGCCCTTGAACACCGAGCGCCCCAGGAACAAGACGGCGATGAACAGCGCGATCGATGCCAGCAAGGCGCGGTCGATCGTCGGCATGAGGGGCACGTAGATGACCGCCTTCGACGGCAAGTACAGAACCCCCAACAAGAAGCTCAACAAGGCCGCCCGATGACGCGGCAACCAAAGAAAGAGCAAAAGTACGAGCGGCAGCCAACAAAGGAAGATGGCCCCGGCCTGGGGGGTCGGCGTTTGGACCACTACAGGGCCCCTCGAGAGCAGGAAAGGCTCGACATCGAGATGAATCCGTCGCGCCGGGCGCGCTGCGGCAGGATACCCCTAGGCCTCATCTCGACGCACGAAATCGTCAGACAGTGACCCGTGCGGCCACATCGATCCGCGCAGATATCGCAGCGGTCGTGCGTGGTCTTCCCATCACAGCGCCCCGGCTGTCGGACCAGGCGTTGAGCGTGGGAAACGAAACAGCGCCGCCCCCCGAGCATCGTTCCGGATCGCCACCGTCGCGATCGTCGTCATCGAAGCAAATTCGGAAGCCCGATCAAGGGCTCCAGACAGCGCCGAGGTTGGTGTACATAACGGCGCGGATGGCACTTCCCCACGAACCTGTCATGACCACCGAAGATCACAACGCAGCCGCCTCAGAAAAGTCCCCATCAGCTGAACTCGATGCACCGGTGATTCTCGTGGGTTCACTGCGCTCGGGAACGACGCTGTTGAACCTGATGCTCGATCACCATCCCCGGGTGTCGTTCGCGGGGGAGTTCGAGGCCGCGGTGATGCAAATGACGGCCCCCGGGTGGCCAGATCTGGAAGCGTACTACCGCTATCTGGAGACGGATCGAATGTTCAACAGCTGGGAGGGTGAACCGCTCCGCATCGACGAGTCTCTCAGCTACCCAGAGCTGGTGCGGGATCTCTTCCGTCAGATGCACACCGGCAAAGAGGCGGACGTTCGGGGTGTGGTGATTCACTCTCACTTCGACCGCTGCCCGGAGATTTGGCCCAACGCGAGGTACGTGCATCTCGTCCGCGACGGGCGCGACGTCGCCCGTTCCTGCGTGCAAATGGGCTGGGCAGGCAACGTGTACCACGCCGTCACGATCTGGCTGGAGGCGGAGGCCCGTTGGGAGCGCCTGTGCTCGATCACTCGTCCCGAGCAGCGCATCGAAGTGCGCCACGAGGATCTCGTCCGCGATCCGAAAGCCGCGCTGACGCGCATCTGCGAGTTCTTGGGCGTGCCCTACGACGAGCACATGCTGAGCTACTCCGAGGACACGACGTACTCGGCGCCCGACGTCAGCCTGCTACAGCAGTGGAAACGCAAGCTCACCCCGCGAGAGGTGCGCCAGGTCGAACTGCGCGCTGGCGATCTACTGGTGCGGCGCGGCTACGAACTCAGTGGCCATCCGCTTCCGGAGATGGGTCGATTGGAGCACCTGTGGTGCAAGGCCGATCATCGACTCAATCGCATGCGCACGTCGATCCATCGCTACGGTCTGCCGCTGTGGTCCGCCCACCAATTGACGCGCTTCGGTCCGCACGTCATCCGACGCCACGTGCGCGCGAAGATGAACGAGGTCGAGCTGCGCCACCTGAAGTAGCGCATCGTCCGGCCGCTCGTCCACCTGGTGCCACTGTCTCGCTCGCAGGCGTGCTCGCGCGTCGCCGAGCGTGCCGGCGCGAGTCACGTGGGAGTTGCTGCGGAAAGGGGCGGCGCTTCGAGCGTTGCGGGCGGTCGAGCCCTCTGATACCGACGAAGCATGCGTGTCCTGGTCACTGGTGGCGCTGGCTTCATCGGGTCGAACTTCCTCAACGATGGTGTCGCCTCCCGGCCCGAGCACGTCTTCCTCAACGTCGACGCGCTGACCTACGCCGCCAACCCGAAAAACCTCGAAGCCGTCGCCGCGAGCCCGAACTACTCGTTCCAGCGGCTGGACATCACCGACGCCGCCGCGGTGGACGCGTGTTTCGCGGATTTCGGACCCGAGCTCGTCGTTCACTTCGCGGCGGAGAGCCACGTCGATCGCAGCATCGCCGCGCCGGACGCGTTCATCCAAACCAACGTCAACGGCACGTTCAATCTGCTGCAAGCGGCGCGCAAGCAGCACGCAAAGAAGCCACTGCTCTTTCTCCACGTCAGCACGGACGAAGTGTTCGGCTCCCTGGGCGACGAGGGCTTCTTCACGGAGACGACAGCCTACGATCCGTCCTCTCCATATTCGGCCTCCAAGGCTTCGAGCGATCACCTGGTGCGCGCCTACAACCGCACCTACGGCCTGCCCACGAAGATCACGAACTGTTCGAACAACTACGGGCCCTATCAGTTTCCGGAGAAGCTGATCCCGCTGATGATTCTCAACGCTCTCGAGGGCAAGCCACTTCCCGTCTATGGCGCAGGCACCAACGTGCGCGACTGGCTCTACGTCGGGGACCACTGCTCCGCCATCTGGACGGTCATCGAGCAGGGCAAGGTCGGCGGGACCTACAACATCGGCGGCAACAACGAGATGAAGAACATCGACGTCGTGCGCCAACTCTGTCGTCTGGTCGCCGAAGAAGCGGGCAAGCCGGAGCAGCAACTGCTCGACTTGATCACCTTCGTCAACGACCGACCTGGCCACGACCTGCGCTACGCGATCGACGCCACCAAAGTGCGCACGGAATGCGGGTGGGAGCCCGTGGAAACACCGGATTCCGGCTTCCGCAAGACGGTGAGATGGTATCTGGACCATCCCGATTGGGTCGCCTCCGTGCAAAGCGGTGACTACCTTCAATGGATCGAGCAGAACTACGGAAACCGCTGACGCGCGCGCACCGACCACTGCGCCCCTGCGACGAGACCGACACGCCAAGTCCATGACCCGTATCTTGATCCTCGGCGCTGGCGGCCAACTGGGTCGCGCCTGGAGCGAACTGCTGGAGCGGGAGGGCGTGGCGCACGAAGCCTGGAGCCATGCCCAGTTCGAACTGGGCAATGCCGATCACTGGGACCGATTGTCGTCGGGGCCGAGCTGGGATCTGGTCGTCAACTGCGCTGCCTACACCCAAGTCGACAAGGCCGAAACGGAGTATGAACTCGCAGCGCGCATCAACGGCTCTGCCGTCGGTGAGCTGGGAGCACTGTGCGAAGCTCGCGGCGCTCGACTGATCCACTACAGCACGGACTACGTCTTCGACGGCCAGGCAAGACAGCCCTACCCCATCGACGCGCCCATCGCTCCCATCAACGCCTACGGCCACTCCAAGGCTGCCGGGGAAGAGGCGCTTCGAGACAGCGGCGCCAACGCACTTTTGATCCGTACCAGCTGGGTGTACGCCCCTTGGGGTAAGAACTTCGTGCTGACGATGGCCCGTCTACTGCGGGACAAACCCGAGCTCCGCGTCGTGGCCGATCAGCGGGGGCGCCCCAGCAGTGCCCAACAACTCGCCGCACGCAGCTGGTCGCTCAGCAAAGAGGTCGAACGCGGCACGTTCCACCTCACCGACGGCGGTGAATGCACGTGGCACGAATTCGCGACGGCCATCCGAGACGAACTCGGACTCGACACCCCCATCCACCCGATCCCGACCAGCGAGTTTCCTACCCCCGCGACGAGGCCCCCCTACAGCGTGTTGGACATCTCCCTGGCGGAGGCACTGATCGGTCCCGCACGCCCCTGGCGCATGGCGCTCAGTGACGTGCTGGAACGATGGCGAAGAGACCAGCGCTGAACCGCAAATGGAGCGAGGGCGCGCACGAACCCGTCGCGCACGCCCTCGTCAGCCACGCCGAGCGCTGAGCTCTTATTCGCGCACCTCGAAGAAGGTCATCATGCCGCGTGCCGAGTGCTCGAGCAGGTGGCAGTGAGCAAGCCAGCCACCGGAGTGACCTTCCGTGGGGTCGAGGCCCCACGCTTCCACCTGCCCCTCGCGACCCACGTCGTCGAAAGTGACGGCCAGGCGCACCACGGTGCGACTCGTTCCTGCGGCACCTGGACGTGCCGGAACCAAGATCGTGTCCTCGACGGAAGCGATCTTGGGCTTCATGACCATGTTGTTGTCCTCGTTGTTCTCGTCGATGTACTCGGTCTCGAGCAACTGGAAGGACCAACCGTGGGAGTGGAAGTTGTGCGCGCCCATCGTCATGTTGGTCACTTCCCAGACGTAGGTCTCACCCACCGTCACCTGCAGCCCATCTTCCGCGGTCATCATGCCGAAGGGCACGGGGGCGCCGTCGATCATGCGGGCGAAGAAGTTGACCGCGCCCGTCTCGTCGGGCTGACTGTGGCCGAGCATCACGGGTAGCGTGCCGGCGCCATCGACGTCGATGGCGTCGATCTCGTTGAGGGTCTCCGGCAGTTCGATGCTGTCTACTGGGTCCGCGCCCTCGCCCACGATCTCGAAGGTGACCAACGACTCAGCCGGCGCCATACCGTCCATCTCGTCGTGGGCCAGCATGACCATGCCGTCCTGGATCATCACCGTGTGCCGACCGCGGGGGTAGTCGAGGAGCAGCATGTCGAACTCGTCGCCCACCTCGCCGTGAGGCACGAACAGGACGTCGGCGCGGTCGCCGGGGGTCAAAACGACGCCGTCGAAGATCGGCGCGGCAATGCCACCCATGTGACCACCGTGGTCCTCCATCTCGCCACCGTCCATCATGCCGCCATCCATCATCATGTCAGGCACCATGCCGGCGTCCATCATCATGCCGCCGTCCATCATGCCGCCATCCATCATCATGTCGCCGTGCATCGCGCCGGCATCGCCGTGCATCATCTCCGGCATGATGGCGTCCATGCCCGGTGCCTCGACCATGCGAGCGCTGGCGAAGAGATCGACGTCGCCGCCGATCTGCCACAGTGAGTGCCCATCGATGCCGATGTTCTGAATGCGGCTGTTCGCGGTGTTCACCATGCGCAAACGCAGCGGTACGCCCGCGAGGACTTTGACCGTGGGCTTCTCACGACCGTTGACCAACAGCTTGTTGCCGATGCGGCCGTTGACCTGAGTCGAGGCGTACTCGGCGGGATCCGACGGGAAGGGCTCGGCGACTTCGTCACCGTCGAGCAACACGTCGTCGAGAACGAGCCAGAGCTCGTCTTCGGGCAGCTCGAGCTCTGCGTCCGTCTCCGGATCCTCGACCACGATCATGCCCTGCAGGCCCAACTCCACCTGAGCATTGGTGCGGACGTGCGGGTGGTACCAGAAGGTACCGGGGCGCATCAGCGTAAACTCGTAGGTGAACGACTCGCCTGGCTCGACGGGGATCTGCGCGATGTTGCTGCCGTCCATCGCAGCCGGCACGTCGATGCCGTGCCAGTGCACGGTGGTCTCCTCGGGCAGGTTGTTCGTGAAGTGAACGACCACGGTGTCGCCCACCTTGCCGGCGAGCGTCGGCCCGGGCAGGCTGCCGTTGTAAGTCCACACCTCGGTCGGGGTGCCTTCCTCGTATTCGAACTCCGAAACGACGGCCTCCAACTCGACTTCGATCACGTCGGGGTCATCGTCTAGATCCTCGAGCAAGGGCACGGCAACCTCGTCGGCCCACCCTTCGGGAAGTTCGCTCTGGTAGCCGTCCACGCCAGCGTCCGGCGTGCCGGCGTCCGGCTCCGCGTCGGTCAGCTCCGTACCGTCGGTCACGTCCGTCGCGTCCGTGGAACCGCTGGGATCCGTCTCACCGACGTCCGTTGCGTCCGTGGCACCAGGATCGGTCTGCTCGGTTTCGCCACCAGCGTCCAGATCATCGGTGGTTTCAGAGCCACCACTGTCGTCGCCGCAGGCGGTGACTGCCAGGGCCACGGCCAGCAACGTTGAGGTCCCATAACGTGAGCGGGCTACAAGCATCATCAAGTCCTTTTGCAAGAGTCGACCCTCCGCCCCGCGGAAGGATGGCGACAGTTATCGTACTTGACGCGGTGCTCCAACGTTGGTGCCGGGAAAACTGCCACACTGGGTGCACTTGGAACGGAACAGGACACACTGCCCACCTCGTGCCCCGGAAAGCGCCACTCGCGCTTCCACCGTGCGACCCTCGAGATCCCACGCTACACGAACGCCCCTGTAGGAGATGTGGGATAACGCCGACTGAGCGAGCGCGAATGCGACCCGCTAGAGCGGATCGCCCCTCGCTCATCGCCAAGCTCGGCCCAACGGAGCCGAGCTTGCGATGGGGGCAGCTCGCCTGAGCTGGCTCAATCCAAGTTGGCGTACGCCACGTAGGCGATGTTGTCCGTGTCGGGGGTGCTGCAATTCGACGGATTTTCCACCACGACGGTGACGGCCTCGCCAGCATCGAGTTGCCGGTAGACCAGAGCAGTCACGCCTTCGCCTTCTTGGCAGGCCACTTCCTCGCCCCCGCAAGTGCCGTCGAGCAAGCCGATGACACGTGGGTTCAGGGTAGCGAAGAGGTACCAGCTCGTGATCGGCGCCACGAACGTGAAGATGTAGTCGGGAGCCGTTTCGCAACCGCAGCTGAGGTCGAAGTCGTTCGTTGCACCCGAGAAGCTGAAGGGCACGTTGAACGTCGTCGACCTGGAGAAAGTCAGGTCATCTTCCGCCGGCTCGTAGACATCGCAAGTGGAGCCAACGCACTCGCCTTCTTCGCAGACGCCTTCGCCTTCACACTCGGTTTCGTCGTCGGCCCAGTTCTGCTGGCAGCTGCCTTCCCCACCGATACCGTCGCAGGTATCCGGAGCGTCGCAGATGCCGTAGTCCGTGTCGTCGCCGCACGACGCACCCTCATCCGCGATGTTCGATTCGCAGGCGCCACTCAGGCACGTATCCGGAGCGTCGCATTCGCCGTAGTCCGTGCTGTCGCCACAGGAGTCGCCATCGTCGGCGACCAGCGCTTCACACGTGCCCAGGCCATCGCACAGATCCCAAGGGTCACACTCGGGCTCCTCCTTGCTTTCTTCGGTTCCACAGCGCGTTTCTGCGGATGCGAAATTGGGGCTGCAGCTACCCTCGCCGTCGCAGCTGTCGGGGCCGTCGCAAACACCGTAGTTCATCGTGTCACCGCAAGAGACGCCTTCGAGGGTGTAGTTGTCCAAACACACGCCCTCACCGTCGCAGGTGTCGGCACCGTCGCAGGTCGTAACGACCTCTTCTGCCCCGCCGCACGGCGTGTCGAGCTCAGCGATGTTCTCGAGGCAAGCGCCCAGACCGTTGCAGGTGTCGGGACGATCGCAAATACCGTTGTCCGAATCGTCGCCACATGAAGCACCTTCAGCGGCGATGTTGTCGACGCACTCGCCCAGGCCGTTGCAGGTGTCCATGCCGTCGCAGTCCGTGTTCGTTCGGTCCCCACACGGGGTCCCTGCGACCAAGTTGCGCCTGAGACAGCGGCCCGCACCATTGCAGACGTCCGGCCGCGTGCACTCGGTATCCGAGTCACTACCGCAAGGCGCTCCGCGCTCGACGGGTTCGTAAGAGCACTTGCCCTCCAAACAAGAACCGACGGAGCAGGCGTCCGAGTCGGTGCAGTCGGCGTCGATCACGCAGTCCACCGGAGGCGGCGGGCCAGCGTCTTCGTCTTCGGGCGCGATCCCAGCGTCAGGGTCCGTCACGGCAGCGTCCGCAACGTCCGTCTCTTTGACGTCGGTTTCCTCGGTCTCTTCGACGTCCGTTTCCTCGGTACCGCCGCCTTCGGTCTCTTCCACGGATCCGGCGTCCGTGTCTTCGGTCTCCTCGACGTCGGTCTCTTCGGTCTCCACGACGTCGGTCTCCTCGACCTCAGTCTCTTCGGTGGGCTCCACCTCGGTCTCTTCGGTGGGCTCGACCTCAGTCTCTTCGGTGGCCTCGGTTTCGTCCGTTGCCTCCGTGGACTGACCCATGTCCTCCCCAGTGTCAGTCTGCACCTCGTCGGATTGCTCGCCGCCCGTACTGCTATCGTCGCCACAGCCGATCGCCATGGGGGCGAGGCAGAAAAGAATGCCTGAAAGCCACAAGTACTTCATATGTCGTCTCGCTTGTTAATCCCTCGCGGGCTCACCCTGTGCCACCAAAGCGCACCATCGGGGGAGGTGTGGTTGTAACACAGCGCCCCGGTGTTCGGGTACAGGGATGAAAGGCGTTCGTCGCTACACGTAGGAGACATTGCAGCGAGCGTAGGCGTTTGTTCGACGCATCTACCCTCACTAGACCCGGACAGGAGCGAGCGAGCCAGCGCTTGTCTCAGTTCGGTTCAAGCCCTGACGAGCGAGGAGCTTCAGCACGACCGCTCAGCTGCAAGCAGGTGATGAAGCTGTAGTTCGCAGGCGACAGCGCCAAGGCCGCAAATGATGCGGTCATTGCGCACCGCGTGACGCGTTGCCCCCGCTACCGGGCGCGACTGGGCACGAGCCGATGATGGCCAAGTCGGCGTTTGTTCAATGGGAGTTTCTATGGCGCCGGGGGCAGGCGCGGTACACTCCCCCTCGATGAAGAGGACACGACCCTACTGGCTCGGCGCAACGATTGCCGCCGTTTACATGCAGACGTCACCGGCAAAGGCGCAGGAGGTCGATGGCGCCCTGCAATTCGGGCTCGGCGCCTCCCTGTTCGGCATCACGGATACCACCCAGGAAACGACGGCCAACGACCAGACGACGGAGACCGATCTGGAGAGCCTGGAGTGGGGCATCGGGCCGAGCGCCACGTGGTTGGAGGCGGGCTACGGCTCGGCGCCACTGGTGCTGGGAGGCTTCCTGCAATTCGGCGGTCGTTCCGAAGACAACGCTGGCGGCCTATCGAACGATCGCAGCCTGCTCTTGATCGGGCCGAAGCTCGACTTCCACCTCGGCTCCGGTAACTTTCGACCCTTCATCGGTGGCATGTTGGGGTTGGCGCGGTACGACAGCACCGTCGAGTTGGACTTGGACAATGGCGAGGTCCGAGACGAGTACAGCGCCTTGGGTTACTTTCTGGGCGGTCGCATCGGGGGCCGTTGGTTCGTCACGCCAGAACTCAGCCTCGATCCGAGTCTGACCATCAGCTACGGCAGCGTGTCGGGCGATGGGGAGGGCACGCTACAGCTCGGCGCCCTCGCCGCGACGGGCGACGATCAGCGCGACATCAGCAATTTCAGCCTACGAATCGGCCTCGCCGCTTCGCTGTGGCTGTGAGCGCGTTCGTTACTGAGCGGGTGGCGGAGGCGCTGCCGGTGCGGGCGGCGGCGCAGGCTTCGGTGCAGGAACCACCGGGGGAGCCGCAGGTGCGGGCTTCGGAGCAACGGTCGGGGGCGCAGGCGCCACCGGTGGGGCTGCCGCTGGTGGCTTCGGAGCCGCCGGTAGAGGAGCGGCTGGTGAAGGCGCGGCCGGCTTCGGCGCAGGAGCGACGGGCGCTGGAGGTTTCGGCGCAGGCGCTGGAGCGGCAGCTGGTGGGGGCGCGGCTGGCTTCGGCGGCGCCACGGGGCGGGGCTGTGGCGGCTCGGGTGCCGGCTTCGGTGCGAGCACGGTGGGTTTCGGCGCGGGGCTCGGCGCTTCCGCCGCACCCGTGCCGGCCGGCTCGAGGTCGACGGGAGGCGCGAGGGGTTTGGGCCCGGGCAGGCCAGGGACGTCACCGGGCTTGAGCTCGCGGGCGCGGATCGGCTTGGGACTGCGAGCCGCCCGTTGCATGCGACGCTCCGGGCGCGGTCGACTGTCGGCCTTTTGCATCTTGGCCGCAGCGGTCGCCGCTGCGATCTGGGGTTCGGCGGCACCGAACACATCCAACTTGACCACCCCAAAGATGGAGGCCGCGATGGCCACGGCAACCGCACCACCCACGATGGCCATCGTCTCGTAGTCTTTCTCTTCGCTCACGTCGCTCGCACTCCAGATGACAAGGGCGAGCTCGTGTAACACAAACTACCCCCTCATCGCGGACCCGCGCCCGAACGTCGCAGGCCTCGGCCAAACGACCGAGCTATGTCGTCATCATTGCCCAAAGGGCGGCGCCGGTCTTCGATGACGGAGACGCGCCTCGGCTCACGTCCTCATCTGCGCCGAGCGACGGCGCCAGATCAACACCCAAGATACTGTGATGGTTTGCTATTTATCATAAGCGGGTTACAGTTGGCCCGTGGATCGAAGGGTCAGAAGCTATCTGAGCGAAATTGGTCGCCGAGGGGGTCGTGCGAGTCGACGGGAGCTGTCGTCCGATGCAGCTCGTTCGATGGTGAAGTTGCGCGAAGCGCGCCGCGCGTTCCGGCGATTTCACACGCAGTGCTTCTGGTCGTTCGATCCCGACTACGTCGTCACGATGGACGACGTTCCGTGGGTCGCACGGCAGCTGATGGAACACGGTGGGCGTGAGGGTTGGCTGATCGGAGCCAAGCTGTGCCGCTAACCGGAGGCGGACCGCGCACGACACGGCGTGGAGTCGACGAGGCGGAAGTGTTCATCGCAACCAGACCAGCCGAGGAACTCGGTTGCCTCTACTACTCCAAGAGCAAGCTCGTTTCGTCTCCGAATTCGAGCCAGGCGATCCCGACGTAGTTCCGCACTATGGGCGACCCGGGGGCCTCATGCCGACTGTCGTGGCCAACGCCTGACGACGGCCCCCGAAGTCCGACCCCACCACGGTCCGTCGCCGCATGTCGCTTGACCGCTCCCGTTGAACGGTCTAACTCTCTCGGTCCCACTTGCGCCTCTAGCTCAGCTGGATAGAGCATCGGACTTCGAATCCGCAGGTCGGGGGTTCGAATCCCTCGGGGCGCGCTGTGTTGTTGGGAGGACACTTCTGGATTCCCCCGGGGGCCCAACGCCCGGGCCCCGGCGTGGAGCGTAGCGAAACGACGGGCGGCGTTGGGGTTTCCTCCCCCAGCAGGCTAGGCATGCGCGGGAGCAGGCAGCGGCACCGCACTTCCTCAGTGGATCGGCACTGCCAACGAGCCTGCTGGGGCCCCCTCCTTCAAGAGGTCCTCCTGGCGGAGGGCCCACGACGGGTCGCGACATGCGAGGCGAGACCACGACGTTGCGCGTCGGTGACGGACTCGCTCACCCTCGGGAGCGCGGCTGCGAAGCAGCGCGCTACTCGACGTGGCGTGCGTTACTTGCCACTCCCGCTTGCCTCAGTTGGTCGTTGCTCTTTGGAGCGTGTACACTTGAGCGGTGACTACGGCTCGGCGCGTTCACTATTCCTACGACGAGTACCTCGGTGCGCTCGAACAAAGTGGCGTCAAGCTCGAGTATTGCGACGGCGAGATTTACGCCATGGC
>JBNKHV010000071.1:0-8690 GCA_050290545.1 Polyangiaceae bacterium | reverse complement strand
GGGCATCCTCACCCAACACATGTACACGGAGGCCACTCCACTGCACGCGGCGTGTGAACCGGGTCGTGTCGACGTCGGGCTGGAGGCGATCGTCAGCAAATGTCTGCTCAAGGAGCCATGGCAACGCTACGGTTCGATGGCCGAGCTCGACGAGGACCTGACTCGGCTACAGCGAGGCGAGCAGCCGCTGGCGGTGGAGGAGTTGCGGCGCTTGGCCAATTCCCCCGCGAGCTTGAAGAAGCGCCTGGACGAGTCGCAACGCGGACGCTCCCGGGGGTGGCTCTTCGGACTTCTTTTGTTGGGGGTTTTGGGTGGCGCCCTGGGCGTCGCGGCGAAGAGCGAGGGCTCGCCGGCTGCGCGTTGGTTCGAACAAGCCAAAACGCAGTGGCGCTCGCGCTTCGGCGCCGAGCCCGTCGAGGTAGCACCCGCCGACGCTCAAGACTTCGACCTCGCCGAGGTGGCGATGGTGCTCTCCCCCATCGATGCGCGCGTCTACCGCGGTGGCCAAGACCTCGGACCGATGCCGCTGACCGTGCGCATTCGCAAGGGACATCGCGTCACTTTCACGATCAAGCGCGAAGGTTACGTCTCCGAGCGAGTCGCTGTCGACGGCACGGAGGCGACCAAGATGGTTGAGCTCTCGCCGCTGCCCGGCACGACTCCACCGCCGCGCGCGGCGGCGAGTCCTGCCGGGGCGCGCCGCTTCATCACCATTACCGACACCACCGCCGACGACACCCCGGCTGATGCCGAGCAGAACCTCGATGAGGAGATCGCCGCCCTGCTCGGCGACGGCGGAACCGGCGCCTGGTTGGACGAAGATACCGCAGCAGGCCGGGATGCTGGCGCCCCACGCGCGCCAACCGCACGCGACGAAGCAACACCAGGAGCAGACAACACGGAGCCGAGCCCCGGGAGTGCCCCGAGCGACGCGACCGGCTCGCCCTCGACTGTTCCCCCAGCACCAGCACCGCCTCCACCTGCTGAGGGAACGCCCCCACAAAGCGGCAAGCCCAAGCCCCCCACCTGGCTCGCGCCGAAAGACCAAAGCCCTGCGCCCGGCAGCAGCGAGCGGCCGATCTTCGACTCTCCACCGAAGAGCGTCGACGACATCCCCGTCGTCGAACCGGAGCACCCCGAAGGTGCGGATGAGGACATCGCCGAGTAGCGCGACGCGGCCCGGCGCCAGGTCGCGGCGCATCCCGCTGGCGCGACGCGGCCCTGCGCCCAGTCGCAGCGCATCCCGCGTGATGCGCAACGGCACCGCGCCAAGTCGCGCCGCATCCCGCTGGCGTGATGCGCAACGGCAACCGCTCGCGTTCAGACGAGGTCCGTCAGCGGTCCGTCGGCGAAGTCGGGATGACCGAAACGCGTGGCCTCGACTCCCATCGCGTTGAGCACGGACACCAAGAGCCCAGCGTGGCTCACGTCGCCGTAGTCGATGAAACGCCCCATGCGCCACTTGCCGCTGACGCCCCCCATCGCCACGAAGGGGATGTTGGTGTGGACGTGGGTGTTGCCGACGCCGATCTCGTTGCCCAGTAGGATCAAGGTGTTGTCCAACACCGTGCCGTTGCCCTCCGGGATGGCGTCCAGCTGCTGCATCAAGTTGGCCAGCTCCTGCACCATCCAGTTACCGCGAGCGACGCGTTCGGCGATCGCCTCCTCGTTGCTGGGGCCCGCGTGCGACAGCGTGTGGCCCGAGCCCATGCTGTCGAGCCACGGGAAGCGGATGTCGTTGATCGCCGAAGAGTATTGGACGCTCGCCACGCGGGTCAGGTCGCAGGCGAACGCGGCTGCGAGCAGCTGCCCGTGCAACGCCGAAACCTGCGGCATCGTCTCTTCACTGTCCGGGTCGAGCTCGGGGGGCGCGTTTGGACGTTCGCAAAGCCCGGTGTCCACCGCGATGTTCAGCCGACGCTCGATGCCGCGCACCAACTCGAGGTGCTGCTCGAGTTTCTCGCGATCGACCGACGAAAGCCGTGGCTCCAACGCCGCGTACTGCTGCTGCACGGTATCGATGACGCTCTGCCGCGACTCACGCACACTCTCGTCGACCTCCGAGAAGCCGGCAAACAGTCGATCGAAGGCGGCCAACGGCGCATTGACGGGTGGCATCGGGTTACCGGGCCCGGCGTAGCTGATGCGGGCTCGAACGTCGGCGTCGATGGCGCGCACCCCGAGCTCCAGACTGGGCAAAAACGTTTGATCGCCGATGTGTTTAGCGATCTCCTGGTCGACACTGATGCCGTCGGCGTAGCCCGCACGCGAACCGTCACCGTCGACGAAGTCGCCCTCTTGCAGCTGGTTGTTCGTGTACAGGCCGCCCATGCCCTTCTGGTGCGGACCTCCCGGGCCGACCTCGTTGACGCTGATGGTCAAGCCTTTGAGGAACAACAGCCGGTCTTTGAACGGCTCGAGGGGTTGAGTGATCGGCCCCAAGGTCATGTCGCCCGTGGCCGAGACGGTAGGCCAGAACTGCTCTTGGATGGTGCCGTTGGGATGATAGACGAGCAGCAAGCGCGTCGGGAAGGCGTCCTGGGCGCGGGCGGAGAGCGAGGTCAGCACTGGCCAACCGAGCAACCCGGTTCCGGCAGCACCCAGTTTCATGAAACGTCGCCGAGAGCGGTTCATTGCGCGACCTCCGTATTGTCGCCGCTGGCGACGTCCACCGTCTGAGTGCGATACATGAACGCGTCACTCGTCGCCAACGCGACCAAGAGTTCGCGCAAGTTGCCCCCCGACTCGAACATCGCGATGCGACCTCGGGCGACGGAGCACAAGTCCACGTCTTGTTCCACGCGACCGGAGCCGTAGCGGTACCACTGGGTGACCAGGCAGTCGCTCAGCTGCTGGCTGCCGGCCAAGCGTTGCCCCAGCTCGAGTGCCCCCTTGAAGTCGCCTCGGATCGCCTCTTCGCGCGTCCCCGGCAAGGTGCCGCTATCGTCGATCGGCAAACCGTTCTCTTCCGACCGATAGCGCCCGAGATGATCGTAGGTTTCGAATGCGAGCCCGACCGGGTCGATCAGCGAATGACAACCCGCACACGTCGGATCTTCGGTGTGCTGCGCGAAGCGTTCCCGCGTCGTGGCATTGGGATCGGGATCGGGCGGGGTCGGGTCCACCGATGGTGGCGGTGGTGGCGGCGGCTGACACAAGAGATTCGTGAGCACGAAGACGCCCCGCTGAATGGGCGTCGACTGGTCCGAATGGGCCAGCATCGCCATCAGACCCGGCTGCGTCAGCAACCCGCTTCGTCGATCGGCTTCGAACTCGACGGCGAAGAAGTCGTATTCACCTGCTTCGGGGGGTAGCTCCACCCCGTAGAGGTTCGCCAAGGTGGGGTTCATGTACACGATCGGCGAGCTCATCAACGTCGCGGCATCCCCACCGTCGAAGAAGATGCGCTGCACGAACAGGTCTACGGACGTCTGCCAGTGAAAGCCCAGAGCCAACTCCCCTTGGCCCGGCACCAGTCGCATCTCGGCGTTCAGGCGGTCCAATCCCAGCCACTGCCGCGAAAAGTCCGATA
Source organism: Polyangiaceae bacterium (assembly GCA_050290545.1). Classification (GTDB taxonomy): domain Bacteria; phylum Myxococcota_A; class Polyangia; order Polyangiales; family Polyangiaceae; genus SZUA-265. The sequence goes on along the minus strand of JBNKHV010000071.1, from coordinate 5,158 downwards.
GCGTCTGCAACACCTTTTCGTCATCGAGCATGCGACGCGCCTGCGCCTCGACCTGTTCGCGAGTCGCGAGTTGCCCTGCGGCTGCAGCTGCGAACAGCTCTTCGTCGGGCATCGAGTTCCACAAGAAGTAGCTCAGACGCGACGCCATCTCGTAGTTGCTGACCTGGAAACTCTCTTCGTCGACGGCCGGCAGCACGGCGAGCATCGGGCGGCTGGTGTCGGTATCGAAACGATAGAGGAATTGCGGCGACTGCAGGAACGCCTGGATCAGGAGCTGGATGCCTCGGTCGAAGCCTTGCGTTGCCGACGTCTGACGGAACAACTCCAACATCGGAGCGCGTTCCGACTCGAGCAACGGACGCCGAAAGGCCCGGGCTCCGAAGGCATCGATGAATTCGATGGCGCAAGCCTCGTCGGCGCTCTGCCCTGCGCAAGGCAAGACCTCCGTCAGGCGCCCCAGGACCAACTCGCTGATCTGCTCGGCGGCCGTCATGTGGCCCTCGGTCAACCAGGCGCTCGCGCGATGAAACTCGGCGTTCGTCTCGAACCCGAGAACCTGATTCTCCGGCGGAAACGCGTGGGCGTAGCCCTCCACGACGATGCCCGGAAACAAGTCCCGCACGGTATTGTCGTACTGCAAGCGGGTTAACAATCGCCCCTGTGCCGGCACGGGGTTCTGCTCCCCACATTCGAGCGAAGAGAAGTCGGGCTCGACCGGAGTGGGTGCAGTCGACGTCGGCGCAGGCATCGGCCCAGCTTCGGTCATGGCCGCTCCGGGATCGTGCGAGACGTCCGCACACCCGGAGGCGAACGCCACGAACGGCAGAGCCGCCAGCGCCGGCAGGCGCCAGGCTCGGCGAGCTGGACCTAGGAGGAACCGCATGGAGTGTGCACAGTCTAGCCCGTTAGTCGGCCGGTCCAAGGGGACATCGGCGGTATTGCCCCCGGTCGGCAGTGATGCACCCAGGGGATCACCGAGCTCACGCATGGCGGTACGCCGAGCCACCGGATCTGGTCTCCTGGTGCTTCAGATCGGCAGCCTCAGCGCAGAGCTCCAGCGCCGCTGAACACCAGACCAGGCCGGTCGCTCAAATCCCGTTGTTTCGCCGTCGCCACGGTCAGCCCACCGACGGCGGCAGGCGCGCTCCGCTCCTCGCGGCCAGCAGCTCAGCCGATCAGGGAGTTGACCATGCTGCTCAGGCTGGAGCGGCGGCGGGTCAGTGGCGTCTCCGCCGCGAACAAGCGGCGCGATTCGGGATCGGCGCGGAAGGCGTAGCGCCCGGCACTGCGGATCTCCTCCATCAGATTGGCCAGGTGCGTGAAGGCGCGGTCGCGCAGCTCTCGAACCTCTTCTGACACTTCACCACTAGCCGTAGCGGTGAGTTCATCTGCCAGCGCTAGCGCTTGACGAACACATTCGGGCCCGTCGAACGTCCCGTCGAACTCGAAGTCCGACGCGTATTGCTGGACGAGCTGCGCCAGCTCCTTCAGATCGAGCGACAGCTCGGTGAGGTCACTGCTGTCCGTGATGCGGACCAGGTGGGCGGCGACGTCCCGCTGACGCAGGTTCCACTGGCACGCGGCCACCATCTCGTCGCGTAGCTCCAGGGCACTGTCGAGCGCGTCGGCGAGATCGCCATCGGGACAGCGCGAACGAGTCATATCGCCCTGAGCCACACGCAAGGCGTGGATCGCTCGGTCCAAGACGTCGAGGCACTCGTCAGCCAAGCCAGCGGCGAGCAGCTTGGAGCGAATGTGCCTCTGTCGAGTGGTGGCCGACAAGCGCTTCGCCTCTTGCACCACGACGCTGAGCCGCACTCTGGGCTCACACAACACGTTCGGTGGCAGCTGCAGCAACTGCTCTCGCAGCTCATGCAACTCTGACCAATCAGAAGGCGGGTAGGCTTCTGGTGTTCGTGAGTGCACGCCAGTGGCCTCCGTCGCGCGGGGCGCACTCGGCTTGTCACTGTCTGTATGGCCTCGAGTGCCGAAGTGTCGCGCTATGGATCCCATCCCTGTCACCTACGCCGATCTAAGCATGATCTACCCTGGGTCGCACGCAGGACGAAATGACTCTCTCGGGTCGTATCCATTCCCTATGACGCCGCTGTCGCGATCGCGACCGGCGTGTTGCGAGAACGTTGACGCTTTGTAGCAGCGCTGAATGCGGCAGATGGTTGTGGCTTTTCTTGACTGCCGATGACGAACACGTGATCCGTCCGTTCACAGAAAGCCCACACCTACACCGCCCCACTGTGACACACGAGCCCGTCCACTCCACGGGACCCCTGCCGAGCGTCGAATACTCGGATCTGAAAAAGCTGCGCAACACTGGCCGCAGCGGGACATCAGCCGCCCCGAACGCGCAAGTCGTCAGAAGCCAAGGCGCAAATGCGCGAGGGACACGCGCGCGAGCGGCCCCGAGGGCGGCGCTTGGCGGACTCGAAGCGCCCCGCGTGAACGCAACCGAGCCGCCCCACGGGCCCCCACCAACGCCCAAAGACGACCCCCAAGCCACCAAAATAACAAACAAAAAAACGGAGACGCAGCGCCGTCATCGGGCCGTCTCGCGTGGCCCCCCGCCCGCTCTCCTCTTTACAGCGCGGTGTGACTGCACGACAAGGCTGGGCATGGCGACGCTCAAAGCCCTCAACAACCTGCAACCCGGCTCGCAAATCCTCGTCGGCGGAAGCCACGTCTTGGAGGTCTCGGAAGACCTCGCCAAGGCGTTCGAAGCGGGAGATTCGATCTACGCGGTGGAGTCCACCGGACAGGTCCTGCACGTACCGAAGGCCGCTCAAGCCATCGCGACAGACGCCGTTTCGCGTGCGCTGGCGGCATTTCGCCAGATGGGAAGCGTGAGTGACGCGCAGATCTCGTCGTTCTTCGAGGGCTTTGCCCGGCGCATCGCCGATGACACGGTGTGGCAAGAGATCCGCAAGGTGAACGACGAGGACATCGCCGACGCCAAGCGACGAGGGCGTTCCACGACGCGCTTGGAAGCCACGGACAAGTTGCGCGCCAACGTGATCGACGGCCTGCGCGGCTGGGTCGAGCAAGGTTCGCGTCGCGGTCAGGTGATCGAGCGGGTGCAACACGAGGGCTGGCACGCCGACCTCGTCGGCTCCGAGCTCGGCGTCATCGGCTTCGTTTTCGAAGGACGTCCGAACGTGGTCGCAGACGCAACGGGCGTGCTGCGGGGAGGAAACACGGTCGTCTTTCGCATTGGACGCGACGCGTTGAACACGGCCAAAGCGATCATGAAGTTGGCACTCACGCCGGCACTGAAAGAAGCCGGCCTGCCGACAGATGCAGCGGTACTGGTGGAAAGCCCGGCGCATGCCGCGGGCTGGGCGCTGTTTTCGGACTCGCGACTGTCGCTCGCCGTGGCCCGCGGCTCGGGCCCCGCGGTCGCCACCTTGGGCAGCTTGGCTCAGCGCGCCGGCGTACCGGTCTCTCTTCACGGCACGGGTGGCGCTTGGATGTGCACCACGGCGCACACCGACGCGCGCGACTTCGAGCAAGCGGTGTTCGACTCCTTGGACCGCAAGGTCTGCAACACGCTCAACACCTGCTGCATCCCCGCAAGCGAAGCGGCCCGCCTGGTGCCCGCATTCATCTCCGGCATGCAGCGCGCCGCGGAGCGTCGCGGCACCGAGTTCAAACTCCACGTCGAGCGGAGCAGCCAGGCGCACGTTCCGAAGGAGCTGTTCGAAAAGCGCGTTCCCATCCGCCGCGCCGAAGGTGACGTGGAGGAAGCGCAAGCCGAGCTCATCGACGGCGACAAGCTGGGTGTCGAGTGGGAGTGGGAGGACTCGCCCGAAGTGACGTTGGTCGTCGTGCCGAGCTTGGACGCCGCCGTCGAGCGCTTCAACGAACAGAGCCCCCAGTTCGTCGCCTGCCTCGTCAGCGACGACGGCGCCGAGCACGATCACTTCTACCAGACGGTCAACGCGCCGTTCGTCGGCGACGGCTTCACGCGCTGGGTGGACGGGCAGTTCGCCCTGCGACGCCCGGAGCTCGGCCTCTCCAACTGGCAAAGTGGCAGACTCTTCGGCCGCGGCGGCGTGCTGAGCGGCGACAGCGTATTCACCATCCGCACACGGGTCACGCGGGAGAAGTAAACGCGTGTCAGAGCCGGCAAGAAGGTCGAGCGGCTGTTGGACGAGCTGACGCGACTCGCCCAACGGCTCGACGAGCCAGCTGGGCTCGAGCTCGAGGAGCGCGTCGTCGTGGCGGGGCACGAGACCGCGACAGCAACGGCGCGAGTTCACTGGACTTCCGGCCTTTGGCCCGCCGCACGGATCGTCACCAAAAGCGGCTCCAGGACTTGCTCCGTGGCGCGAAGTTGAGCTAGATACTCCGCCCTGCCGCGAGGCAGGAAACGTCTGGGTAGCTCAGTCGGTAGAGCAGTGGATTGAAAATCCTCGTGTCGACAGTTCGATTCTGTCCCCGGACACAACGAATATCCTTCGAGTTTTGGCCGCCCCTGGGCGGCCTTTTCTTTTTCGCGGGGCTCGCGCGCAGCCACCTGCGAGCGCTGCGGGTCCACCCTACGACCTCAACGGCATCCTCGAAGTCGACACCACCGTGCTCGCGACCCGCAAGCTGCAGAGCCTGTTGATCGAGCGGGCCCCCGGGCGTCTGTCCCCGAGCGCGCTGGAAAAGGCGCGCGCTCAGCTTCAGAGCTTGAAATTCCACCCGCGCGAAGCACTGCCGAACATCACGGCGCTCGATCGTGCCGAGGCGCTGTATCGCGAACTGACCGGCGCGCCGCGTCAACGTCTGGGCGAACTCATCGCGGCCTTCCGGCTCGCCCTCGAAACTCAGGAGAGCGCTCGCATCGAAGAAGTGCGCGGCGCGCTCGCGGCCGAAAGCAAACGCTTCAAAGACTGGCACTGACAACCCGAGCGCACGGTGCCTGCGCGCCGTTCACTCGCGCTTGCCACACCGCGTCGAGACTGGCGGCCCACGCATTCTCTGAGCCGTTGGTACCACGGACGCGCGGGTGAGCGCAGTGCCCGTGCCTCTCTGGTGGCTGGATTTGACACGACGCGTTGTGTTTGGGAGTTAACGCAGTTACCTCTCACACGCTCTTGGTCCGCCGATCAAATCATCCGTGCAACACCCCCTTGGGGTTTACATGAGGCTCATCCCC
>JBNKHV010000070.1:0-7329 GCA_050290545.1 Polyangiaceae bacterium | reverse complement strand
TCGGCGTGTACGCCCCACGCACCCGTTTCGTCGAAACGTTCCTGGTAGATCGTCGCGGCTCCAACAGCGTGTCGCGCGATGACTACATCGGTGTTTACACGTTCACCGAGAGGATCAAGCGAGACGAGCAGCGAGTGAATGTCCCCAAGCTCGACGACGGTGACATCACCGAACCAGCCATCAGCGGCGGCTATATCTTGCGCATCGACCACGACGCGTCCGACTTCGACAGTCACGGCCATGGCTTTCAATGGGAGTACCCTGATGCCGAGGTCATGCGGCAGCCGCAACGGTCAGCTCAACGCGATTATCTCGTCGGTTATCTCGATGAGTTCTTCGAAGCCCTCCGCTCAGACGACTTCACCCACCCCACCACCGGACGACACTACACGGAGCTCATCGACCGAGCTCGGTGGATCGATCACAACCTGCTAGTCGCGTTGACCAAGAACGTCGACGGCCTGCGACTGAGCGCGTACTTCTACAAAGAGCGCAATGGTCCGTTCGTGGCCGGCCCGATCTGGGACTTCGATCGCTCCATGGGTACTCCCTACGACGACCGCGCCGTGGAGCCGGAGGAATGGGCGCGCGGCGACGGGACCAGACCGCTCACAGAAATGTTTTGGGGCGACTTGTTCCGTGATCCCGACTTCGAGCGCGCCTACTGGGAGCGCTGGGATCAGCTGGTCGACGGCCCTTATAGCGTCTCGGCCCTCACCGATCGCATCAACAGCTACGAGGAGACGCTGCGCGAGGCGCGCGAGCGACACTTCCAGCGCTGGCCCGAGTACCCACCCGAAGGCGGACCCGAAGGTGAAGTGCAGATCCTACGCGATTGGTTCCAGCGACGCGTCGCATGGATCTCCGAGCAGCGCCCCCGCTGATTCAGTCGATCTCTCGTGACCCGGCGACAGCACGTGCGCGCCCCCAGGATCGGTCGAAGCGGATGAGCATTCCCGCGAGGCCGGCGTGAGGCCCGTGGGGCCGGGGGCCTTGTCGTCCCACGTTAACGAGCGCCCCGCAGCACACGCAGAGCGAAGCGCGCGGTGTCTGCCACCCTCGGAGCCTGCGCGATCCGCTTTTCGAGCTCGCGCGCGCGGCCGCAGCTTGCTGCAACTCGGATATTTCGCTCGAGAACGCAACCGCGGGAGTCTGCGAGGCAGCGATCTTCGGCAATCGGCGACCTCGCAGAACTCCGCGAAGCAGTTTTTGAGCTCGATCTCGGGGTTTCGGAACGTTGCGACCTGGCGACGTGCCCCGAAAATCACTCTTGCAGAACTCCGCGTCGGCTCGACCTGTCCCCTGGGGCACGCCCGCAGCCATCCGCGTCGGCTCGACCCCCCTGGTCCGCAAAGCGCAGGCAAGCGGCGGCTGCGGCACCTCACAGAGTGCTGTCTTCGTCGGCTTCGTCGTCGTTCGAATCGCTGCCTTTCGATCGAGAGGGGAAGAAGCGTTCGGCCGCGCGCTTGCCGACTTCGACGATGAGGGCACCGTAGACGCGCTCCAGCTGGACTGTCCAGGCGTCGAGCGCCGCGTTCAGATCCGTGCGCGCGATGCCCTCGCTGGTGCGCGCTTCTTCGACCGCTACCACCGCAGCCGTGTAGGCGTCGATCTGAGCTGGCACCGCGCCTTGGAGCTCGGTCAGTGCCGCGTCGGCAGCCGGCAGGCTCTTCTCGGCGCGGGTGACGAGTTCGCGGTAGCGGGTGGCGCTCTCCTTGACGGGGGCAGCGGTGTAGTAGGCAACGCCATCGGGGAAGACCGCCGTGTAGGGCGGCTCTTTCTCAGCACCCAGCGAGCGCGACGCGAGATTCATGCGCAGCCGCTTCGCGGCGGTGTCGAGCCCGTCGTCGATGGCGTCCCGTTCGCCGATACGGTCGGTTTCCTGCTCGCCAGCGTCTTCCCAAGCGCGACCTCTCTGCTTCACATCGTCGGTCACCGCGTTCACGTCAGCAGCCAGCGCACTGAACTTCGCGGTCTTCAAGCGTGAAGCAACGTAACGGCCGAATCTCACATGTGCCTTGTAGTTTCTATTCTGTCGGGGCAGTTGCATCCTCGTCCTCCTCTTGCTTCTCGTTGGGTTGGGCGCCTGATTCGTGTGGCGCAAATCTTCGTTCGAACGACTCACGTTCACCGAGCGCAGCAATGCCGCGGGTGATGGCGTTCCCATGCGACACCCCTGCAACGGGCGGTGACACCATCACACATCGCCGTCGGAGCGTCGAGGTATGTGTGGGTTGCGGGAACACGATCGTGACGAAGTGTGTAGGAGAAAATATGAAGACTGTGTGCCTGGCGAGGAAATCTATGCTGACTTCGTCAGCTCCGGCACGTTGAGCCCGGAGCCCTGCCGCGCTGCGTTGTGCAACGAGGCGGCCGAGGTTACCGAGAGATGGCGTTGGGGTGCTGACGCAGCGCGGGAGACAAGCCGTCGCTGGCGGCTCAGGCGCTGTCCAGGCACCGTTCGATCTCGTCAGGGAAGGCGAGGCGGTCGCTGGCGACGCGGGTCGGCGTTCGCCCTGTTGGTGATTCTCGGTTCGCCCATGTCCGACAGAGGTGCTGTCGCCTCTCACCGTGCACACGCGCGGGCCCACGCCAATTACCAGGCACGGCGCGTCGCTGTGCAGAATGAGCAACTGCTCCGGGAGCCATCGTCGCCTGCAGGGGGGATGACACGCTCTTCGGGATCTTCGCAAGCGGCTCAGTAGCGTCATCTGGGAGAGGTGCGAAAGCGCGCACGCTTCGAGAAGGGGGTTCTGCCCTTTCGCCGGTGACAACCATCAGCTGAAAAGGCAGGATCGAGCCATGAACTCGCTTTGGCGCCTACTTCAGCGGCTCGTGCCGTTCGGGTTGCTCGTTCGGACCAAGCCGCGGCACTTCGTCGAGATGCTGAAGGTCGTGTGGGAGAATCGCGGTCGCTGGCGCTATGCGTTGCGCATCTTGCGGCATGGCGTGTGCGATGGTTGCTCCCTGGGCACGACGGGGCTCGCCGACGACGTACTGCCCGGGCTGCATCTGTGCCTCACGCGCCTCAAGCTGCTGCGCTTGAACACGATGGGTCCGATCCCCGAGCAGGTACTGGCCGCACCGCTGCCGCCGGACGCTTACAGCAACGAAGAGCTGCACCACCTGGGGCGAGTGCCCTATCCCCTCATCAAACGTGCCGGGCAAGACCGTTTCGAGCGTCTGTCGTGGGACGAAGCGACGACGCTGGTGGCAGACGCCTTGCGAGCGGCGGATCCCGATCGCGTGGGGTTCTTCCTGACCAGTCGCGGGCTCACCAACGAGACGTACTACATGGTGCAGAAGCTCGCGCGCATCTCGGGTACGCCTCATGTCGACAGCTGCGCGCGCTTGTGTCACGCGGCGTCCGGCGTCGGTCTCAAGCAGACCATCGGCTATGGCGCTCCGACCATCTCACTACGGGACATCGTGGAATCCGAGTTGATCTTCATCATCGGAAGCAACCTGCCCAACAACCAACCCGTCAGCACCAAGTACCTGCGTGCCGCTCGTAAACGGGGCGCGCGCGTCGTCGTGCTCAATCCGTTCAAAGAGCCGGCCCTGGAGCGCTACTGGATCCCGAGTGTGCCCTCGTCGGCGTTGTTCGGGACGCGATTGATGGATGAGTACTACGCCGTACGACCGGGTGGAGACATCGCGCTCATGAGCGGTGTGCTCAAGGCGCTGGATGAGACCTCGGGTTTCGACGAGGCGTTCGTTCGGGAGCACACCGATGGCTTCGAGGCCTTACGCGAGCACCTGCGACGGCAATCGTGGGCCGAGCTGGTCGCGGACGCGGGAGTCAGCGAGAAGGAAATGCGGCACCTGGCCCAGCTCTACCAAGCTGCGAAGTCGACGGTGATCATCTACTCGATGGGACTGACTCAGTACACCTTCGGCGTCGAGAACGTGAAGATGGTCGTCAACCTGGCTTTGGCGCGCGGCAACATCGGGCGCCGCGGTGCGGGCATCTTGCCGATCCGAGGGCACTCTGGCGTGCAAGGCTCGGCGGAGTGCGGCGCGGATGCGGACAAGCTCCCCGGGGCCGTCGACATCGACGAAGACAACTGCAAGCGCTTCGAAGAGTACTATCGGCACCCGATCCCGCGACGCAAAGGGCTGCGGGCAGCGCATCTACTCGACGAGGCCGTCGAGCGTGGCCTGGACGTGCTCTACCTAGTCGGGGGCAACCATCTGGAGACGATGCCCGATCGGCAGAACGCCAAGCGCGGTCTTTCGAACGTCAAGCTGCGGATCCACCAAGACATCGTGCTCAACAGTTCGACACTGTTGCCCGCCGAGGAGGCCGTCTTGGTGCTTCCGGCCCAGACCCGCTACGAGCAGAAGTCCGGCGGCACCTCGACCTCCACCGAACGCCGGATCCGCTTCACTCCCGAAATCCCCGGGCCACGCATCGCCGAGGCGAAAGCGGAGTGGGAAATCCCGGCGCTCATCGGCCAGAAGCTCGAGCCCGAGCGAGCGGATCTCTTCGGCTTCACCTCGACCCGTCAGATCCGCGCGGAGATGAACGACCTGATGCCGCTCTACCAGGGGATCGACGCGTTGAACGAGGAGGGTGACCAGCTGCAGTGGGGTGGCCCGAGTCTGGGCGTGAACGGCTTTCCCAACATGCCGGGGGGCAAAGCGCGCTTCAGTGTGATCCAGCTGCCGCGCGTCGACGTTCCGCTCGGGCGCTTCATGCTCACGTCGCGACGAGGCAAGCAGTTCAACTCCATCACCTACGGCAATAGCGACCCACTGACGGCGGGCGCGAAGCGCTCCAGCATCTTGCTCGACCCCCGGGATATTGCGGGCTTGGGCATCTCGCCGGGGGCTGACGTGCTGGTCAAGAGCGAGCACGGACAGATGCGCGCGCAGGTCAAAGCAGGGCCCTGCCGCTCGCAGCATGTTCAGGCCTTCTGGCCCGAGTGCAACGTGCTGCTCGAGCCCAAGTACGACCCCCAGTCGGGGGAGCCGGACTACGGAACTTCGGTGACCATCGAACCCGCGGCGTCCGCCTGAGCGGCTTTGCTCGGTGGGCAGGTGAGGCGTTTCGACGCACCTCGGTAGGCGCACGATGCAGTCTGGCGTTGGCGGGGCCACTCGGCTATGGTCCGCGCCAACTCGTCGAGGAGCGCTATGTCAGAGCAAGAAAGCACCAAAGGCCCGTTGTCCTCCGCGTTCGCGGGTGTCGCGATCGTCATCGGAACGGTGGTCGTCGTGGGCGGTATTTTCGTCTCCGCTCTCGTCGCTGGCGCCAATCACGGTGATGCCGGCGCTCACGGAGAGAGCGGCGCCCATGGCGAGAGTGCCGCGCATGGCGAGAGTGCCGCGCCCGGTGAAGGCGCCTACGACAAAGGCGCGTCGGAAGCCCCCGCCAAAGCCGCCGAGCACTGACGCTCTGAGTCACTCATGTCCGGTGCTGGCAGGCGCGCTGACGCGGTTGCGAGTCTCGGCGTAACGAGGTTCGACGCAGGTGTCGGAAGTCGTGCTCCCGACACGGTGGCGGTCGAGCAGCCACTGGAGATCCGCGTGGCTGGCGAAGCTGTCGCGACGACCATGCGCACGCCGGGAGACGACCGTGCGCTGGCTCTCGGTTACCTGCTGAGTGAGGGTAGTATCCGTGCTGTCAGCGACGTCGGGGCCGTTGCCCACTGCGGTCGCCCGACGGCGCCGGACTTCGGCAACATCATCGAAGTGACTCCAGCGCCCGGCGTTACTCTGGAGCACGATCCTCTGACTCGCATTCGGCCGCATGCGGCGGTGTCTTCAGCATGCGGAGTGTGCGGGCGAGAACAGATTCTGGCGCTCCTCGAGCGCTGCGCTTCGCTGGCGGGACTCGGACCGAGTCTGAGCCCCGAGGCGGTGATTCACTGCTGCGAGAGCCTCGCCGCGGAGCAGTCGAACTTCGCCCAGACCGGTGGCATGCACGCGGCGGCGATCATGACCCGTGACGGGCACGCCGTGAGCACCGCCGAAGACGTCGGGCGCCACAACGCCGTGGACAAGGCCATCGGTCGTTTGCTGCTTTCTTCCGAGCTCCCCGCTCACGACCGAGTGCTGGTGGTGACCAGCCGGGCGAGCTTCGAGATCGTTCAAAAGGCCTGCGTCGCTGGGATCCCCGTCGTCATCTGCATGTCCGCGCCCACCAGCTTGGCGATCGAGACGGCCACCGAGTTCGGCATGACTCTGGTCGGTTTCGTGCGGGGGGACGCGTTCAACGTTTACACGGGAGAGTCTCGCATCAGCGGCGGCCACTGACAGGCGTCGGGAGGCGAAACCTGCGTCTTCTTCACTCCTTGGCGCGCTCCCAGCTGGACGCCGCTGGCACCGGGCGCGGCGCTTCACGCTCGTCGAAGTCGTCTTCTGCCGCCCAGCAGCAACGAGCCGAGTGCCAGAGAGAGCCAAGGGAACGAGCCGTTGCTCTGGGGGGACATGGCGCAAGACGAGCTGCTCTTTTCTTTGGCCGCGCCGTCCGTCGCGGAACTCGCGGTCGAGTCCTTTGGCGGATCGGTCACGTCCGCAGATGCCGGCTCTGCTGTCGCATCGGACACCGTACTCGGCGGATCCGACTCAGTGCTCGGCGGGTCAGACACAGTGCCCTGCGGGTCAGACACAGTGGGCTCCGCTTCGGGAGTGTCTTCTGCTGCCGGCGTTTCGACCAGTGGGAACTCGTCGAGCATCGCGACATCTTCAAACGTCGAGCCTTCCAAGGCGTCGTCCACGACCATGACCTCCACGTCGTCGATGGTGTCGCGCAGGATGCCGAGTTGGATGAAAGCGGGATTACCGAGGTAGGTCTTCGCCGCTGCCTCATCGACGACCTTCTGACCGTCGAACCACAAGCTGACGCGACCGGAAGCCGAGTCACCCGACCACTGCACGTGGTAAACGATGCGGTGCCATCGCTCCGCCGTGAGGAGTCCTTCGCCCTGCCAGTGCAAGTTGAAGGGCGAATTGCTGTTGAAGGACAGATCTTCACCCCGAGCGTGCAGACTCATCACCTGCTGATAGGTGACGTCGGTCTCCCAGTAGCCAATTTGATGATCGTCTTGGGTCAGCGTCTCTGGCAGGAACAAGCTCCAACCGAAGTACACTGAACCGCCTTCCGCGATCAGCTCCGCGTTGGGTTTGCGCTGAAACTCCACCCGGTTGAGCCCGTTGCTCCACAAGTTGTCTTTGGTGATCTCGATGCGTCCGGCACTCATTCCCGACTGCACGGGGTCGCTCACCACGCTCGAGCCCTCCTCGTTGAGCAAGTAGCTCCATTGGCTCAAGTCGCCCGTTTCGAAGTCCCCCTCCCAAGTTGGCTCGGCTCGAAGGATAGCC
>JBNKHV010000069.1:0-46467 GCA_050290545.1 Polyangiaceae bacterium | reverse complement strand
TTCGCAACGTCTGCACGTACATACGTCGCAACGAGCCGCGCGGCTAAGAACCAATCCCATCCAAAGCACAGCCGCCTCTCCATTGACCTCGGGCCGGGCGTCGTCTGCCACCCCCGGTGCCGGCGTTCGCTCCGAGCCACCGGCTAGCGACCCAACAGACTGAGGTCCACCGGAATGATGACGTCGAGGCCCCCGCCCGCCGACAGACCTTCCAACTCGAAAACGTAGGGCGCATCCGGCGCCGGCGGCTCAACGAAGCGGGCGGACTGCTGAGCGCCAGGCACCTGCGGTGGAGGATCCAGCAACGGAGTACGCGCCCGAGGATTGCCGGAGGCGGCGCCTGCGACTACCAAACCGACGACGCGCCGCGTCCCATGGGAGAGATTGCCTCGGACGATAACCTGGCGCATAACGCGGGCGTGACGCTCTCATCCGCGAGCGCGTCGACAACGGACGTTTCTTCCCCCAAAGAAGAGCCCCCTTCCGCTGATGGCGCTTCCGGTCCAACGGCAGAAGAGTCCCCCGCGGAAGAGCTCCCCGCAGACTCGTTACCTCAGGCGATTGCCGAGCAATTCGAGCCCTCGAGCGACCCAGTCTCGCCCTACGAACTCGCGTACTGTGAAGACGAAGAGGGACTTCTCTGGATCGCGTCCGACAAGATGCGCGCATTCGAAGGGAAGCAGGTCGTGTTGGAGACGGACTTCGAGCCCGGCAATCAGGGGCTTCACTGCATGCACGACTCTGCAGCAGTGATGGGGGAGTGTTTCTTCTCGGTCTGTATCAGCAGACGTTCACCTTGGGTAGCATCACACTGGCCGGCGACCAAGCCCTGAGCGGCGCCTTCGACGCCGTAGGCGAGCTCTCGCGCCTCGAGTCGATCGGGCCGAGCGATACTGTCCGCTACTTGGACCCTGTGTGGACGTCGCGTGGACTCCTCGTCAAAGTGCAGCCCTGGGAGCCCTACGACGGAAGCGCACAACCGGCGTACGTGGGCCTGTGGAAGCCAAGCCGGCCGGATTGAGTCTCCCGCCGTGTCGCCGCTCCCTCTACCAGCCTTGCCGCCCCTGCAATGGCAGCCGCGCCGACGACTCCCATACCGTTTGATTTGCGTCGTGACTCACTTTCACGAGCTGTCTTCTCAGTGGTCGGCTTGGCGAAGTGCCGTAGCCCTTGGTGGGAAGGTGCTCTGACGCAGGCCGTCAGCGGCGCCGCCCGGTGTACACTCGCATCGTTCGCGCCCACTGGCGCTCGTGTTCGATGGCCAGAATTCGCTCTCGAAAGGCTGCGTAGCGGTGAGCGTTCATCGCCGGACCGATGAACGAGATCGAACACAGAATGCCTTCGAGTTGCCGCGGACTGACGCCCACTCGGTGCTCGAAAACGAGCTCTTGCCGATCGCGTACGCGACATACCGAAAGCAACTGTTCCACGGAAGAGCGGACCTGACGCGGGCGACGCGGCGCCGACTCTTCCATGATGCTCACCACCTCTTGCATGAATGGAGTAGGCGAGAGTTCGACCGTGATCAGTGCCAGGGCACCCCTTGGCCCCAGAACTCGCGCCACCTCGTGAGCAGCACGCTCCGAATCGAGGAAGTGAACGACGTCGGCAGCCAGCACGAGATCGAAGTGCCCCTCCTCGATCGGCATCGACTCGGCAGCCGCGTGCACGGTGCGCACGCTCGAGTTCGTTCGTGCCGCACGCGTCCGAAGCTGCTCGAGCATTCCCACCGCCGGTTCCACTGCGGTCACGTCGAAGCCCCGTGCCGCCAGTGGCAACGCCAGGTGCCCAAGGCCCGCACCGATGTCTCCCACGCGAGCGCCTGGCGCCCCGGCGAACGCCGCCAAGTGCTCGATGAGCGCATCGGGATACGCTGGCCGCTGCTCGTACGCCTCGACCATGCGATTGAAGACCCAAGACGCCTCGTCATGCAGGCTCACTTTGCGTCGACCGAGGCTCACGGCCTTCCGCAATCCCAGCGAGACACTGAAAAAGGCGCCATGAAGCCCTGCTAGCACGCTGATGGCGAGCTGGCGAGGGGCATCCGAGCACTACCTGGTGCCCGTGACGCATCGATACGCGCACTTGGGACTCAGACTTCCATGGGGCGGTCGCGGCCACGCATCCCAATCGACGTCCGCACGCGCGAAGTACGATCACCTGCGGCACTGCTCGTACTCTCGCAGCGTACTTTCGAGGTCGGTGCAACGTTCAGACCTCGCGTTCGACAACCGGCCGCGGCCAACATCAGGCAACTGCCAAGTCGCGACGATGTCCAACTACGACATTCCGGCATCCGCCCGCTCCGTCGGTTTGCAGGCGATGCAGCCCGCACCACCTCATTCAGAGGAACTCGCACAGGTATGCGGCCGGGGCCGCGACTTCCAAGTCGAACCCACTCTGACCAGGAACTTCGAACGAGGTACCGCTAGGGTAGAGCGTGAATGTGCTGTCGCCGGGGAGCTTCACGCGAAGCTCGCCGCTGATCACGGTCATGCGCTCAGCGGCGGCGGTGTTGAAGTGGTACTCTCCGGGCGCCATGGCACCCACCGTCATGTTGCGACCATGGCGGTCGAATCCCACGCTTTGAACCTTGTCGTCGAAGTAGGTGTTGTGTTTGAGCACGCTCGTCTCCGGGTTGAATTCGCGGGCCGTGATCTGGCACGATTCCACGACGGACGCCATCGCAGAAAGACGGCCCCAGACGTCTGCATCGGGGATTGCTGCTCGCCACTGCCGACGAAGCGGCCTGAACCAAGGCCCTGTGCTCGACCAGGGCCGACGGCTAGCGATTGGCGGCGGCCAGTGGCGTGAAGGATTCCGGGGCCTGCCCATCGAGTGAAAGCAAGAACGCAACCACCTGGGCGACGACGGTCGCGTCCAACTGCTGACCGAGCTGCGCCTGGCCCATCACTTCGACAGCTTTCGACAACTCGCTCACAGACCCGTCGTGAAAATAGGGGGCGGTTAGCCCGACGTTTCGTAGTCCGGGGACTTTGAACACGAAGCGATCTGCCTCTTCCCCGGTGACGTCAAAGCGACCCGCATCCAGGTGGGCGCTTCCTGTCAACGAAGCGTAGTCCTGCCGGATCCCGAACTTGCGAAACGTTCGACCGCCGAGCAGTGCGCCGTCGTGACAGTTCGCACACCCGACGTCGATGAACGCCTGCAGCCCGGCTTTGGCTTCGTCACTCAGCGCGGACGAGTCGCCCTTCAGGTACGCGTCGAAGGGGGCAGGCGTGACGAGCGTACGCTCATACGCACCGATCGCGAGCCCCCAATTCTCGACGCTGACCGGCTGCGGGTCACCGGGAAACGCCTCCCGAAACGACGGCTCGCGGTCCGTCAGGGCGCCCAACGCGGCCTCCGCCTGCTCCGGGGACTCCAACCCGAACGAGCCTTTGCCAAGCAAAGCCTTCTGCGCTTGATCTTCGAGGGACTCCCGGTCTCCGCGCCAGTGCTGCGCGAACTGAAGCCCCGCGTTGTAGACAGTTGGCGCGTTGCGCGGATTGTCCCGCCCGAACACGCCTTTCGACTTGGGCAGTCCGTCCGCCCCCCCGCGCTCGGCGGAGTGGCAGGTTCCACACGACACTTTGCCGTCGGCCGAAACCCTTGGCTCGAAAAACAACGCCTGACCGAGACGCACCCTGGGATCGTCAGGCAACGGTCGAGCTTCGAGTACTCCAAACAACTGGTTCGCACGCACTCGCAGTGGCTCGTCACTCGCCCCCCCGTGAGCGCCGGCGGGTTCGGCCGGCGCTTCGTCAACGGGGGACGAGGTGCTCGCGCGCGCCGTGGACTCCTGCGGAGAAGCGGGCTGCGAGTGGCTGCCACCACCGGGGCAGCAACCCACGCTCATCGTCGAAAGTGCACCAGAAACCGAGAGAATCGAGAGAACCGAGCGCGACAGCGATGCCATCGCCGGAGTGTATTGTCCGATCGTCGCCAGCGGAACGGAGCTTTTGCTTGCTTCACCGAGGCCGACTGCCCAGCTGACGCTTCGAGCACGGGCGTCGCGTGCGACGTTCCTAACGCCGGCGTGCACGCTCGCGAGGTACCCGGCCTATTCCGCTCCTTCGACACTGAGAGCTGCGTCTGCAACACGAATTCGAACAGCTGGAACTGTTTCATGGCCCTTACGAACAATGATGGCGCTGGAGCTGGCGGCCAGGTGCCGAGTCTCAATCGGCGGCGGAGCGGGCGGTGACACCTCGGACGTCGGCGCGGGCGGGTCCGCCAGTGACAGCGGCGAAGCTGGCGCCGGTGGTGATGCCACAGGTGCCGGTGGTGAGAGCGCCAGCGAAGGCACGGGCGGCGTCCCGATCGACGAAGGCATGGGTGGCGCGTCTGGCACCGCACGCGCAGGCGACGTGACGTAAACTCGACGCAACGCGTAAGAGCCGAACCTTCGTAGGGGCAACGCCGCGGCCACCAGCGCTGCCCCTCACTTCACGCGCGCGGGAGCCTTCCTATTCGTCCAGAGCAATTCGAGCGGTTGCGGTGGCAAGAAAGACAAGGAGCTCGTGTCACGATGACAGCCCGCCTCCGTGGCCACGCATCACAGGAAGAAGAGATAGTAAACTGGCCGCGACTCATGCTACTTTCGTTGGTCGTGGCCACGGGGACTACGCCAGGTGACAACCGTACTCTGAGCTTGAACGGAGTGCTGCTTCGGGAGCACAGGCGCCAACGGGGACTGAGCCGCGAACAGCTCTCGCTGCGCAGCGCCGGCTCGCCGCACTACGTTTCGGAGTCCACGTTGAAGCGCGCCGAAAGCGGCAGGCCCGTATTCGCAGAGACGGCACGGACCATCGCCGCGCTGCTAGGGTTAGACCTTTCCACTCTGTTGCTATCGCAGAGTGAAGGTCTTGCCCCGGGCATTGCCCTCGCCGTGCTGCCATTCACGACGACAACACCTGATCCGTTCGCGAAGAACGTCGCACGGGGCCTGTTCCAGGACTTGACGACCAGGCTTTCGCAATGCTGGTTTCCGGTGATTTCGATACGAACGACGAAAGATTCGGCACTTGAGGAGCCCCCTTCGATGATCGCGCGAGCGTTGAACGTGCACCACCTGTTGCGTGGCTGCATACAGGTGGCGGGAGGGCAATATCGGGTGACACTGACCGTGCTCTCGAGAGCAGGCAGCATTCAGTTCGCGACTCAACAAACGTTTACCTTCGGTCAGGAGCTGGTCGTTCAAGATGCGCTAGTCGACCGGATTCTACCGCATCTGGCAGGCGGGCTTCTCGACGCTGAGCGAGCCCGACTACACGACACGAAGCACACAGACCTCGACGCCTGGGGAGCCTCAGTTCGAGGTACACACTTGTTCCTCAGAAACAACCCTGCGGACAATCGACGCGCTCGGGAACTACTGCGGGGCGCCTTGCACAGGGATCAACGACTCGTACACACCGGATTCCTACTGGCAGCAACCTACCAGCGTGACTTCATCAATGGCTGGGCACGTGCACCGGCCGAATCGCAGCTCGAGTTCTTTCGTGCTGCAAAAACGCTGCGAGAACGCCATGGGAACCACCCACTGACCGACTTGTGCAGTGCGTACGTGGCGGTGTACGAGGGCAAGGGCCCGACGGCGGAGTTGTTTCTGAACCGAGCGATCGAGGTCGCGCCCAATCTCGATCGGGCCTATTGCTTGCTTGGACAGGTACTTGCCATGCGCGGCGAGCCGGAGCGAGCGTTGGAACTGCTGGAGGTCGCGGGTCGCTTGTGCCCGTCCGATGAAGATGGGTCTGTGGCTCTGGCCACGTCGCTCACGCACTTCGTCGCAGAGCGCTATGAGCTGGCAGCTCATCATGCGGAGGTAGCGCTTGCATCGACTCATGGTGCACCCGGCATCGCTCCACTGGCATTGGTCGCGTCGCTGGCTCTGGGCAAGCGGGTCGAACGCGCGCGAGAGAAGCTCCGTTCGATGAACCAGACTGGCGTGGGTCCTGACATACAGCGCCTCACGGCATCAACAAACCCGGAAATCGTGGGCCGGTTCGTCGCCGGACTCCAGCAGGCGGGCTACCCCGTCTAAGGCACTCTGCAGGACGCTCTCAGCTTGGCGTCAAGCCGCGCTCGCGGCCCCTTTGTGATGCAACCGCCCGAGGCGCTCAAAGTCCGGAGATGTCGCGAGCTGGTAAGGCGTGACGAAAGCAGGACTCCAGTCTTCGCCGACACGTCGAATGCGTCCGTAGTGACGCAGTGCCAAAGCCAGGTCTGCCTCGCCAAGCGGTGGGCTCTGGCCTACGAGCTGTTCGTAGGCGTCGGCGATTTCGTTCACTAGCGATTCCCATTCAGTGCTGTCGCCATCCGCGAACCCTCGCTCAGCCTTGTAGCTCTTCATCTTGGATGCGGCCGTGTACGCGCTACCAGCCGCAAAGTGCCCGCGACGCACTGCGTCGACCTGCAGTCGAACACCAGCGTCGAGATAGGCCTGCGCAACGAGCTCGCAGCAACTCATGCACTTGTCTGCGTCAGCCTCACGCAGCTGTTCGACAACCCGCTGTCCGAGATGAGCGACCTGGGAACTGCCGGAAATGGGCCGCGGCACCAGCCTGACGAGCGAACACACCGCACCGAGAATGGAAGCCCACCGTAGCGGATAGTCCTTTCCAACCTGGCGTCGCGCCTGGGCAACTGCTGCGAGCGAGGCGCTCGCCGTGCGATGGCGATAGGCGTCAACGACGGTCCTTTCCGACTTCTCTATGCACTCCTCTAACGTCCTCTCGATGATCCCAGCTCGTACAGCTTCGATAACACCGTCACCCGACCAGATCCCGGCGTGAGAGTACTCACTGCCATCGAGCTCTCGAATGAAGGCTGAGAGCGGGTCGTCTGAACTTGATAACAATACGTCGCCCGGTCTGAGCGCAATCGCGTCGATGGCTGGCGGAGGGGCCTGAACGCCGCTTTCCGTCTCGCCATCTGTCGCTGCTCCGCCAGAGTAGTCCCACCCACGCGTCATGCCGCGAGCGTATCATGGTCTGATTCACGCTCGAGTATGACTACCGCAGCTGACCACCAGATGACCCGTCGTGTGCAGCCGTCGTGGACTCTCACGATGCCGGCGAAAGAGCGATTCGTTCGTTGAGCTCAGCTCCTGAAACCACTAGCCTACGCCTGAGGGCACCGTGCATGACAGCAAGCCGCTTATCTTATTGGACGTTGGCATAGCGCTGGTGCGCAAAGCATTGGTGGTTACCGCCTCGAATGCAGAGAGAGGGGAGGTCTCCGAAAGGGGCGGCAAGCTGCCAGTTTGGTCTGCCAAGAGCAAACCGGCGGAGTTCGGGGAAGCTCTATTCCGCGCGGTCTTTCGAGAGAAGGCCGGTTCACTCTTTTACGAAACCCGTGGTAGTGCCTCGAGTTCAAACAGAAAGCTCTGCATTCGCCTGAAATTCTGCGACGACGACGGAGCCGTGGGACTGCTCAACCTCCCTTGGGAGCTGCTCAAGGAGCCATCAAGACACGAGTTCCTGGCCTTGGATAGGGACATCTTTCTCGTACGGTATTTGCAGCAACTTCGCCCTCCGGCTGGACATCTCGAGGTGGAGTGCCCCAAAGTGCTGATCGCGGTCGGCTACGTTTCGGGTTTGGATTGGCGGACGGAAGTCGAGCAAGTTCAGCGAGCCGTTCAAGACAGCGGAGGTCGAGTCGAGGTTCTCAAAGTGGCCACACGGGAGAGCCTAGTCGACACGTGCCAACGAATGCGGCCCGACATTTTTCACTTCATCGGACACGGCGAGGCGGCCTGGGGTGATACATCCGCAGAGAGTGAACGGACGGGGTGCATCCTGTTGCCTCATTCGTCCCACCATCGAAATCAGGGACCAGACCCACTCGACGGCACTGCCCTCGCGAACCTACTGCGAGGTCACGAAGGTCCATCGCTCGTGTTCCTGAATTCCTGCTCTGGAGCGGAGTTGCGAACTGACAAGCAGCCGCTCATGAACTGCGTTGCGACCCACCTCATACTTGCCGGGACACCGAACGTGCTCGCGATGACGATGCCGGTCAGGGACGGCAATGCGGTCCACTTCGCGTCGTTTTTCTATCGACATCTGACTGGAGGAGCCAACTACTTGGAGGCAGTCGCCAGCGCACGACAGGCGGCGCAGATTCACCCGGATCCATCCCAGCACTTCGCTGCGCCTGCCCTATTCACGCGTGGCGCGCTCACCGAGACACAGCATGCAGCCTCAGCGCAACAACCCGCGACCAAGCAGCAACACCGAACCTCGACTCGCATCGATGCCCAAGACGTGTGCGGCGGCGACGTGGAAATAGCAGGTGTGATCGACCGCTCAGCTCAGCGACGCCCCTTTCGATACCGCTCCGACGTCGAGGTTCGAGCACGAGGCGTTCAGGGTGAAACCGTTTCGATTGCTGGAACCATCATTGGCAAGCGCTCGCCGAAGTAGCCACCATGGATCTCAGTCGTTTGATCGACCAACTTTGGCCCGATTCGTTGTTTGGACAGCTGCTCGGCGCCGTAGTCATCGGCACGACTCTGGCGTCGATTCACGTCGTGGGTCGCCACCTGGCCCGAATTCGAGCCGAGCAGACTGCACTAACGCAACTGGAAGGTCGCCTGCAGCGATGGCGCAGTGAAGCCCTTTCATCTGCCAGATCGGAGCGCGAGCGGGAATCGGCCTCAACCAAGTCCAGGAAGCCCCCCAAGAGACGCGTCCACCCTCGAATGAGCGTGGCTGAACTCACGACGGAGCTGGCTTCCCTGGGCAAAGTCTGTTCCACAGATCGGTATGCGCTCATCATCCTACGCACGATAGCAACGCTTCGGCAACACCAGGTTAGGCTGAACGTCGCAAGTCTCGCGCAAGTCATCGAGAGCAAAGAACACAGTCGAGCTGGTGTTCAGTTCGCTCATCACGTCAGTAGCGTCAACATCATGCTGGGCGTGCTAGGTACTTTCTGGGGTTTGCTGGAGGTGGTTCATGGCGTGACGACGAGCTTGTCCGTGGAGCTCCAGTCGGCGGGCCCCGAGGCGCTGGTTGCGGCAGTCTCCCAGGTGCGTGGAGTGCTCTCGGGCATGCAAACGGCGTTCTCCACGTCCGTCATCGGCGTTGGAGGCGCAGTCGTCGCATCCGTATTGCACAGCCGCCTCATGGGCGCCCAAGGTAGGTTGCTCGACCGAGTGAACTCATTGCTGGTGGAAAGCATCGTGCCGACTTCGAACCCTCAGCTAGAAGACGACGCCGTCGTCAACGAAGTGGCTGCCAAGTTCGAACGGGGCTTCGCCCACTTGGATCAGCTCTCTTCACAGACTCAGGACGCAATCACCAAGATAAACGCAGCCCAACAACTGTTCGCGCTGATGGTCGAAGACATCCGGAAGATCACCGAGGGAGAAGCGACCCGTGACCACCGTGAGGTTCTGAGCGCCGTCTTGAGCAGCAACGAAGCGGTGCAAGAGCTCACCCGCCAGCTCCCGAAGTTGCTCGGGCAAGCCCGAGTCGCGCCCCAGATGGCTATCGGG
Source organism: Polyangiaceae bacterium (assembly GCA_050290545.1). Lineage (GTDB taxonomy): Bacteria > Myxococcota_A > Polyangia > Polyangiales > Polyangiaceae > SZUA-265. Next base: position 36,962 of record JBNKHV010000069.1, on the reverse strand, counting down.
CCATCCAACGGATCAGCCGATGTCTCCGCTCGGCGCTCGTGGATCCAGAGGCTGTTGGGATAAGTGCACAGCACCGACATGACGCCAGTGGAAAGTCTACGGGGGTTGGATTGAGCTTCGGACGACGAGCGCCGCCGCAAGTCAACGCTTGGCCCGCACTTCTGGATGTCCTCGCAGCGATGCTGCTCGTCTTCGTACTGTTTACTTACGTGCAACAGTTGTTGGCGATTCAGGATATACAGGCTGCCCTGGAAAGCGAGGCTGACTTGGAAGCGCGCGCCGTTCGAGAGGGTCAAGGGCACTTCTTGGCAGCACTCGACGAGACCCTGCACGAAGACATCGAGGCCGGTCGGGTCACGCGGTCGGAACGGCTCGGGTCGATTCGTGTGCGTTTTTCGGACCAAGTCCTTTTCGACTCTGGACAATTCGAGCTGCGACCAAGCGGCAAAGAAATGTTGGATCGCTTCGCAGCTGTCATCCGGACTGCCCAAAGCGACCTACTGACCGCCATCCAGATCGAAGGCCACACGGATGACGTTGCGTTCCCTTCGTATAAGCACGGAATGTTCCCCTCCAACAACTGGGAGCTCTCCAGCGCTAGAGCAACCAGGGTTTCACTCTACCTCATGAATGGTCCGTCAAAGCTGCCACCAGGCCTGTTTTCGGCCAATGGTTACGGTAGTCAACGGCCGGTGGCCGAAAACGACAACGACGAGGGACGTTCGCGCAACCGGCGGGTCGAAGTCGAATTGCGTTTCGGCAAGGAGACGCGATGACAGAACCTCTGCCAAGGCAGCCCTTGCCACTGGCGTGGCTTCTGCGGAAGAGACTGTTGTTCGAGGCGGGCCGCCTGTCACCCGAGGACTACTCGGACTGTCTTCAAACGACCGTGGACAGACTTGCGCAAGTTACGGTGGAAGTGATGCCCTCGCTGAGGCGCTACTGCAACAGTGGCACCAAGCTCCAACTGCGAAAGCGGCAAGTCGACGAGGCGCTGACTTCAGCGATGCGGGCGCTTCGTTCAGGCAATCGACACAAGGTTTGGAAACAGCTGCAACGCGCGGAGCGTTCGAGACTTGAGCTCGAGCGTCTAGCGCAATGCTCGTACCGTCGAGACGAGCTGGAGCTCCAGCTCGACAGCGGGGTCTCTGAACTGAACCTGTTTCGTTTCGAGTCCTATCCAACCCTGTGGAGTATTCGTCGGGCGCTTAGCGAGACCGCCCCGAACCTCATCTCAAACGCAGAGTCAGCCCTCGCCAACGCATTGCTGAGTCAAGTGGGTGCCCACTGTGCGAGCCTCTTCGATACCTCGGCGAGGAGCCTGGAGACGGTGATCGAGAGCACCAGCAAGACCGACACGGAGGGCGACGTCGCCCTCCGCACCTGCAATCCGATGCTGGCAGCACGCTTAGCCAGCGACCGTAGGACGCAGGCTGCGCTGGCGTCGTCAGGCCCCCAATCCACCGAACTCATCGAACGGGCGGAGCGACTCGCTCGAAGCGCCAGACGTCTGCTCGTGGAGCTCGATGGTTCAAACACGAACCCGTCGGAAGAAAGGCAATGATGCAGTGAGCAATTTGACTGTCACAGAGGGCTTGGCGAAGTCGACCGATACGCTGCAGCCCAGCTCCGAGCACGCGCTCGTCGTGCTGGAGCAGTCGGATAACGGACAAGGCGCTTGCAAGACGGTCTTGCCCGGGCAAACATACGAGCGTCCCTGGTCGCTCTTTTCGCGGCGCACCGTCACCGGCTATCTCGTCAATCTGGACGATCAGCTGAGGTATCGCTTTTCGGTCAAACGGCTCCACCAGGGACTCGGCGGGCGGGGAATCACTCTAGACATCGAGTTGCGCTACCGGGTGCATCCAACGAAAGCTCATCTGCTCGTGGACCGACTCGACAACGATCCGCTCGGGCAAGTCGTCAGCGAAGCCAAACGCGTACTGTCAGAGCCGATCACACGTCTATCGTGGGAAGTCATCGAAGCGTCGAGCGATGTCACCGCTCACGCGATTCGCGCAGAAGGAGAGGACGACGACGGCAGTGTGTTGCCCGCAGAAGAACGCCTCAAGCGCTACGCCAGCAAGCGTGGACTGGAAGTGCGCGGTGTGACCGTTCTTCGCCATCTGGACGAGAGCGAAACCGCAGTCGACCGCGAACGCGTGGAACTGGACCGAGAGCGGAAACGTACCGAGCTTCGTATCGAGGCACGTGAGTACCAACACAGAGACTTGGTACATCAACAGATCCTGGAGGCCGAAAGACGCGACATCGAGGACCAGGGAGAGCAACGGCGTCAACTCTCCGCAGCTAGCGCCAGAAAGAAGGCTGAGTTCATCCAGGGCGGCCGCACGTTGGCTGACATCGACGATATCGTGCGCCAGAGCGCGTCGCCATGGAACGGAGCGCAGCGCCTCTCTCCGACATCACGACAGCTGAGCGGTCCTGAGCAAACCTTCGATGCGACCATCGAGGCGGCGAACGAGCACTCGCTGGTCAAGAAGCTGCTCACGACTGCCTACGACTCAGCCAACGCCCTACCTCGAGACCTCGGTGAACGCATGAGGTTCTTGTCTGCCATGCTGAAAGTGATCGCATCGCTGTTGGAGGAGGAGTCGCAAGCGCGGAAACTGCACCAAGCCCAACTGCGCAAGTTCTATGAGAACTACGTCAGGCTGTTGCCGGACCACAGCTCCGAGTTCGTCGAACAGCTCACCACCCAGACCACATTGCGCGATAACCCAGACGCATAGAGACCTCAGGAACCGGCGAGTACGTGGAACGAGCAGAGGGACCATGAAGGACTACGAACACGAGGGCCTCGCCGCAGGCGCCGCTAACTCGGGCCCACACAACACGGAGCAGGAGTCCGAAAGCCCCGTGCTAGCGAGCGACAGCGGGCAGACTATCGCTGGGGACGCAGAAGAGTTCGACGATGACTCAGTAGCGTCCGCTCGCAAGCCTGCCGGCAGCACCGCAAGAAACCATGTTGAAGTCAGTGACGTCAACGCGGACTCCGTGCTCATCGGCCAGACGATCAACCACTGGAGCATGACAGGCGAGCCGGCGCCAAAGCTCACGTTCGAAAAGCTTCCCTCGACGGCCCTCCGCAAGCGACCGCTGTTCGAGCCGGCTGCTCTTCAGGAGGCCGCGACGATTCTCAGGACGCAGCGACTGCTGGTAGTCGTCGGCCCACCAGAATCGGGGAAAGCCACGTTCGCGGAGGAGGTGCTACGAAACCTCACGCCAAGGGATGACGAGCTTCGCTTGTGCCGCAGGCTTCAGGAGGACACTCCCTTCGACCCCGAACGCGTCGCGCAGAATGAAGAGTACCGCGGCTGCGGACTGATCGTGAAGGACGCATTCGAGACGGCAAATCGGCAGCTCATGGAGTTTACGCGACAACTGACCGCCGAGCGTCTCGCGAGTGTTCAGCAGAAATTGCGAGATGGCGACACGTTCTTGGTTCTGACGTCCGATGAGGACAGAGTCCCTGTTGAATGGTACGCCGATCAGCGGTCGTTCATTTGGGGGACACCCCAGCCAAGCCGAGAATCGCTGGAACGGGTGCTGCGCCAGGCTGTGGAAACCTTCGCAAACAACGAGGCGTTTCTCGGAGAAACCGGCGAGCTGGAGCTGAAGGCGGAGTGGTTGGAGCCGATCTTCGCTCGCGCTGACACGATACCCAAAGTACTGCGCTTTGCCCGGGACCACTTTCCCGCTCTGAAAGCTGGAGCAAAGCTGGAGCACGTCCTGGGTTCTTTCTCTCAGCCCGCCACTTGGTTTCTTCGCACCCTTCCCGAGGAGGCGCCGGTCGCGTGGTGCATTGCCATCGGCGTGCTACTGGGACACGCGCCGCGAGGTACGAGCAGCGCGCAATGGTGGGTAGCAGCGACGATCGCAGAGAACTTGGTGAAGACGCTGTTTGACGGTCATCCATCGATTCGGTCGAGCGGCGCACCTCTCCTGGAAATGGACGAGGCCATGTTTCGACGCGCGCGTGTGGCGGTTGACAGGAGCAGCTCGCGGGGCGGCGGCCTCGACGCGTACTTCACGCATCCGAACGCCGCCGAAGAACTGTGGCAAGTCTTGTTCGAGTCCGGCAAGGGGGTGCTTCACTGCCTTCTACCGACCGTCGAGGTCCTCTGTGAATCCGAGGATGCGGCCGTGCGTGCAGCGGCCAACGCGGCCTTGGGACGAATCGAGGTACACCGTGGACACGCGCGGGTGCTCGCTCGTCTGCGTCGACAAGCTCGCCGTGAGGACGAAGCGAGTCTTCATGCGCTGGCTCGTTTCGTCGTCGGTGTCTATTCGAGTGGAGACCGCTCGAGCCTTTCGCGCTGCCTGGGTGAACTCAAGGAGCTGTCCCGCAAACCCCAGACAGAACGCCACAAGGATCCTCTGTTGTTTGCTCTGCGCGCCCTCGGAGCAGTGGATCCCGAGCTCGTGGTCGCTGAACTGCTGCAGGTCGTCGCCGAGGAGCTTGCCAACGCCCCGAATGGGCCGGCCGTCGCCGAAGATGACGACACGCTCTTCTTCGTCGCTCACGTCGCTCTGGCGATTTGTCTGGTACGCAGTCCCGTCGAGTTCTGCCTCGCCCTGCACCGGCACCACCAGTTCGACTCCGCCGGCCGGAACAGTGAACACCTTCGAGGTACCGTGGCCAAGGTTTTGTTCGCCACTCAGAAGCCGAAGGACGGAGTGTTCGGCGTACTGCAGAGGACCCCACATCGAGAGCTGAGCAGCGAAGGCAACCTCGTGGAACGCGATCGCGTGGTGGAAGCTCTCGACGACAGCTCTCCAATGCGAATCTCCGAGTTTGGAGAGTTCTTGAGCCGTTGCTTCGATGCGGCGAGTCGACTCGGCCTGAACGATAGCAGGAGAGTGGAACAGCGTGTCCTCGAAGTCCTGGAGCACTGGTCCAGCAGCGCCATCGGCTCGAGACAAAGTGAAGAGAGTCTCGCTGTGCTACTCGGGTCGATTTGTCGGCGCAGAAGCGAGGCGCTGGGACAATGCCTTCGCCGACTGCTGAAGAGCCCGGCTTTCGAGTCGCCCGAGCTCGCTGCGTTGGCAACGCGAGCGCTGCTCGCGCCTGTACACGCCTCGGCCGGCGTACTTGACACCGCAGATGACCCGTAGGTGACCTCGTAGGCGGGCGCCTCCGTGCGTACTGTTCACGTGGTGCCCAACCAGCACCTGTAGCAGGACCAGATACTGATGCACACAGGCGGGATTTCGAGCAAGGGGGGCGCGGCCCGATGATCGGCGCTTCGTCCCAGGCCGTCCATTCGCCGCCGTTGCAGAGTTCTGGATGACCCGGGGCACCAGGGCCTCCGTGCCACTTCCGACGGAGTAGAAACATGAATTACCAGCAGACCATCATGCACATTTCATTCGGTGCGCTGACAATCGCAGCCGAGCCAGACCACGCGCACGCGGAGAACACCCCACATGGGACCGCCGAAGCTCCCACCCAAGGAAACGAACAGACGCGACCTGGCACCAGCGAGTCAGAATCCCAGACGGCCTTCAACGATGAGGTCGTCGACGACGTTCCCGCTGCTGCTCCACCAGCTAGTGCCCCTGCCCAGTCACAGAGTTCACCTGCCGTCAACGCGGGCCCGTCGACGCAAGCACCGCCCGCCGCGCCAGCGCCCCTGAGCCTTGCCGACCAGATGAGGGAGCTTCACGACTATGCTGATTCCGAGCGGGAAAAGGAGCAATTGCGACTGAAGGAGGAGGCGCCAACTTGGGTCGTCCACATCAACCCACTGAACTTGGTCTTCGATGAGATCATGTTGGGAGTCGACTACGGCGTTGGTGATCGCACCCAGGTAACGGGCCAGGTCTCCTACTACGAAACCACGGTCGTCGCGACGGACAACGTGGGTATCTCCGTCGGAGGAGGAATTCGATATTTTCCGGCTTCGAACGGGTATCGAGGCTGGTACATCTCCCCGACGGTCTCCTTCAGGCTGTTGTCCATGGAGAACGAAGTGACTGGTGAGTCTGGTACGGGTAGGCTGCTTGTCCCGATGGCAATGGCGGGGCGGCAATGGCTCTGGGGTCCCGTGATGTTTCGTGTCGGCGCCGGGTTGGGCTACCTCTTCGACGTAGGCACCGAGGTGGACGGCACGTTGAACACCGAGGTCAACACTGCGGTTTTCGGCCTAGATGGCGCGCTGGGTATTGCGCTGTAGGTACCAGGCGCTGCGGTTCCAGCCTGAGCTCGAAAATGCCGCGATGCTCGCCCATCTTCACAGAACCTGGTTGCGCCCAGGTGGGATTCCGGCGGTCTCCGCGAAATTGTTCGACTGCCAGCCCCCACTAAGCGTCGCAAGTGCACTCAATTCAGCCTAGCCGCTGACTAGACTAACACCCATGACCTTTCGGCATCAGCTGCTGTGCGGCTGTTTCACCGCGGCCCTACTGGCGTGCACTTCCTGCAGCACGAAGGACTCTCACCCGCTGTCCGAAACCCGCGAGCCTCACGACAGCGACACGTCGAACAGCAGCGCCTCGAGCCGCGACGCCGGGAGCACCGTTGACAATGCGCGCACCGCTGGCGCGACGGAGGGCTCGAAACCGACGCTATCCGCCGACGAAGCAGAGACGGAGCCGACAACCAACGCGTCGGCTGCAACTGGTGCGGAGCATGCCGCGCGTGATGGCGGCCCCACCTCAACCGAAGGAACTCTGGTGGCAAGTGAACGCGAGAACGATGCCGGCTCCGCCATCGCTCCTCCCACTGACGCACCTCCGATGAGTCCCGGAGCACCGACGCCAGATGCATCTCCCCCCGCCGCGGTCGGCGAGTGCCAGTTCAGCATCGACGTGTCACTGAGCGACGCAATCGGACAGGTCGGCATCGTCGAGTGGAGTGTCGACATCCCGGTCGTAGTCGCGCGGATCGAGTTCGGCGAGGTCGACGGTGGGCCAGTGCACGTCGCGCCGGTCGAGCTTTCCGGGCCGAAATTCCGAACTCTCTTGCTCGGAATGAAAGGAAACCGCAAGTACTTCAGCCGGATTGTCGCTGAGGGCAACGGTCACATCTGTACCAGCTCGGACAGCGTATTCGAAACGCGCCCGGTGGGCGGTTCAACCCCGCTCGTCGAACGGGAAGTCTTCGACGAGTCGGGCTTGGCGGGCGGGTTCTTGATTTTGGCGGGCGGCGTCAGTGGCGCTGGAGTTGGTCGCACACCGACCACGATTATCGACAGCGAAGCGGACGTCGTCTGGTGGGCCTCGGCGCCTCCATCAACCAGTCGGGCGCGAATGAGTTGGGAGGGCAACGAGATGTACAACTTGTCGCTCAACTTGAACGGCAACCAGGGCGAGTTCACGGGCATGACGATGGATGGTTTGGGACAATTCGTCTTGCCGGCAGCGTTGCAAGACGCCCAATTCGACTTCACGGTGGCCCCCGGAGGCGTCGTCACGGCGATCGTGTTCGACTCGGAATGCGGTGCAGTACGCCGCTTCACACCTGGCGGCGAAGTAGAAACCCTGGTCGAGAACCTGGCTCTGCTCTACACGACAGGTCAACAATGCCGCCCCAACTCGATCGCCTACCAGCCCTGGAGCGACACCTACACGCTCTCCGACAGCGAAGCGGGGTTGTTCGTTCAATTCGACCGAGACGGGCAGCTCTTGTGGCAGTTTGGCGGCAGCGAGCCACACGGGGACTTCTTCCAGGTGTCCGACGATTGGCAGGGCAACTGGGGGCACCAGCTCCTCGAGGACGGCCATCTACTGTTCATCAGCAACAGCAACGCCACACAGCAGTCATTCGTCTACGAGTACCTGTTGGACGACTCGAGCTGGAGCGCATCCCGCACCTGGCTGTACGAAGGGGACCGCTTCACGTCGGTGCTCGGCGACGTACAACGCCTACCGAACGGAAACACCTTGATCACGTACTCGGCGCTCGGTGAAATCCACGAGGTCAGTCCCACAGGCAACGTCGTACAAATTCTGCGCACGACGAACCTCGGCTATGTGATGCATCGTCCCACACTGTACGGGCCACCCAGTAAGTAGCTACTGGGCGCAGCGTTTCCAAAGTGAATCCGTTGTGGGCGAAGCTAGGGTCGCTAGTCTACTGCTTGGCGACGAAGCCGGACCAAGCAACATGGCCGTGACAGCTCCTCGCGGAATCCGACGAGTCGCTGCTGACGAGGAGCGCGGTACTTCGGTGTCGACATGATGTCGTCGTCAACGTGATGCGGCTTCGCGGTCTTGGGCGATATGCAGACGCATCTGGTCGAGTCGTTTGCCCCCTACCGCGTCGGCACCGAAATCGAGGGTTCGTATCGGGAACGGGATCGTCAAACCGGCGCTGTCGAGTGCCCGCTTGATGGCGATCATGGCCTCGGAGCGGGCATGGTCGTAGGAAGGTTCGTCCGCCTGATTCAGCCAGATCCTCAGCGTGAAGTTGATCGAACTGTCGCCAAACTCACTGAACAGTAGGTCGATTTCGCGGTCCGGATCACGATGGGGAATGTCCTGAACCGCTCCAACGACGGTGCTGCGCACTGTCTGCATGTCGTCGCCATAGGCGGTACCCATCGTCAGGTCCATCCGGCGATGAGGCGTGTTCGTGTAGTTGACGATGGCGTTCTGAAATATGTCCTTGTTGGGGACCAGGATGGACAACCCCTGCAGTGTTTCGATCAAGCTCGCGCGCATGGCGATCTTCTTGACGTACCCTCGGTGACCGGAGACTTCGACCAGATCTCCGACGACGAAGGGCTGGTTGATGGCCATGATGAAGCCCGACATGAAGTTGGCGGCGATATCCTGAAACGCGAAGCCGAGTGCCAAGCCGACGATTCCGACGCCCGCCAGCAGGGAGGTCACCGTCTTGTCCAGCTTCAGCAGGCCCAAAGCGAAAAACAAACCTATCGCGATGGTGGCGAGCCTGGCCACTGCACCCAGCAAGTCGCTGATGGGTTCGTTGCGACTGACTCTGTGGGTCACCTGGAAGACGACGCGAGCGACGTAGCGCGAGACGAACGAAGCCGCCAGCACCATGCAACCCGCGACCAGCAGGTTCGGCAGCATGCCGATCAGCGCTTCGCTCCAAGTCATCAGTTTGTCGCTGAGCTTGTTCAAGAGGTTCTGCAACTTCACCATCCAGGGCCTTTCTCGTGAGGGGCCGCGAGCGTACTCGTGATGCGCTGGTAGCGCTACTCGGGGTCGGCGTTGGCTCGGATACACACGCTGGTCGGGTGAAAAGGTTTTCGCCCAAGCCCACCGCCAGCGCCTGCTACTTTGCAGGCGATGCAGTGGTCACACAGCGTTGTAGTTGTCACCGCCTGCGCTGCGCTCGCGTGTGGCGGTGGCCATCAGACGCCGTCAACCGACGCCGAGAACACACCGCCAGCCGATGAGATGGCGTCCGAAACGGGAAGCCCAGCTCAGCCCATGCCGGTGGATGCTGCGACCCCAACACCGGGGGTCGCACCGGAAAACCAAACAGAAACAGGGCCTTCACCGCCCGGGGCTGCTGCAGCTGATCCCGACGCACTGGACGAACTGGGCGACGCAGCGACGCCAATGCTCGTTGCGCCGGATCCCGAAGAATCGATGGCCACAACGCCAGCACCGCAAGTTCCAGGCGATGCGAGCGCGCCCTTGGCCGTCGAAGCTGACGGCGGCGCGGTCAATACCCTCGTGCTCGACCAGAACACCCTGTCGTTTGGCTTCCAACCCTACGCCACCACGAGCCCAGGTGAGATTGTGGCATTCGGGCTGGGTATCACGGGGTTCGCTCCAGAGGCCGGCCTCTGCGTCCATCAATACTGGACAGACATCACCATGAAAGGAACCTGCTTCGCCACGCCCGACGTCGAGCTCGTTGCGAGTTCAGCCGAGGACTGCTGGAGCGATCCGAACAGGGACTTCAGCCCCAACGTGGACGTTCAGACGGCAGAAGGCTGCTTCCAAATGGACGAGGACTTGGTCGACACGCGTCTCGACGTCGACAGCGAGCTGTTCACTGGTCGCATCGTGGCAGACAATCGGGCTGGGAGGGTTTCGTTCGGACTGAAGATCGTGACTTCCGAAGAGCAGTCCCACTTCGTTCAGGCGAACAGCAGTACTCAGGAGCAGCCCTGGGTGCAAGGCTACTACGAGGGTGAGCCCACAAGCTTCTTCGAGACCTACGGCACTCCGGGCTGCGATAACCCCCCGTTGACGATGAACCTGGGAGCTCCCACCATGCCGGACCCTTCCAACTGGGTGTGGAGCTTGGACACGGAACTCCTGACCGTTTGGGATGCGAGCATTGGTGTTGCCGACGCGGGTGGCTGCGAGATCCGCAGGTCCGCGCCTTCCGGTCGCTACTCAGTCGAGCTCTGCTTCAGCGACGAATACCTCCACGACGACACCGGGCAGCACGTCACCAACCCAATTTGCGTGTCCTTGGACTTCACCCTGCCCACGCGAATGGTCCTCGCGACCGCAACACCTGACGGAACACTGGTCTCGAATACCCAGGTTCAGTGACAGGCCGCAACTTGCCGCGGATACGGGAAGGCGCGCCCTCCACGCTCAATCGTTGGCGGCGAGTTCACGCGCCAACGTTTCCAGCAGATCCACCGAGCCTTCGCGACGTGCAGCCGAGCCGTCGTTGCCGTCCAGGAATGCCGTTTGCTCAGTGTACCTGAGCAGCGTGCCCGGCGCGCGAGGAAGAAGCTCGACCGTGCACAACGACGAGGAAACGGGCTCGCCTCCTGCCGTGAGGCCATAGGCGAAGATGATGCGCTCGTCTGGCACGATGTCGAGGTACGTGGCGTCATACGTCATCGCTGGGCCATCGCCGTAGCTGAATCGACAACGCTCGAAGCCCCCCACTCGAAAGTCGAGGGAGTAGCTCGCAACGACGAAGCCTTCACCCTCGGCAAACCAACGACGTTTGCGCTCCGCTTCAGCGTGCGCGCGGAACACCTGCGCCGCCTTCGTGGGGTAGGTGCGCTCGATGGTAAACGTGTGGTGAATTGCTGCCTCGATCATCGAAGCACCATCCTAGGCTCGCCTTTCCTCGATTGCCAACACGTTTGCTCTCCGACCAAGTTCGTCGAGCTCAGCCCTCGCGACGACCCAAACGTTCACGAAGTCGGGCTCCACGAGCTAGCAGGGCAACGCTTGCACTCTGCGACCTCACGCTCGCATTCCTGGCGGCCCGACCCACTCGTTGCTCGCTCGGCAGCGCGCAGAAGGTCGTCGGGTTACGGTCATCCAAAACACGCAGCTGTACCTCGGCAGGGTTTCGGCTTGGGCTGGGGCACGTTGGCCAGTGCCAGCGGCCGCCGCAGAGGAGCCCCCAAGCGGCGGACCCCTCGGAGTCTCGCCGAAACTCGTCAGCAAGGTTGTCGAGAGGGAGTGCCCGAGGACCAACACGACGTATCGACGCCGATTAGACGCCAATTAGACGGGACGCTGACACGGCGAGGGCAGATCGGGGATCGCTGCAACGGCGCAGCGCCCCTCGACAGACCCCCAGGAGATCCCCGCATGAAAAGCTCCGACATCTCCGGTGCAAGCCTTTTCGCGAACGGCGCAGCCGGCAGCGCCCACGTGCTGGCCCATCGCGCACTGGATTCAGGCAACCTCAGGGAGGGCCATCGCACTCTCTCCGAGTGGCTCCGACATCACGACGGACCGCAAATCGAAGCCTCTCGGCGAGTGCACCTGCACTGGCACATGCTCGTCTTCGACTTGGAGCTCGGCCGGTGGCAAGACGCTTACGATCGTTTCGCTCGCTGGATCCTCCCGGGCGTGGAGAAGGGACACGCGGAAGTGGATGCCCCAGCCGCGCTGTGGTGGCTTCGCATTCGCGCCCGCAGGGACGTGCGGCTCCCCTGGGAGCCGGTGCGCAATCGCGCGCTGGCAGCGCTCCACGAAGAGCCGAGCCCCCACGTCACCTTGCACCATCTCTTGGCGTTGGCCGGCTCCAAAGACGTCGAGTCCATCGACGCATGGGTCCGGCATCATCGTCAGCGCCCTGCCACTGATCCTATCTTGCTCAGAGCCAGCCTGGCCCTGCGAGCCCTGGGAGCCGGGGAGCACGACGAGGCGTGTCACCGACTGAACGAGTTGCTCCCCGAGCTACCTCGCCTCGGGGGCAGTCGAGCTCAGAACGCACTACTGTCCGAGCTCCGCGAGGCCGTAGCAGAGGGCGCAGCGCGCCTGGACGATGACGAGCAGCCCTTGTCGCGGGCGGCGTAGGTCGGGGCAGCTAACCGTAGGGAGGCGTTGTTGCGTGCGGGGTACATCGAGTGCAACGCATTGGGCGGGGCAGGCGCCTCGCACTCCACGCAGCTCACAGTGACTGGTCCGCCAGCGCGGCCGCCAGGTGTTCAACATAGGCCCGCACCCGTTCGGGAAGATGAGCGCGACGTGGGTAGATGGCGTAGACGGCCCAAGATAGGGCGACTCGACCCTGCAATACCTCCACCAGCGTGCCCTGCTGCAACGCATCGGCGGCAACGAAACGAGGCAGTAGCGCCACGCCATGACCGGCAAGCGCCAAGTCGTGCACGGCTTCGGGATGATTGACCCGGAAGGGCCCAGTGACGCTGACGCTTCGAGTCCCGCCGAGTGTCTTGAAGGTCCAGCGCTGTTGCTGCCGAAAGTTCGTGTCGACCAGACACGAGTGACGTCGCAGATCCTCCGGTGATCGAGGTACCCCGTTGCGTGACAGGTAGCTGGGCGCCGCCACCGCGACGACGGGTGCCGGCGCCAGACGACGCGCGATCAGCGACGAGTCTCGGGGCGCGGTGACGCGAATCGCGACATCCACGCCGCGCTCGACCAGGTCGACGAAGTCGTGGGTCAAGTCCAGTTCGATGCAGATACCCGGGTGCTGCTCGTAAAACGAAGTAGTGAGCACCGGCAAGAGCCGCAGCGCAAAGCCGGGCGGCGCCGTCACTCGAAGATTGCCCGTGAGCGCGCTACGAGCTCCCTGCAGATCTGTCTCCAGAGTGTCCAGCTGCGCCAGCAGATCCGCACAGCGCTCGAAGTAGATGCGGCCGGCCTCGGTCAACTTCAGGGAGCGTGTGGTTCGCTGCAGTAGCGTCATCTGCAGCTCCGCCTCCAAAGCAGCCAACGTCTGGCTGATGCGTGCCTTGGAGCGCCCCCACTGCCTGGCCGCCGCACTCAGACTCCCCGCACGAACGACCCGTACGAAGGTTTCCATCGCAACCAGCTTGTCCATTGTTCAAGATTAGCAAACACTGAGTCCACTCAGTCAACCATTGCTGAACCACGGGCTTCCAGCCAATCTTCTGTCTCCCCCTCAAAGAGCAGGAGCAACGAACCCACATGGCCCTAACCCTCGGCATTCATCACCTCGGACTGACGGTACGCGACGTGTTCGCAACCCGAACGTTTTTCGTCGACGTGCTCGGCTACACCCAAGTCGGCGAGCGCCCCGACTACCCCGCCGTGTTCGTCTCGGACGGTACCGTGATGCTCACCCTGTGGCAGGTGCAAGACCCGGCAACGAAGTTCGACCGACGTCACCACGTCGGTCTGCACCACGTCGCACTGCGCGTTTCCGCCGCGGGCGCTCTGGCCGAGCTCCACCAGCGCCTGGCAGCTCATCCCGAGGTCAGCATCGAGTTTGCCCCGGAACCCCTGGGGACCAGCAACCTGAAACACATGATGTGCCTGATCCCCGGTGGGATCCGGGTCGAGTTCATCGCCGATGCCTGACGCAAGCAAGCAGCTCCGGGCCGACGTCGCTTTCACACCAGCGGTGAAGCGCGCCCAAGCGGACCGCGGCTCGCGCGCCATCTACCAACGCAGACTCGAGCTCGAGGACTGGTCAGACACGATCACCCCCGCACTGGCCGACTTCGTGGCCCAAAGAGATTCCGCCTACCTCGGCACGGCGTCGAGTGACGGTCAGCCATACATTCAACATCGTGGGGGCCCCGCGGGTTTCATCAAAGTGCTCGACGAACACACCTTGGCCTTTGCCGATTACTCCGGCAATCGCCAATACATCTCGCTCGGCAACCTCAGCGAAAACGACTTGGCCTTCCTCTTCCTGATGGACTACCCCGATCGCAAACGGGTCAAGCTTTGGGGTCGGGCACACTTCGTCGAAGACGACGACGCTCTGCTCGACCAGGTGCGGGACGAGGGCTACCACGCGACCGTCGAACGGGCGCTGGTCTTCCGCGTCGCTGCGTGGGACATCAACTGTCCGAGCCACATCACCGAGCGTCACACCACACGGCGGCATGCCGCTGGCGGCCACGCCCCACGAAGCCGCGCGCCCCTGACCCGCGCCAGCGGTGAGGACACCGATGTCTGAAGCGCACGCAGGCCTGGAGCAACGGGAGTGGTTCGCCCGCCTCGTGCAGCAGCACTGGCCCCGACTCCTGCACTACGCCACCAAACGAGGACTGAACATCGAGGACGCCATGGACGCAGTCCAAGACAGTTTCGTCACGTTCTTGACGCTCCCCGCGGCGCGCGACGTGCCGCGGGAGGGGCCGGGCGCCCTGAAGCTGCTGACCACTTTGCTGCGGCACGGTTTGCAGAACGCGCGACGCAAGAACCTCAAGCGGCAACTCGAAAGCCCCGATCTCGTGGAAGTGGCCGACGAGGTTCCGCGCAACGGCGAAGCCCAAGCAACCCAAAGCCAAGAGCTCGCACGGGCAGAAACCTGCATCCTACAGATGAACGAAATGCAGCAGCACGTCGTGTTGGCAAGCATCGATGAACGTCCCCACGAGGACGTTGCCAGAGCTCTCGGCATCTCACCAGGGCACGTTCGAGTGTTACTCCACCGCGCCCGTGCCCATCTGCGACGCTGCTCGGGCCAAGCACATTCGCTGTAACGGAGAGCTTCATCGCGACCTATCTGATGGACGCCCACGACCACGTGGACGTCCAAACGAGACCAACAGATAGGAGAATCGAAATGACGTCTAGAGTCGCGCTCATCACCGGAGCGTCCAGTGGAATTGGTTTGGAAATGGCACGCACCCTCCTTGCCCGGGGGTATCGTGTCGTCGCGACCTCGCGACACGCATCCGACTGTGCCGCTCTGCAGGGCTCAAAGCAGCTGCTCACCCTCGACGGTGATGTCACGGAGCCGGAAACGGCTCGCAATGCCGTGCGCCTTGCGAAAGAGCGCTTTGGACGCTTGGACTTGCTGGTCAACAACGCCGGTGTGTTCATCGCCAAGCCGTTCACGGCCTACTCGCAAGAAGACTACACCCGCCTGATCGCTACGAACCTGGGGGGAGTCTTCACCATGACCCAGCGAGCCCTGGAGGCGATGCTGCCTAACCGCAGCGGGCACATCGTCAACATCGGCACGTCTCTCGCCGTGCAGCCGGTGGTGGGCGTGCCTAGCGCGTTGCCCATTCTGATCAAGGGCGGTCTGGAGGCGGCCACGCGCTCTCTCGCCATCGAGTACGCCGAGTCCGGCATTCGAGTCAACACGATCGCCGCTGGCATCATCGACACGCCGATGCACCCCAAAGACGCACACGAGTTTCTTGCCGGACTCAGTCCCGCCAAGCGCCTCGGCACGACTCGGGAAATGGCGGAGGCGCTGTTGTACCTGGACGCCGCGGAATTCGTCTCGGGCGAAGTACTCCACGTCGACGGCGGCGCACACGCGGGCAAGTGGTCGTGAACCACAGAAACGAGGAACCAGGCGATGATTGACGTGCTCGTTGGGGTACGCGTCGAAGACGAAGCCGGATACGCCGAGTATCGACGCGAGATGTTACCCCTACTGACGCAACACGGGGGCAGCTTCGAGCTCGATGCGCGCGTCTCCGAGGTATTGAGTCCTGGCGAGGGCAAGTCGGTGAACCGAGTGTTCACGATTCGTTTCCCCTCCGTCTCCAAGCTCGACGCCTTTTCTGCCAACCCGCAGTATCTTTCGATTCGACGGCGCTGGTTCGAGCGAAGTGTCTCCATGACTCATCGTTTCGCTAGGTACCGCGTCCTCGGGTGATGGTCCGGGGCCACGCCACTCGGCGTGGCCCCCCTGGCGACGAATCCCCTCTTTCCGCCTCGATTTCGATCGCGCGCTTCGGTCAACGCCCGACAGCACTGCGGGAACCAAACCGCCCGTGAGTACGATAGGCGAGGCAATGCTCCGTTGTCGTATGGAACCCACAGTCTGCAGGGTTCATGCTACGCTGCGCGCCATGGGTTGGGGAGCGGGGTGAACGATGAGGGCGATGTCGTTTGGCACGTCAGTTGCTCACGTCCCCCCCCAGCGGGTGTCACCACGGCAACCGCAAACCGAATCTTTGAAACGGAGACAGTGGGAGATGACGAAGAAACTAGCGGCTGAAGTGCTGGGCACGTTCTGGTTGACGTTCGGTGGTTGCGGCAGTGCCGTACTCGCTGCAGCGTTCGGTGGCACGGACTCCAACCTCGGGATTGGTCTCTTGGGGGTGTCGATCGCTTTTGGTCTGACGGTGCTCACGATGGCGGTCGCCATCGGCCACATTTCGGGCTGCCACCTCAATCCGGCCGTGACGCTGGGTTTGGTCGCCGGCGGACGCCACCCAGCGAAAGAGGCTGGCCCGTACATCGTCGCGCAGGTCGCAGGTGCCGTTCTCGCAGCCGGCGTGCTGTATGTGATCGCCACCGGCAAAGCTGATGGCGAGATCGGGGGCTTCGCCTCGAACGGCTACGGCGAGCACAGCCCCGGCGGTTTCAACCTAGTCGCAGCCCTCGTCACCGAAGTGACGCTCACCCTGGTGTTCCTGATGGTGATCATGGGCGCAACAGATTCGCGAGCTCCAGCAGGTCTTGCGCCGATCGCAATTGGCCTGTGTCTCACGTTGATCCACCTCATCAGCATTCCAGTAACGAACACGTCCGTAAACCCAGCACGCAGCACTGGCCCTGCCTTGTTCGTTGGTGGTTGGGCTCTTCAGCAGCTGTGGCTCTTCTGGGTAGCTCCGATCGTCGGCGGTATCGCCGGGGGCTCCCTGTACAAGGCGCTGTTCGGACAGGCCGACTAGGGCATGGGGGTCACCTGCGGGATTGGCCGACGACGAACCCTTCGATTCCGAGCTCCCGCGCGAGCGCCGTGAGCAGCCTTCGCGCCACTGGTGGGCGCATCCCGAGTACGGACGCGCAGCTGCAGGGGCGGCCATGAAGGTGCCGGATGGGGACGGACGGGGCCGCAAGTCTTCGAAGCAGTCGGAACCGAGTCACTCGGGGGAACACACCATCGAGCTTTCCTGCACCAATCCCTTGGCAAGGGAATGGTCGGCGACTTCTTCCCGTGCTGGGAGAAGTTGCGCTGCGGGCGTCACGCGACCGGGAAAACGAAACGGTAGGAATTCGCCCCACAGGTGGTACGCTCAGCGGCTCGTAGCTGCGAGCGCCAGTCCGCTGCCCACGGCCATCGCGGAGCCGAGCTGGTGTTCGCCACGAGGCTACGAGGCATCCAGACCTCGAGGAGATTCTCATGACCCGCAGCGCTGCACGCATTGGCCTAACCCTAGCCACCACGCTGGCTCTCTCGTCCGCCTGTGGCTCGAAAGAAGAACAGCCCAAGGAGGGCGCCAACGTGCCGCTGAACCCAAGCTCCACGGTGCCGAGCCCCAGCGCGGGGGGTAACCCGAGCGCAGCACCTGGGGCGATGGCCACCGGCGCAGCAGCGAGCTCGGCCCCAGCGGTCACGCCGGGCGCGCCGAGTACGACAGCTGGCAGCGACGGCACGGGGGGCGCCGTCGACCCAGGCGCGACGCCGGACGAAGCCGTGGGAACCCCCGGCACGGACGGAGAGACCCCAACGATGACAGACGCCGAAAGCGTGGGAGGAGCCGGCGGAGTCCCAGGAGTCGACGCACAACCCGAACCAGAGCCGGCTGAGGGTGCTGGCGGCATGGCGGGTAGCGCAGGCGCTGGCGGAGCTGGCGACTCCACTCCGGAGCCGGGCGCTGGCGGCATGAACGGCGCCGCTGGCGGTGGCGGCGGTGACGAGCCTGCGGTTTCACCGCTCCCGCCGGTCGACAACTACTCGGACATGGGACCCTACCCGACCACCACCGAAACCAACACGGGGCCCGACGGTACGTACACCATCATCCGCCCCGAAACGCTCGGCGAAGACGGATTCCTGCACGCACCGATCACGTTCGGGCCCGGCACTGGGATGCAGGTCTCGCAAATGAGCGGCCTGCTGGAGCGAATCGCCTCTCACGGCTTCGTGATCATCGGGCGTCAGCTCGACGGTGGCCCAGGTGACCCAGTGACGCGCATGCGCTTGATCGACGGGCTGGATTGGATCATCGCGCAGAACTCGACTGCCGGAAGCGTGTTCGAAGGCAAGCTCGACGTGACACATGCGATCGCCATGGGTTACTCGGTCGGCGCCACGGGTTCCGTCGAGATCGGCGGGCACGAGGCAATCGCCACGGTGGTGGCGATCCATGGCCACAGTGCGGAAGGTGATCTCCACGGGCCTCTGTTGTTGATCGGAGGCACCGACGACACGATGGGTGATGGCCAGTCGTGGTTGGCGCCCACGTACGAAGCCTCCCAAGTGCAGACCTTCTTCGCACTCCTGGAGGGCGCCGATCACGGCTACATACAAGGTTCACCGGGCGGCATCCAAGGCGGCACGGAGACACCCTCGATCATCGCCTGGATCCGGTACTGGATCTACAACGACAAAGACGCAGAGAACTACTTCTTCGGCGACGATTGTGTGATGTGTTCCTCACCCTGGAGTGATACCCAGCGCAAGAACTGGCCGTAGGGCGTTGTTCTTCACCCTAGGATTCGTGGAGGCCTTCGACACCGACGGTCGCGCCGCTCAGCTCGCCATCGACGCGGTACCGTCGAGTTTTCCCAGCAGACGCGTCTTGGTCTCAACGTAGTTCAGGTAGGCAGTCTTCGGGTCCAGAGTGGGTATCTTGGTCGCGAACCACTCGAATGCTTCTTTGACCGTCCCGCAAATCTTGTGCGGATAGGGTGGTGGTGACACCCAAAACACCGCCGTGAGGATGCCGCGAACGGGCGCCGACGGAGTCACCAGAGAGTAGGCAAGCGTGTTCTTCGCAACCGTGCTGCGGTATTGGTTGAGGAGATTCGAAAGCCGGCGTCGAGCGGCCGCGTCGAAGGCTCCCGGGGATTGCACCTCGTACAAGACCGGGCGACCCCAGGTCGCCGTTTGCATCAGACTCTCCACGACGCGGAAGTACTCGTCGAGGGAACGCGGAGTCACTCGATCGTCCATGTATACGACTTCCACCCCGTCCACCCAGGTGAGAAACCACCCTTGTGCGTGATGAAGCCCGCCACCTCCTCGTGCGTCGTGCATCTCGTGAGGAAGTGTAGCGCGGGATTCGGAAGCACGCTCGCCAGTGCAGGCTCCGCACGTGGACGCTCGCTAGTGCTCCCTGCTGCACGCGACCCGGGCAGTTCGCCAGTGCTCCCTGCTGCACCGCGACGCCTCGCGGGCCGCCGCCAGGGGGTTCGTCGAGGGCGCCAACGAAGTGCGCCTACGTTGCAGATGCTCCCACTCGATGGGCGTCGGGCCCAGAGCACCCACACGAAAAAGCGAAGGCGCCGGACGACACCGAGTGGTCGCGCGGCGCCTTGCCGAACATCCCGGACAGCGCCGGGGGTGAGTCATCGTCAGCGCACGTAGCGATTGACGATGTTTTCGTACAGCTCCTGCTGGCCGCTGGTGAGCGGAAGCTCGCCACCGCTGTTGCCGACCTCTGCCAATTGCTCGAGGGAGAGCTTGCCCGCCTCGAAGTCGGCACCCTTGCCGGCATCGAAGGAGGAGTAGCGCTGCTTGCGCATCTTCTCGAGAGGCGACTTCTGGATCAGGTCGTCGGCGATCAACAGGGCACGCGCGAAGACGTCCATGCCGCCAATGTGGCCGTGGAACGTATCGTTCAGATCCGTGGAATTCCGACGGCGCTTGGCGTCGAAGTTGACGCCACCGCCCTGGAAGCCACCCGAACGCAACAGCACGAGCATCATCTCCACCGTCTCGTTGATGTTGTACGGGAACTGATCGGTATCCCAAGCGTTCTGGTAGTCGCCACGATTGGCGTCAATGCTGCCGAGCATGCCGGCCGCGGCAGCGACCTCCATCTCGTGTTCCATCGTGTGGCCAGCCAGCGTGGCGTGGTTCGTCTCGAGGTTGAGCTTGAAGTCCTTGTCCAAGCCCCACTCGCGCAGGAAGCCGATGACGGTGGCAGCATCGAAATCGTACTGGTGCTTGCTCGGCTCCATCGGCTTCGGCTCGACGAAGAACGTGCCCTTGAAGCCCTGAGCACGAGCGTAGTCGCGCGCCATGGTGAGGAAGCGGCCGAAGTGATCCAGCTCGCGCTTCATGTCCGTGTTGAGCAAGCTCATGTAGCCCTCACGACCGCCCCAGAACACGTAGTTCTCACCGCCGAGAGCGATGGTCGCATCCAACGCGTCCTTCAGCTGAGCGCCGGCGTAGGCGACGACTCGGAACTCGGGGTTCGTGGAAGCGCCGTTCATGTAGCGCGGGTTGGTGAATAGGTTCGCCGTACCCCACAGCAACTTCACGCCAGACTCGGACTGCTTCTGCTTCGCGTACTCGACGATGTCGACCAAGCGCTTCGACGTCTCCGCACGGTTGCTGCCTTCCTGCACCAGGTCGACGTCGTGAAAGCAGTAGTACGGAACACCGAGCTTCGTGATGAACTCGAACGCCGCATCCATCTTCATCTTGGCGCACGACAGTGCATCCTTGCTCTCGTCATCCCATGGGAAGTCCAGGGGGCCAGGACCGAAGGGATCGTGCCCCTTGCCGCAGAAGGTGTGCCAGTAGCAGACCGCGAAGCGGAAGTGCTCCTTCATGCTCTTGCCCGCGACGACTCGGTTCTCGTCGTACCACTTGAACGAGAACGGGTTGTCCGACTCTGGCCCCTCGTATGCGATCTTGTCGATTCCGGGGAAGTACTCTTTGTCGCCAATAACAACGCTCATAATAACGTTTCCACTTTCACTTTTGGGTGAGTCCGGGTGGCTGCTGAGTGGGAAGGGTCACTGAGCCGCGTTGCCCCGGAGGTCGCTTGCCGTCATCGTCAAACGGGGAGAATAGCTCGACCGCCGCGAACCTACAGCGGCAAAAAGCATATCACCAGCCCTTGTCGGGTGGAGCCCCGTTTTTCCCAGGGCCAGCCGCTGTACCGATCCGCGACCGAAGTCTCCTGCAATTCCGCATTTTCGACGGCACTTTCCATGAAATCCCGACAATTTTTCAGGCGACGCTTTCGACTCCGACCACACCACCGCCTTGCCATCACTGCATGCCAGTCGAGTTCCCGGCAAGCGGCAGTGTGTGGTGACCGTACGCCCGAGCGAGCTCCTCCCGCTTGCCCTTCGGATGCCCCGGAGTGCGCCCTGGGCCGCAAGCGAAGAGCCGTGCCGGGTGACTGGGCGCTGCCGTGTAGCAACGTCCAGTTAACGACTGCGAGGCGCCGTACACGTCTATATTCACTGCTCCTAGGGGACTTGTGGGCAGTCAGGCTCAACCGGCCTTCCAGGCTCCGCTTCCCCCACGCGCCATCTCCCAGGAGCCCCCCAAGCAAGCCGGACCGTAGGCTGGAGCCCATTCCGGCCTCGAGCCGGGGCTCCGAGATTTCTTCCTTGCCTCGGCCGCGATTCGCTCCCAGAATCAATTCCTCAGTTTTCCCATTAAATTGGTAGGGAATCATGGATTTCGGCGTCAGTCTGGGCAGTTTCGTGGCGGGCATCGTCGTAGGTCTGACCGGAATGGGGGGCGGCGCACTGTTGATGCCCATCCTCGTGCTCGGCTTCGGGGTTCCGGAATTGGTCGCCATCTCGAGCGACGTCATCGCAGCTGCCGTGATGAAGCCCGTCGGCGCAGCCGTTCATCTAAAGCACGGTACGGTTCGCCGCGACCTGGCGCTTTGGTTGATCTTGGGCTCCGTGCCGGCCGCGTTGCTCTCCCCGTACCTGTTGTTACTCCTCGACGACGCCGGCCAAGCCAAGCACTTCATGCGACCCATCATCGGAGTGACGCTGTTGGTGGCCGCGCTGGCGATGGTCGCCAAAGCGCTGCTCAGGCGCGCGCACGCAGGCGCCGGCACAACCTCCTTGGCGGGAATGCCAGTACGCCGAACGCCAACCCTCGTCATCGGTGTCCTGGGCGGACTGATCGTCGGAATGACGTCCGTTGGCTCAGGCTCACTGATGCTCGTACTCCTGATGTTGCTCTACCCTCGCATGACGGGCTCCGAGCTGGTCGGGACGGATCTCGTACAAGCGGTGCCGCTGGTCATCGCGGCAGGCGTGGGGCACTTGTTGTTCGGCCAGATCGACTGGTGGCTGACGGCCAGCATCGTATTGGGCACGGTACCGGGCATCTACCTGGGAGCGAGGATGTCCGCGAGGGCCAAGGACTCAGTGATACGGCCAATCCTGGCGAGCGTCCTGCTGGCACTCGGCTTGAAGCTCTTCGGGGTGCCGAACGTGGTGATGCTGCTGTGTGGCGTGATAGCGCTCGGGCTGCTCTGGGGCAAAGAGCGAAGGAACCAGCGACTTCTGACCGTCGCCTGAGACGAGTGCACCCCTCCCTTCCAGACTTCTCCAGATTCTATCCAGACTCGCTCCAAGCATGGCTTTTCAGTCCCGCGTAGCCTGAACACCGTCGAGAGAGTGCCTCTCGAGTTCACGTCGAGCGCCGGAACGCTCTCCCGCCGGGGGCGCACCATCGCCCCCACGAAAAGGACTGAAACCATGAAAAATACTGTTGATTCGCCCCGTTCACTCCTCCTGCGCGCCGCTGGTCTGGGCTACGCGCTGTTCGCCTACCTCGGGTTCTTCGCCAGCTTCGGCTACTTCATCCTGCGCACCATGGGCTACGTCGATGCCTGGCAAATCGGCAGTGGCGTGACCCTATCGCCCCTCGCTGCCTTGGCCTTCAACCTGCTTCTGGTGCTCGGTTTCGCGCTGCAGCACTCCGTGATGGCGCGCCCCTGGTTCAAGCGCATCCTCACCCGCCTGGTGCCCCAGGCGCTCGAACGAGCGACCTACGTCTGGGCCTCGAACATCGCTCTGGGCTTGGCCAGCTACTTCTGGGCTGGCAGCACCGGGGAGCAGTGGAGCCTGTGGCAAATCGAAAGCCCGATCCTCGATTGGGGTCTATGGGGGCTCGGACTCCTGGGCTGGCTCGGTGTCGCGGGAGCGAGCTTTCTGATCGATCACTTCGAGTTGTTTGGTCTGCGCCAGGCGTTCACCTGGGCACAGCGCCGTGAGTTCGTGAGCAGCGCATTTCGAACGCCTGGCGCCTACCGCGTCGTGCGACATCCGATGATGTTGGGCATGCTGGTCGGCCTCTGGGGCTCCGGCGAGATGAGCGCAGTGCGACTGTCCGTGAGTGTGCTGATGACGGCCTATGTCTTCTTCGGAATGCGCCTGGAAGAGCGCGATCTAGTGGCACTCTTCGGCAGCCGCTACGAGAACTACCGGGCGCGCGTGCCGCAGGTCTTCCCGCGACTCGGCGCACCCAAAGCACGCCCGAACGTCGTGCCCGAGTCCGTCGCCCCGCTGAGCCGCGACTTCGGCTGAGGAGGCCCTGGTATTCAGACTACTGAACTTCGTACAGATGCCAACCTGCGGGGACTCCCCCCAGATCGTGGGCTCCCAGATCCTTGAAACGGGTTCCGGAGCCCGCGATCAGATCGGTGACCGTACGCGAGACCACGACCGCTCCCGGAGACGCGCGACGCGCGATGTCGCTGGCAAGATTCACAGCCAAGCCCTCGACGCGACTGGGCGAGATGCGGATCTCGCCCGTGTGCACTCCGACCTGAGCCCGAGGCAGCGTGGCTCGGACCCCGGTGGCGAAACGCACGGCGCGACCCGGCGCATCGAAAGCACTGCCCCAACTCTTGTCGAGTTTGAACAACGGTCCTCCCCGATGATGTTGCACCTGACTGCGCAAGCGTTCCAAAGGTGCACTCTCGGGGCGAAAGCGATCACCGGGAGCATCAATCACCACCACGGTTGCCAACACCTGATCCACGTCCGAGCCGGCGTCGGGAGCCTGCTCCAGGAAACGCCGCACGGCGATCGCTTCATCGCCCACCGTCGTGCCCGACCACGGGATGTGATCCGCACTGGGAAGACTGAGCAGTTGCGCGTCGGGGATCGTCCTGCTCAACAGCTTGCCCGCCTCTGGATCGATCAGACAATCGTCGCTGCGGTGCACGACCAAGGTGGGAACGTGAATCGACGGCAGCACGTCCAGAATGTCGATTTGCTTGTTCATGCGCATCAGGTCGATGACCGCGGACGGGCTCGCCCCGAGCCGCTCGAAGCGGCCCCACCAGCGTTCGAAGTCGACGTTGCCCACCTGAGACGGGGCGTATGCCGGAAGACTGTTGCCACTGCCCCAGTCCGAGCGCACGTAGTCGACGAACGCGTCGAAGTCCTCCTCGGTCTTCACCCACGACGAGAACTGCGCGAAGGAACCGAACAGCACCAGGGCTCGACAACGCTCGGGGTGCGACGCTGCAAACAGCGAAGCGAGCGAGCCTCCTTCCGAAATACCGAGGAGCGCGGCTGACTGCATGCCGGCCGCATCCATCACTGCCCGAACGTCTTCCATGCGCTCGTCCATCGTGGGTAGGCGAGCGACCCGATCCGACAATCCCGTGCCTCGCTTGTCGAAGACGACGACACGCGCGTACTCGGCGAAGCTCCGGAGCCAAGCGGCGCACTCGGGATTTTCCCAGTAGTTGTCGACGTTGGAGATGAAGCCGGGCACGATCACCAAATCCAGCGGCCCGTCACCGAACACCTGGTAGGCGACGTGAACATCGTCCACCGCGGCGTAGCGCGTGGCCGGCACTTCCGCCGTCAGAGGCGTCGCGGCGCTCACTGCCAGATCGGCGTCGCCCCCAGTGCTCGAGGCAGACACCTCGCCGACGAATCGGAAACCCCGCCCGTACACCGTGCGAATGACGCTCTGACGGTTGCCGTCATCGCCGAGCAGTTTGCGTACGGCCTTGATGCGACTGCTCAGCGCGGACTCGGACACGACGCGCCCCTTCCACACGTGCTCGAAGATCTGTTCCTTGGTGACCACCTGCTCGCGGTGTTCGATCAGAAACAGCAGCAGCTCGAGTACCTGTGGCTCCACCGAGATCCGTTCGGAGCCTCGCCAGACCTCGTAGGTGCGGTCGTCGATCCGGTACTCGCCGATTGCGTAGATCACCTAGAGGCTATAGCGAGCCGTGCGGTCGGCGTCGAGCGAGTTGGGTCAAGCAGCGGGCTCGACCCCGCGCGGCTGAGCGCTTCACAGACCAAGTCGAGCCAACGGCAGCCCCGCTTCGGCGATGCCTTCGGCGACGAAGCCGGCCATGATGCGGGCCCCGTTCTCCTGGAAGTGGGTGCCGTCGATGGTGCCGTCGCTGCGCACCAGGAAGAAGTCTTCTGGCGTTGGCGCCGGGCAAATTGCCGTCAAGTGCGCGACGGTCTTGGCGTTGAGATCCGATACGGGCACGCCTTCCTCTGCGCCCAAGTCCCGCATGGCCTGTGCGTGAGCGCCCGTGCCGTTGCCACCCGTACAGTACGCGGAGTTGCGCGGTGGTGGTGTCACGTACACCAGCGTCGCACCATGCTCGTTGGCGACGTCGAGATACTGCCGCAAGTAGTCTTTGAAGTCCGTGTCGGGATCCAAGTAGTAGGGAATGGTCTGCCCACCGAGTTCGTAGGTGGCCGTCTTGTTCCCGTCATTCGTGCCGAACTGCACCAACAGGTAGTCACCGACTTGCAAGAGATCTGCGATCTCGTCGAGCCGACCCTCCTCGATGAAGCGGCGCGCGGTGCGGCCGCCGATGGCACGGTTGTCGATCGTGACGGATTCGGTGTAGTGCTCTGCGAGCATCTGTCCCCAACCCGCCTGATCGCTGGTGCTCGGCGTGTCCTCATACGTCGAAACCGTGGAGTCGCCCGCGATGTGCACCGTGAGGGGACCAGGCAACGGCGCGTCGCTACCTGAGCCGCCAGCCGCGTCACCGACGGAAGCGCCGCCCGAAGCACCGCCAGCGGCACTCTCGCCCCCATTGCCGCCTGCCGCCAGCGCGCCGCCCCCCGCAGAGGCGTCGTCACCTGCCGCTGCGGCATCATTACCGCCAGCCCCACCGTTCGGCGCCGGCTCTTCGGGCGCAGCGACGTCCGTCGATGGCTCGGGCGCAGCATCGCTGCCGCCGGCACCATCGAGCGCTGGCTCTGGCGGGTCGTCCATCGCGCTGCTCGCCGGGGTCGGCTCAGCCGACGTCGCGTTTGGGGCGGGCACGGACTGAACAGGCGTCGGTAAGCTGGAGCTAGGCGCACCACCGCTCAGAGCGCCGGCTCCGACGGAGCTAGACACCACACCCGACGACGAGGGCGTGGCGTCCGCATCGACGTTGGCCGCCTCGCCTTCCGTCGCGCAGGCGGCGCCAACGACACCGAAGAAGCAGACGAGAGTGACCCGCATCGTCATAGTAGGTGTCCGGCGACCGGGAGGTTCAGGTCCGCCAATCCCCGTGCCACCAAGGCCGCGATTTGCTCGGCCCCGGAATCGTCGAAGTGCGTATGGTCGTCGCAAAAGAACGCCCCGACGTCACCATCCGTCTGTTCACTCACGTCACCACCCGGTATCGGGCAAAAGCCCAACTCCTGATACAAGTCCACGCTGGCTTGGTGCAAGTCGAACACCGGAACGTCGAATTGTGCGCCTGCCTCGAACGTCACGTCCACGTAGGCTCCCCGCGACCCCACCGCCTGCGACCCGGAGCACTTGATCATACTCACCGGGGTGATGAAGACGGGCTGGGCACCGCGCTCTTTCGCCGCCAGAGCGAGCACACCGTACGTCTCTTTGAATGCGTCCAAGCCGACATGCCGGTCACAGGTGGCACTTCCATCGTTGATGCCGAACTGGATCAACAGCGTGTCGCCTGCTTGCATGCCGTCCAACATCGCCAGCCATCGGTCCTGCAGCAACGGTTCACCCGCACCATCCCGCTCCAACACGCATTCCCCTGAGCCATCCATTTCGCTACCCACGAAGTACGTCCACGTCCGCACACTGCGCCCGCCAACAGCGCTGTTGACGACGGTCACGGCATCGTCGAAGCGCTCGGCGATGCGCTTGCCCCACCCCACGGGACAGGGCGTGTTGCCGTTCGCCACGGTCGAATCCCCCGCGATCCACAGCGTGCTCGGCCCAGCTGACAGCGCCGGCCCGCCACCTGAACCCACTGCAGCGCTGCCACCTGCGGCAGCCGCTTCCGCTTCCATCATGCCACCCGTACCTGCTGCCTCCGCCACTTCGTTGGGCCCGTTTCCGCCAGCCCCGCCATCACCCGTGGAACCGTCGGCGTCGCTAGCCACCACGACGGACGCGCCGCCAGCTGCCGACGTCGAGGGTTGTCCTATCGCGGGCCCGCTGGCGGCCGTCGCGCTGACCGAGGGAGCTGCCCCGGATGGGGCGTCCGCTGGCGCCGGCACCGCACCGTCTTGCGGTATCGTTTCTGCTGCGGGCATCGGCGCCGCGCTGCCCATCCACGCATTGGTGGGTGCGGGCACAGAAGCGGACGTCGAGGGAGCCAACGTCAATGCGCCGCTGGGCGCAGTCACCGCCTCGGATGCCGTCCCCGACTCCTCCGCACAACCCGTCGTGATCGACGCACCCAGGCTCACTCCGACCGCCAGCAATCGAAGCAAAGACCCCTCGCCCTTGCGTGGCTGGACGCTCCGCCAACCCAATCGCTGGGGTGAATCGGAGACACAGATAGGCTGCGCGACACGAACGTGAATCAAGAGCGGAAGCATAGCCAACGCCGGGGTGAAAAACAGCGCACACTCACCATTTTCACCTGCGTGTGGAAACGTGCAGCCCGGTCCGAGCTCCCCACCGACTCCTCATGCGCTCCGGGCCCCGAGCCGCGACGAGCTGACGGAAGCAAGCAGTGCACTGACCGATGAACCGTGGCGCTCCCCCGTGCGATGACACCATCGACGAACACCGAAAGCAAACGGGGCATGGCCAGCGATCCGCCAGCCACGCCCCGTCGGT
Source organism: Polyangiaceae bacterium (assembly GCA_050290545.1). Taxonomy (GTDB): domain Bacteria; phylum Myxococcota_A; class Polyangia; order Polyangiales; family Polyangiaceae; genus SZUA-265. The sequence goes on along the minus strand of JBNKHV010000069.1, from coordinate 8,878 downwards.
GCGCGTCAGTGATTCACAGTCGCGAGCTGACCGCCGAGGGTCCGCCCGCCGATCTCTTCGCGCGCGGCTTCGTCGGCTTCCACCAGCTCCGCCATCGGAACATCCGCCTCAGCAATGGCGACGGGCTCCTGGATACTCGGTGGCATCGCAACGCCCGGATCCGGGAGCCCGGGTACGGGCACCCCGACGCCGGCATCGAAGCCCGGTTCCTCGCCGTCCACGCACTGCGGTGGTAACTCGACGCCCACGAGGTCGTCCAAGACGTCGATGCGGTGAGGCAAGAACTCGTCCTGAAGTGCCTGAGAAATGGCGAAGCACGTCTGGCCGTCGGGGCACCTGTCGGTGAACTCACCCACATGCACGAAGTCGAGAGAGAACGGAGCAAAGAAGTCACCCCCGAGGAAGTTGCCGTTCGCCTCCGAGTGACAACCGATGCACGACCCCGCGAACTGCGCTCGCGTGGCGATGTCGCCGGCGGTCAAGCCGAAGGCATCTCCCAATTCGTCGAGCTGGTCGACCAAGTCCCCGCTGCCGTTGAACATCTGGTCGGCGTACGCCTGGCTGAAGTCATTCTGACTCTCGGCATCCTTGCACGCTTGCGGCACGACGAAGCTCATCTGCGCCGGTCGACCCGTGAGCACTCCTTGGGCCGACTCGAGGAATGCTTCGCGACACTCTGCCCCAGCGGGTAGGTCCACCGAATCGTTCCACAGGTTTCCGTGGGGTGACTCCGCGACGGGGAACGGGATGGCCTTCAGCTCACCGTCGTCTTGGCTCAACTTGAACTCGCGCAACGTCCAGATGAAGTCGTCGAAGTTGTTCGTACGAATCTGCCCGCTACCCACCGTGTAGTTGCTCGCCGTCACGAAGGGACCGAAACCGCTCTCAGCCAGCTCTGCGTTGCCGAAGAAGAAAGCATCGAACAAGCGTATGCCACGACTGAACGCGTCCTCGATCTGTGTCTGCTCCGCCCAAAACTCAGCCAATGGCATGCAGCCATCGATGCCCGCGTCGGGATTGGGGTTCGGGATCTGCGCCTCGAGAATGAAGAACATCCTGCCTTGCTCGTTGTTGGCGAAGATCATGCGCTGCTGACCACAGTGCGCACCGTTGACCGGCGCGAGGTCGAAACGATTGACGAACGCCGTCGGAAACCAGAAATCCAGATTGTCGAACTGAAAGCGCTCCGCCCGGTCACACAGAATGGGGTACCCGTTGAGCGTCGGCTGTCCGTCGGTCGTCTCGTCCCCACAGTGAACGGCATCTGGCATCTGTGCGTTCGCCGCGGACGCGTAGCTATCGATGATCTGCTTGTAGAGCGTTTCGCCGTCGGTATCGAAACCTTCGTTGGCTGCCATGAAGTCGAATGCCTCACGCAACGACAGCAAACTGACGGCATCCACGTTCGTCTCCATCACGCTCGCGCGCCTTGCCGCGTCAGGATCCGAGCAGAGGTCTCCACCGCCTCCCACCCCATCCTCGATCACTTCGAAGATGACGTTCACGCCCCCAGGCCCGAAGTTGATGACGTTGTCCCCCACCCGGAAGGTGAAGAAGACGAAGCTCTCGGAGTTGGGAAACACCGTGATGTTCTGAATGGCGTCACTTTCCAGCACGGCGTTGACCTGCTCCCCGGGGAAGAAGTCGTCGTCCGGAAAGTCATCCTCGAAGAAGTCGTCTTCGAAGAACACATCCGTGACGTCCTCCTCGAAGTCTTCGTCCGTCAACTCCTCCTCAAAGCCTTCGTCCGTGAACACTTCTCCGGCGTCTTCCTCCACGGGTCCAACTTCGACGGCGACGCCGGGCGCAGCCGGTTGCGTGGAGCTTCCGGTCCCCGTCGTGCCCTGCACGATCGGGACCTCGAAGCCCCCCGGTGGCGTCTCGAAGCCCGGGACCGGAACCGGGCCGGGGAACGGCGGCGGAGGCGTATCATCAAATCCGCCGTCATCAACTTCGATGAACCAGCCTGGCAACAGCGACACGATGTAGTCGCCCGAGTCCACTTCTGCCCTCATGATGGGGCTGAACGGTTCGTCGTCGCTGTCTAGTGTTGCACGCACGCGTCCAGTGCGGACGTCCCGGATCTCGAAGATGGCGTTGCGTAGGTTGTAGGTGGTCCCCGATTCACCTTGTGTCGAAAGGGGGAAACTCAGTGTCCCCGTTTCGGTAACCCCGTGGTGATTGTCGTCCGGTGAATTGGCGCAGCTGGTGGCGACTGAGCCCAAAGCCACACAGAACAAGGCAGACAGAATTTTGCGTCTCATTTGCATGTTGTCGATTCCCTCCGTTGACCCCTCGCAACTCGCGACGGGCATTGGCCCCTCCAACACAGCAATGCCCGTGCCGAAGACAACTCCCGATGCAAACGAATGGCCCCCTGATCACTTTGCCCGACACCACTGGCACACCACGAACATCTGGCACACCCACGACCTGGGGTTATTCCCATATCGCAAACGGTGAACCACCAAGCAAGCCACGACTCACAGCATCAATTCACAATCCGCGATTGATAACCCACCGATTGAGACAGAAGTTGAGTTACGATACTCAGCGGTGTTGCATGACCACGGATGGCACCGAGCCCCCAGCACCGGGCCGGAGTCTCAGGAACCACCGACAGCGTTCATCTGCGACACTTCAGCCGTCCGCTCGAAGGGCACCGCGACCGCTCGGGTGCTCGCGCCCATTGCCCCCCTTCGTCAACCACCGAGGTAGGCGAGTGTCCGAACTATCGGACTTTGGCGTACCGCGCCGCCGAACGGCGACCTCGAGGCTGCTCGGAAGCCGAATGAATCCCGATCCTGGTTGAAACCGTTCGCGGGTCGAGAGCGTACTGCGGAGGTGGTGTCGTGGGTCGCAGGCAGCACGCTTGTGAGGCGTTGTGGGCCCTGGACTGCCACTGACTTGGAAAGGGAACGACGGTGAATGGGTACGAACGATCGCTGCAGCGCCCGGCGCGCTTCTTCGGCATTTTGCTGCTCTCGATTTCAACGCTGGTGGTGAGCTCCGGCTGTGACCGTCGTGAAGTTGGGTCTGGCGACGGGGGCGTGGCGCCGCAAGACGAGGATGCCGCCGCCGAAAGTGAGAGTCCAGGCGGGGGTGTGGAGTCCGACGCTTCGGCGCCTGACGAGACAACGACGGGCGACACCGCAAGCGACGGCACCGCTACCGACGTGGACTCGCCCGGCGAGCCCAGCACACCACAGCCGGCGGTGACCGCTGCAACCTGTGCGGCGCTCGGCGCCCGCTACGACGGCGCGAATTGCGCGGACACCGGCTGTGGAGGAGTGAGCTGCGACTGCGACCCGTTTCCAGTCTCTCTGGCCGTGTGCAATCGCTTCTTCGGATGCCTGGAGGAGCTCGATTGCGAGCAGGCGTGCGAGATGGACTTGGGCGAGGTCATCGACTGCGCCTCAGAGTCCTTCTGTGAAGACGACGACGACTGTGGCAGCGGCCACTGCAGCCTCGATGAGCGAGACCAAGGGCGCTGCACGACGGGAGAAGACGGCGACTACTGCGCACAGGACGACGACTGTACGGACGGCACCTGCGTCATAATCGACGCCCGGGGCGGCTGCTCGAATGGTGACTATGGCGCCCCCTGCAACGACGACGCGAACTGCGCGGCGGGCTCGTGCGCTCGGGCCGCCGATGCAGAGGTGGGCAGTTGCACCACGGGCGCGGAAGGGGCGCACTGCGTCGAGGATGCCAACTGCCGGGCGGGCTCGCGCTGTCCAGCGGGACTTCAAGTGTGCGCTTCAGGAGAACTGGGCTCGGCTTGTGTCGGCGACGACGACTGCAGCGGCGCGTGCATCGTCGGCACCTGCAGCGATGGTCGCTCGGGGAGCCCGTGCCTGACGGACGGCGATTGCGAGTCCGGGCGCTGCGCTCAGCAAGACGCTACCGCGGGCAGCTGCACCAGCGGTGGTGAGGGAGCCACCTGTCGCGCCGACGACGATTGTGAGTCGGGGGTGTGCTTCACGAGCCTGTGCAGCAACGGTGAGGACTCGCCATGCAATGAAGACGGCGACTGCCTCGACGGCAACTACTGCGTGGGCACGCGTTGCCGCTCAGGGAGCATCGGCGCCGCTTGCCTGACGGCGGAGCAGTGCGACGGGGCTCTGGTGTGCACCGGCGATCCGAACAACTCGGGCAGTTGCACGGATCGAGAGCTGGGCTCACCCTGCCGAGCCGACGAACATTGCGCGTCGGGATTTTGTGTGGCTGGGTCGTGTGGTAGCGGCGACGTCGGCGGCGTGTGCGACGTCAACGCCGACTGCGATTCGGGCTTCTGTGTCGTGCTGGCGGACGGACGCATCTGCTCGTCGGGAGAACTCGGTGCCGACTGCGGCTCGGGGCAGCAGTGCCTCTCCGGGCGCTGTGTGAACGGTACGTGCACCGCGGGTGTCGCCGGCGATCCGTGCGTGGTAGAAGAGCAGTGCGACGGCTTCTGCGTGAACGACATCTGTTCGGCGGGTGAAGTCGGTGACACCTGCACCTTCCCCGGTGATTGCCTATCGCAGGTGTGCATGGACCAGAGATGCGCGACGGGAGACTTGGGGGATGCCTGCGGGACCCTGACGGACTGCAGCAGCCGGCACTGCGCCTACTCTCCCGCGACAGAAACGGGCGTGTGCACCGACCGGAGTGAAGGCTCCGTGTGCTACGTCAACGGCCAGTGCGACAGCGGCTACTGCGCGGACGAAGCGTGCACGGACGGAGCGCTCGGCAGCTCGTGTGACGATGCTCTGGACTGCGTATCCGGGATCTGCACCTCCGGGGTGTGCGCAGCGGGCGAGCTCGGGGACCCTTGTCGCTACGCGACCGACTGCGAGAGTGGCCACTGCGCCACCGACTTCGTGGATCCGGGACAGTGCACGGACCGCAGCCTCGGCTCCTTGTGCTTCAGTGGCAGCGACTGCGACAGCGGTTATTGTGGCGGTGGCGAGTGCACGACGGGCGCGCTGGGTGATGCCTGTGAGAGCCGCGCGGACTGCCAATCTGACTACTGCGGCGATGGGAGCTGCACGGATGGCCTCAGCGGCGCGCCGTGTGTGAACAACTTGGACTGCGTTGCCTATTGCGTCGGCACGCTGTGCGATTCGGGCGAAACGGGAGCGAGCTGCGAAAACAACGAGGATTGCGTGAGCGCCGACTGCCGCCCCAACGGCAGTTGCAAGTGACGGCTGCCCCAACGGCGTGCAAGTGGCGGCGCTGGCCGGCACGCCCGGCTCGCACGAGGACCGGCGAAGGCGACGTGTCTTTTGACCAGAAGCGCGACGGACTCCGGGACTACGAGCGCGACGGACTCCGGGACTACGAGCGCGACGTGCCTTCCACTTCGAGGATCAAGTCGGGTCCGTAAGCCTTGGCTGGGGTTTGAAAGCCGACGGGAGCATCGCCGCTCGCGGCTCGGCGCGCGCTGACGAGCGCCGTGAGCATCGTCAACTGATAGGCCTCTGGGGTGTACAGACGAGCCTCCACCGAGCGGCCTGCGGCGTTGGTGACTTTGCCCCAAAGGCGCACGTGGGCATTGTTGCGCGTCGACTCGTCGGGACCGCCTGGGGGCACGCGACTCTTGAGGAAACGCTGCACGGGTCGGGTTCTGAGCAGGCCCCCCAGGTACCGACTCACTTTGAACGCGCGGCGCATTCCTGGCGGCGCCGCCATGTAGACCTCGATGTTGGGGATGCCCGTGCTGTAGAAGGCGGTGGACACATCGCCCCATGGGATCGTGACACACGGCTGCGACTGTCCGCCGAAGTCGATTTCCCGCGTGCGCCAAACGGGAGGAACCTGCACAATCTTGCCTTCCTGCCGCACTGCCCCCAAACCGAGCGACTCGATCGACGTCAGGGTCGTACCGTGCGAGAGCTGCATGGAAGAAGCCGCAAACGCCAAGGTCAGGTGGCATGCATCTTCGAGCTGCTGCGCCAAATAAACAGCGAGGCAATCCGTCGGCACGACGTCGAAGCCGACGCCGGGCATGAGCATGACGCCAGCCTGCTTGGCGCGCTCGTCGCAGGCGGCGAGCGCTTCGAAGACGCCGATCTCCCCGGTGATGTCCAAGTAGTGCGTCTTGGTTCGCAGACACGCCTCAGCCATCGGCTGGGCGGTGTGCGCGAACGGACCCGCGCAGTGCAGCACGACGTCCACTCCTTCGAGCGTAGCATCCAGCTTGCCTTCATCGTCGAGCCCGGCGATGCGATGGGGGCACCCCAGGCGTTCAGCGAGCGGTCGGATCTTTTCCTCAGCGCGCCCTGCCAGTACAGGCTTGGCGCCTTCGGCGGCTGCGCGCTCGGCGATGAGCCCGCCGGTGTATCCCGAAGCCCCGTAGATGAGCACGTTGTCCATAAGCGACGCGTGATACCACGGGAGAAGTCCTCCGAGAGCACGAATGACGACCGCGTTCGCACATCAGCCGCGGCCCAACGAAAGCGCGTCACATCCCAGCGCCCCGACTCTTTCCTGTATCACCCCAAGTGCGGGCGGGCGAGGCCACCGGTGGGGCACCGGGGCGCCAACGGACCAAGGCACGCCTCCAACCTCGTCGCTGGCGTACGCGCGTCCGCGCGGGTAGGCTTGCTCGCGGTGACGACGAGGTTGCACGACTTGGGTGGGCGGCTCATGACGGCTGCGCACAATCCGGCGGAACGTCGCCTGCTGCTCGTTTACCTCGCGGCGGGAGTCTGCTGCTGTGCCTGCGGAGGGCAGAGCGAGGAAGGAAGCATCGAACGCGGGACTTCGGACGCCGTAGACAGCGCGGACCCTGGCCGCGAAGGGGACGGCGCGAACGCTTTCGAAACGGGCGTCGATACCGAAAACCCATCGGATCCATCGAATGCCGCGCTGGGCGCTACGACAGAGTCGGCGACGACCGATACCTCCTCGCCCGGCACGGCGGCAACAAACGGTGCATCCACCTCTGGCGCTGAGTCGCCGGACGTTGCTTCAGCCGGCACTCCGTCTGCAGCTGAGAGCGACGTGCAGGGAGGCGTCGCGTCGAAGCCGCCGCTCGCTTGCGACCTTCCATCGACTCCCTGTGGTGGCGATGTGTTCGGCGTTTGGCACGTGATGGGCTGCCCCCTCCAGTTGACGGATCAGATCAACATCTTGGGATTTGGTCTCGGGTGCAGCAGTGCGGAGATCACTTCCGGCACGCTCGAGGTTTCGGGAACCTGGACCTTCGACGCAGATGGTAACTTCTGGGACAACACGACCACCGTGGGCGCACAACAATTCGAGATCTCGGCGGACTGTCTGTCGGTCGCCATCCAACCCAACAGCTGCGACCGCCTGCGAACGCCCTTCGTCAATGCGCTCGGCTACTCCTCGGTGGAATGCGTCGATGACCCGGAAGAGCCAGGCGCCTGCCTCTGCAGCGGGACCTTCGATCAGCAGGGCGGGCTAGCCACAATCTCGTCCGCGCCGCAGACCAATGGCAGCTACTCCACGAGCGGCACCACACTCACCACCAGCGACAATGGCTATGAGGCGAGCTACGAGTACTGCGTGATGGGCGACGCTTTGGTGTTGACCCAGCCCGAGCCAACTGGGGTGGGCCAAGTGGTGGGCTCGATCGTGCTGCAGAAGGAATAGGGGCGCGGACCGCGCGCGAGTGTTAATCTCGAAAGCCATGGACTTCGACCCCGCCTCGCTGCTGGTTTCCTTCGTCATCTCGGGGGCAGGGTTCGTCTTGTTTTCCTACGGCAGGAAGATGCAGCGGCTGCCACAGATCGCGGCAGGTATCTTCTTGATGGTCTCGCCGTACTTCGCGTCTGGCATCGGCTGGATGTTTGCCATCGCAGCGGGCATCGTGGCCGCGCTGTGGATCGCGCTGTGGCAGGGGTTGTAGGTGGTGGCGTGGGTAACGCGCCAATGACGCCGTGGGTTCACGGCAGAATCGCTACCTCAGCGTCGGTTTCCGAAAGTTCTCGGCGAGATCGTTGCGTCGGTCATTCGCCTCACCACGCGTTCAATCTGTTACCCTCGCCGAAAGCGACCTGGAGCGTGTGCGTTCGTTGCATCGCGAGTTTTTCAGCTCCCTGCGAGCGGTCATTGACGTATCTCGGCCTCCGCAGCGGCTCATACTGTACACCGGACAACTGCTTGCCTTGGATGAAACTCAGCCCTTGAAACGCTCGCCGACCAGGCCCCCGACACCCATTCCTTCGCTTCCCTTTCGCCCGTTGGGTGAAATACACGGACTGTCCAGTGAACGACAGGCGCGCCATGTAGGACAAGAACCGATTTCCGAAAAGGCGGACCTCAATCAGGAACGGCATGCCATAGGCGACTCGCGTCTCTCCGCTGGGGCTGTGCGCTTGGGTTGGGTCGCGCCAGTCCTTGCAATACTCTCACCAGCGTCTTCCAGGACGCGCTGGAGTACGACCTTCAGTCGCCATCGCGCCGCGTCGAGGTGACGGGGGCACGACAGGGAGCGACCCGGACGGGCAATTGTCAGCAACCTTCTGCCATATGATGGGCCAACTTGGCGGAACAGCGGGATAGCATGGATAGGACACAGCGGGAAGGGCGGCGCGCGGAGGGTAGAACGGCTGGCACAACTCTTCGACGACCTCGTCGAACTGATGCTTGCGGAGCAGCCGCTCCAGCGCCTGGTAGAACGGGTGCCCGGGCCCAGCTGTCAGCGCCGTGTGCGGAACGAACAATTCCGACGGCTTCCGTCTTCTCTTGCCCATCGACATTGCAGGGCGACCCTACCCGATTGAGTTCGGCTTGGCGATCCCCTGAGAGAGCACCACTTTCACCACGGGCGGCTAGTAGGTGTACGCGACTTGGAGCTCTCCGTACGCTGGGGGCGGCTGATACAAGTCGTGGTCACCCTGTCCGCGCGGGATGCGCTTTCTGTTGT
>JBNKHV010000068.1:0-33595 GCA_050290545.1 Polyangiaceae bacterium | reverse complement strand
CTCGAGCTGAGCCGCGCTGATTCGGCGAGCGGTGAGCCAGAGCCACTCGGTGAAGGCGGGCCCGACGGCGGCTGACGTCAATTCCTTCCGCCTGTGTCCGCCCACACGGCGCCGCGATGTCGAAGTCCCAGACGCCCCTGGAGCTTCTGTGCTCCAGCGATTGTGCTGCGAGGGACTAGTTCTTCGCAGCCGTGGCTTCCAATACGCTGCTCAAGCTGACGCCCAGAGCACCCTGGGCGAGCGGCTCCAGAACAGCTTGTTCACCCACTAGGTGCAGGGTACGATGGGTGTGTGTCGCGGTTTCTCCGGGCTTCAAAAAGGCCGCGGGTGAACTCGTTTCGAGTTCGTAGAAACCGCCGAGCGCCGGCTTTCCGGGCTCGACGGGGCCATCGTTGTAGCTGTTGACCACATCACCGCCGAACGGATTCTTCTGGAGCTCCCACATGCTGTTGACGTAGTGTGTGGCGTCAGGGGGCCGGTCGTAGTGCACGAGCGTCAGCAGTTGGCTCTCTCTGCTGTAGCTCCCAGCGAACGGTTTGGCGCGCGCGGGAGCAACGCCGATCTTACTGCGGTAGTTGCCATCACACTTGAAAAGCAGAACCCCGTGCTCCGAGATGATGAGCCGTTCGGGAGGAACCTTTCCGAAGTAGGCGTCGTTGACGATTGGTCCTTCGGCATCCTTCTCGAAGGGCACGATGCCCCAGGTGTCGGGGGAAGGGTTGTACATGGCGAGGATCCAGATACTCGGGGCACCGCTCTGTTTCGTCCATGGCAGCTTGCCGGTATTGGTGATCTGGTTCTCCGTTTCGAAACCGACCCAGCGAACGCCGTCGAGCGACTGGGTGAGTTCGCCAAGCAGCGACTGCACGCGGGCAACGTCCAGCAGCCGAACCGTGCGTCGCACGTCCATCTCGAAGATGCTTCCGCTGTAGTTTGCGACTTTCATCGCGCGGGTGAAGGTCACGTGGCTTTGGCTCTGCTCGGCGACGGTCCAAGCTCCCTCTTGGAAGGCGGCTGGGGTTTGCCAGTGTTCGAACTCGAAGGGCTTGCCTTTGGGGAAATACAAGGCGAACTGTCCCCCTTCGGGTCCAAGCCAGAAGCGATCTTCGCCGCCGTAGTTGTCGAACTGGGTGCCAGTCTGCGCCTTGGCGATGAAGTCTCGGTTGACGTAGCCCAAGCTCTTGCCGTCGGCATCGACGGCGCTGGTCATCACGCGGCCCTGATATTTGGCGGACAATGCGACGAGGCCTCCAGAGGGCGCCTCGAGGGTGATCACTTCTCCGTGCTGCCTCAGAAAGTCCAGCTCTGCAGCGATGCTGCCGGGGCTGGGTGCGTCCGCGGTGGTGTCGTCGTTGGCAGGCATGCTGTTGGGCTGCGGGCTTGGGGTGGCGTCTGGCGCTACGGCTGGCAAGTGCGGTTCGGCTTGGGTATTGGGGTCTGGTGTGCCCTGGCGGCAGCTCGCGCTGCCGAGCGCGGCCAAAGCGCCCAGCAGCGCAAGCCATGGGCCGCGGGCCCTGATGCAGATCCTTCGCCTCATGGGGCGAACTTAGCTTCCCTTTCATCCGCCGGCTAGCATGGTGTGGCTGAACCGCGATGCGCTGTAATACGCCGCGATCGGTGCTAGGCTCCGCCGGCGACTGGGCGAGTGAGGCAGGCGTCCCGGCGAAGGAGGCAGCATGGCGAAAAAGGTGGCGTTGTTTTGGCCCGGTGATGCACGCGAGATCCCCAACGAACTCGCGCTTCCAAACATCGAGGAGGCCACCGGGCAGTTGGAGCGGGCCTTGTCCAAACTCGGAAGACAGCCCTACCGTGTCGAGGGTTACCTCGCGGCCCCTCATGACGGCATTGAGAAGCTGGGGCCGATCGACGACCCGATGATCGGCGTGTGTGTTCACTGGTTCTATGGGCAGCACACCAGCGAGGGGGTCGTGGGTAAAGACAACCCGTTGCTCCTCGCTAGCAACTTCAGCGGGCGTTGGCCGGGGCTGGTCGGCTTGCTCAACACCGGGGCCTGCCTGGAAACCGTGGGTCGCGCTTTCTCCCGGGCGTGGACCAGCGCGGACGACTGGACCAAAGATGCGGTCTTCATGGAGCGCCTCGATGAATGGTGCTCCAGCGGGCGCATCGAATACTCGCAGTCAGAGGTGCGCTACCACGCGGCCATTTCCCCAGCAGCCGCCGCCTTGGCAACTGAAGTCGCCAAGGAGATCCGAGCCCGGCGTATCTTGATCATGATGCTGGGAGACACTTCCATGGGCATGATCAACGGCTACTTCGGGCCGCGCCTGTTGGCGCCCCATGGCTTTTCCGAGCACAAGATCGATCAGGCGTGGATCATCGACCGCGGGCAACGCATCGAACAGAAGCGCATCGAGGCGGCATTCCAGTTCCTGTTGGACAAGGGCTTGACCTTCCATTGGAAGGAAGATGGTCGCGATGACTTCGACGAGAATGCCACCAAGGAGCAGCTTCGCGACTACCTGGCGGTGTTGGACATGTTGCAGGAGTTTCGCTGCGACTGCCTCGGGTGGCAGTATCAGCTGGGGTTGATCCCGCTGCGCCCTCCGTCCGATCTCGCTGAAGGGCTATTCAACTCCAACTGCCGACCGGAAGGCGATGGCGACACCATCGCCACCGCAACGGAGGCCGATCAGGGCAACGTGATCCCGATGGAGCTGATGAAGCGCATTCTGAAGAAGAAGGGGCTGAATCAGAGCGTGATGTTCCACGACGTCCGCTGGGGCGCCGAACACGACGGGCGTTTCCTGTGGGTATTGCTCAACTCCGGCTCGTGTGGTGCCTATGCCTTCAATCACGATCCCGAGACGCTGCGCGGAGCTCACTCTTACCGTCAGCCCAAGCTGTACTTCCCCACACCCGGCGGCACGCTAGCAGGAGAGAGTCTGCCTGGAGAGATGACCTGGGCGCGCACTTACCTCAACCAGGGGCAGCTGTGGATGGACATCGGGCGCGGAGAGGTCGTCAAGCTGCCTCCCGCCGTGCGCGACGAGTGGTGGCAGGGCACGACCCGCGAGTGGCCGTTCATGGCAGCGGATCTCGGTATCAGCCAAGAGACGTTGATGGCCCACTACCTGTCCAACCACGTCGCCGTGGCCTACGGTGACATCTTCGAGGAAATGGTGGCGCTATCCCAAGAGCTCGGTTTTCGGGTGCGCATCTTGGGAAAGCAGGCGTGAGCGCCTTCGTCATACCGCGAGTTGATGCTGAAGTAGTCGCGAGCGCGTTGCTCGATTCGTTGGCTTGGGGCGGGTTCATGCTTGCGGATTGGGGTTTGATGCTCGTGCTCTCCGAGGTACAACCGGGCTAGCTCATGAACACTCGGCGACAGTTTTTTGGAGCACTGCTCGTCGGTGCGGTGACGGCCTGCAAGTCCAAGTCGGAGTCGACGACATCGACTGACCCCGAGGGTTCGGGCGCAGCTTCAGATGCAAAGAAGCTGCGCATAGCCGTCGTGCCCAAGGGCACCACTCACGAGTTCTGGAAGAGCGTTCATGCAGGGGCCGTCAAAGCCTCCCGCGAGCTCGACGTCGAAGTGATTTGGAAGGGGCCGCTCAAAGAAGATGATCTGAAGAGTCAGATCGATTTGGTGGAGAGCTTCACCGCGCAGCGCGTCTCTGGCGTCGTGCTCGCCCCTCTGGACAGTCGCGGGCTACGCGGTGCGGTGAAGAACGCCGTACGCAACAAGGTTCCCGTCGTGATCTTCGACTCCGCTCTCGACTCTGAGGAACAGGCGAGTTTCGTCGCGACCGACAACCGCGCAGCGGGCAAGCTTGCGGGCAAGAAAATGGTCGAGCTGCTGCAGGGCAAAGGCAAGGTCGTCGTGCTGCGCTATCAAGAGGGTTCGGCCAGCACCCATGCCCGTGAGGAGGGATTCTTGGAGGTGGTCAAGGCGGCCCCAGGCATCGTCGTCAGCAGCGACAACCAGTACGCCGGTCCCACGACGCAGAGCGCGCACAAGGCGAGCGAGAGCCTGCTCATGGCGCAGGGTGCAGGACAAGACGGAGTTCAGGGAGTGTTCTGCCCGAACGAATCGAGCACCTTCGGCATGTTACTGGCGCTCGAGAAGGCGGGGCTGGCGGGAAAAATTGCCTTCGTTGGGTTCGACGCCTCCAGCAAGCTCGTGGAGGGGCTCCAAGCAGGCAAGATCAGCGGCTTGGTCGTGCAGAACCCCTTCGAGATGGGTTACCTCGGCGTGAAAACCATGGTCGCGCACTTGCAGGGCAAGCCCGTCGAGAAAGTGATCGACACTGGCTCCGTGATTGTGACGCAGGACAACCTCGACCAAGAGGCGATCAAGGCTTTGGTTCAACCCAATTTGGAGCAATGGCTCGGAAAAGGAGGGTGAGCGCTTGCTCGTGGACGGCGACGTCGAGCACCAGCCGTCTGAGCGGCGACGTCGAGCGCAGGCTGCAACGGGCGACGCTCGACCAGAGTCTGTGTATGTCTGACACCGGGCGGATTTGAGATGAGCGTGCTTTCGGTGCGTGCATTGAGCAAGGCCTTTGGGGGAACCCACGCCCTGAGTGACGTCGATCTCGAGCTCGAGTCGGGCACGGTCCACGCCGTCATCGGCGAGAATGGCGCCGGCAAGAGCACACTGATGAAGATCCTCGCCGGCTCCATCGCGGCGGATGCTGGAACCATGACGCTCGCAGGGCTGCCCTACACCCCTGCCGACCCTGACGCGGCCCGCAAGAGCGGTATTGCGATCGTGCCTCAAGAACCCGAGTTGGCTCCGCATCTCAGTGTCGAAGAGAACGTCATGTTGGGCGCCGAACCGACGCGGTGGGGGTTCGTCGATCGCGCGGAGCTGCGTCGGCGGGCAGAGGCCGCCCTCTCACAGGTGGCGGAGCAAGGCGAGGTGATCGAGCCTGGACGCTCTGCATTGGGGCTCTCGCCGAGTGAACGTCAGCGGGTGATTATCGCTCGAGCCCTGGCCGTGACCGAGCTTCGGGTGTTGATCCTCGATGAACCAACGAGCAGCCTGACGGCGGCGGACGTCGAACGCCTCTTCGCCGTGATCCGCACTCTCCAGGAGCGAGGCATATCGATTCTCTATGTTTCCCATTTCCTGGAGGAGATCTCGCGCATCTGTGACAGCTACAGCGTTCTGCGCGATGGTGCCGAGGTGGGCAGCGGGCAGATCGCCACGACGAACATCGACGAGCTCGTAGCCCTGATGGCGGGCAAGACTGTCACGAAGCGAGAGCGTCGCCAGCCTCGCGAAACGACGGGCGGTGTCGTTCTCCGCGTGAATGAGCTTGCAGGGGCTCCTCTTCCGAAGTCAGTCACGCTGGAGCTTCGAAAAGGCGAAGTGTTGGGAATCGCCGGGTTGGTGGGTGCCGGTAGAAGTGAACTACTTCGCACCATCTTCGGGCTGTCGCCGGTTTTGGACGGGCAGGTGAGCGTCGGGGCGTACGCCGGTCCCGCATCCCCCATCAAGCGACTGACCCAGGGGGTTGGCCTGCTCAGTGAGGACCGCAAAGGCGAGGGTCTAGCGATGGATTTGTCGATTCGGGAGAATCTGGTGATGTCCCGGCGCTGCAACTACGGTCCCTTCGTCAGGCCATCGCAGGAGAGTGACATTGCAAAGCGCTTCGCGGAACGACTCGCCATTCACTGTCGTGATGTCGAACAACACGTGCGAGAGCTGTCTGGGGGCAATCAGCAGAAGGTCGCGTTGGCACGTCTGCTCCACCACGACGTGGACGTGCTGCTCTTGGACGAACCCACTCGCGGTATCGACGTCAACAGTCGTGCCGACGTGCATCGCGTGATCGACGAGTTGGTGCAGCGCGGCAAGTCCGTGCTCTTGGTTTCGAGCTACATGCCCGAGTTGCTCGACGTCTGTGATCGCATCGCCGTGATGTCTCGCGGCACTCTCGGGCCCGCGCGCCCTGTCGACGAGTTGGATGAGCGGATACTGCTCAAGGAGGCCGCGGGAGCATGACGCGCTCAGCGGGGCAAGGGTTGGGACGCGATGTCGCCCGCGTGATCGCGCGCGAAGCATGGGTTGGGCCGCTGCTTGCCGTGCTGTTCGTTTACACGCTGTTTGCGTTCTTGTCGCCCGAGACGTTTACTGGGTGGATCAACCTGACGACCATGGCCCGGCAAACGGTGGTGGTTGGGATCGCCGCTTTGGGCATGACGTTGATCATGGTTCAAGGCGGTATCGATCTGTCGGTAGGGTCTACGGTGGCATTGACCACCGTCGTCGTTGCTCGTTCGCTCCAGCAGGGTTACGGCCCGTTGACGGCATGCTTGATCGGCGTCGGCGTTGCCGTGCTCGCGGGTCTCTTCAATGGCGTGCTCGTCGCGGCACTACGCATCACTCCGTTCATCGTTACCTTGGGTTCGATGAGCATTCTGCGAGGAGTGGCCAAAGGGCTCGCGGACGAGCAGAAAATCGATGCCCAAGACCGCGGCTTGAGCGAATTGATGGCGATGCCCCCAGTGCAAAGAGCATGGCAATTGCTGCCGTTGGGCGTCTGGCTCACTCTACTGCTCGGCTTGATCGCAGCAGTCACGTTGGCCCGCACGCGCTTTGGTAGGCACCTCGTCGCCACGGGCTCCAATTTGGCCACGGCGCGCCTCTGCGGGATCGACGTCGCGCGGGTTACCGTGGCTGTCTATGTCGTGGGCGCGGTACTCGCCGGAATCGCGGGCGTGATGGAGTTCTCCTACCTCACCGTGGGCGATCCCACTGATTCCATCGGGCTCGAGCTTGCCGTCATTGCTGCCGTCGTGATCGGGGGTGGGTCGCTCGCAGGCGGTCAGGGCTCGATCGCGGGCAGTCTACTCGGGGCCCTTTTGATGACCTTCATCGCTGCGGGCTGCACCCACGTGGGCGTACCCAACTGGGTTCAGGAGATCCTCACGGGCGGGATCATCATCGTGGCCGTGGCTCTCGACGGCTTTCGGCGTCGAGGTACTGGGGCCTGAGGGGATGCTCGATGACCAGGCGCGTATCCAAGACGGCACTCACGTAGCGCTCGGGCAACGTATGGGCGACGGCATCCGGGTCCGGGGTACCGCCGTTGTCCGCCGGCAACACCGGTGACTCAGGTTCCATCGAAGTGTCATCATCGAGCGGCTAGAAGAATCGGCGCGTGCCTACCGCTGCTCGACTACCCGTCGTCGAGCCCCCGGACACGCCGCACGAATCCTTCGTCGGACTCGACGAACAACAGATCTCCCGCGGGAGTAACCACGAGGCTTCGCAGCTCGCTCACCTTCAGCCCTTCGCTATCGAAAGGCTCACCATCGCCACCGTGCGCCCCCGGCGCCCCGTCGATGAACGAGTGGACCCGCCCCAGATCGTCGACGTAGACGATGCGGCTGCCTTCGTGCAAACCCACGAAGAACCCACCAGCGTAGGGCCAGACCGCCCGAGGTTCATCCAGCCCAGTTTCCGTGGCAAGAGCGCCGTCTTCGAAAAGCGTCGTACCATTGCCTGCCAAAACTCGCCGTTGCCCGTCCGTTGCAATCGCATAAACGCGGTGGGCCGTGCGATCTGCGGCCCAGATCTCCCCCCCAGGGACACGCAACACCATGCCAAGCTGGGAGAAGCTGTCCATCAACACCGTCACCCCCGATTCGGGCGTCCAACGCAAGATTTGTGAACCCGATGCAACCAGCACCTCACTCTCATCCGGCGCTACCCATAGGCCCCTGCCGACGATGAGACTCGGCACGCTGAACAACGTCTGCATCATGCCGTCGGCACTCAGCTTCCTGATCTTCGCATTGCCGAGATCGACGACATAGGCAGTGCCGTCAGGCTGAACCCACACGCCGTTAGGATTGGATAGCGCCACTTCCAAAGCGGGCGTGGGTTCGTCTGGGCCGTCCCCGGCGACGTTGGTGCCGGCCACCGTCACCAGCTCTCCGCTGGGCGACACCAAACGGATGCCGTGCGCTTCTTTGTCCGCGATGAAAATATTGCCAGCATCATCGCTCATCGCCATGTGCGGTCGTGACAACTCCACCTCCGTCGCGAGCTGGCCTTCAAACGCCTCGTCCCACTCGTTGAGGTTGTCACCACGCCCCGCTCCGGCAACGTGTTCGACGAGCCCAAAACTGCGACTGACCTTCTGCCAACTACCGTCTTCGAGGGTCGCAGCGTCTTGCTCTGGTTCCGGATGCACGTCGACTGCGCCGCCATCCCTCGACTCAACCGGTTTGGAGGCATCGGTAGCAATGCCGCCCTCGTCTTCGACAGGGTCCTCGTTCGGCTCCTTCACTTCCGGTGATGGCTTCCCGGAAGCCACTTCCGATTGTCGTTTCGAATCGGAGTCGGTACACCCAGCGGCCAGCACCGCGATCAACGCGCCGCTCGCTCGAGCACACCATTGCCTGCGTAGGCTCGAACTCATCGCAGCGCAGCCTACCCCAAACCGCTCGGCTTTCGAACACCGAGTCGCGAAGCAAGCCGTCCATCCCGGAGACGACGACGACCCCGTCGAGCTTGCCACAGGAGAAGCTGATCTTTCCGGCGGTACCGATAGCTGAATGATGCCTCCACCAGCTTCGCGCCAAGTGCGGCTCCAGACCACGGTGATGGTAACCAGGGCATGTGAGCGGGACACGACAGCGGGCAGCTCGTGGAGAACCGCGCACGGCTTGCGCAGACATCGAAGCGCGGCTGCTGCGCAGCGCGCCTCCAGGCACGTACCCATTGACGCAGCCGACTATCTACGCAAAGCCTGTCAGCGCGACTTCTTCTACGCCACCTGGAGGGCCACTCAACGTGAACGAGACGGCTACACGAACGCAACGTTGGCGCGTGTGCGTAATCGCCGCTTCGGTGGTGCTTGCGGGTGTGGGGATCTGGTCCCTCACGCGAGCTCCAACCTCCGCGGCTGACGAGCGTAGAGAACTGTTGACCTTGGAGCGCGAACATCTGCTCGAAGAAATGGAACGCGAGCTGCAGCTCTGGCCAGAACAGACTTCAGCCGTGCGCGCAGTCTTTTCAGACTCGGAGGTGCTCAGCCAAGGCAACCCACGCTTGAGCGTGCATCCGATGACCCGCGAAGAATGCCGACGGCGGCGCAGCGAGCAAGAGGGGGGTCTGCCGGCACCGAGTCCGCGCTGCAAGAAGCCAAACATGGTCGTCGCCTTCGACCCGGGGGGCAAGCAGCGGCCGGAGACGGCAACGTTGTGCGTTGACCAGTACGAGTTTCCAAACATCCCGTGTGCGTACCCCGTCGTGCATGTCACAGCGCTCGAGGCGGCGCTGCTGTGCCAGGCCGTCGGCAAGCGGTTGTGTGACGCGCACGAGTGGGAGGGAGCGTGCGCTGGGGCGGTGCGAGCCCCCGAGCAAGAGTACGCCTTCGGTGTGCCACGATCGGTCGCGACGAGAAGGCACAATTCGAAACGCGAACGCGTGTGGGCCTACGGGGCGGCTCAGTCACCGGCTACGTGCGCGACGGGCAGCGAGAAGACCCCGGGTTGCGGCGGTGGTTTCACGCGCTGCGGCTCCAATACTTACCCGGCGGGAGCCTTCCCTCGCTGCGTGAGCCCTTTTGGCGTCTACGATCAACATGGCAACGTCGCTGAGCATATGAACCTACCCACGCGACCGGAGGAGTTGGGCGGGAAAGGCGGTCTCGGTCGGACCGAGATGAAGGGCAGCTGGTTCATTTGGGGCACGGACCAACCGTACGAGGACGACTGTCGCTGGCGCGCGAAGGACTGGCATCCCTCACGCGTTCGCGCTCCGCGTAGCCATCGCAACTATCATCTCGGCTTTCGTTGCTGCTTGGATCTGCCCCCAACGAAGGAGGCGCAAGTAGCCGAAAGCCCGGCCTATTCCAACACGGCTTCCGCGGCGTCAGCGCAACAGCGAAAGCCCGTCGAGTAGTCGTGATACTTCGGTCCGTGCACGGAGGTGCGGTATTCGCAACCTTCACCGTGCAAGTGGGTGTCCATGAAGAATCCGCCTCTGAAGACGCCATTCGAATCGTCGACCCATTCGTGCAGGTTGCCCACCATGTCCGTCACGCCATAGTCGTTCGTGCACGCCGCGAAGGCTCCAGCGGGAGAAACGGTCTCGGAGAAGTCGTGAAGACGGGGATCGTTGAGCCATGGCTCGGTCCACATGCTCTTGGGATCCGCTCCCGGAGCGGCAAACTCGCGGAACAAGCGCACGACGGGGTGAGACGCCTGTCCCGTGAACCGGTCATTGCACACGTCGGGCGCGCGCTCGTTGCCGTACGGATAGCGTGTTTGCTCAGGGCCGCGACACGCCGTCACCCATTCAGGGCTGGTGCATAGGCGCTTGCCAGCGCGCTCACAGGCAACCCGCGCTTGCAGCAAATTGATATAGCCCTGCGGCTTGCGGCCCGACACGCTGACGGCAACGATGTCTGCTTCCAGACCGTCGACAGGTAAGTTGCTGGGCCAGGGCCGCAGTGCCCCAGAGGGGGCGTGGCGTTCGATCGAACACTCGAAGCGATCGATGCAGAAGTCTCCTGTCGCAGCCAACACCAGGGCCATGTCCGGCCAACAGCGCTGTGCGTCTCGTTGGTCGTCCAAGGTGGACACCAGCGCGATGTCCAACGCTGCCTGCTCCGCCAGTGGCGCGAGACGCGGCTCCTCGATGGCGACGAGGGTCGCTGGCGCTGCGTCTTCCGCTACGCTCGACGCGCTCGCACACCCGTTCGCCAGGGCGGGAAGCGCAATCGCGAGGGCAAGCGAGTCTAGCGGTCGCAAGGGTTTGAAGCGTAGCACTATCGATGCGCGGAGCCACTCTCGAGTAAGAGGTGCGCCGCTGGCGGACGGCGGCCAACCGCACACATAGCACCCAGCAAACTGAAGAAGTGGCTCGGGCTGTCGACGGTCGGGCCAGCGGTGACGGGCGCTGTTGCCGCCGTGCAGCCAGTCGGCTCCGCGCTCGGACCCAGGTGAGCATCACGGCGAGCTCGCGTTTCATGCTGATCAGCGCCACGCAGGGCCAGACTCGCTCGAGACCTGGGCGAGCCGGCCAGGGAGTGAAGCATCCAGGGACGCTCAAACGTTCTCTTGTCGCTTCGAAACAACGGTGTAACATAGCCCGACTGGCTGGGGCGCGTGACACCGGCACTTCGTCCCTGCACAGCGCGACGTGCTCAATGACGGATGGCATCGATGACGGCTCAGCACAAGCTCTTCGCCGATTTGATGGAGGCCCTCTCCAGCAGCCTCGATCTCCAACTGGCGCTGACGCGTTCGCTGCCGCTACTGCAACGTTTGGTGGACGCCGATGCGGCGGCCCTCGGGGTTTCCAAACCCGGCACGTTGGACGACTACGACTGGCTCACCAGTGAGCTGCCGGACCAGTTCCTGGCACGATACGCCGCGTTGCTCCCTCATGACTTCGTGCGGCGCAGCGTCGTCGCAAGACCCAACGTCGTACTGTGCGACGATGAGATGCTCACGCGGTCGGAGTTGGAGCTGAGCCCCATCTATCACCATTCCAGAGACTGCCAGGCCAACCTGGAGCAAGTCATGGCAGTCATGTTGCACTCCGACAACGACTGGACGAGTGGCTTGTCGCTATATCGCAATCGCCGTCACCCGTTCACCGACGAACAGAAGGCTGTACTCCAGTCCGTCGTGCCGGTGCTGCGAAACACGGTGACGAACTGCAGGACCATGGCAAGCGTGCAAGGGCTCCAGGGTGGGCTGGAAGCCGTGCTCGAGTCAGCACGCTTGGCAGTCGTGGTTGTCGACGAGCAAGGCCACGAACATGGCAGAACCGAACCGGCGACTGCGTTGCTCGATCTCTGGTTTCCCGTTCGAAGCGGCCGCCGCGCGGGCGTGCCACAGACGCTCGTGGACCACCTGGTGGCGCACACAACACGCTACCGGCTGCCACCGCCGTTGACGTTCCGCAAACCCGACGAGATCCCGAGCCTGCAAGTGTCCTTCGCGCGTAACGACCACAGATCGTGGGCAATCATACTGCGAAGAGAACCCACCATCCCATCTCACTTAGCAGCGCTGCTCACACGCCGCGAGCTCGAGGTCTGCCAATACGTGCTGCTCGGAAAGACGGGCCCTGAGATCGCGGATCTACTGGGGTGTTCTCCCATGACGGTCAAGGTTCACGAACGGAACATTCGCAGCAAGTGGGTCGTCGAGAACCGTCACGCACTGATGAACAGAGCTAGAGAGGAGTTCCCCACTCCGGGCTCACCCGGAGTACCCCCGAAGGCGTAGCTGCTCTCGGCGCGGGGCCGGAGTAATCTCGGTGCGCTCGTGCACCTAGGTTGACCAGTGGCGCTTTTTGCCACCTCCAGGAGGTCAACATGAAGACAACACGAGCAGTCCAATCCATTTTCGCCCTCACGGCACTCGCTTGCGGTGATCCCTCTGCGGGTGGTCCCCAAGGTTCCGGCACGTTGAAGCTGGCGCTGACGGTACCCGCTACCGGGGATGCGGTCTGCGTCGAGGAGCGTGCCACCAACTTGATCAACGGGCGCAGCGTGGTTCTGGTGCAAGAGCTGGTGCCAGGGAGCGAGCAGGTGATCGACTTTCCCGATGTGCCGGCGGGTGATGTCGAGGTGTCCGCGATTGCGACCAATGCGTTCGCGGACGGAGAGTGTGTCGGCGACACGACCTACGAAGCAGAGCCAGTTCAGCTGACGCTCCGTCCCGGAGACACGGCCGAGCTCTCCCAGACGTTTCTCTCCCGTGCCAAGCTGATCATCGACGGTAGCTTCGAGGAGGACATCTACGCCGTGGGATCGGAATGCGACAACATCGCCCTCGGCGCAAGCGTGACGACAGCGCAAATCTGGGGCGGCGGAGTCTACCCCGCAGACATCGTCGACGGAGCGACGTCGTACACGGACACCTGGGCACATGGCATCGCTTTCACGGGTGGCCCCAGCGGCTGGAACGGCGAAGCCTGCGGCTGGCGCGAAGTAGTCCTGGGCTGGGAAACGCCTCAGCTGATCAGCAGCGCGATGATCTGGCACCACGGCGACTACCACATTCCCAAGACCTACACCCTCGAAGCTTCGCTGGATGGCATTTCGTGGACGACCATCGAAGACACGAGCAGCGTGCGCAACGATCTGCGCAGCGACACCGAGACCTGGGGCGCCACACCGACGCAGCACGACTTCGAGGCGGTTTCCGCCAGCACGATTCGCTACAGAATGGACAACTGCGACATGCTGTATCCAACCGCAGACAGCCACGGGTGGCTGTATCAGTTCGACGTGCTCGCCTGCGAGTGACGTAGGCGTATCAGCGGCTGCAAGCAGTATCGAATGAAGGTTGGGCGAGGGGGGCCGCAAGGTTCCCCTCGCCCGTTGGCGGGCTGAGCGTCAGGGGGCTTCGATGGCGATCTCATCCAACCAAAGCGTTCCGACCTTGGCTTTCCCCTGGAACACCGCGAACGTGAAGTTCGCCTCCCAAACGGCACTGAGGTCCACTTGCTCGAGGTTTTCTTCATCGGTCGCCAACACGCTGAGCGGAACGCACAGCTTCTGCCAACCGTCACGCTCACCACACGGCGCGGACAGGGCACTTGAAAGCAGAACCTTCGGTGACGTCTCGAAGCCCCGGGCGTCTTTGAGCGAAAGTTGAGCCTCCACCAGATTCGACGAGCGCCGCACCCAGAAGGACAGAGTGCCGTCACTCAACTCGAGCAACTCGAGATCTGGCGCGCTGCGCAACGGCTCGCAACGCGCCGAATCATTGCTGAGCAGCTTCTCTTGATACACCGCGTACGGATAGCTACCCATGTACGAGTCGGCACTGACGTCGAAGTCGATACGTAACGCGCTGCCGCTGCCCCCTGGTGCGGCGCCGCCTGCCTCGTGGCGAACACACGCACGACCGCCAGCGTCATCGGGGATGTCATCGCACACGAGATCAGCTGCGCACTGGCCGAGGTTATTCGGGCCCGGCAGTTCGCAGGCAGCATCGAGCTCGGTGTCCAGCCCCCGCGTGCACTCACTTACCTCCGATGCGGAGGAGCCCTCCTCGAAGTCGTCGAAATCGTCGAGCATCAATCCGAGTGGTGGCAATTCACATGCCGCCGACACATTCCTCAAGCGCTCGAAACCGACGTTGTCGAGGTAAACTCGGCCAGAGAGCGGAGCCTCCGGAGCAAAGCGGGTGTTCGCGAAGGCGAAGTTGATCTCCGTCAACTGAGCGGCTTCGACGCAGCGCATCTTCTGCCACTCGACTCGTGTATCCGTCGCGAGGAGTGCTTCCAGCGGTATGCATACCTTTCGCCAATCGAGCCATTGACCGCAAGGTGTCTGCAAGTACTCGTTCAAAAGCACCTTGGGACCGCTCTGCAGCTCCATCTCGCCGGTCGACTTGAGGGCGACCTCCATGTCGAAGTCGTCGTTCGGCGGCAGTACCCAGAACGTGAGATCCGTCACTGATGGGTCGAGGGCGAACGTAGCGCCCCCAGGACAGTCAACTCCGACCCCAGCCTGCCCCCCGAGGCGCTCTATGTGCCCCGCGTACAGGCCGATCTCCGACCTCGGCACGTCGAAGTCGAGCCTCAGCGACTGCCCACTGCCACCAAGGACGATCTGCTCGTCCACTTCGTAGTTCAAACACGTCACGCCGCCTGTCGGGTACGGATCGCAGAATGAGGAACTGGCGCAGCGACCCAGGGCGTTGGCGCGAGGTTTGACGCAATCCTCCGCCGACACGGGGAGGCACTCGGTTTCGGGTGCATCGCTCTCCACGGTGGCGTCGTAGTCTGCGATCAGCACCGCGGGACGCGGCGGTGCCGGGGGTAGCGGTTCTACGTCCTCGGTGGTGTCTGTCAGGGGGGGGTCCGGCGCAGTAGCGACCGGGGGCTCACTCGCGTCGGCCTCTGCCGGTTCGCCAGACCCGGCATCGCCTTCCTCGACGGCAACGGCTGGCGGAGCGGACGCGTCCACCATGACGGAAGTCGACGAAGGCGTTGCGTCCAGCACTTCCGTAGACGCGTCCAGCCCGGTAGAAGCGGGCGGCGATGGCTCGTCACTCGAGGTGGGCGTCGGGCCTGCGCCCGCTTCCGTGCGCGCTGGTGAAGTGCCGCTGGGACCCGTGCTGGGTGCCGAAGGTGTTGAGCCCGGCGTCGTCATGCTTGCCGACTCCGAAGGCCCCATCGTGCCAGCGTCCTTTGGTTTGACGGAGGGGGCGTCTGCCAATTCGGGGGGCTCGCTGCACGCAACGACCGTGAGCGCGACGCCCAGCAGTGTTGACGTCGCCAGCATGGAGCCGTGTCGCTGATCCCGCTTCGTCCTGCCGTCGGTCATCATGTGGAGTGCAAGTCTATGCATGACGGTGCGTTCCCCCAAGAACGAAAGAGCTTCGCTAAGTTCATCCGGTCCAGCGATCTTCACACCCCGCTAGGCGCTCTACTACCAGAGCATTACGTCGGTCGCCGTCGACGCATGGAATGCTGGACGTGTGTGCGGGAGCAGGCCACGGATGTAATGTTGCAGGTTCTCAGCCCCTACGCGGAGCAGCATGTCTTCTCCAAGTAGCGCTAGGCGGCTAATCGTTGTCGCCGACGACAAGCCCACTCCCCCTTCCGTCTCGAGCTGTGTACCCTACGGCGGTATGCCGAGCGTCCATGAGGCAGCCTCAGTGACCGAAGAGGTCATTGCCTATCTCGAGGACCTCGCGCGGTGTGACGATTGTGCCCTGCCACGGCCCGTGGAGGTGCTCTTCGCAGTGAAGCAGCAGCTGCCCTTCTACCGCCATGCTGAACTGGATTGGAGGGGTGCGATGATCGAGCGCTCTCGTCGTGCGCGTGCCGCCGCAAAACGCCTGGCCAAGCGCCACCTTTGCTCGGAACGTCTGGCCCCCTCGACGTCAGTCCCCCCCGAGCCGCATGCGGTATTGCCGGACTACTTCCCGGTACTGCTCCCGCTCTCCCTGCTGCGTCCAGCGCGCGAAGCCAAGACACTGCCCGACGTGGCCGCGCTCCACCTGACGACTTCGGGCTACCCCGCACTTGCCTCGGTGTTGCGGCAACGGCTTACGACACGACGCGTCGTGCTGCTGGTCGAGGACGATCTGGAGAGTACTGACGCGGCGCACATCACTTCGGCGCTGCACGTTTTGTCCACCTACGCCCACGCCTTCGAGCGTCCGCCTATCACCTTCGTAGAGTGGCCACTCGGCGCAACGCTCGGAGCTGGCGCCGAACAACGCCCGGTCTGCGAGCACCCCGACGGCATCTGCTGTTGGCTGCCAGCGGTTACGTTGAATGAGACGGAGCTGGGCGCACTGACGGGATGGCTGCAGCAGGCAGAGCAATACGAAGCGCTGCTCGCGACCGCGAACGACATCACCAACGACCCCAGCTTGGCTCAGGAGCTGCTCGACACGACATTGCAGAGGCTGCGACACGAGCGCTACCGCTCCTATTCGCCCGCCTTCGGTACACCTGGCAGAGCCTTACCCCTGCGCTGTCCGTTTCTCTCCTGGGTCAAGCACATCGTGGAAAACGATGCGGTCAAGGGCGTCAACAAACTGCTGGCACTGATGAACGGCGTGCCGGCGCGCTCGGGCAAGGCCCGGCGGCTCGGGGCGCAGGAGCTGATCTTCCGCTTGACGCGAGCCCCGGACGGCAACTCCGTGGGCCTGCTGCTCGATCGTTTGTCTACGGCAGTGCAGCTCGCAGAGAAACAGCAGCCAGGGTGTGCGCAGCGCGCGCTCCAGGCAGTTCATGGGGCGAGCGGTCGTCTCACTTGGCACCGCGCCTGCGAACCGGAGCTACTCCAGCGCGAACTGGAGCGCGCTGAAGCGCTGTGGGACACCCAGCGTGACGATCGCGTGCACCCAGCGCTGTTGGACGTGATCCTGACCTCATCGCTACTGCTCCACGCCCTGGCGCATGCTCCCTACGGCGAGGAGGGGCGCTCACCAGTGCTCGAACCGAAACTCGCGAACGCTGCCCGGTCGGCACAGATCGGCTTGATTGCCGTCTTCGACGATCCGTGTCCGGTCCAAGTTGCCTTGGGCGCGCTCGAGACCGCCCCCGCCGTGGGCAATCTGGAGCGCCTGCTGTTCCTCAGGCGCCACTGCCTTCCCGACGAGAGCCGCGGCTTGCGCGCCGCGCTGGATCGAGCGCTGCAGATACACCCCCTGTGCGCCCGAGTGCACGACACCGTCGCCACGCAGGAAGAAAGGCACGAACGCTCGGCGCCCTACGCCCCTCCCCACTGCTGCCCTGACGACCAACACGCCTTCGAAGCCAGACTGGCGCGAGCCTGCGCCGAAGAGGACCCTCGAGCCTGCATCGTTGCAGGACTGCACGCCATGCTCTGGGCACCGTCAGGACAACTGCGTGCCGCGGCAGCCGAGGAGCTTCTCGAGCTCGGTGATTGTTGCGTGCTCGAGCCCGTCGCTGCGATACCGGGCAAAGCGCCCACCCGCAAGTGCCAGCATGCGGGCAGCGACGTGGTGTTGCTCACCGTGAATGGGCGCAGCCTGCTGTTCGCCAATGCCACCTTGATCGCAGAGAAGCGCGTTCAAGCCGTGCTGGTCGACAGGCCTACCAACACCTACGGCGTGTACGTGCACCGGGCGAAACGCGCGCTGCAGAATCACTGGAGACTCGGGCTTCTGGGGAGGGACGCGTGATGACAACCCGTGATGGACACCTGCAGCAAGACCTGTTGCCTCAGCACCTGGCATCACCCGAGTACTTCCACTTCGTGGAGGTCGGACAACCCAGCCCGACCTGGATGACACCGCTGAACACGCGTCAGCACTTGCTGCTCCGCGCGCTGGTGACGCCGACGCCACTGCGCACCGTTGCCCTGGAACGTCAGCTGCGCTTGCTCGAACTGCGCTCCGAGCTGGATGCCCTCAGAAGCTACTTGCAGCACGCCGATCCCAACGCACTGCAGCGTGCCGCTTCCACCCTCGCCGAAGTCGATGAGAGCGATGAAGAAAGCAAAGAGAGTCTGCTCTCCACGCGACCCGACGTCGCAACCGCGATTGACGCTGAGGTGGACGAAATCGAGCTGAGTGTGAGCCAGCAGACGGCCGACGGCTTCGAATGCCTGTGTGTGATTGCCCGCGTTCGAGCTTCACTCAAGGTTCGAAGCGCGGAGGATCAAGCCAAGCCGAGCTCTCACTGGATCTGCAGCATCGCTGGAGTGGGGTCGGATGAGCTCGTGGAGCTGAGTAGCGAGTTTCGACGCGCCGACGAGGAGCGCTGGTTGCTTGCTCAGTCAGAACCTCTACTCTGGGGATTGGCGCGACTGAACGAGTTCGAGGACGAAGCCTTCTGGTCCGAGCTGCTGCAGCGACACATTCCAGGAAGACTCGTGGCCTTGCGTACGGGCGTGCCTCTTTCCTTGGCCGGCGTCTTGCCAGGAGTTCCGCGACGCATGAAGCTCTCGCGGCAGGTTGCCTCGACAGCTCACGGAGTGGGTCTGTCGAACCGCGCTTCCGTGCCCAGCTCAGGAGACATCCACCTCTTGTCGTCGGTTCAGGGACACGACGATGCGCTCTGGAGCGGCGTACTGGTGGCGGCCGGTGACGAGCAACCGCTACGGGTGTACAATGAGGAAGGATCGTCACGTCGGATCTCCGTCTACGGCAGCGCCGGACGCTTGACCATCCAGTTCGAAACCGACGAGGCTCAAGACGTGAACGCGCACTTCGAAGTGACCATCGGAGAAAAGGCATGGCCCATTCTGTGCGAAGCCAACAACGGTGGCGGCTTGGGGCGAATCGACGGGATCCCCGCCGGCTCGCTGATTGACGCGCTGCGACAGGGGGTCGCTCGAATCAGTATCCGGAGACTCTAGTGGCGAGCTCACTCAACTTCTCGAAGATACACGAAGAGCTTTGTAGGCTGCGGGAAGCACTCGAGCGCGGAGCTGGCAGGACGGCCGTGTCGCACGAGGAGTTGAGGCGACTGCGCCAGAAGATCGAGCGGTATGGCTCCGCGGCTGCGGAAGGGCCGGGCGCGTATCTCGCGTCGGTGGACCGCGCCTTGGAACTCTGGAGTCTCGTGCTCACCTCTCCCACGCACCCACTGGCGTACTATCCGAAGGGCTACGTCGACAACTACTGCGAGTCGTTCGGTGCCGAGGGCGCCGCGTTCTTTCGTCATGCCAAGCTACTGAGCGAGGCACGAGAGGACAGCTTGGCCGACGTCGAAAGGCACGTGGCCGCGCCCTTCGCTGTCGTCGACTACAGTGGGCCGGCGCGGGTGTTGGAGCTGCACTTCTGCCCCACGCTGCGGCGCTCGGCGACGAGACCGAAGACGGGGACGGGGCAGCTCTATCAGCATCCGCTGCAAGCATTGGTGACAGCCTGCGCTCCGAGCTTCTTGCAGAGCCTCCAAGACGCCTTCGCCTATGCACGCCGCCAAATGGGCGAAGCCATGATAGATGATCGCGACATTGTGTGGTGGGTGTCGCTCCGCCCCGCGCCAACGCCCGAGACGGAGGCGCCACCACAGCCCGCCCACGCATCGCCACAGACAGCGCTTCCGCAGAACGAGCCGCGGGCGGAAACGACTGTTCAGCCCAAGCAGCGCTTGTCCGTCGGCGGCTGCGTCAGTGCGCGCCTCTACGGCAGTTCTGCGGGCGGGGCCGCCGCCAAGGCGTTGTGCGACATGCTCGCGAACCGCAAGACCCCTCGCGATCTGTTGGTGCTGGCGCAATTCCGCAAACAACCGGACACCGCCCAATCCACCGAGTGGAAGGCTGCCGCGCGCATCTGTGGTGTGTACGGCGTGGTCCCCAAGGTTCAAGCGGCGATCGACGAGGGGCTCCGACGCGTTTGGGTGTACGGCGCAGACAACTACACCGAACTCACCAGGTCTGCGGCAATCGCCGACAAGATCCAGCTCATCGATGCGACATCGAACGAGGCCGAGTATCAACTCCACGGCCCGCCCGATCGCACTGAAACGCACATCTCGCCCCCCACTTCGGGTGGCTGGTGGACAGCTGCCGGGAGCATCGTGCTGTTGGTCGTCGTTGCGATTGGCGGGGGTGTGATTAGACAAGGCGCCAGCAGCGGAGCGCCTTCGCTAGCTGCGACACCAGCGCCGACTTTTGTCGGAGCTCTCAACGAGCATGGAGACGACAACGACGAACAGCCGCCGGAGGACGAACCACAGATGCTGTCGGCCGCGACCGCCGTGCCCCCAGCGGAGCCAGAGGTCGAACCCCTGTCGTCGTCGCCACCCAACCAGCCCAGGCCAGTACCGAGAACACCAAGGGACAGCGCATGCGATCAGCTTCGCCCAGGCAATGGCGTTTCCCGAAGGGAGCTCGCATCCGCTGCCGAGCAGCTACGCCTTTCCCGCGACGAGATTGCGGCTGCCTCTGCAGCATTGACAAAAGCAGATGTGGAGTCGCTGCGTCACATTCTCAGATGTCCGAGCCAGCCCTAGGGCTCATTCACAGGTGCTTACCATGATGCTGTGTTCCAAAGAACTTCGACACTGGCCCCACCCCTCGCGTTGGCGTTGGCGGATCGCCACGCGCATGGCGATGGTGCTGAGCGCCCACGGCGCGTTGACGTACGCCGAGGAGCCCTCGACCAACGCGCAGGTGTCCGTCATGAACGCTCCCGAACCCGCCATCGTCGAGGACGACCCATGTCGGGAACTCGCTCGAGCGCACGCGTGTGTGCGAGCGCAATGCTACCTGGAGCGAGGGCAGACGTATCGAGCCACGCGGGCATTGGACGAAGTCGGCTCGTGCCCACAAGCCGAGCTCGAGTACGCCAGCCTGCGGCAACGATTGCTGCCACGCCTGGTGCGCCTCAAGCTGCAGCCGTCCCAGGCCGCGGACGTGTCCAGCTGGTCCTTCGACGTCAACGGCTGGTCCGGTGAGGCCAAAGATTGGGATTTCTTCTTTCCGATCGGTGACGGAACCTATGCTGTCACTGCTACGCATCGAACCGGCGCTAGCTGGTCGGCGCAACTGGTGATGGCAGAGTCAGCGAACTCCCCCACGGAGTTGCGCCTCTTGGTTCCGCAGCAGGGCCCCCAATTCAGTTCGCTTTCCGTCTCAGCAGCTTCCGAGATCGAACTGACTTCCGGGGACCAGGTCTTGACCGAACCCTTGTCCCTAGGCGCACCCACTCGAGTGCAAGTGCGTCTCGGCGATCAGACGTTCGACCTGAACCTGAACCCAGAACCAGAGTCGCAGACGCTACACCTGAACTTGACCGCAGCGACGTCGCCCTCGAAGGTGACTCCGGCGCTGGCTGCGGCATCAGAGCCCGCCACCAGCCCGGTATCCGAACCCATCGGCCTGGTGGCAGAGCCGGGAATCGAGCAACCAGAAGTGGAGCCCAGCGTGGTGTGGCGCTGGCTTCCCACGGCGATCGGCGCGCTGTTCACCGTCGGCGCAGGTATAGGCTATCTGATCGAGAACGACGAAGCTGGCGACAAGCTGAAGGAATACAACCGCCGCTGCTCTCAGACCGACGGCGGCAGCTGCGACGAGTTCCGCAAGACGCTCCAAGAGTCGGAGGTGGCTCGCGGGCACAGTGACGTGCTGGCCGTGGCGACCATCACCTCGCTCGCGGCCACGGGCACCTTCGTGTACCTGGCCGTGTCTGAAGAGTGGTGATCAGCGGTCGAGGTAATCTCGACGGCGCGCCGCTCCTATAGGGGTGTCGGTCGCGAACGACTGGCGCGTTCGGTGCTTTGCCGGACCAAGCAACGATAGGAGCCAGAAAATGTCCTCAATCCGCTACAGCCTGCTCAGTCTGTGCACCCTGAGTGCTTGCACCGTCGCCGCTCCAAGTGATGGCGTCCGAGAAGCCTTCGGCCCAACTGACGCCGGCACGACGCATCACCCCACCCACGTGGACGGCGGCGCACCACCCGGCGACGCCCCCGAGGAAGAAGTCCATCAGGGCGCGGCCCTCGAGGCAGGCACCCTCGATGAAGCGCTGGAGCCAGAGCTCACCGCGCCGGACACTCTCGACCACCCGTCTTGTGGTGATAGCGGGACGGACCACTGGGGCACCCCGAACCCCCCAGGCGCACACGATGCGGACGGCGGAGGACTGGCGCACGCTGACGCCGGAGCACCGCCGGTGGACACGGGAGACGAAGACGCCGGGGCACAATGCACCCGTCAGATCCGCTATGGCGACCGCGACGGTGATGGCGCTGGCAATCCGTACGACGTGCTCGAGACCTGCGAGGCAACCTGCAACACCATCCCCGTCGCTGGCGACTGCAACGATGAGAATCCCCGGTGGTCGCCAGGGAGCGAAACGGACCCACCCAACTGGCGGACGTCGCGCTGCGGCGTGGGTTCCCTCGTGGCATCCATGGACGCCACCGAGGCGTGGATTCCATTCTCGTCGGCCCCAGGTGTTCTGGACCTGTCCACCGCAGCTGGCGGTTGTCTCGACACCGACACTCTGAGCATCGACTACACACTCCCCAACCCCACGGAGTGCGGTGATGCCAGCTGCTCGTGGCTCGTTTTGCGACACCAGTTCGACGAGCCCCTGAACCTATCTGAAAAGGACTTCCTGGTCTTCCCCTTCAGCGGGACCGCTGCATCCCCCGCACTGGAGCTCCAACTGAAGCTGGACAGCGACGCCTCCGCCGAAGGGGAAGGGCGCTGTCTGAAGATCTACAGTCTCCCAGAAGCGACGGCTCTTCCGGTCATGCGTGACGTCGTTGTTCCACTGCGCTGGTATGCCGAAGCGCCGGGTTGCGAGGTCGACCTGAAGCGCGTCACAGCGGTCGAGATCGGAATCGTCCATTCACAGCCTCAATCCGATCCCTGGCCCGAAGAGTTGCAAGGAAGACTCGAGTTCGACTCGATCACCGCAGTCACAGCAGCGGAGTTGCGCTACGCGGCGGAGCGCTTCGAGTGCCAGCCCACCGATCCCGAACTCCAGGCGCGGATCGCCAGCGATCTACTCGGCCGCCAACAGCAATCTCTCGAAGAGCTCGGCCATGGCTTCGTGCCGTCTTGGTTCGAAGAGACACCGCCCAGCTACTTCACCTACAATCAAGCTCTGCTGTTGATCGTGTTCAGCCTCGAGTACGAGCGCACCGCTGATCCGGCATACCTCGCAGCGGCACAAGCCGTCGTCGGCACCCTGCTGGAACAACAGACAGAAACGGGCGCCTTCTATGACGCCTATCTGGATGGTTCCGAAGCCGGTGAGCTCACTCCCGTGTTCAACCAGTGGGCAGGCAACGTCGCCTGGGCCGTGATCGCCCTCGACAGCTATCGCCGTGCGGCGCCCGAGCCACCAGCGGCCACCTCCCTGGCGATCGACCGAGCCGCAGCGTGGCTCGAAGCGAGGATGGACGAGTACTCCGGATCCGGCGCTGGTATCACGGATGGGACCGAAGGGAACATCAGTACCTGGTTTGCCCTTCGCGCAGCCCAACGCTACGAGCGCGCCGAGGCGCAGCGGGAGTTCATTCTCCAGGAGTTGTGGGACGACCGAGAAGGCCGATTGTGGATGGGCCGCAACTTCCCAGGATTGGCGCTGGACGTGATGTCGGGCTGGGGGCAGCAGTTTCTCAACGCGGTGGGCGAAGAAGACAAAGCGCTCGAAGGACTGGGCCTGGCTCTCGGCGTTTTTCCGGTGCCCGCCTTCGACGACAGCATGATCGGATTGGGCGACATTGCTGGGAGCTTTCAGCCCACGGTGGAGTTCACCGCGCAGTGCATCGCCGCCGGCTGCCGCTACTCCAGCTTCTTGATGGATCAGTTGAAGCAACTCGAGATCGACGGCACCTTCCCTGGTTCACCTGCGGACTATGTTGGCGGGCTCGGCTGGAACACAGCCATGCGAGGTATCGCCCCAGCGAGCTGGGTGTACATTGCATTGCATGGGGGCCTGTTGCAGCGCTATCGAGAACAGCGCTTTTCGGACGGCTTCGAAACGGACACCGGATGGGGCCAATTCGAAGAACTGACGAATGGTTGCGCCGACCGCTGTATCGGCTCCGAGATGGTGAGCAACGAGCGGGCGCTCAGCGGTGAGCAGAGCTTGTTGTTGTGGGCGAACGAGGCTCAGACGTCCTCCACCAATCACTTGCTCGCCAACAAGAAGCTGTTCGACGAAGGCCAGTCCGGCACATGGTTGTACGAAGTCAACGCGTTGATCGACGAGGAAACGGGCAACGAAGGACAGGTGGGACCAGAACTCAGCATGCAGAACACCACCCGACGCTCCGACGACCTCTTCGTCACTCGAACTGCCGGGGTACAGTACCAATCCAACCCCACCCTCCCGCCGAGTTGGGCGATCTGGACGCTGGTCGATGACGCCCCCGGTTGGCTCTGGCTACCCCAGCCCACGCCCACGCTTCAACCGGGGGAGTGGTACTCGATCAGTCTCGAAGTGGACTTCGATCTCGACGAGTACGTGGCCCTGCGCCTCGGCACGTGGGGCGATGGCGAGTCTGGCGCCCCACAGGAGATGACGAGCATCGATCTGTCGGGCATCCCGTTGCCGCCCGAGGTCGGCAAGTTCGGCGAGGAGGCTTTCTGGCTGACGTTGGAGGCGGAGAACCAGTACAACGGCTGTTCCGATGAGACGTGGGACTACCGTGTCTTCTACGACGACGTCAGTGCGACTCGCCTGCTGACGGAGTGATGTGACGACCAGCAGCACCTGCTGAGCGCAGAGGGCGCAGAAGGCTCCGAGGTTCGGAGCCTTCTGCGCTCGCATCTCTTCGACTGTTCTGGGTACCGCGCGAGTGCTTGCTCTGGCGAAATGTCAGGAGGCGAACTCCACGATCATGCCCGGCATGAGTTGCGCGGTGACCCGAGCCGAAAGCAACACCTGCTCCGCTACCAAACCACTGGGAAGGCGATCGAGCGCCGCCAGGAGTTGTTCGGTGTGGTCACCATCCAATTCGCCATGCTGGCGCAGAAACGTCAGTGCCCGAGCGGGCACCCCAGCACATCGCTCCAGATTGTCCGCGACGCTACCAGCGCGTCGGCTGCTGACCGCCTCGAGAGCAAACGCCGTGCCGAGGAAAGCCGCAGCGCACCCGGACTCCACCATGTGCCAGTTCCACGCAATGTAGGCTTCTGTTGCCGCAGCGAGAGGCGCCGCCTGAGCCTGCTCCTGCGAAACCCCCAGCGCGGCCAGGTCCTGATAGATCCATCGCACGTGGTCGTCGTTCTCCTCCAGCGCCTTCTCGCCGGACAGCAACGACAGCTCAGGGTGGGTTTGCTTCAACTCGGTCGCTGTTGCCTCCAAGAGCGCTCGGGAATGGCCAACGTAGCGGGCCAGTTGGGCGTAGTAGCCCTTCAAGTATGCGATTGGCAGGGTGCCCTGCATGAGCTGCCCACCCAGCGGGTGCTGGTCGAACAGTGTCAAGGCCGACTGGGCCACGTCTTGAAGTCGTTGTCTGATGGTCATGGTTTCACTTCCTGTTGATGGCCCTGGGAAAGGGCGTGTTGAAAGAAACGGGGGCAAAGACGGGGAGCACGCGGCGAGGAAAGTTCGGGTGCTGCCCGGGAGGACCGATCACTCGAGCCCCAAACACACGCGAGAAGATCCTCAACGTCGGAGGGAGCAGTCGTTCGCTGCCACGCGGCAGGCGACGAGTGAGGTCGGGCTCACGGTTCGCCGGGACCGCCTGCTGACCACCCCCAGGCGCCACCAGCCCCAGAGCGTCCGCGAGCTCGTACAGGCGTTGGGCTCGTTGGGACTCGTCAGTGCGCAGATCGGCCAGGGCAACGAGACCGTCGATCCGATGCTGCTCGGCCAAGGCGAACAGAGCCGTTTTGATGGCAAACAGAGTGCCAGCTCCTCGTCGATCGACGCACAGCCGGCACACTTCAGCGACCCGCTGCGTCGAGCGTCTCTGGAGTTCGAAGATACGACTGAACTCGAACGCCATCCCAGAGCCGCCATCATCGACGACCTCGGCGAGGCGAACGGTGACCACACCCAAACACGTGCTACCGCGACAAGCGATCAGGTGTTGCGTCGTCTCCAGCGTATCGTCGTCGCCGATCACGAGCCGACGCTCGGCTCCGAAGCTCGGGGTGAGTCCGAGACGTTGACAGAGGTTCCCGTAGCGCATGGCCTGCACGGCGCGCAAATCCTCGATACGCTCGACACGACGCACGTGTAGGGGTTCTGCGTCGGCAGGCGGATCTGACTTTAGGCAAGGAGCTGACATGGCGACCTTTCTTGGTTGGGAGTGCCCCATGCGGCACTCCTCCAGGGGTAGGCACCGGGAAGCGCTGCGTTACCCGGGCACAGGCATCCCCACTACCGTCTGGCCACGCCCCGAGCCGAGACTCTGCCCACGATGCTCGAATCGCCGGGTTCGGTGTAATACGGGCGTCGCCTAGGGACTAAGCCAAGGCGAACACCTCGCGTGTTCTGGCTCTGACCATCGGAGCTACACCCAAAGGCGTATGCCACCATGGCGCGCTCTCGGTTAGCGTCTCCACGACGCGCGGCGCCACTCCGTACATCACGGCACAGCGCCGTCACCCCCTTTCCAGGGCACCCTCAGGAGATGAATCATGCACCAATCTGATCGCCATTCAGCGGGCTCTCCCGCGTTGAACCGGGCTTCGCGCGTGCTGCAGTGGGCGCGCATCGTGCCCTTGCTGTGCGCCGCCATGTTGTTCGCACTGGGTTGCAGCACCGGAGCCGTCGAAGGCCCGCAAGCTGGTGGAGAACCGTCCACGGCAACGCTCCGTCAAGCCTTGGAAGGGGACGGTGTGCTCTCCGGCAGCGTGTTCGGGGGAGGAGAAGCCCTGGTCGGAGCGCTGGTAGAGGCACTCAGCGACGGGACGACCAACGTCGTGGCGTCGAGCACGAGCGACGCTACCGGCAAGTACTCCCTCGAGCTCGAAGCTGGAACCTACGACCTACGCGTGACCCCCCCGAGCGGCAGTGGCTTCGCCATCTACGTCGAACAAGACGTCGTGATCAGCGAAGCGACTGAGGTGCTCGACATCGTGCTCATTGCCGAAGGGGGGAGCATGTCCGGGGTGGTCCGAGGCTACGCGGGTGTCGCGCTCTCGGGCATGCGCGTGTACGCATACGCCGGCACATCATCGACGCAAGTAGCGTATACGGACACCGACGACGACGGCGGCTATGCGTTCAACCTCGGTGCCGGCACCTATCGCTTTCTCGTTCAGCCCATCGACTACGGCACGCAAGGCGCACCCAGCAGCTACTTCTACTACTACAGCCCAACCACCGAAGTCTCTACCGCGACCGAGCTCGACCTACAACTGCCCGTGGCCAGGATCACCGGCACGGTCACCGATCCCGACGGCGCTCCCGTGCCCGACGTGACCCTCAGCTCGACGGGCAGTGGGTCGGCGCCACTGAGCAGCTACTGGTACGCGAGCGGCACCAGCGCCACCTCGGATGCCGATGGCAACTACGAGTTCTACGTCTTCACCGGTAGCAACACCTTCGCCGTCACGCCGAGCAGCGAATTCGCGACGATCGTCGAGCAGAACATCACGATCTCCGACGACGCCGTTCGGGACTACGTGCTGTCCGCCCCCATCGGCATTTCCGGAGTGGTTCGGGGTCACGCCGGTGTCGCGGTATCGGGCATGCGCGTCTACGCCTACGCCGGCACGTCATCAACGCAAATGGCGTATACGGACACCGACGACGACGGCGGCTATGCGTTCAACCTCGGTGCCGGCACCTACCGCTTTCTCGTTCAGCCCATCGACTACGGCACGGAAGGCGCACCCAGCAGCTACTTCTATTACTACAGCCCAACCACCGAAGTCTCTGCCGCCACTGAGCTCGACCTACAACTGCCCGTGGCCAAGATCACTGGCACGGTCACTGATTCCAATGGTGCTCCCGTGCCCAACGTCACCCTCAGCTCGACGGGCAGCGGTTCGGCGCCACAGAGCAGCTACTGGTACGCGAGCAACACCAGCGCCACCTCGGATGCCGATGGCAACTACCAGCTCTACGTCTTCACCGGTAGCAACACCCAGTCCATCGCGCCCACGGACGTCAGCGGTTTCGCCACCACCGTCCTATCGAGTCTCTCCGTCACGGGAGACTTCTCTCAATTGATCGTGCTGCAGCGTCCGGATCTGTCGCCGCCAGTGATCGTATCAGGACCGCTGGTCGTGCACCTCTCCGACACTTCGGTGTCCGTCAGTTGGGAGACCAACGAACCCGCCGATTCGCTCGTCGAGTACGGCGTGGGCGACATCGATCTGAGCGAGGCGGAGACCGCGATGGTCACGCGCCACGAAGTCACTCTGATCGATCTCCTGGCATCGACGGACTACTCCTTTCGCGTCAGCTCCACCGACGCCGCCGGCAACGGTCCCACGAGCTCCGAGCTCTTGACCTTCCGCACTCAGGACCCCCCAGGCGACGTGACAGCGCCGGTGATCACCGCCGGGCCCAGCGTGACGAGCGTGGGCTTGGACACTGCCATCATCAGCTGGACCACCGACGAGCCTGCCAGCAGTGTGCTGTTCTACGGGACCACGGAGCCGCTCGAGCTGACCGTCACCGATCCCGGACAATTCACCCCCGACCATCAATTGAAGCTGACTGGGCTGGAACCGGACACGGAGTACCTCTTCATGGTCGAGTCCACGGATCCGGACGGCAATGGGCCAACGACCAGTGATGTGTTCTCCTTCACCACGGCTTCGGTCCCCGACACTGGAGCGCCCATCATCGTGAGCGGACCGAGTGTGAGTGCGACGAGCAACACCACACTGACCTTGGTCTGGACCACGGACGAGCCAGCCACCAGCGGCGTCTCCTACAACGACGGTTCCAGCTACGACGTCGTGAGCGATGACACGTTGGTGACGGAGCACGAAGTCGTCCTCGCCGCACTCAGCCCCGACACGGAGTACACCATCACCGTCTCGTCGACGGACCAGAGCGGCAACGGTCCCACGTTGGGGGGCCCGATTTCCGCCTCAACGGCCGCAGCTGCGGACACAACGGCACCCGTCATCACGTCCATCAGCGTCGAAGGGATCGAACAGACTCGCGCCGTCGTCAGCTGGAGCACAGACGAACCCGCCACGAGTCAGGTCGCGTTCGGCCTCGTCTCGGGCGAACCCAGCGGGCTTCAAGGCAACTCCGGGCTCACTACCGAGCACAGCGTGGTGCTGACCGGCCTCGAAGCAGGCAGCACGTACTACCTCAGCGTCACCTCGCAGGACGGTTCCGGCAACGCTGCGCAGTCCGACGAACAGTCATTCGAAACCCTCAGCGCCGACGACCCCTCCGAGGGGGGCGACGCCGACGGTGACGGCGTGGACGACAGCCTCGACGTGTGCCCGCACACGCGGCCGGACGTACCCGTCGAAGCTCACGGTTGCTCGGCTGAACAGCTCTGCCCTTGCGACATGCCGCACGGCGGCGACGCAGCGTGGGAGAGTCACGAGCACTACGTCGAATGTATCGCTGACGTCGCTCAGCGGTTTTGGCACTGGCAGTTGGTTTCCCATCAGGAGGCGGAACTGCTCATCGATGCGGCCTCCGTCTCCAGCTGCGGAAGCTAAGACACGGCGGACGTCGAGGTCGAGGCGCGTGACGCCAGGGCGTGTCGCGCCTCGACTTCGGGGTCGCCCTTGCGACCAAAAGCCTGACGGGCAGGACGGCTCGGCGACCCCCGCCCTCGATGCCTCTGCCCTGAATGTAGTCGCTGGCGGCCCGTGTCCAAGTATCGATGTTGGTCAGTAGGCGGGTGTCATGTCGACCAAGCCGATGTGTTTACCCGCGACTGCGTGTTCCTCGACGCCTCGCGCCACTGGAAGGCCCTCACGTTGGGTGCCGTGCTCACTCGCAACCGGCGAAGGGTGCCAGACCACCAGCCTGACCCGACGCTGGATTGATAGCGAGACCGCACTCAGCGGACTGCCCGAGGGTGAGGGGTGCCCGCATGTCGAAGGCGACTCCGCCCCCTCGGAGTTGAAGCGCATTCGCCATCGACGGGGCGGGCCAATTCATACGCCGAACACGCGGCACGCCATGCAGCCAGTGTCTTCACAGATCGGGGCAGCCTCGAAACCAAGTAGGTTTCCGCGCGGGGTTCGTGTATATGTTCACACTCGTGGGTGGGCATCGATCTGAAAGGGACAGAGGATGACGGAAACGATGGCGATTGGCGGACCGCCGCCTGAAGCACGTTTGATGAACATGGTATGGGGCTGCGTGCTGACGCACATGCTCAGCACCGCAGTGGAGATGGGTGTATTCGCGCGCTTGGCGGAGGGACCGAAAAGCGCGGGGCACCTTGCGCAGCGTGCGGAAACGCAGCCGGACGCGACCTATCGGTTGTTGCGGGGCCTCTCCGCGCTCGACGTGCTGGAGGAGCTGCCGGACCGCACCTTTCAACTGGGCCCGCTCGGCGCCCTTCTGGTCCCTGGACCGGGATCCTTCGCGCCGCTAGCGCGCGTGACGGGTACGGCGTGGGGCTCCGCCTATCTGTCGCGCCTGATGCATTCGATGAAGACGGGGGAGAGCGCGTTTCGCGCGATGAACGGGGCCGGCGTGTTCGAATGGATGCAGGAGCGACCTCATGCTCAGCGATTGTTTTCGGAGGGCATGTCCACTTTTAGCGGCCTAGAAGTGCAGTGCATCTTGTCGTCCTACCCATTTGAGCAGCATCGACACGTGGTGGACGTCGGTGGAGCGCAAGGTCCACTCCTGCACGCCCTGCTTGCCGCTCACAGCCAATTGACGGGCACGCTCTTCGACCTTCCGGGAGTCGTAGCGAGTGCGGAGGAGCTGCGAGCAGACGCGAGCATCGCGGCGCGTTGCACGACTCGTGGCGGCGACTTCTTCCAAAGCGTCCCCGAAGGCGGTGATCTCTACATTCTGAAGCACGTTCTGCATGATTGGGACGACGAGCGGGCACTGGCGATCCTGCAGACGGTGGCCCGTGCGATGAAACCCGGAGCGACCTTGATGGTGGCCGAGCAGGGCATCGCACCTCCCGGCGTCCCCGACCCAAGCAAGATACTCGATGTCATCATGTTGGCCATGTTGGAAGGTGGGCGTGAACGAACGGTCGAAGAGCACCGTGACCTCATGCAGCGAGCTGGGCTTCAGTTCGACCGTGCCGTGACCACCAAAGGACCCATCCGTCTATTCTTGGGAAGAAAGTGAGCCCCTGCCGATATCGTTCGACGCCGCCAGCTGGCGACTCGTCAGCCCCCCGGGACGAGGAGAACTGTAGTCGCCCGCTCGCAATATCACGAGCCGAGACGTCATCGTCGTAGCTGTCGAGGTGGTCATCATCGTAGCCACTCCGGTAGGGGCGCGCTGGGCGGGCAGCAGCGGTGGGAGGGAGCCGCCCTGCGACGCCAGCGGCTGGGCCCACCCAAGCCCGCGCCAACGAACGTGCGAGGAGCGACGACATTCGTGGCAGAGTTCGCCACCGACGGGAGAACACGCAGAACGTCCGCTGCAGAGTTCGCCACCGACGGCAAAGCGCGCTCTGCAGCGACGGAGTTCGTCGATGCGGACGCGTTTCCATCGTCGACAGCCGATGTATTTTCGCGAGCGGACGACAGAACGCTGCGAGCAGCCGCTGCATTCGTCGGAACGCGCGTGCGCGGTCGCGCTGCAGCCGTTGCAATCGCTGTGCGCGCGTCTGCGCGCAGGAATTCCATCGCTGTTCGAGCCGGATGGACGTTGATCCGCGGAAATTCCATCGCTGTCCGAGCCGGACGGGTGTTGGTCTGCGGAAATTCCATCGCTGTCCGAGCCGGACGGGCGTCCGTGGCGAGGAATTCCGTCACTGTCGGAGCCGAATGGGCGTCGGTCTGCGGAAATTCCATAGCTGTCTGTTGTGAGTGTTTCGCGGCACGATGGACGCGATCAACTCGGGATGGGTCGCCGCGAAACACGGCGGAACGAAGCCCGGAGCGGCGCGCGAGGCGCCCGATACCCTATTTACTGGGGAAATCGATTGGGGACCAGGATGAGTATCAGCGGGTCGCGGCGACACTGCAAGTTGAAAACAGCGGTGTGCGGGAGGTGACCTGCAGCATCCATGCGCGCGATGGCGATTGAAGTGCGTGTTGGTGGCGATCGGACGGCGATCTGTCGAACGATAGGCAATCGGGAGCCGTCACGTCTGCTCGAGACATGTGGGCGGGCACGTATGTCGAGGACGACAATCATGCAGCAGGCTCCAACGATCGTGGTGGTGCGCGCGAGCGAGTCTCGAGCGGCGTGCAGCGGAGCGGTGCTTGGCATCGCGGACAGTGACAGACGTCGCGCCCCGTCAGCTCGGCGAGCCGTTGCTGCCAGGTCTTTTCTGGTTGCGGGGGAGAGGCTTGGTCGAGCGCAGTGCGAGCGGCGTCGCGCTTGGAGACGGAGATGTTGAGGCCGATGTGACGGATCTTGTGAAAGCCGTCGGGCAAGACGTGACGGATGAGCCGGCTCAGGAACTCGACTGGATGGACGGTGACGGTGTTGCCATTCTTTGTGCGAAAGGTGACCGAGTCCTCCGTAACGTCGACCAAGCGACTGTTGCAGATGCCGACGCGATGAGTGTAGCGCCCCAGATACTGCAGGACGTGTTCGCCACGATCGAACGACGGCTTGGCGTAGACCACCCAGTCTTTTGGAAGCCGTCGCATCAGATACGAAAAGGCTTCAGGGTCATCGAAGTCTGAGAAGCCGTCGAATGACGCCGCGCGGTACGCCTTCCACAACTCGTCGAGTAGCTTGGCGCGGAATACCTTCGCCAGCGCCGCGATGGGAAAGAGGTAGTCGGGATGGCAGTGAATGAAACGCTGCCCATCGAGGGACAAGCCGCCGGCTGTGACGATGGTGTGGATGTGCGGGTGGTAGAGCAGCTCGCGAGTCCAAGTGTGCAGCACGAGTGTGGCGCCGAGCGTCGCGCCCAGATTGGACTGCCCGAATTCGAGCAGAGTACGCCCCACGGCGTGAAACATCGCGTCGTAGACGGTTCTCTGAGCGAAGGCTGCCAGCGGGCGAAGCTCCGCGGGCAAGGTGAAGACGACGTGAAAGTGCTTCACGTCCAGCATGCGCAGTCGCTGCTGCTCAATCCACTTCTCTTGGGCCAGACCCTGACATTTCGGACAGTGCCGGTTGCGGCACGAGTTGAAGATGGATTCCTCGTAGTCGCAACCGGTACATTGCTCGAGGTGACCACCGAGAGCCTCGGTACGACACTGACCAATGTCGGTCAGCACGCGGCGCTACAGCGGGCTGACCCACTGGGATGCCTCGAGATCGTCTCGATGAGCTCGAACGATGTCCGCTATGTCGAAGTGTCCGGCCCGCCACGGGGCAGACACGACGCGCTACCAGGGCTTCTTCGGAAGCAAGTCGAGGGGACTTGGCGTCTGTCGCACGATCTTGCGTGTGACACGCGCGTAACGCGCGGTCGTGCCCAGGCATGCGTGACCCAGTAGCGCACTCACTACCCGCACGTCCGTGCCTTGTTCCAACAAGTGGGTTGCAAAACTGTGACGCAGCACATGCGGCGTGATGCGCTTCTTGATGAAGGCCGCCCGCGCCGCTTTCTGCAGCGCTTTCCGCACGGTGGATAATGTCGGTAGTTTTCCACTCCGCGAAGCAAACAAGTACGGCGCAGCAGGCTGTTGGCTGCTCCAGTATCGGC
>JBNKHV010000067.1:0-6540 GCA_050290545.1 Polyangiaceae bacterium | reverse complement strand
AGCCCCTAGGCTCGCGCGGGCCGAACATGATCACACTGAAGTCACTTTCACACGACGACGCCTTCCGCATCATCTCAGCGGTCAAGCAAGAACTCGAGAAGCGCAACGGGGGCGCAGCCGTCGCGGTGGTCGATCCTCACGGAGAAGTGCTCGCGTTTCTCAGGACGGATACCTGCCGGCTTTCCTGCATCGACGTCGCGATCAACA
This sequence comes from Polyangiaceae bacterium, assembly GCA_050290545.1. GTDB lineage: Bacteria > Myxococcota_A > Polyangia > Polyangiales > Polyangiaceae > SZUA-265. Next base: position 6,333 of record JBNKHV010000067.1, on the reverse strand, counting down.
AGGCGTACACCGCCGCACGAGAACGCGGCGAGTCGAAAGCATTGGGCGAAGCTTCCAAGCGAGAGGGCTTCGCGCTGACCAACTTCGGCAACATGCGCTACGTCAGCTGGGGCGGGGGCCTGCCCGTCGTAGTCGACGGCGAGGTCATTGGGGCCGTCGGTGTGAGCGGCATGACCGAAGAAGAGGACATTGCCGTCGCTCAGATGGCCATACGCCTCCTCGGCTCGCCCTGATCGGGACGAAAGCACCCGCTTTCCAACTCGTGACCCAGCGCTGAGTGGCACACCGCTGAGTGGCACGGCGCTGAAAAGCCAACGAGGCGCCACGACTTCGCGCTGGACGACGGAGCAAGCGAAGTGCGCCGACCTCCCGAGTTCCGACGGGAGCAGTCAAGACGTCTCGTACGAGCAGGGGGCCGCTGGGAGACATCACCGCAGGAACTCCTGCGACGGGCAACCAAGTCCGCCTGGTGGCAGCGCGGTGTTGACGTCGCTCAGCGCGCCCGCCATGCTCGGCTCCCAGGAGGGCGGTTGTCGTCACGATGCTCGAGCAGATCAAGATCGCTAGCTGGTTGGTCACCCTGTTGCTTTGCGCGGCGTGTTCGCACCACGTGCGCCTGCAGTCGCCGGATACCGCACCGGGCAGTCGCTACGCTTGCAAGGTCAATGCAGAGTGTAAACCGGCCACGGGGGACGTTCCGTCCGAGCTCAACCCCCGCGGTACGAGTTTCGTGACCCTGCCCAGAGAGTGTCGAGGACACATCCACCAAATCGTGATTCTGGATGCAGACTCGGACGAGCCGAAGGTGGACGTGACGTGCGCGCCAATCGAGGAGCCCATCCAGGACATGCAGTAGGCGCTCTGACGAACCCAACTGAAAACCTAGGACGCCCACGATGCCCGAGTTCCCATTCACCGAAGTCAAGTCGCTGCAACGTTGGACGAACTACTCAGGCACGATCCCCGAGCGTTCAGTGCCGATCTACTGCACGCCAGACGTGTTCGGCTCCACGGGTAGCGCCGCGCCACGCAAGTTGCGTCGCAACGGCGACGCCCTCAAAGCGATTCTGACTCATTGTTTCGAGACACCGGGCATGACGCTGCGCGCCATCGGATCGCGTTGGTCGTTTTCGCGCATCGTCGAGCCTGGACAACTGATCGTCGATCCCGCCAACCTCAACGCCATCTTCGAGGTGAACGCCGATTGGCTGACGGCGGACTACAAGGCGCGGCGCCGCCCTGGCTTCAAGCCGATGTTCGTCCAAGGCGGCACTCACGTGGCGAGCATCAATCGTCGATTCCTCCAACGAGGGCTCGCGCTGCAGACCTCTGGCGCGGGGGACGGCCATCGTTTTGCTGGCTGCATCGCGACAGGCACCCACGGCTCCGCCCTGCACGTCGGCGCCGTGCACGATACCGTGCAAGGTTTCCACCTCATCACGGCACCAGACCAGAGTATCTTCGTGCAATCGCGCAGCCATCCCGTGTGCGACGACGCGGTCATCGAGTGGCTGCGACGAGAAACGGGGTTGTTCGTCACTCGGGTGGATGATGACGAGCTGTTCGCCGCCGCTCAGGTCTCACTTGGCAGCTTGGGCTTCGTGCACGGCGTCGTGGTCGAAGCCGAACCGATCTATTCGCTGCGCCGGCGCATCGTCAACCGGAGCTTTGGCGATCCTGAGGTTTGGGATGCGTTGACGGATCTGGACACGAAGCGGTTTCATTCCGACATTGCCGAAGATCCGTTTCACTTCGAAGTGGTGTTCAATCCACACCCGATCGAAGGTCGGCCTGGCGCGTTCGTGAAACTATTTTGGAAAGAGCCGGGGGACGCCGCGCCGCATGACTCGCCCATGCCCGTCGCGCCGGACATGGCTTCGGACAACATGGGGCTCATCGCCAGCCTTTCCGACGGCCTCGACGGACCGCTCTCGAGTCTTGCAGTGCGGCTACTGATCGCCGACCAACTGGAGCGGCGCTACAAGCCCGGGGATCGAGCCCCACAAGTCCCCGGCATGGTGTTCGGACCCAGCGGCTTACCTCCAGGACATGGCGCCAGCACCGAGGTGGCCGTCGAAGTATCCAAAACGCGCAAAGCACTGGAGGCGCTCTACGCGATACTGCTGCGCGAGGGCGCGCGCGGTCGTCACCTGCTGGGGGCAGTGGCGGTGCGTTTCGTACCCAAGACGAGCTCCCTGTTGGGCCTGAACATTCACGCTCGCAATGCGTACATCGAGCTGCCGAGCATTCGCAACGCCGAGGTGCTCGACATCTACCGACAGTGGTGGGACGCATTGGAAGCCGAACGGATCCCGTTCGCGTGCCACTGGGGTCAACTTCACGGGATGAACCCGCAACGCCTTCAGAGCTACTTCGGGGATCGAGCGCAGCGTTGGCGCGCCGCGCGTGACCGGATCGTGCTCGACGACGTCGGCAAGCGCGTGTTCTCGAGCCCGCTGCTGGCTGAGGTCGGGCTCGATTGACGTGACGGCGGCACGCAAGACCGCTGCTTTGTCGCACATGCCCACACAGCGCGAACGAGCCCTCCGCACGGTGGCGCGTGGATCTTCGCTCGCAATTGCCGCGTAATACCGCGCCAGTACGGTAGTTGCTGGCTCAAAGCCTGCGGTTGCGTCGATACTGCGAACATGATCCGTCTGAGTTTCAGGCCCGTACCCAAGTTTGCTCGACGTTCTCGAGTCCTCAGTTCATGGCTGGCCGCGGCGCTTTGGCTCGGAGCCGGTGGGGCCGCCGCCGACTCACTCGCAGATGGCATCGTCAGCGAGCAGTTGACGATGGACGACGAATTCGTCACCGGGCTCGATCAACCGACGGCGATCGCATTCTTGCCCGATGGCCGCGTGCTGATAGCGGAACGCACCGGCGGCCTGCACGTCCGAATGGCGGACGGCACGATGACGACCGCGGCCACGATGGAGGTCGACTTCAGCCACGGCGAGCGGGGCCTATTGAACGTCCTGCCGCACCCGGAGTTCGAGGACAACCATCTGCTCTACTTCTACTACTCGGCGACTGCAGAGAACGGGGGCACGAGCGCCGATCGGCACCGTGTGGCCACGATCGAACTCGGGGACGACAACCTGCTCGACATGAGCACGGAGCAGATCCTACTGCAAGGCCTCCAGGGCCCAGCCAACCACAACGGCGGTGGCTTGAGCATCTACGGCGACTACCTCTTCGTCGGGACGGGCGACACCGGTAACAACTCGAACTCACCACCAGGTGAAAACCTGAGCAACTTCTACGGCACCTGCCTGACCAATGCCCAAGGCAAGGTACTCCGCATCCATCTCGATGGAACGATTCCCGACGACAATCCCCTGATCGGGCAAACCGTCACCGAATGCGGGTCCAAAAACGCCGAACCCACGACCACGTCCGACTCACCGCGAGAAGAGATCTTCGCCTGGGGTTTTCGCAACGCCTTTCGTCTTTGGGCAGATCCGCAGACAGGCAACGTTTGGGTCGGCAACGTCGGTGAAATCACTTACGAGATGATTCAGCTCGTGCCTCCTGAAGGCGGTGTGCACTTCGGGTGGCCCTACCGTGAGGGCAACGAGGGCCTGCCTGCCAACATCTGCCAGACCACCGTTCCGAACACGGGTGATTGTGTGGACGCCGTCTACGTCTGCGAACAGAGCGGCGGCGGCGACAACGTCCCCCCAGACAATCCGGACGTGCCCAATGACTGCGACTCAATCACCGGCGGTCTGATCCTCGACGACTGCGCCTGGCCACCAGAGTTCAGGGGCAAGTACGTCTTCGGTGACTACACCAACGAAAGAGTGTGGACACTGCCAGTCAACGAAACCCGTGACAATGTCATAGGTGAACGCGAACCGCTGCTGAACACTCCGGGTAACGGGCCTGTCCAGTTCGTGGAAAATGAGGGCGCACTCTACGTGGTTGGCCACTCCGGAAACGGCCACATCACGCGCATTGCCCCCGTTCAGTCCCAGTGCGACACGGACGCGGCACCCGATGCTGGCGCCGCAGTCGGCGACCAGGACTCGGGTTCCCCAAGCCCCACAGACACGGACTCTCCGACGGAGGAGAACACCGACACTTCGACGCCATCGCCGGAGGCCACGGACGTGCCCTCAGTGACCGACGACAGTTCGCCAACGGGCGGCGACGAACCAGCGACGACGGACACAGCACCGTCGACCACCGACGACGCAACGGGCGAAACGACGGACGAGGGCTCGGCGTCCTCGGATGATGAGAACTCGACCGATCCAAGTGACGCGTCCGGCGCAAACAGTGATGGCGACTGCGATTGCTCGTTGCCCGGTCGCGCTCGGGCACCGTCACCGTCGGGCTGGTTGTTGGTGTTGGCGGCAGCGTGCTGGCTACGGCGCGCTGGAGGTCTGGCGCGCAAACGCCGAGCGTGAGCCTCCGCACTCCTTCGCGCAGTTAGCTCATGCGTGATGCCGGTCGTGGGCGTCTGCGATGATTCGTAGCCACGACAGACGCAAAAACGCCGCGTCAGCCTCCGACGGCCGACACGGCGTTCGCGCAATGGACGAGGAAGAGTACGTCAGTTTGCCGACGCGTCTCCCGCATCTCCTTCTGAAACACCGCCATCCCCGGCGTCTCCAGCGTCGCTCATGCCGCCATCGCCGGCACCAGCATCTTCGATGACGCACATCGGCCCCTCCGTGGGTGCAGCATCCGAGGTCGCGGTGAGAGTCGCCACATCGATGGCCATTTCTTCGAAGAAGAGGTCCAACTCGTAGACCCAGTTGCTGTTGTCAGTATCGCCAGAGAACTCCGGGACCTCGAGTTCCTCTTCCTCGAACGCGTACAGCGTGAACTCGTAGGAGTCCGTCGTGCGGTCCATGCCGAAGCAGGGCAGCGTCTGCCACGACGGACAAGGCCCGAAGTAGCTGGGCTCGAAGCCAGGAGGTCCAGGCCGGAATTGCTCCGCGCCATCCAACTCCTCCGGGAACTGTCCCACACTCAGTCCCTCCGGGATGCTTAGCATGGACGCGGGGATGTTCCATACGGCGTAGTGCCAGCCGAAGCGCGGTTGGTCAGCGAGCGAGGTGTCCTTGAAGACCAAGGCGTAGCTCATCGTGTCGTCAGGCGCGCCCGACCAGTTCAGCTCGGGGGAAATGCCCTCGCCGAAGGGCTTTCCTTCGCAGGTGTAGTCGTCAGGAAGTGCGTCGCCATCGTCGAAGTTCGGACTCTCGAGCATGAAGCTCGAGGTCGCCGCGTCCATCTGGTCAGTTCCGCCGACGTCGGTTCCTTCAGCGTCCGTGGGTGCGACGTCGGTCTCGCCGTCGGTTGCTTCCGTGTCAGTGCCTCCAACGTCGGTCGCATCACCGTCGGTAGGTTCTCCGTCAGACGTCGTGCCGTCCGTCTCTTCCGTCGCCGTCCCGGAGTCCGGAGTGTCCGACCCTCCATCGTCGTCGCCACAAGCCATGGCAGTCGCTCCAACGAGAAGCGCAATCGTAGCTGATAAGCTGTGTTTCATTTTTCGATATCCCTTCCGGCCACCAGCCTAGCTGGTGAGAAAGCGCCTGGGTGCCACACCTCGTTCACTTAGTCCACAACCAACACCCCACGCGACGCACTGCGACATGAGACATGTCCGTCAGGCGACGTGGTATCAGCCCAAAGCAGCTACTTCGCGGCGCGCGCCTATCTGCCGCGAGCGGACAATGAAACCCGAAGCAACAAAAGACCAATCTCTTTCGAGATCACAAATACGAAAGCAAGCCGCGAGACGTCGTTTCTCGATACAGCGCGACACTCGACTTGAAGACAACCGACGCGGCCTGACACCTCTGGCGGTTCGGTCGTTCGCGGCGGGAGTCACACCGCAGAAGACTGACCCTGCAAACGTGGACGAAGGCGCCCCAAGGCTTCGACGATAGAGTCGCGAAAGAGGCGCAAGCGGGGACTGTGGCGTAGGTCCTCGTGCACCAAAACCCAGATATCGAACGCCGGCTCGGGCTCCGTGACTCGTTCGAGTGTTGGCTCTGCGAAGAAGCACGGGAGCTGGCTCAAGCCCAATCCCGCAGCACACGCGGCTCGTTGCAGGGCCGGGTTGTTCATCGCTCCGCGGATCGGCAGATCCGGGAAGGGCGACTTGTTCACCCACGACGCGTCGAGTTCCGGCCCCTGCCACCCGATCCAAGCATCCCCGGCCCCGTACACGGCACGGTAGGACGTCGCCGCCCGCCGCCCGGTGAGATTCTCGTCCGGCAGTCGCCCGAGGGGCACGAAGCGAATGGCGACGTCGGCCTCACGTCGGCGGAGATCGGCCAGCTGAGATTCCGCAACCAACTGCAACTCAATCTCCGG
>JBNKHV010000066.1:0-47954 GCA_050290545.1 Polyangiaceae bacterium | reverse complement strand
GGTCGCCCCTCGGGCGACCGCGACGGCGACCAGAGCCCCCCGATCGCGCGCGTAGCGCTCCCAAAAATCAGAGCCGGGCCCGCAAGCTCGCACCTCGACGCCGCTTCGGCATGCAGCAACGCACGCTTTGCGCGCCACGGGAGTGCTCTCATCTCGAGTGAGGGGCGAGCGCTTGGCTTCGAAACGGCTTGTAGCGCGGCGAAACGAACCTCGCGCGAGGCCGGCAACCTGGCGAGTCCGAGTGGTCCGAAACTTGCTCCGGATGGTCACCATGCAGCAACAGCTACAGATCAAGTTTCACGGCCTGGAGCCCTCACAGGCCATCGAGACGCGCATCCGAGAGAAGGTCACAGAACTGGAGCGCTTCTGGCACTACATCACCAGCTTCCGGGTCACCGTCGAAGCGCCACACCATCACAAGCACAAGGGCAACCCCTTCCGAGTGCGTTTGGGCATCCACCTGCCCGACAAGGAACTCGTGGTCGCCCACACCAACGACGACAACCGCGCGCATGAAGATGTCTACGTCGCCATCCGGGACGCCTTTGCGGCAGCCGCGCGTCAACTGGAAACCTACAGCCAACGACGGCAGCGGGACGTCAAGCAACACGGGCGCCAAGCACGCGAGCTTCAGGAGGGAGACTTGGGCCGCAGCGTAGGCTACGATTGAGCCTCTCGCCTCGACACGGGGAAAGCACCTCGGCAGAGGCCGAGTCTGCCATCGATGGGACGATATCGAGCACGTGACCTGCTGCTGACCCCGAGCCTGATCAGCCTGCTGCGGTTGCCGCTGGCCTGGATCTTCGTACAGGTTGCCGACCGCCCCGTCGCTGCCTTGAGCGTGCTGTTCCTCGGAGGACTCAGCGACGTCATCGACGGTTGGTGGGCACGCAGTACGAACCAAGCGACGCCAACCGGCGCTGTCGTCGATGGCGTGACCGACAAGGCCTTCGCCGCAACGGTCGTGGTCACGTTGATGTTTCACTACGAGCTATCCTGCTACGGCGTGGTGGCACTGGCCGCGCGTGAAATCCTCGAGCTGCCCCTCGTGCTCTGGTGGGCCCTTCATCGTGCGCAGCGTCACGCCAAAGCCCTAGCTCCAAAAGCGAATTGGCTCGGAAAACTCGCGACGGTCGTTCAGTTCGTGGTCGTCGTCGCCGTCCTGTTGGGGCAGTCGTGGACGACGCCGCTGTTCTGGCTGTGCGGCGCGGTGGGCACTCTGGCCGCGAGCATCTACTGGCGACGAGAACTCGCCACCTTCCGGCGGGAATAGACGTTCATCCTCGCATCACCTCGTTCGACCGCCCACGACAGACGCCTAGCTCAGGGAAGTATGAGTGGCGGACGATGCGCCCTGTGACGGATCCAGTTGACCGCACGCAACACTGGCGCGCGTTTGATCAGCGCCAACTCCAGCCGACGCTTTCCCGGAAAGTCCGTCAAGGAGGCGCCAATGAGAATCGAAAGCAATCCCTGGCCGGGTAGAACGAGCATCGCGATGCCAGCCACGACGAGAACGGTACCCAACAGGTTCTTCGTACCCACCAACAGCACGCGAAGGACAGGGTGCAGTCGAGCCCAACTGCCGGGAGCCCCAGGTGAACGTACGAAGTAGTCGGCACTCATGTGGGTGATGAGGAGGGGAACTGCGATCAGGCTTCCGATGAATGCGATCGCCGACAAGCCTGCCACCCAACCCGCGAGCACAGGTACGGAGTGAACAGTGGACCTCGCCCACTCGTAGAGTGTCAGCAGGCTCTCCAAAAACACCTCTCGAGCCACGCCGACGACTGCCGCTGCCAACCGGCTTGGGTTGCGTGTCGTATCGTCACGAAATATCAGGGGGTTGAGGTCGCAGTGTCAGTCGACAGCATGCGGACGTCGACTCGCCGCCGCAAGAGTCAAAGCCCAGCCACGCGGCCCCTCGACGCCTGGGGCAGATGCTCGAAACCCCCGCCGCCCAGTCACGAGCCGCGAGGACACAGATCGCAGGCTGACCTGCCTCACCGCGCGGCCCTGCTGGAAAAGGAGTGTCTGCGCCCGCAACGGTGTCGGTGGGCAGGTGGACACGAATCAGCCGGTTGTTAGACTGCCCGACTTCCAGAGTTCTGGGAACAGTTCACGGTACCCAATGACGAATCGGCCACTCCTCTTCGCCCTTCTGCTCCTCCCTGCGTGTTCCGCGGACACGGGGGCACCGCCACCACCCTCTGGCGAAGGTTCCACGCCGGGCTCCGGATCGGGGCCCTCCGGTGTCGAGGTGGACGACGAACAGGTGCTGATCGCCGAACCCCCGCCACCTGCCGCCGTGATGGGTGAAGAAGGGGACTGCGACAACATCCTCGACGTCACCTACCGGGACTTCACGGAAGAGCACGAAGACTTCGAGATGGATTTCGCCGGCGACGTCGTGCGCCTCCAGTTGATCGAACCCACGATCTCCCCCGAAGGCAAACCGGTGTTCTTGGATAGCATCGGTTGTCCACCGGACCATGACAATCCGCGCGTATGTGACAACTGGACACCAACCGGCGTGACGATCCACAGCGCGGCCTCGTTCGCGGATTGGTACCACACGGTCGAGGGGGTCAACATCGAGCTCAACAAGCAGCTCGAACTTTCGGAGACCTCGCCAGGCTCCGGCGTGTACGTCTACGAGGACGATAGCTTCTTCCCTCTGGCACCCGAGGAAGGCTTTGGGATCTCGCCGAAGAATCACTACATGATGGAGAACTTCCTGTTCACGACGGAGATCCATCTCGAGTTCACCTACCTCGCTGGTCAGCGATTCACCTTCCGCGGTGATGACGACCTCTGGATCTTCGTCAACGACAAACTGGCGCTCGACTTGGGCAGCATGCACAACGTGGAGGAAGGCACCATCGACTTCGACGTCCAAGCGCAAGAGCTCGGAATCACACCGAACGGTGTGTACCGCATGGACGTCTTCCACGCAGAACGTCATACCTCTGCCAGCAACTTCCGCATCGAAACGAACATTGGGTGTTTTCGTCCTGCCGCTGCCCGCGTACGCTAGGCGGCCATGAGCACCAACGGAGGATGGGCCAAGCTCATCCAGCTAGTCCTGCTGACCCTGGCATCGACCTGGAGCGGTGAAGCGCTCGCGGAGACGTTCACCATGACCCCAGATGACGACTGGACGGTCCTGGAGAACGCCCAGGCGGGCGACATCGTGGAAATCGCACCCGGGACGTATCAGTTCCGTGTCTACCTCAGCAACGCGGGGACTGCAGACAACCCCATCATCATCCGCGCCCAAGACCCAGAGAATCGTCCGGTATGGGACTTGGTGGGAGACAGCGAGGACACCTTCGTCAACACCTGGCCAGGGAGCTACGGCGCGGGCGACAATCACCGCGGTTGCTGGCAGGTCGCCGCCGAAGGTGCCTACTACGACATCTCCGGCATCGTGTTTCAAAACTGCCGAGCGCCCAGCTCCGCCGGAATGCGCATGATCAACTCGGGACCAGTCACGTTGCGCGACTGTGTCTTTCAGCACAACACCAACGGTCTAACCGGGGCGTCGACGGATCTCGTCGTCGAACACAGCGAGTTCTTCCAAAACGGCAAGACACTCACGGAGGGCAACGCAACCCATCACATCTACATCTTTGGCGGCGTGTTCACCCTGAGGCACAGCTACCTGCACGATGGTCACGAGGGGCAAGCGTTCCACATCCGTGCCCGCGAATCGACGATCGAGTACAACTGGATCACTCGACCGGCAAACTACGTGGGCGACATCATGACCTGTGAGCAGTTCTGCGGCGACGAGCCGCAGCAGCAGACGATGCTCGTGCGCGGCAACGTCATCGTTCAGGGCGAGCCATCCAACGGCAGCCAGCTCTTCGCTCTCTTTCGTGATGCCGAGGAGGACACGAGCGCACGCATGGATCTGTCGTTGGTGCACAACACCATCATCGGCACGCCGCGAGGTGGCGACCACAACCTCGTCAACCTCAGAAACGACACCGTTTCGGCGTATGTGCACGCCTCGAACAACATCATCTACAACGTTGGCAGCCTGGTGGGAGTGGAGCAGCCGGGCAGCGACAATTGGGGCGTGGACGGCGCTGGCAACTGGCTGAGCGACGGCATCGAGGCCGCCGACGCGCTGACTGACAGCTTGCTCGGCGCGGACCCGGGATTCGTCGACGTCGACGGCTCCAACTTCACATTGGTGCGCGACGGGGACGCCGTCGGCGCGGCCGCACCCGACGTCGAAGATGCTCCAGACCGCGAATACTATCGCGACGAAGAGCTCGCGATGCTGTGGCGGGAACGAACGAGCCATCTCGATTGCGGCGCGTTCGAGTCGACGACAGCGAGTGACCCAGTGGGCCCCTATGGCGACGTGCCCGACAATGGTCCTGACGAGACGACTCCCGACGGCACCGACATCGCAGTCACTGACTCGAGTGAACCCGATGCCCCCGCCGAGACGGACGTTGCCGTCGACGGAGCGACGGATGTTGCTTCCGCGACCGACGCCGAACCCGAACCGACGACGACCGACGTGGCCTCCAGTGACGGCGCTGAGCCCGCCACCGAAACGGAGGCAGAGCTCCCCACGGACGAAGAAGCAGCCGACAAGACGGACACTGGAGCGGACTCAGATCCGGCCAATGAGGACGTTGACCAGGACTCGACGAACGCCGACGCCGGCGTCGACGCGACGTCGAGCGGAGACGACGGCGACTGCGGCTGCCGCATCATCGGTCGCCAGAGCCCGAACGGCGCGTTCGGTATCGGCTGGTTGCTTCTGGGAGCGCTGGCGTTGCGTCGTCGGGTGGCGCAGATGTGATCCTACGGTTGGACGTCACCGGGGACATGGCCTGGCATTGCCCCCCCGTGTTCTTCGTCGTTACCGACCGCACTCCGCCCGGAGTCGCGCGACTTCGGCCTCGAGGTGCTCGAGCTGCTGCTGTTGCTCCTGCAACGCTGCCACGACCATGCTCGTGTAGCCGTAGAGATTGACGCGATCTCGCTCACTGTCGACACTTGGACTCGGCTCTACGTCTTCGATGATGAAGCCCAGCTGCCAAGCATCGCCGGGCGCCGCCTTGTAGCGATAGGTCGCCAGCGGCGTGGCCAAAAGCCGCTCGGCGAGGACCGAGCGCTCAGCCTCGCTCAAGTACTCGATGTCCGTCTTGTAACGTGCCCGCGAAATGGGGCAGCCACCCGGTGACGTCTTGGGATCAGTCGCAGCACAGACTAGCGCTGCGCCGCAGCCCAGCTCGGCATCACATCGTTCATCTGCCGTCGTGCAGCGGCCGCCCACGGCCGCCGCTGAGTCGCAAGCTGGCAACCCCAAATCCGTCGGCATGGGACCACACACGGGATCTCCACACGTCGAATACCATTGCAGCATGTCCCCGCCACCACCACTGCCGCTGGGAGCCGGACCAGCACCACCGGCGCCCCCCGTCGGAGCCGGTTCGCCAGTGCTCGTCGGACTCGGCTCGCCGGTACTCGTGGGAGTCGGTGTATCGGTCGACGCAGCAGGCTCCTCGCTGGCATCCGTACTCATCCCGCCCATCGCCGGAGACGCATCCTCATCCGGTGGTCGCTCGCCGCACGCACCCAGCCCAAGAGAAGTCAGTAGTGCAGAGAGCGCGGCAATGCCATGCGGCCCAAAGCGTCGGTGGTCGGTCAAGTGCGTCATGACGCGAGTCTAGCAATCTGCTGGCGGTCGAGCCAGGGCTGAGCCAGCTGAGCCAACGGCACACCGGGCCGGGGTGCGCTCCGATGATGACGGGCGTTTGAATGCGGAAGTGTCGCGAGCGGTCGGGATAGAACTAGTCCCCCACCAGCGTCCGTGACCGAGTTGGTGGACCACACAGAAGTAGCGCTGGCGGACCCAGGAGCTGACACGGCCCGAGCAGCTGACTCGTGACCCAGCTCAAGCGCTGTGGCATCGGATACTTCGCTCGCGCCGTTGGCGCGGGCCTCCAGCGGGAACCGCCGCTGTCGCCGGGCCCGTCGGAGCAGTTGTACCTGACCGCGATGACGATCTGCGCAACGTGCTCGAATTCGCGGCAACCGGGGTACTGCTGACTGCCAGGGAGCAAGGCGACTCGGCTCGGCGGTCCGTCGGAGTCGCCACGGGCTGAAAAAGCACCCCGCGCAACTTTCCGAGCAACTCACGAAACCCAGGGACGAAAGCACCACCATGACGAACGCGAACCACGAAACGGCTGCTCCCTGTCTCGAACTGAGGCTGGACCTGCGGCTCAACCAACGCCGCGCCGAAGCCGCTTCGGCGCGTAACCACCAGGCCCAGGATTGCTCAAATTTGGGTCAGCAACTCGAACAGCTCGAGACTGAGCTTGAACGGCAGAACCGTAGCTGGAACGCACTTCAGGCCCAGCTTTCTGCCTTGGACGACGAGCTGCGAGTCTGCATGCCCGGCGAATGGACGGACAACTTCGAAGCTGTCACGGCCAAAGACGCCTCCCCCGTACCCGCACCTTTCGGACTCAAAGCTTGAGCTCACCTATCACACACCCAAAAGACAAGAAGCACCAGCACAGGAACAGAACCATGACCATCAACACCATCAACACCATCAACACCGCCAACCCCTACGGCGCCGACATCGAAGCCATCTTGAATGGAGAGCTCCTTTCTCCGGAGACGATGATGGCCTACATCGCTGGACGCATGAACGACATCGATGGCGACATCAAGACCCTGATGGGCCAGCAGAAGGACGCCCTAGCGAAGAAAGAGGCCCTCACGGAATTGAAGAACTGGATGAACGAGTACAAGGAGGCCAACCAAAACTTCGACTACGAAGACGGGAATGCCACGGCAGAAGGAGTGCCATATCTAGCCAACGTCCCAATTCCTCCAGCAGACCACCCTGCACACGCCGAGTTAGCGAACCTGGTGGAATCGTTTAACGAAAAAAACACGCCGAGCTTGAATAGGGACCAGCGCGACAAGCAAATCGATCTCGCGATTGCCGAAGTCGAAGCTGCAATCGACGAGGTCGATGGAAAGAGTGAGCTGAACATGCTGCGCCTGCAACAAAAGGTCGGCGAACGCGGCACTGCGCTACAGCTCGTCACGCAAATCCTACAGAAGATGGACCAATCCCTGCAGACCATCGCAGGCAACATCTGAGGTGCGCCATGACTTGCGACCAGAACATGCTCCCCGACACGCGCCGACAAGTTGAAGCGGCCTATCGACTTGCCTACGAGCTCATGGGACAGCAGAAGCACAAGAAGGCAGCCATCTTGCTCAGACTGATGCTGCAGCTCGCTCCGACGGACGAGCGAGCTTGGCTGGCCCTCGGGTCTTGCCATCAGCAGATCGGACAGAGCACGGCTGCCCAGAAGCTGTTTGCCGCGGGAGTTGCCGCAGCCCGCTCCGCGAAGTGCTCCGTCGCGCTGGCGCGTATTGCCCAGGAGTTCGACGAAGACGCCGCCCTCGAACACTACGAAACGGCCGTCGAGCAAGCCGAGCAAGCCGGCGACTACGACTTGGCTCGTGCCATCCGCTCAGAAATGCAGGTGGCGTCATGAGGGCCGAAAACGTCGGTCACATCGCGCCGAATTGCGACCAGCCAGGCGCTATCGGAGCCACCCCAAACGTGGTGGAACTCGTCCGGGCGCCGGAGGGATGCGACCTCGACGCCATCACCCAAATGTACGCCCTGCTGATGGCGGATTCGAGAACCGACACACAGTCCAAGATGGGCGACATCATGGATGCTAACCAGCGCCGTTCCGAAGAGCTGGAGAAGCACATCACCGAGTTGAAAGCTGCGATGAAGGAGCTCGAGGATGGGGGATTCTGGGACGACCTTGGTGACATCTTTGGGGATGTCGCCAAGTGGACCGGGGTGGTTGCCTCGGTAGCGCTGACCGTGGCGACGGCTGGGGCTGGTGGTCCCGTCGCAGCGCTGGCGATCTCTGCGCTGGTCCTCTCGAGCGCCGCCATGCTCGAAGGAGAAACAGGCGTGATTTCAGATGGCCTGGTTGCTGCTGGAGTCAGCGAAGACGTCGCCAAATGGGTTGGCCCGGCTATGACGCTGCTCAGCGCGGCTTGTTCCTTCGGCGCTGCTGCGATTGGCACGACGGCGAATGCGTCGGAGCTCGTCGAACTCGCCAAGACCATCGGCAGTGCGGCCAGTGTCGCCGCCGGCACGAGCGCCATCATCTCCGGCGGTTCGCAGATCGTCTTCGCCGATGTCAAACGGGACGCTCGACGTCACGAAGCGAACGCTGCCGAGGCAATGATGCGGATGCAATTGATCCAGCAACTCATCACCCAGCTCGTCGAGGATCTCGAGGACACGGGTAAACGAGAAGCGTCCCTGACCAAGAACATGACCCAAATCTCTGAACTGCAAGCGTCTTCCATGCTGATGCTTGCCTCAGGAAAGGCTTGACCAATGATCGACAAGACACAAGGAACGACACCCATCGGTGTGGAGTCACCCCGGCTCGAAGGCGTCGCGCACGGCGAGGTAGACCTATTGACCGAACCCCTCTTCGAGGGTGATACGTTGGGCGCGTTGGAGCAATTGCTGGTGCAAATGCGCCACGAAGATCGCTCCAATACCCGTCTTGAGAACGTCGAAGCCAGGCATCACGCAGAGGACCAGATCGATCGACAGGTGGACCGCATGAAGGAGGCTGCCGATCGGGAGTTCGTGCGAACTGCCTGGCAGGGAGTTGGAAAGATGGCCGAGGGGGGGTGCACGGCTGCGTCGGGGATCACCGGGTTGCAAGGAGCGTCCACGACAGGCTCGACAGCCGCGAAGACGGCGAGTTATCAGGACCTCTGGAAAGCCGGTGGGCAGCTTTGCGGAGCCACGTTCAGTTTCGTCGACGCGTTCCAGGGCGACCTGATGGCGCAGGCCGAACGCCATGTAGTTCGGGCCGAGGGGGCGTACGACCTCGCTACGAGGGTCATGGACGAAACCCAGGACGACTTGGGCAACGCCAACGACGACTTTCGCGCTCTGCTCGACGACATTCGCAAGCTGCACGAGGCCGAACAGGAGGCTCAGCGGTCAGCGCTATTCAGAGCCTAGCCCCAAAATACGCATCGTCCTTCAGCGCCTCGGGCAACGGAGAACGAACCCCTCGCATCGGGGCGTCGGAGGGACAACGCGACCGCGCCATCTGCGGACCACCGTGGCACGATGAACGGAAGCGCGCGCTGCGGCTCCGGCAGTTCAGCCAGAGGCCCTACTTCTCGATGACCACGAGCAGCACGTGCCCTGGACGGGCCTCATCGTCGACGGGCTTGTGGTGCTGTTCACCGGCGTACGCTACCTCTCTGACCAAGTAGTGTCTGCCGTGGCCCCCTCGGACGATGACCGTCTCTCCGGGGCGCGGTACGGCAGGAAGACTGATCCGTACGCGAGAACCTTCTTCGGTGAGCGAGCTGACGAGCCAGCACTCGATCTGGCCGATGGCGGAAGCGGTCACTCGCGTAGCATGCCTGCTCGACGCCGGATGAGCAAGCCGTGCTCGGCGGAGCTGGGACACGCCCGTCCGCGGTCTTCGGCACGCGCCGATACGCGCAGTCGAAGACCAAGAACATCGCAACCTACTCCCCGGTGAACACCCGACCGTCTCCTAGTCGACCATTTTTTCCCAGGGGATGCCAGACAAGAACGCGAAGATTGTGCATTCTAGCCGACGTTGGACGACACAGCGAAGATGAGAGTGGGCGGGCGCTTGCGTGCCGGGCAGGGTGTGGGGCTCTTGCATGGTGCCTCTTTTGGTTGGCTGATGCTGCTGTTCACCCTCTCCGGCGGAATGGGACTGATCGACCAAGTCTGCTTCTCCAAGTATTTGAGCGGCATCTTCGGCGCGACGGCGTACGCGGTGAGCGCCGTGCTGGCTGCGTTCATGTCCGGCTTGATGCTCGGCGCTCACCTCGGTGGACGCCTGGCACGTCGAGTTCGAGCCCCACTGCTCGCGTACGGGTTGGCTGAAATGTGCGCCGCGGTTGCCATTGCTACTGCACCTCGCGTGTTCGACGCCTTGACGCCGGCCTACGTCTCCTTGGCGACCCAATTCGAAGGTTCGTTGCTGGTGCTGACCGGCTTGCGTTGGCTCGTGGCGGCTCTGGTCGTCGTATTACCGACGACCGCGTTGGGAATGACGCTACCGCTCCTGGCTCCAGCGCTGCGTGCTGCAGACAGCTCCGCGGATGCCGGTGGTGACCGCTCGCGGCTCAACGCACTGTACGCCTGCAACACCTTCGGGGGCGCTTGCGGCGCGCTCGTCGCGGCCTACGTCCTGCTTCCGCGCCTCGGCCTCAGTGCCACACTGTACTGCGCTGCGGCGACCACGCTAGCACTCGGAATGGTCGCCCTCGTGCTCGGCGCCTTGCGCCCCGTACACGTCGACCCCGAAACGAACGAGCCTGCTGCAGCCACGGCTCTCGGCAACGCTCACGATTGGACACAGACGAAACGGCGCAGGCTGCTTGCGTTAGCCGCCATATCGGGTGCGGTGGTGTTCATCGCGGAGGTCGTTGGGACGCACCTGCTCGCGGTCGTCGTCGGCAACAGCGCCTATGCGTTTGCCCTGATACTGGCGATTTTCTTGGTCTGCCTGTTCGTCGGCGCGGCGCTGGCCCCCAAGTTCGAGCGACGTGTCGGACCAGCTGCGCTCGGCACGAGCTTGATGGCGTCGGCCATCACGACCCTGCTGGTGTTACCGCTCTGGGATTTGCTGCCTTACGTCTTTGGCGCCTTCGGCGGTTGGGTCACCTCGTTTGCCGGCCGCGAACTCGTGAGAGCCGGCGTGGCGTTCGCCGTCTTGGCGCTCCCGACGTGTTGGATGGGTCTCACTTTCCCATTGCTGCTTCGCAGCGTCGCCATGCAACGTGACGTCGCCTCCTGGGTCGGCTCACTCACCGTCAGCAACACCTTCGGTGCCGTCGCCG
Organism: Polyangiaceae bacterium; assembly: GCA_050290545.1. Classification (GTDB taxonomy): domain Bacteria; phylum Myxococcota_A; class Polyangia; order Polyangiales; family Polyangiaceae; genus SZUA-265. The sequence continues at coordinate 37,013 of JBNKHV010000066.1, read as the reverse complement.
GTTCCCTGCTTGCCGGATACGTGATGCTGCCAGTACTCGGGTCGGAGTGGACGTTGCGCCTCGTCGCGCTGGTACTAGGCGCGGCCGCGTTTTGGCTGGGCCCGTCAGAAGCGAAACCTCGTTGGTCCGCGCGAGACCTGCGGCGGCCGGCCTCCCTGGCTTTCTCAGGGGTCGTGTTGCTAGCAGTGCTGCTACCCCGTTGGAACCTGGAGCGCCTGACTGCCGGCAGCAACGTCTACTTCGACGTCTATCACCCGCGGGGCGAGGTCATATTCGCCCGCGAAGACGTTCACGGCGGTATCACGAGCGTTACCGAGGGTGGCGGAATCAAGACCTTGCTCACCAACGGCAAGTTTCAAGGCAACGATGGGATGGAGATGCACGCTCAGCGTTTCTTCGCCCACTACCCCTCCCTGTTCGTCGAGCACTTCGACCGTGCACTCGTCATCGGTCTGGGCACCGGGACGACGCTGGGCACGTTCGCCGGTTACCCGTGGCAACGAGTTCGAGTGGTGGAGATATCTCCAGCCATCGTGACCGCCGCTCGAACTCATTTCACCGGACCGAATCGTGGCGCGCTCGACGATCCGCGCGTCGAACTGCATGTCGACGACGGCCGTAATCACCTGCTGACCCACGACGATGACTACGACTTGATCGGAATGGAGCTGTCGAGCGTCTGGTTCGCCGGCGCCGCAGCGCTGTACTCTCAGGACTTCTATCGGCTCGTGTCCAAACGACTGAAGCCGAAAGGCATCTTCCAACAGTGGGTCCAGCTGCATCACATGACGCAACCCGTGATGGCCAGCGTGCTGGCCACGCTGCGCAGCGAGTTCGAGCACGTCGCACTGTTCTACGGAGGAGGACAAGGCGTCGTGGTGGCATCCCACGCCCCGCTGCGTGCGAGTCGACGACGCCTGACCCAATTGGAAAACCTCGATAGCCTGCGTGAGGTTTTGCCCAGAGGGCGCCGGCTGCACTCGCTGACTGCCGACGCGCTCATTCTGGGCGCAGGCTTGGACGACTTCGTCGAAGCGACGGCGACCGCCGCAGAGCTCGACCCGCGCAGCCTGCTTTCGACGGACGACAATCTGCTGTTGGAGTACGCCACACCGCGAGGCAACGTCTTGCCGTGGAGCACCCGCGAAGCGATGGTAGCTCGCCTCGCTGAGTTTCGAGACCTGGCGGCCCTCGACGCGCTCGTCGAGCCGTAGCACTTGCTTCCGCCGCGGGACGCTGCGTTCGGCAACGCCGCTGGACAGCCTAGGGCTTGCGCCGCAGCGCGGGGTCGGGGCGCTCGATGGTCGCCTTGCCGCCCGAACGCGGTTTGGCTTTGGGCTTGGGCTGCCGCGCTCGAGGAACCTGCGAGCGGCTTGGGGAGCCGCAGCTGGGAGCATCTGCGAATTGGCCGACTTGCCACTTGCCCGCGACTTGCTCGAAGCAGACCGCTCCCTGCCGTTCGTCCATCAAGCGCCGGACGTGCACACCTTCGAGAAGCGCAAAGCGACCGCGCTCATCGAGAGGCCCCTGACAACTCGCACGACTGACGATCCCAAGCAGCGGCTCACTGGCAACTTGCTGCTCGAACAGCATACAGGCCGTCAAGACCGAAAGGTGCTCATCTCCGCGGCGCCTCGCTGCCTCCGCGTCGAGACCTGCGACCCGTTGCTGATGATGGCGATACTCCTCCATGCCCAGTTTGAACGCGACAGCGAAGAGCCCCAGGTAAGACACCCCGGCGACCAACGCGAACACCGCCCGCAGTGGCACACGGACCCCTTGCCGCTTGGCCTGCAGCAACGCCCAGCCTCCCAGAAGAAGATTGGGCAACCCGGCGGCAAACAAGCCCTTGAGCAGCCATGAGAAAGCCCGTCGCGCCGTGCGGTCGACCTCCCCGCGAGCGCGATCTTTGGTGCGGCGAAGCTGATCCTCCTGACGACGCGTCTGCTCTCGTGCTCGCCTTTTCTCAGCCAGCAGCACCTCATGACCGTGCGCCGTCACGGTGTGGCAGTAGCGACACCGTTCGTCAGTCGACGACAGGGCCGCACCGCATGTTCCGCACTCCATCGAATCCCCGTAGCCAAGCGCGCTCGCGACCGCAACCTCAGGTTGTGCGGGGGTGCTGGACATTCATCTGCAGCCATCCATCCCTGGGCCAGGCCCCGCCCTCAACAGCCCGCGGGAGGGGACGACAAGCGCGAGAGGGCCGACGGAAACGCTCGATGTCCTGGGGCGACCTCCAGCGACTGACACCAGGAGCCGCGCCCAAGCGAGCGTTGTGTGCCAAACCAGTCACGACCCATGTGCCATCGGCTCACCCTGGCGAGCAGGTACGAGCTTGCACCTTCTTCGATCTGGGTCACAAGAAAATCAGAATTACAAATACTTGCCAACCAAACAGGCACAACAAACCGGTCTCGGCACAAACATTGCTCAACCACTCGTGCCACGTGTGCCGATTGGCACATCGAGAGCGAGAACACGATGAGGAGCAAGCCCATGGAAAACAACAATCCCTTCACTCGGCGGCGCACCATGGCGGTGCTCGCTCTGGTCTCCGCCGCCGGGCTCGTCGCCTGCGGCGAGTCCGCCAGCGGCTCGTCCGAAGACACGCTCGACGAGGGAGCTCAGACATCACAGCAGAACACCTTCGATACCAGCAGCCCAGGCGCGCAATCGCCCACTCCTTCGACGGGGGTTGCGACGCCAAGTGAAACGCCCGCGCCAGGTGCCGCAATCACCGGCTCCGACGGCCTGGGTATCGGCGCGTCGAGCGGCGCCCCTCTGCCGGCTGCCACCGTACCAGCGGGCGCTGCACCGCCGAGCGGCGAGTCCGCGGCCCCTGCCCTCGTGTCCGCGGACGAGCCGCAAGCCGAACTGGCGATACCAATCGACGGCGCCGACCCCGGAGTCTTGCCGCTGCCTGACGTCAGCACCAATCCCTACGTCAGCGTTCAGTACGACCCACTGTCCACGTTCGCGGCGGACGTCGACACGGCGAGCTACGACATCTTCCGCCGGGACGTCGAATCGGGCTTCCTGCCCGACCCCACGACGGTACGCCTCGAGGAGTTCGTCAACTACTTCGAGTACGACTACCCAGAACCGAGCCCAGACGACGAGCACCCGTTCACGATCGATCTGGCCGCAGCCCCCACGCTCCTGGAAAGCGGTACGACGCTCTTGCGTGTGGGCATCCAAGGCACGCCACCTCCCGAGTTCGAAAAGAAGCCCGCCAACTTGGTCTTCTTGATCGACACGTCCGGCAGCATGCAGAGCGCCGAGAAACTGCCCTTGGTTCAGCGCGTGTTGACCTCGGCTTTGGACCAGCTCGACCCGCAAGACACGGTTTCCATCGTGACCTACGCCAGTGGAACAGGTGTTGCTCTAGAGCCTACCCCCGTCTCCGATTCGGGCACCATCAGCGGCATCATCAATTCCCTGGGCGCCTCCGGAAGTACCAACGGAGCTGGAGGGATCCAACTCGCCTACGAGCAAGCGTCGAGTGCTTACATCGAAGGCGGCATCAACCACGTCATCTTGTGTACGGATGGGGACTTCAACGTCGGAGTCTCGAGCACGGACGGCCTGGTCGACCTGATCGAAGAGGAGCGCCGAAGCGGCATCACTTTCACCGCGCTGGGCTTCGGGGCGAACAACAACGACGCAATGATGGAAGCCGTCAGCAACGCTGGCAACGGCGTGTACGGGGTGATCAGCAGCGAGACTCAGGCTGATCGCTACGTCGAGGAGCGTCTGCTCGCCAACCTCACGTTCATCGCCAAAGACATGAAGATACAGGTCGAGTTCAACGCAGAGCAGGTCCTCGCCTACCGCCTCCTGGGCTACGAGAACCGAGCCATCGCAGACGAAGACTTCCGCGACGACCAAGTCGACGCCGGAGAGATCGGAGCTGGCCACCGCGTGACCGCCCTGTACGAACTCGTATTGGCAGATGGCATGGTTCCCGACATCGATGGTGCCCCGGAGATGCTCGCCGGCGACGCCTACGAGGGTGAAGTCGAGGTCGACCCCGCCGACTTGGTGCTGGTCAAGGTGCGCTACAAAGACGTCGACGCCACGGCCCTCGACGAGGCCTACGAGACTTCCGCATCGTTGTCCCCAGAGGACGTCGCCGCGAGCCATCGCGACTTGGATGACGACTTTCAATGGGCGGTCGCAGTGGCCACCTTCGCCGAGTTGCTCAAGGGAAGTCCCTACGCCGACGACTCCAGCCTGGGTTCGATTCGCGTGATCGCCGAAGAGCAAGCCGACCGGGACGAAGATCGGGCGGAGTTTCTGACGCTGTTCAATTTGGCCGAGTCGATGATGAACACCACCGCGCGCTGACGGCCCGTGCGCTGCGGGAGCAATCCCCGTGAGCAAAGCCGGCCGTCACGGTGTGATCGCGTTGATTTGAGCCCGAAGGAGCCCTGGCCCATTGCCGGGGCTCCTTTTTCCGTGTTAGCGCCGAACCCGTGCCGGAGGCGCATCGACCTCGGGCGCGTCCCGCTGCTCCGACGAGCAACGCCGATGGCTGAATCTCTCTCCCCTTCGCTCAACGGACTCCCCTCAGCAGAGTGGATCGCCGAAACGATTCGGGAGCTGCACGACGGCTGGACGCAGCACGCCGACGACGCCGGATTTCGCCGCCGCTGCGCGGGTGAGCTGCAGCGGCTACGCGCGATCTTTCGACACAACTCCAACCTGTTCCCGGCCGACGGTCTCGACATGCTCAAACGCCTGTCACAAGACCTTCAGAGCTACGCTTCCCGAGCACCACATGCCAAAGCGGCGCAGCAGCGCGACCTGAGCGAGGCGCTCCGCGAGTGCTTCGGCTACGAGACATTTCGCCCCGGGCAAGAAGCGATCATCCGCTCGGTCCTGGCGGGTAGAGACTGCCTGGGCGTGATGCCAACCGGTGCCGGCAAGTCGCTCACCTATCAACTCCCAGCGCGCCTGCTCGGGGGCACCACTCTGGTCGTCTCACCCCTCATCGCATTGATGAAGGACCAGGTCGACGCCCTGATCGAAAACGGTTTCCGAGCCACGGCGCTGAACTCGTCCCTCGATCTCGACGAACGTCGGCAACGCATCTCGGAGCTGCGTGCCGGCAAGTACGAGCTCGTCTACGCAGCACCCGAAGGCGTCGAAGCGAGTGTCGGGGGCGTGCTCAGCGACGTCGACTTACGCTTGATCGCCGTCGACGAAGCCCACTGCATCAGCCAATGGGGCCACGACTTCCGCCCAGCGTACCGCCGCTTGGCGGGGCTGAAGCGCCGTTTCCCCGACGTTCCCATCTTGGCGCTCACCGCGACGGCAACCGAGCTGGTCACCCAGGACATCGTGCGCCAACTGGGCATGGACGACATCGATTTGTTTCGTGGTTCGTTCTACCGCCCCAACCTTCACGTGCACGTCCACCGCAAGGGCAAAGACGGAAGTGTCAAAGACGTACGCAAGGCCATCCTCGGGATGGTTCAAGCGCGCGCGGGGCAATCCGGCATCGTCTACTGTCTTTCGCGCAAGAGCACGGAGACTCTTGCTCAGTACCTCAACGAACACGGTTGCCGTGCAGCGAGTTACCATGCCGGCATGGAGGCGGACGACCGCTCGCGGGTGCAGGATCAGTTTCGCGACGACGACCTCGACGTGGTATGCGCGACCATCGCGTTTGGCATGGGCATCGACAAGAGCAACGTGCGCTACGTCGTGCATCGCGACATGCCGCGATCGGTGGAAGGTTACTACCAAGAGATCGGCCGCGCAGGGCGCGACGGCCTACCGAGCGATTGCGTGCTCTTCTACTCGTGGAGCGAAGTGCGCACCTACGACCAATTCGCCGACGGGGTGGACGACTTCGAGGCCGCCGAACGACAGCGGCATCAGGCGCGCGAGATGTTTCGTTGGGCAGAAACGCAGCAATGTCGACACCAGGGCTTGGTCGCCTACTTCGGCGAAGCCATGGAACCCTGCGGCCAATCCTGCGACGCGTGTGGCCTCCCGACCGTGCTCGTCAAAGCTCGCACCTCGCGGCGAACCGTCGGCAGGAACCCGGCCATCGAAGACAGCGTGTGCGACAATCCCCAGCTCCTGGAGCGGCTCAAGGAACTGCGACGAGAACTCGCCAAAGAACGCAAGGTGCCCGCGTACGTGATCTTCAACGACGCAACGCTGGAAGAGATGGCCAGCCGAGCTCCCCGCAGTGAAGCAGAGCTCTTGAGCGTCCCTGGGGTGGGCCCGACGAAGCTGGAACGCTATGGGCAGCGTTTTCTCGAGCTACTGCGTTCGGTGAATTGACGGTCACGGCGCGTCGGCAGTACTGGAACGGAACGTCGCGTGCTGGCGGGGAGCGCGGGGCCAGAGCTGGAGCCTGGCGACCAATACCAAAACGAACCACTCGCAACTCGCCTCGGGCGTCCTCGTGCGACAAAGCCTAAAACTGGGTTGGGGGACGCGGGCAACGCCTACATGCAGCATCTCCGATCCCTGACCCCTCCCACCCTTCTGGCGCTGGCTGCGCTCTTGCTCCAACCGGGGTGCGGCGAGCGATTCGGCACCGAGGACGCACGAACGTCCGTCGGCTCGACGGTGAACGGCCCGCCCGAGACTGCGGGCGAACCGAGCAGCAGCGAGCCATCCGCCACGAGCGAAGACGACTCTGAGCTCGTCAACGTGATCGACGGCACAGCCACGGGTGCGGATGTTCCGAGCGTGGATGAACCGACCGATGCAGGGAGGCCAGACGGCGCGCCAACCGCCGCCAGCTCCACAGATGGCGCTCCGACGGCCCCGGCGGGAGACGAGCCGCCAACCGCGGATCCCGCCGGGCAAACACCAACCGGTCCGGGCGTCGATGCCGATGCAGCTGCCCCCGCGGACGTCGTCGATGCGGGCCCCGGCGAAACGCCGGGCGCAGGTGGTTCCTCGTCCGATCCAGCATCGGGGACGGACGCGTGCACCTCGAACTGCGAAGCTGATGCGGGCTCCCCGACGCCCATCGACGAATGCCCCGACTGGCCGGAGCAAACGAAGAAAGGCTCCTGCGGTTGCGGCTTCGAGCCCGATCCCTCCTGCGAAGTGCTGGAGCTCGCCCTGCGGCACCGCTACAGTTTTGGGGACGACGGCAACGTTGCGGTCGATTCGATCGGCGGCGCAGATGGTGAGGTCGTCGGCACCGAGCTGGATGGCTCCGGTCAGCTCGAGCTCAGCGGCACGGGTGACTACGTCGAGTTGCCGGCCGGTATCATCTCAGCCCTCGGCGATGCCACCTTCGAAACCTGGGTCGATTGGCACGGAGGAGCGTATGACCAACGTGTCTTCGCCTTCGGAGCGACCATGTCCGGTGGCTTCGTCGGACCGACCGCGCAGAGCTACATCTTCGTCTCCCCGAGCGCGCCGACGGGTGGCTTCCCCAGTACCGCGCCGCTGACGGCAAGCTACAGCCTGTACGGTCAGACCTCTGCCAGCTTCCTGCGAGCAAGCGGTCCCTTGCCCACGAATCGCTCCGTACACCTCGCCCTCGTCGTGGACGATGCCGGAAACGAGATACGCCTCTACCTCGACGGTGATTTAGCAGGAGAGACGCCCCTCGCTTGGTCCTTGTCTCAGCTCAACGACAGGATCAATCGCCTGGGACGCTCGCTGGTCGGGGACGACGATCTCGATGCTACTTTCGACGAGTTCCGCATCTACGATGCCGCTCTGACGAAAGAGGAGCTGAACAAGAGCATCGAGCTGGGCCCAGACACGACCTTCTCACGCTGACTCCAAAAAGGGGCTGGGCCGCGCGGCTGGGTCCATTACCCTAGCGCTCGTGCCCTCCGACAGCACACATCCCAGCCTGGCCGTCGTCGCCTTCGAGAGCTTGAACGACGACGGAGCACCCGACTACTTCAGTCGCGGCTTCGTCGACGACTTGGTCACGGATCTCGCCCGCTTCTCGGATCTCTTGGTCATCGCCGCCCGCGATGGACAGGATGACAGGTCGCTGCAGGCGGACTTCGTCTTGGGTGGGAGCCTGCGACGAGCCGGGGACCGCCTGCGTGTCAGCACGCGCCTGGTGGAGCGAGAGACAGGCAGCGTGATCTGGGCAGAGCGCTTCGACGCGGAGCTTCGGGACGTCTTCTCGATTCAAGATCGTATCGCTGAGCAGGTCGTGGCCACCGTATCCAATCGCATCAATGCGACCCTGCTGGCAGCCGCCAGACGCAAGCAGCGAACTGAATTGGCTGCCTACGACTACTGGCTGCGCGGGCTCGATCAGCTCAAGCAGGGTTCACTCGCTGCGGATGAACAGGCACGTCGCCTGTTCGAAGAGGCGCTGACGAAGGATCCGGATTTCTCTCGAGCGCACTTGGGCCTGTCGCTGACCTACTTCAACGAGTGGAGTTGCCAACTGTGGGAACGCTGGGATGACAACGAGCGGCTCGCCTTCGCGCACGCCGAGCGCGCCCACGCGCTCGACGCGGACGACCACTACACGCAGATGGTGCTCGGCCGCATCCTACTCTTCCGTCGGGAGTTCGACCGTGCCGAACGCTTGTTCGACCGTGCGCTGGCGCTCAATTCGAATGATGCGGATTGTCTGGTGCAGATCGCCATGTCCCTGGCTTTTCTCGGCCGCACCGCCGACGCGAACGCGGCCTTCGAGCGCTCCGTGAGACTGAACCCGTATCACGAGTCCTGGTACTACGCCTATGGCGGGCTGGTCGCTTTTGCCGCCGAAGACTACGCACGTGGGCTGGAGTACGCAGGGCGTGTCGAACCCGACGTGATGGTCGACCTGGCAGCGTATATGGCCGCTGGTTATCACTACACGGGGCAGGATGAGCTGGCGCGGCAAAAGCTGGAGACCTACCTTCGACAATTCGAAAAGAAGATCCTCGCGGGCCGAGACCCCGAACCGGGTGAGGCGCTGCGCTGGCTCAAACACGTCAATCCCTGGAAACGCCCCGAGGATGCCGAACGACTCGTGTCCGCGGTGCGTGTTCTCGCGGATGCGCGCTCCGACCATCCCACACCGTTCGCCTCTGCCCCACACCGCAACGCTTTTCGACGGGTGGGCTCCTTGTGGGAATTGAGCTACGACGGGCGCGACGTGTGGCTGCCTCACGTCAAGGGTTTCATCGATCTGCACAAGCTGATCGCCAGCCCCGGGAAGGAAGTCCACGCGGCGGTTCTGATGGGCTCGGTTCAATCTCAGGCCGATGACACCAGCCTGGACGAGACGGCGCGCCAAGCCTACGAAAAGCGCCTCCGCGAGCTACAATCGGAGCTCGACGATGCCCAGGATAACAACGACCTGGGGCGCCAAGAACTGGCCCAACGAGAGTTCGAAGCAATCAGCGGGCACTTGAGCGCGTCGTTGGCGCTCGGCGGCCGCGGGCGCCCGCTCGGAGCGCCGACCGAACGTGCTCGTTCCGCCGTCACCCAGCGCATCCGGGCGGCCATCAAGAAGATCGAGGCCGTTCACCCTCAGCTGGCAGAACACCTCAGCGGCAGTATTCAGACGGGTATCTTCTGCGTCTATCAGCCTGTTGCCGAACGCGACTGGCAACTCTAGTGCCACCGGCCGAGCCGCCCTCGCAGCCCAGCACCGTGGCCGCGAAAGCCCGTGCGTCCGCGGCGTCGAAGAAACTGACACCCTCCGCGCCGAGCGTGAGGGTGCCTTTCTTCACGTCAACGTCGTTCCCAGCCTTGGCTCCGTCAGGGCTCGGGCACGATTTCCAGGAACTTCTCCACGTAGCGCTCCCCCATGATCTTGGCGCTGGCCTCGTCAAAGTGCGCAATGTCGTGAATGGCCGTGCCCTCCGAAGAGATGACGGCCGAGTTGGGAACGTAGTCGGGGATCTGATCGACCAGGACGTTGTGCTTCTCCCACTGGCTCGGCCCGATTTCTCCTGCCAACAACGGCACGTCCTCCCCGAGGTCCAAATCGGCGCGCAGATCGGCGATCACCGTCGCTACTCGATCGAGCCACAGATCGCTCATCCCTTGGTTGTCGTCGGACTCCCCCTGATGCAACAGAATAGCCCGGATCCGGCCTTCTTCTTGGGCCATCCGCGAGCGCTCCACCGTCATCTCGTAGGCATTGGCGTATTCGGGCGGTACGGGAGCTTGGGTGCCGCCTTCCTTGAGGTAGATGGAAATGAGCTGTCCGGGGACCGCGTTTGGAATCAACCCGATCTGGGAGTTCGGCCACTCCTCAGCCAGCTTAGCTCCAAAGAAGTCGGCCAGCCCGAGGCCGATTCCGCCGGTCGCCCAATGGCAGCCGTGCAGGGGCGGCTCCGCGGGTAACCACTCGCCGGCAGTTTGTCCCAGGCTCTCACAATCGAACTGCACCATGAAAGTCACTCGTTCGTTGATGGGCCAAGGTTCACTCGGCATGGGCGACATCCCCGACATGTTGGACTGACCGATTAGAATGAACAGCTCCTTGCCATCGAACGGCTCATTGTCTCCGGAGGGTCCGCTGGATGCGGCGCCACCGGCTCCCCCTGGATCGGTGCCTCCGGCACCAGCCGCTTCCGATCCGCCGACTCCTGTCCCGACATCGGATTCCGGTCCATCGACTCCTGTCGCGCCACCCGTCTCGGACCCATCGACTCCTGTTGCAACGCCCGTCTCCGGCCCGCTGGCACCTCCAACACCACCAGGTTCAGCTCCGCCGACGTCTCCTCCGGTACCGCTCGCCGCCAAGCCACCACCACTGCCAGGCGTCGGACCCGCGGTCCCCGCGCCACCGGCAGCCATGCCACTCGCCACGCCGCCAGCAGCTGGGCTCGAGCTTCCAGCGTTCGGACCTGCGCTGACAGTCGATGAATCAGTATTGCCGCCAGTGGGTACCGTGGTCCCGCCCGCACCGCCCATGGCGCTTAGTGGACCGTCAGAGCTGGTGCTCTCACCGTCGGCGTCGCTACTCGCGCAGCCAGCCGCGGCGAGCCCACCAAGGACGATGAGGAGGAACGTTCTGTCGGACGTACGCATGCAGGCCATGTGGCTGGGGTAGCTCTGGTTGTGACCCGCGTAAAGCAGCCAAGCCGCCAAAGCTGTGCTGGTGACGATTGCGAGCCGCGTGAAGCCAAATAGTTGAGCGCGGCGCCAATCGGTCCTCCAGGCCCCGGCCCGGAAGTGCGCCTAGTCGTAGTAATTTGAGGGCGTGGGCGTTTTGATCCACACGGTGAAATACAAACCGCGCGTTTGGTGATGGCAGAAGGTTCTGCCGGTAACAGCCGGCCCCCACGTCCTACTCCCCCGGCGAGCGGCTCCGCAAATCTTTCATGCTCCGCACGGCGGCGGGAGGCGAGTCCCGCCAGGCGGGCAGATGGTCCTCGCCTGATCACGCCACAACCCCAGCCGCCGCCACCTCAGCCAGCGGTCTCGTCAGCCCGAACCAGGACGAGCTACTCGCCCGTTGTTAACTCAATTGCCAGCATGACCCACTAGACAACCGTCCACCAAACCGAGAAGATTTCACCCCTCGCTCGACCGAGCAACGCAGCGCGTCGCAGAATGTTCCGTTGCGTCCACACCACGTCCGCCTAACCTGGCGGCAACGCTACGAGGCCAGGAGCAACAATGCCAAGCAACGATTCTCCACGCGATGTCTGGGAAAGTGCAAGCGCGTATGAGCGCTTCATGGGGCGGTGGAGCCGAGAGCTGGGTCGTGTCTTCGTCACTTCACTGGGCGAGCCTCCAGCCCGCCACTGGCTCGAGGTCGGCTGCGGAACGGGCGCGCTGACCTCGGCGATACTGCAAGTGGGCAACCCTGCTTCCGTAGTAGCAACCGACGCTTCCCAGCAGTTCATCGAGCACGTGCGTACCGCGGTCCCAGATCAGCGGGTTCAGTTCCTCACTGCGAGTGCGGAGGACCTACCGACCAGAGCGGGGGGCTACGACGTGGTGGTTTCGTCGCTCGTCTTGAACTTCATCCAAGATCCAACCGCGGCCCTCCGCGCGATGCGGCGGCTCGCAGCCGACAAAGCCACAGTGGCCTCGTGTGTCTGGGATTACGCCGGAGGGATGGAGTTCCTGCGTCACTTCTGGGACGCGGCAGTCGAACTCGATCCTTCCGCGCTTCAGTACGATGAGGGTGAACGCTTCCCGATTTGCTCACCTTCTGGGCTTGAAGAAGCATTCCGACAAGCAGGGTTTTCCCGCGTCAGCGTCGAGGCTGTCGAAATCGAAACACCCTTCCGAGACTTCGATGACTACTGGAGGCCCTTCGTGGGCGGCCCCGGTCCGGCTCCGGGTTATCTCTCGTCACTGTCCGCCCAAAGGCAGCAGACTCTTGCAGACCACCTCGCAGCAAGCTTGCCCCGGGACGACAACGGGACGATAGCTTTGAGGGCGAAGGCGTGGGCAGCACGAGCTGAAGCATAGCCGCCTCGCGACCTAGCTACTCTCGATACCTCGACAATCGCTGCGTGCCGTGCCAGACCCGTCAACTCACGGGATGACCGCCGTCGACTCACACCGCTCGGATCTGCACGCCGTGCAACAGCAGGCACACCAGCTCGCGGATCGCATCGCCGGTGCAACAGGGGACGCGGCCGCGCTTGGCTTCGTCGAACAGTTCGAGGCACTCCGTTCACGGCTCTTCTCACAGCGGTCCTGGGCGTGGCTCGCTCACCAGCGCAACCTAACCGACTCGGCGGCACAGGCCGAACGCGACTTCTGGAACTCCGCTGAGGGCACCCTGCAGCAACTGGAAACCCTTTTCTTCCAAGCGCTACTGGGCCGTGAAACAGTACTCCTGCCCCACTTGGGGCCCCAGATTTTCAAAATCGCCCGAAGCGCTGCCCTTCCCCATTCGCTCGAAGCGGAGGACTTGTCCCAAAACGCTGCCAAGGCCCATAGCGACCTATCCACGCTGCTGTCCCGACCGCATATCGAGATGGCCGGCGATACCTTCAGCGCTGCCGGACTCAGAAAACTCTTCACCCACCCGAGTCGCGACATTCGCCGTGCAGCGTGGGAGGCCCGTGATGCATTTTGCGCGGCGCATGCTGACGAACTCAACGCGTCAATCACGCGCCTGAATGCGCTCCGACATCGCCGCGCTCGCGCCCTCGGATTCACTGACTACGCTGAGCTTGCCTATCGCGAGCAGCGACGGGTCGACCACACTCCGGATGACGTTGCCCGTTTCCGTTCCGCAGTGCTCACCCATGTCGTGCCGCTTTGCGCCGAAGTCATCGACCATCACGCTTCGCGCCTCCGCATCGACAGCATGATGGTCTACGATGAAGAGCTCGTCGCGCCAACGGGTGCGCCGAAGCCTCACGGGGACCTCGCCTGGTTCCTCGATACGGCAACCGCCGTGTGCCGCGAAGTCCATCCGCGCTTGGGCGAATGTATGACGACCATCGTTCGCGAAGGCTTGTTCGACCTGGAAGCTCGACCGACCAAGGTCCAGACGGGTGCTTGCATGTTCCTCGCGGACCGCCGGCTCCCTTTCATCCTGGCCACGTACAGCGGATACCCTCGCGACGTTGGCACCATCATCCACGAACTGGGACACGCCTTTCAGCAGTATGCCGCCCGACAGCAGCCGTTGCTCGACTACGTCGTCGCGGGCGCCGAGTTGGGAGAGTTCTACGCCATGGGCATGACCGTCGTGACCATCCCTTGGCTCAGCCGCTTCTTTCCCTCCACGGAGCGGACACTGACACGCACTACCATTTGGAACCTCATCCGCTCGATACCGTTCATTGCACTCATCGACCACTTCGAGCATGAGCTCTTCACCCAGCCCGCACGATCGGTTCGCGAGTATGACCTGCGCTGGCGTGAGCTCGAGAAGCTCTACATGCCCTGGAGGACCTACGGCCCCTCGATGCCCAACCTCTCTGCTGGAGCCACCTGGATGCTCTTCTCGAATACTTACCCGGCATACTCCATTGGCTACGCATTGGCCGCAGCCAGCGCCCTGCAACTCTTCCCACTGGCGCTTGCCGACCAGCGCTCGACCGTCGACGCCTACGCCCAAATGTGCACCGCCGGCGCCAGCGTCGGCTTCGAGGACGCCTCGAGCATTGGTGGCCTCAGTTCCCCGTTTCAGCCCGAGACGCTCCAGGCTCTCGTCTCTGAACTCCGCAGCGTCCTGCTTTGAGCCACCGACGGACTCGAATGCGCGACGCCAACTGACAGGCGTTCTCCGGGACGTGGCTGCTCGCCTCGCAACGACTGCGCTTTCCAGTGCGCTCCGCTACTGCACGTCGTAGGAGAGTTCGTAGTCCAGCATCGCCGGCAACGAGCCGTCCTCGTAGCCCAGCAGCGCCGCCACGAAAGCCCGCGCGCCCTCGGCGTCGAAGGCACCGGCCGTCACGGCGACGGTGGCAGTGAGCAATGATTGAGTGTCGATCTGGCCGCGGAACATCAAGAGTTCACCCGGCCCGGGCCACTCGACGCGAGCGTTTTCGATTCTGACCCGAGCCAAGACCGAAGCTGAAGCCGACGACCCCTCGCCCCGAGTCGAGCGTTCCGAAGACCAGGTTCGGCAGCGTCGCTTCGATGATCTCGGCACCTGGCGGAGCCAGCACGGTGCCGCTGAACCCAGTGGCGAACTCCGCATTCAGCGCACAGACGTCGAACTCTACCGCGGGCTCTGGAGTCGTGGCACGTGCACGCACGGAATACACACCCGACTCGTCGTAGCGGTGGGTAACGATAGCCCCCTCGTCTGGCGCCACCCGCGCTTCGTCACCATCGCCGAAGTCGACCTCGACGGCGTCACCTCCCGGCGCTAGTTGCAGGGTCAGCGCTTCGTCTGGCGCCAACAGCGCGTCCAGCAACGAAACCGCGGGGCCACCCGCGAGCAGGCTCGCGACGCGCTCGTCGATCAGTCGATAGTAATAGGCATGGTGCGTGCGATTGAGGTAGCGGTAGGAGTAGGTCGTCCAGTTCTCGTCCAGGGTTCCATCGCTGCCGCCCGCCGTGGCGCGCGACAGCGGGTGGTAGCGGTAACCTCGTTCGCGCCTACGGATCACCTCCAGCACCCGTTCCGTGGTTCGGCGAGCAGCTTCGAGCCAGGCCTCGGGAGCCATCACACCACTGGCGTCCGCTCCGACGACGGCGCTCGCGGCTTGCCCGATGCCGAGCAGCCCAGCGTCCACCCCAAGCTGCTGGGCACGCAGCAGGACACCGGCGGTATAGACCTGCCGCTGGCGCAGCGCCCTGAGCCCGAAAGCCTCGATACTGGCGACCCAGCAAACCGGCACCGGAAAGCTGCACCAACGCCCCCGCATCGCAACGTTCGACCTCGACGCGAAAGGCCTGCGCCATTCGGCGCGTGTTGTCCATTGCGTCGTCGGGGTGAGGCATGGTCAAGCCCCGGCTCCAATCCGTGGTTCTCACGTGCTCGTCAGCCAGACCATCACCCAGCAGCTGAACGCGCAGCAGTCCGGACTGACAACGGCGGGCGGTAGTCGTGGACGTCAACCCGACATCGACGCCCATCCTGTCCAGAGCGCGAGCAAGGTCTCGCGCCGCCATTTGCACACCAAACGGTGCGTCCGGCGCCACCTCCACCTGCGCGCGCGAATGAAACCGGTATTCATCATCGCCGCACGCCAACGCCAGAACTCCCACGAGCCAAAGTGGCCTGCGCGAAATCACGTTAGGCATCATCCCCGCTCGAGCCATGGAACTTGCCCCTTCGTTGCGCAAGTGTTGCAGCCGGACGTTGCAGCGGCGGGGTTACAGGCCCAGTTGCGCCAACGCCACGCCAGAAGTGCGCGCGCAAGGACCGCAGGACAAGTTGGCGCATTCCTGCAGGACCTGCGGATCATTTGGCACCCTGGGGCGTGTTGGGAACGGACGAACGCGGCTTTCGTGCGGGATCGAGCGCAGAACAGCATCTGGTCCGAGTGTTGCATTGACGCGGCGCATGTTCGAGGAGTCCGCGTACAGCAATCCCACGTCCACACTTCCTACCCGCGCTCCCTTCCCTTTGAAGCAGCGCGTCGATCGGGCCGCCACCAACAAATGCGTGGTCGTGGTCGAAGCCGGTGCCAGCGGTGCCAACGCAAGCGAGAGGGCGCGTCGTGATTGCGGCGAGGTCCACCTCATCCAGCAGAAGCCCGATGAAGGGCTGCGCGACGTCTTCGGCCGGGCCTGGCTGACGCTGCAGCAAGGCGACGTGCGCGTCTTGAGTGTCGCCTGCGGGCGCCTCGGCTCGACCAAGCTGCGCAGCCTGCTTCTCCATTCCTTGACGCGCGCGAACGTGACGCGCAAACGACCGCTGCTCGTACGTTTGCACTGTCAGCTTTCGCCCGACGAAGCACTGCCGATGTGGGTGCCGGAAGTGGCGGAACGACTCGTTCAATCGGGAGTTCAAGTCGAGCTTCGCTTCGATCGCTGACTGGAAGCGAACGCCCGAGTTCGCCAAGCCATGCGCCGGCGCAAGCACAGCCCCACCCAAGCGAACATCAGCGCACCGCTCGTTCTCGTCGACCCGCGAAACGGCGCCTTCGCGGAAAAAGCACAGCCCCCATCGTCGCCGTGGAGACTGCGCTCCAAAGCCGCATCCAACACCGCTGCGCTGACGGCGATCTCCGCCGAAGCGGGCGGCTCCGAGACCACACGACGGGTCAGACAATTGCGCCGTTCGTCGAGTTCGTAGTCGGCACCTCCACCAATCAGCATTCCGGCCAGCTTCTCGTCTGCGGTGAACACTGCCGAACCGGAGCCCCCGACGAAGGTATCACTCGTCAGTTCGAAGGCGCGTGTCCCCAAGTGACGCGTCACGACACCTCCCGCGTCGAGTTTCAATGCCAGGCCCTCACTCGTGCCCGCGACGACCAGAGGCTCGCCTGGCTCAGGAAGTCGCGAGGCCAATTCGAGAACGACGCCATCATCTGGCACCGGCTCCCGCAGCGTCGCGACGGCGTAGTCCGAACCCGGGTCGTCCTCGAGATCGCCATCCACGTGCACCAACACCTCGTCAATCTGATGCACGTCAGACTCAGCCACCGCAGGAAAATCACTCCCCAACCAGTAACCTGAAACGAATACGACGTCCGTCAACCAGCCAGCGGTGAAGCAATGGCCGGCGGTGATGATGCGATCGGGCGAAAGCCGTATCGCCGTACAGCCGGCAACGGCGAGCTGTTCGGCGTAGGTTTCCTCGGGGCAAATCCCGGTTTCAGCCAGCGTCTGCCCCACGATCTCGTAACCGTCGTCCGTCGGCAGCAACGAGTAGTCTGCGATCAAAGCACCCACCCGACGACGCGCCAGCGCCGCCAGGCTGATGTCATCGAAGGCGAGCACCTCGACGCGGTCGT
This sequence comes from Polyangiaceae bacterium, assembly GCA_050290545.1. Lineage (GTDB taxonomy): Bacteria > Myxococcota_A > Polyangia > Polyangiales > Polyangiaceae > SZUA-265. Next base: position 19,725 of record JBNKHV010000066.1, on the reverse strand, counting down.
CCTCACCGTAGATCACCGGCTGTTGGATGCGGTCGGCATCCGTCTCGACGCCTCCACCACAGCCAGCCAGTACGAGCAGCGGGATGTAGCAGACGTTCTTCACGAGCGAAGTATCCTCGGAGGGTGGCGCCACGTCCAAAGCTGTCTTAGACTTCTGCCCATGGCTTCGCGATTCACCGAGCGTATCTGATCTAGAGTCCCCCTCGCACTCGCCGCCCTCTCACGTTTGCTTCGAGCTCCCGTGATGCTGGTGGGTGTGGCTGCTTTCGACGAGGCGGCCTCAGGTCTTCCCGTGGCGGGCACGTTCGCTCTGCAAGACGCGTTCGCCGCCGACATGGCTTCGCTGACCACGGCGGTGTTCGTGGTTCCGCAGCTGGTGGCTTTGGTGGAGGCGCCACTCTTGCTCTGGCTGGAGCGTTGGCCGCGACCGCGTGTCATGGGTATTGGCTTGCTGGGGATGGGGCTCGCCACTCTGATCTGTGCCGCTGCCCCGGATCTGCTTTGGGTCGCGGTAGGCTGCTCCGTTTACTACCCATCGAGCGGAATCGCCTGCAGCATCGCCCAAGCGTCGCTGATGGACGCAGCGCCGGAAAAGCGCGAGCACCACATGGCGGACTGGGCGGTCTGGGGCTGGATCGGCGATCTGGCGACTCCGCTGCTGCTGTGGGCCGCCCATGCCGCCGGCCTCGGCTGGCGGGGAGCATTTGCGGCGCTGGGCGGCCTCGTCGTGCTCGCGGCGCCGCTGCTGATGCGTGCCCTGCCGAACGCGGTCGCGATCACCGAACCTGAGGCTCCCGACGACGATGAGCTCGGCCTGGTGAGCAGCGTCAAGCTACTGTTGCAGCGCCGCCTGTTGTTCCTGTGGCTGGCAGGCGTCGCGTTGTGCTCGCTGCACGACGAGATCCTCTCGAGTTTCGCCAGTATCCGCATCTTTGCCGACACGAGAGAGACGGCGACCGTCGCCTGGAACCTATCGGCGCTGACCGTCGGCGGGATTTGCGGCTTGGCGCTGCTCAAACTTTGGCTCCGACGTTCGGAGCCAGAGCGTATCTTGGCGTTCGCGTGTTGGGGCAGTGCCGTCGCTTACGTCGCGTGGCTGATGAACACGGGCACCTGGAGCAACGTCCTGTTGCTCTTCCTTTGTGGTGGCTTCGTCTCGTTGCACTATCCCATCGCCCAGGCAGCCGCCTACCGGGCGCTTCCTGGTCGTTCGACGCTGGTCGCCGCAGCCGGACAGGCGTTTGCCGTTTTCGACCTGCTCGTGCCGCTGGGCCTCGGCTGGCTTTCGGACCGCCTGGGGGTACTGGCAGCGCTCTGGGTACTGCTCCTGCAACCGCTCGGTCTGCTCTTGGTGCTGAGCGCAGTGGGCCGCAGGAGGTGACGATTGGGTAGGTCGTGCGACGGCAGCTGCGCTCGGGGGAACTCCTACGAGAACGCGGCAGCGCTTTCGACCAAACAGCCGGCAGTCAGACCAACACCTTGAAATCACTCCATATCATGGGCGGTTCGTCCCCGCGGAGTCAGCGGAGCTTACGCCGTAAGACCAGAGCTTACGCCCCCTGCTCGAAGCCCGGCGGCTCGCTGCCACCGGGAGGAGATCGACCCTCTTTTCAGGAGCTCACCATGCCAACCCCTTTGGAAATTCTGCTCGACCCCATCTCGCTGACCGTCCTCGCTCTGTTCGCAGGAGTGATGCTCTGGGAGGCGGCGGCACCCGCGCGCAAACTGCCCCGCATCCCCGGCTGGCACGTGCGCAGCTTGCTCAGTTTCGGCGTCTACTTCTACCTCGCGAGTTACCTCCCCCTCTTGTGGGACGGCTGGTTCGCCCAGTACCAACTGTTCGACTTGACGGGCCTGGGCGTCGTCGGCGGGACAATCGTCGGACTACTCGTCTACGAAGTAGGGGCCTGGGTTTACCACCGTGCCATGCACGGTCTCGAACCCCTGTGGCGCATTCACCAGATGCACCACAGCGCCGAACGCCTGGACACGTTCGGAGCTCTGTACTTTCACCCGCTCGATATGGTGGGCTGGACGGCCGTCAGCAGTGCGACCTTGGTACTGGCCATCGGCATCGTGCCGCAGGCCGCGACGAGCATCGTGCTGTTCCTCATGTTCTTGGCCGTCTTTCAGCACGCCAACGTCAAGACCCCACGCTGGTTGGGCTACGTCATTCAACGACCGGAGAGTCACACCGTTCATCACGGGCGAGGCGTGCACTTCAAGAACTTCGCCGATCTGCCCATCATCGACATCCTTTTCGGCAGCTTCGAAAACCCCGAGGGCTACGAGCACGAGACGGGCTTCTACACGGGAGCGTCCGCCCGGGTCGGCGAAATGCTGCTCTTGCGCGACGTCACGCGCCCCAAAGATGACATCGAAGTCAGCCCGCCCAGCAGCAGCGCCATGGCCCACGGCTGACCCGTACACTGAAACCACGCCCCCAACCACACCTCGAAACGCCTACCCCAACGCAGTCCCCAAGGACCTCGAACCGATGATACAGTCCATCCCCCATTCGTCGCGACAGCCCACAGCCCAATCGTTACACTCGCCCGCCATGACTCCTAGCGAGCAACGCGCCGAGTGGATCGAGCTCCAAGTCCTTCGCAGCGTGCACGAGAACTGCCCCGACGACGTACGCGAGCGTCTCGGGCTGGAACTGCACCCGTGCGGGGACGTGCTGTGCGCGCTCGCCCGACACGACTCGAGCATCTTGCTCAATCGCGCCGCGGGGCTCGGCGTGCCAAAACCGGCACACGCTACCGAGCTGCGTCAGGTGATGGAAACCTACGAGCGAGCAGGCATCGCACGCTACCTCGTTCACCTTCACCGTGATCGCATCGACGTCAGCGACGAGCAGCTCGACGAGGCCGGTTTGGAGAAGGCACGCGGCTGGCGGAAATTTCACCGCGACCTGAGCCCGCCGGTCGAGAGCGACACGGAGCTGTCGCTGCGCGAGCTGCAGCCGTCGGACGAACGCTTGGTGGAGGCGTTCGCGCAGATATCCGCACAAGCTTTCGACCTGACGTCGGAGTGCATAGGTCTCATCACGGCATTGGTCCGCGACCCGCGCTGGCATCTCTTCCTGACCCTGGCAGGGGAAAGCCCGGCCGGTACGGGGGCGCTCTTCGTGGACGCTCCGGGCGGCGAAGGCGAGCGCATCGGGTGGCTGGACTTCGGTGCGACAGCGCCGCAATTCCGGCGCCGCGGCGCTCAACGTGCCGTCATGGCGCGACGCATCGCCCGGGCCATCGAGCTGGGCTGCAGCGAGTTGGTGACGGCGACGGGCGAGGCGGTTCTTGGCGATCCGCAGCACTCCTACCGCAACATCTTGCGCGCGGGCTTCGTCGAAGGGCGCCTGCGTGAGAACTGGCGCCCGCGCAGCACGCCTGCGGCGCCCTGAGACCGAGCAGCCGCGGGCAATATCCTCACGGTCCGACGGCTGGGGTCCCAGTGCCGGCCCTCGGGAGTTTCGTCGCGGCCCGATCCTTTGTAGGGTCGGGCCGCATGGCATTTGCAGTCGACCACTTCATTCCGAGAACCCCTGAGGAGGTCTGGAGTATCGTCACCGATTGGACGATCGCGGAGTACTGGTTAGGAGTGAACAAGCTGCGACCGCTCGAGAAGGACAAGCCGATCCGCGCGGGGTCCAAGCTCACGTTCCTGGCTCGCAGCACGCCGCAGCTGATGCTGGTGACGGCCTGGCAACCCCGCGAACACCTAGGTCTGCAGTCACGTCAGGGAGGCATCACCGTCGACTACGACTACACTTTCTCACCCACCAACGACGGCACGCGCGTGCAGCTCGAGGGTCGCTGCAGCGCGGACGGTACGTTCTGGCGACTGTTCGTGCCCATCGTCGGCTGGATGATGGAGCGCACGGACAGGAAACAACTGCGAGCCCTCGGCAAGCTGGTCGAAGCGACGACCGGCGGCGTGCCCCAGGCAGCTGCGGACGACACGCACCGCACTGCTTCGCCTCGCAAGGCAGCCAAGCGAAAGAAGAAGCGGCGCTGAGCCTGCGGCCTTGGACAACCGCTTCACTCCGTGGCCCCGGAACGAATCCATGACGCAGCCAACCGACGTCAAAGCCGCCTGGGCACTCCCCGTGGACGAAGTGATGGCCCGCCTGCAAACGCCTTCGGGCGGGCTCTCGCTGACGGAAGCCAAGCGTCGACTGCGACGCGACGGGCCGAATCGATTGGTGCAAAAAGGCGCGCGGTCCGCTTGGTGGATCCTCGTTGCCCAATTTCGCAGTCTGTTGGTGGGGATCTTGACGGCAGCTGCCGTCGCGGCCTTCGCTTTCGGTCGACTGCTGGAGGCATTCGCGGTCGTCGGTGTGTTGGCGGTGAACGCCGCGATCGGGTTTTGGATGGAGCTTCGCGCGACGCGCTCCGTCGAAGCGCTGCGCAAACTCGTCAGAACCCAGGTGACGGTTTCGCGCGGCGGGGACCTGGTCCGTATCCCCGCCGAGGAGCTCGTGCTGGGAGACGTCGTCGTGGTCGAGGCAGGAGACGTCATCACCGCCGACGTGCGCGTCTCCGAGTCCAATCGGCTCGCTGCGGACGAGTCGGTGCTCACCGGCGAGTCCGTGCCCGTGCTCAAACGCACCACCGCCGTCGACGCCGACGCCATGCTGGCGGAGCGGAGCTCGATGCTCTTCAACGGCACGGTGGTCACCCGCGGCTCGGGGCGCGGCGTCGTCGTCGCGACGGCCCCGTACTCGGAGCTGGGCCAGATCGCCGAACTGATCGACTCCGATCACGACGAAACGACGCCCCTGGAGCGACGCCTCGATCAACTCGGTCGACGATTGGCGTGGCTGTCGGGGGCGATCGCTCTGCTGGTGGCCCTGACCTCCGGGATCGCTGGGCGCAGCTTACTGGAAGCAGTCGAGATCGCCATTGCGCTTGCCGTGGCTACCGTTCCCGAGGGCTTGCCCATCGTGGCAACGCTAGCGTTAGCTCGCGGCATGTGGCGCATGGCCGAGCGCAAGGCGCTGGTGCGACGCCTTTCCGCGGTGGAAACTTTGGGCAGCACCTCAATCATCGTGACGGACAAGACGGGCACGCTGACGGAAAACCGCCTGACCGTGACCCACCTCTGGCTTGCCGGGCATCAGCTCGAACTCCGCGGCTCCGGCCCCGACGGCCACGGCTTGTACGAAAGTGGTCGGGTCGCGTCCGAGGAGATGGTCGCGCTCGCACGGCGTGCGCTGCGCATTGGCGTCCTGTGTAACAACGCGGATCTCGCAGCCGATCCGCAGCAGCGGGGTGTGGGCGATCCACTGGAGCTCGCCCTGTTGACCGCGGGCAGCCGGCTCGGCATCGAGCAAGACACGGAGAAAGCACGAGCTCCCGAACTCCGAGAGGAAGCCTTCGACTCGGAGACGCAGTTGATGGCGACCTATCACGGCGGGGACAGCCCCCAGATCGCCGTCAAGGGTTCGCCGGAGAAGGTCCTCGCCGCTTGCACCGAAGTGGCGACGACGGCGGGACAAGAGCCCCTCGACGAAGCGACGCGGCAGAAAATACTGAGAAGCGCCGGTGAGCTCGCCAACGAAGGGCTGCGCTTGCTCGCGCTCGCCGAAAGAACTGGAGCTGCGAGTGAGCCTCCCTATGAGCGCTTGTGTTTCGTCGGCATGGTCGGTATGCGCGACCCGGCGCGCGCCGACGTGAGCGAAGTGCTGGACGCGTGCAACGCCGCAGGGGTGCGCGTCGTGATGGCAACGGGTGATCATCCGGCGACCGCGGAGCGCGTCGCCAAACACGTCGGGCTCGACACCGAAGGGGGTACGGTCATCGGCAGCCGACTCGGGCACTGGCTGGCCGACGACGACCACCGCGAGAGCTCCGTGTTTGCCCGCACCAGCCCGAAGCAGAAGCTCGATTTGCTGCGTGGATTTCGCAAGCGCGGCGCGGTCGTGGCGATGGTCGGTGATGGGGTCAACGACGCCCCCGCACTCAAAGCGGCGGACATCGGGGTGGCCATGGGCAAGCGTGGCACCGAGGTCGCCAAGGAGGCAGCCGACATCGTGTTGCAGGACGATGAGCTCGCCACCGTCGTGGTCGCGATGCGCGAAGGGCGAGTCATCTTCGACAACCTGCGCAAGTTCGCCGTTTACCTGCTGTCGTGTAATGCGAGCGAACTACTGGCAGTCGGCAGCGCGACCCTGCTGGGGCTGCCCTTGCCACTGCTCCCCCTGCAAATCCTGTTTCTGAACCTGGTCACGGACGTTTTCCCGGCGTTGGCGCTCAGTGCCTGCGAAGCCGGAGCCGGCGTCATGTCACGCCGCCCTCGCCCAGCCGATGAAGCGCTGCTGACGCCAGAACACTGGTGGCGCATCCTCGCTCACGGCCTACTCATCACGTTGGCCGTGCTGTCGAGCCTCGAGCTGGCGCTGGACTGGCTCGGGCTCACGACCGAGCAGGCAGTCACGGTTTCTTTTCTCACTCTCGGCTTCGGACAAACGGTGCACGTCTTCAACATGCGAAGTCTCGGCTCCTCACTCTCCAACGAAGTATCCCGCAACTTGTTGGTTTGGGGCGCGGTGCTGTTGTGCGCCGCGGTGTTGCTCGTCGCGGTCACTTGGCCCGACTTGATGCGAGTGCTGGGCACGAGAACACTCCCGGCACAGGCGTGGCTGTTGGTGGCGGCGTGCAGCCTGACCCCCGTGCTCTTCGGTCCCCCGCTCGACGCCTGGGTCCGTCGTGTGAACCGGTCGCCGCACGAGCCCGCAGGAGGCGCGTCGTGATCGCTCAATTGCTCGGTGGGATAGGGCTGTTCCTACTCGGCATGATGCTGACGACCGACGGACTGCGCGCTGCGGCAGGAGAGACGCTGCGCACCACGCTGTTGCGGTTCACCGGTGGTCCGTTCAAGGCCCTCGTTTCTGGCGCTCTGATCACAGCCCTCGTGCAGTCGTCGAGTGTGACGACGGTCGCGACCATCGGTTTCGTCGGGGCCGGGCTCCTGACGTTCCAGCAATCCCTCGGGCTCATCTTCGGAGCGAACATCGGCACCACCGCGACGGGCTGGCTGGTGAGCATGATCGGGCTGAAGGTGAGCGTGACTTCTTTCGCGCTACCGCTCGTGGGGGTCGGTGCGGTGATCCGGATGTTCGGGCGCGGACGCGCGTCCGATGCCGGGCTGGCCCTCGCCGGCTTCGGCATGATCTTCGTCGGTATCGGCGTGCTGCAAGAAGGCATGCGAGGTCTGTCGCAACATCTGACGCCCGAGCAAATGCCGGGGGATGGCCTGGGAGGCCGGCTCCTGCTACTCCTGATCGGTGTGGTGCTCACGAGCGTCATGCAGTCGTCGAGCGCAGCCGTGGCGACGACCCTGACGGCGCTCGACGCGGGAAGTATCTCGTTACCGCAAGCGGCAGCCATGGTGATCGGCGCCAACATCGGGACGACGGTGACCGCGGGGATCGCCGCCGTGGGCGCGTCGACTTCCGCCAAGAGAACCGCCTTGGCGCACTTCCTCTTCAACACTCTGACGGCGGTTGCAGCGTTCGCGTTGCTGCCCTACTTCGTCGATTTGGCTGGGAGCGTCGCAGCCCACTTCCGTCCCGGTGACGCAGCGGTCGCGATTGCAGCTTTTCACACGGCATTCAACGTCTTTGGAGTGGTTCTGATCCTGCCGTTCACTCGCCATCTCGCGAGGGCCGTCATTCGTGCGGTGCCGGAGCGGGGTGCGCATCTGACTCGACACCTGGACGTCAATGCCACACACCTCGGCAGTTTGGCGTTCGAAGCCGTGCGACAGACGGCCCTAGAGCTCGCCCACGAGCTCTTCTCGAGCCTACACCTGATGCTCACGAGCGGCTCGCTCGGGCGCGAATCGAGGCACCGGCTGGATGCGGTGGCTTCAGCCCACCGTGAGACGGTGCGCTTCATGAGTGAACTCGCGGGTGGTGCACGCCCTGCGACGGAACCACGCCACCGCCACGCCTCGACGTTACACGCCCTCGACCACATCGAGCGCTTGACCGACACACTGCTGCGCTTGGATGACAGCATCTTCAGCAACTGGCCGGAGATCGTCGAATTGCGCGAAAGGATGCTCGGCGTGCTGCAGAGCGTTCTCGTATGGACGGGCGATCCCAAGCAACTCGCCCCCACGGAGAGCGTCAAAGTCGCCTCCGAACAACTCGCCGAGCGGCGCAAACAACTGCGCAGCGAGGTACTCCAGCGCACGGCCAAGGGAGAGATCAACGCCGCCGAAGCGGGCAAGCTGATCGAAGCGGCGCGGCGGTTGGACGAGATGGGCTACTACATCTGGCGCATCACCGAGCACCTGAGCGGTGAACGCATTCTGGCCACCTGATTTGCTCGAACGAAACGAATACAGGCGGCGACGGGTGCGGCCCCCGCTCCGCCTCGTGCTCCAATCATACGGCGCGCCAAAGGCCCCATGCGCTCGAGAAACAGCCGACTCGGCAATCGACGCGCGATCCGCCACGCCGCTGCCTGCACATCCTCCGCCACTCAGTGCACCTCCACCGACACGACATGCCCCTCGGTGACGGGCAACGTCAGGTCGGCACGTTGGGGCAACGTCGTCAGCATGTGGCGCGTGATGCGCTCGAAGTACTGCACGAAGTTCGCCACCTCCTCGTCCGACATGACCCGCTGAGCCCGGGCGGAACGTAGGCGCAGCTCGTGCTCTTGCTGCGTTCTCCACCGCAGCACGTGAGCAAAGCTCGGAACGGCAAGGAAGATCAGCGCATCGAGCTTGGCGAAGAGCTCGGCGTAGGCGCCCGCAAGCGCCTGATTGACGGCCCGACGCCAACGACCGTCAGAGTCCTGCACACGCTCCAGCTCGTTGCACGGTCGAACCAGCGCCTGCGCGCTCTCGGGTGTTGCGCCGAGACACCAACCCTCGAACAAGACGACATCGACGGGCAGAGTCACCTCCTCCCACTCCCCCGACGGGGCCCGGTCATCTTGCGCCTTGTCGAACCGTGGCAAGAGCACACGCTCCCCCGTACCGCGACACAGTCGCTCCAGCACCGATAGCCCCAACGGGACGTCGTGCGTCCCCGGCACACCTCGCGTCGCGAACAACGGGTGTACGTCCCGGGCGAGTTGCTGCCGCTCCGCGCGAGTGAGATAGAGGTCGTCGAGCGACAAGACGGCCACGCGACGGCCCAGCTGCTGCAGGTACCAGGCGAGCATGGCGCAGAGGGTCGACTTACCGGAACCCTGCGCCCCGCTGATGCCGAAGAGACTCGCGCCTTCGCCATGGCATCGAGTCAGCACCCATTCGCCCAAGAGTGCGACGGTGTCATGCAACAGCGAAGCTGCCGCGCTCGTTGGCAGCCCACGCCCGGAGATGAACGCAGCAAAGTCATCCTCGAGCTGTTCCTGAGATGGCGGCATGAGCTTCTGCTCGCGACGGAAACCGGTGGCGACGCGGCTATCGTACTCTACGTGGCAGCTGCGTTCACTCAACCTGTAAGCTGTCTCCAACGCCGGAAAAATGGTGACGGGCGCACGAGTTCCGACCGATCGCGCCCTCTCACAACCTCACCGCCGTTCCTGGTCACGGTCGTGATGGGGGCATCGGCCCATTTCTGCCACTTTGCTGCCTCCGGGTACCGCTGTGCGGCTCGCTGGCCCCGATTTGCTCAGCGCTGGTTCGAGAGATACGACCAGCCTGCAAGAGGCGGCGCGCCCGACTGCTCGGATGCGGCGGGAGCGCAGGCGGTGACACGGCGGGCGATTGGTCGAAGTGCTGGCTTTCTGGTAACCTCTGCGACCATGCGACTCACGGGCTCGACGACCTCCGCCTCTGGCCGCGCGGCAGCGCGAGGCCGCACTCTTTCGCTCACGGGCACCGCGCTCTTGGTGTTGCTCGGCGCGACGAACTCGGCTTGCAGCGAATCAGATGAAGGCGATACCTCCGATGAGGGGTTAATCTCCGGAACTGATGCCGCGAGCACGAACGAAGCGACTACGGACGAAGCGACCACGGCGCCGGACGTCGCCGCGACGTCTTCGACGGACGACACTGGCGGGTGCGCGACGCCCCCCTGCGCGCCAACCTCACAAACCGACGCAGCTGAGCCGACCGGCACCATCGAGCCCGGCGATGACGCGACCGACGCGACGATGGAACCTGCAAGCGGCGGCGCCGGCGGCGACGGCAGTGCTACTCCGGAAGGGACGGACGCAGAGCCCGCTGGTGCGGGCGGCGTGAGCGCAGAGCCCGCTGAGACGGCTGGCGCCGGCGGCGAGTCCAGCAGCGCCGGAGGCGAAACGGGAGCTGGCGGAGCAAACGACGAGATGGGTGCCGGAGGCACGCCCGTGGCGGGGGAGCCGGCCCCTGATACTCCGCCCGAGGGTGCCTATGTGGCGTGCAGCGGCGACCCTCTGCCCGCCCTGACGCTGACGACGGTCATCGACGGCCTGGAGGAACCAACCTTCGCGGTTACCCCCAACGGAGACGCGCAAACGATGTTCGTGACCGAGCGCAGTGGCGGTTTGTTGCGCTTCGATCTGTCCCAGGATCCGCCCACGTCGACCACCATCTTGGACCTCGGAACCCCACGCAGCGCCGAGTGCGGCTTCTTGTCGGTGGCGTTGCATCCCAACTTCGACGGCATGACGGAAAATCGCATTTACGTCTCCTACAACCCGACGTGTCCTGCGCAAATCGCGGGCAGTGGTGGTGCGAGCGCCCTCGATGAGTACGTGGTCGACGGTGATAGCGCGACGTTTTCCCAGTCGCTGTTCACCGTCGAGCAGCCCGAAGGCAACCACAACGGCGGCGGCTTGGCGTTCGGCCCCGACGGCTATCTGTACCTGGGTTTGGGTGATGGTGGAGGCTCGAACGATGGTCACGGGGACAACGGCAACGGCCAAGATCCGAATACACCTCTCGGCGCCATGTTGCGCTTCGACGTCGATGCCATCGACATTCCGCCTGCCGGCAACCTGACCTCCGACGACGTGGGCGGCGCGAGCGTCGACGCTCGTGTCATGCACTACGGCCTGCGCAACCCCTGGCGCTTCAGTTTCGATCAACTGACGGGGGACCTCTACATCGGTGACGTCGGTCAGAACACCTGGGAAGAGGTGAATTTTGCCCCCGCGGGCAGTGGCCCGCTCAACTTCGGCTGGGCGGCGCGCGAGGGCCTGACGGCGTGCCCGACCTGCAACAACAAGTCGCTGCTCGAGGGCACGACTTCCGTCGATCCCATCCACGTCCACCCGCGGGCGACCGGCGGCTCGTCGACAGGCGGATACGTCTACCGCGGGAGCAACATTCCAGGTCTCTACGGGCGCTACATCTACGGGGATTACGCCACGGGCGACATGTGGGTATTCACCTACGACGGTGAGGGCGACATCTGCGACGAAGTGGAAGACCCCATCCCCAGCGCGGACATCCCGAACAACAGCCTCGTCTCCTTCGCTCAAGACGCGAACGGAGAGATCTACGTCATCAACATGTCCCGCGCGACGATCTCACGCATCGACCCGGGCTGAAGCTCGGCGCACGCCGTCCCGGCAAGCATGAGTCACTCCTCGTACATCTGGAGGGCCGCTGCGGCGCTCTCGTCGGGCTTCGTCGCGATCGCGCTCTCGACGCCAGCCGAAGCGAACGACTCGGTGTTTGGTGGTGTGGGCGGCGCCCTGGTTCCGATGGAGGAGACCCAGGTGCAGATGCGCGAGGAGGAGATCGTGCTCTCTGCGCACGACACGCTCAACCGTTGGGACATCGAAGCGCACTACGTCTTCTTCAACCACGCGAGCGTGCCAGTCACCGTCCAGGTCGGCTTTCCTGAACTCGTGTGTTGGGACGACGAAGAGTCGATGTGTCAGCGTTTTCGCTTCCAGAACTTGAAGACCACCGTGGATGGCAAGGCCGTCAGCCACAGGAAGGGTAGTCTGGACGAACACGAAGAGTGGCGTTCGTTCATCGGCACGGTGTGGCTGTTCGACGTGACGTTTCCGCCACGCAAAACCGTCCACGTCGAACACACGTACACGACTGGCTCCGGCATCGATTCGATGGGCGCGAGGTTCACGACCTACGTCACGCGCACGGGCAAGACCTGGGCCAAACGGATCGAACGGGCGCGCTTCGTGATGCGCGTGCCGCCGTTCGCGCACGCGCTGGAACGGATCCGAGGCAACGGCTTGGAGACGCAGCCCCCCAAGGTAGCGCAAGACGGTCGCATAGAGTTGGTCGCGGCAGCCAGGAACTGGGAGCCCACGGAGGATGTCTCCTTCTACTTCACGAGCGAAGCGCGTGTGTGTACCTATGGCTCCGTCAAGCCAGAGGAAGCTCAGGATTGCATCAACGAATTGCACGCGCTCAAGGGCTACCCGTTCAAGAAGCCGGAACTCCGCAAGACGTACTACAGGCAGCCGGGGTTCGAAGCCACCTCCGGCGGCTGGAGGCGAAAGCTCTCGGCACTGCAAGGCTTCAAGCGCAGCTGGTTCACCCCCTTCGAAGCCCGTCAACTCGAGCAGTGGACGCAGCTTGCCAAACGTGAGCGCGCCGAAAATCAAAGTCCCGACACCAACGAACCCGATGAGCCCAGCGGGATCTCCGGCGAGGTCCCAAAAACCGAAGGCCCCCAAACCAGAGGCCCCAAAACCAAAGACGGCACTGACGACGGCAGCCACACGGCGACGGACGGCAACGGGACGTCAGCGCAACCGAGCGCCGCGAGTGAATCTTCCGCGCCAACGAGTCACCCTGTCGACGCGCCGACAGGTCGCACGCGACCCAACGAGGCGAAGCACGAACCGGCCGACGACGCGCGCCGCGACGCGAACGCCGCTGAGTCCCGCTCGGGTTGCAGCATCGGCTGCCCGGCTCGGCACACGCCGGCCCCGAGTGGACCATGGCTACTACTGCTGGGACTCGTGTGGAGGGCGCACGAGCGTCTCGGCAGGCGAGTCTCGCTACGGTAGCGCGCTGTATCCGGCGACCCCCCCACCGCGAGATTCAGGCTCGCCGTACTCTCGGCGCCCATGACGGCGCGTTCGAAAAAGCGCATCTCAGAAGTCGATGTGTTGCACCCCGTAGGACCACACCGCCGCCCAGAGCTCGCCGTCGAAGATGCGCGGCGATTCACTGAGCACACGCCCCCCGTAGAAGCCGGTCAACTGCGGACTCGCCTCGACAATGTCGAACAGGGCGTAGGCCGGGCCCTTCAACAGCAACGCGTCATCCGTGCCGTCGGCGAAGGTCCACTCCGTCTCAGGCAACTCGATCCCGTTCAGCACTTCGAGATCGCCCTCGAGGGCAATCGTTTGAAGCTCTGCCGGGCTGCAGCCGTCCGCTCCTTTGCGCACGTAGTAAGCGCGTTCATTCAAGACCACCAGATCGCCGTAACGCCCGGCGAGCGGCCGCGCGGCCTCGACGTGTGCGCCGTTCTGCTCCAAGCGCAAACGGTAGAACGTGGCCGCCACCTCGCTGTCGACGCCCGGCTCGACGCTGAAGATGGTGCCCAAGCGCGCGTCGCCGCCGGAAGCAGGTTTGTCCGCAGTGCCTTGCTCTGAGCCGCTCACGCTTTCGCCAGCGCCGTTGCCGCCGAAGGCGACGCCCTTCGGCACGAAGGCGACCGCGTAGCCTGGGATGTTGATCGAGGTCTGCAGCACCGAAGCCTCGTCGTCGACGCCGCCGGTGTCGTCACTCGTGTCGTCGCTGCTGGCAGCGGTATCGCTGACGGCGCTGCCGGAGCCCGCCCCATCGACGAGCTGGAGCATGAACCTCGCGGGGGCGTTGAGCCACGACTGCCCGCGTTCCAGCTGCACCTCCATGCGGGTCACGAGCAGCACGTCACCCGACGCACGTAACGGCGCGAAGCGCGAGTCGGCCAATTCGAGCTCGGAGCTCGACAGCGCCACCCAACGCGGCGCGCTCGGCGTGCTGTCGTCCAGCCGGTGGAGCTGCAAACGCGTGCGGGTGCCGTAGACTTCAGGCGGCGGCGGTGGGGGCACAGGCTCGGGACACTCGGTTTCATCCTCCGGACACGGCGGAGACGTGGGTTGAGCCACGGCGACGTTCGCCTCCGCCAGTGAACGGTAGGTGATGCCGCGCGCCTCGCAATCGGCGACGTACAGGCATGTCTCCGACTGTTGCTGCGCGAAGATCCACGCGCCGCTTTCGAGCTGGATCAGCTCACCCTCCGGCGGCTCGACGCCTTCGGCGTCCTGCACCGCCTCCGGCAAGTCCACACTTCCGAGCAGCTCCGGGGCTGCCCCGGGTGCAACGAGGAGGAAGCTCCGCTCGTCGCAATCACTACCGTTCATCTGCTCGCACTCGTGCCCCCTAGGTTCGACCAAGACGCCGACGTTTTCGCCTACCGGTACCAGTCGTCGCGCACCACCCGGGACCTCGAGTGCGCCGAGCTCGGCTCCGTCCTCGTCGTACCTGGTGACGGAGCGGTCGCCGCCCCACGTCCATTGCAGGGTCACGTAGCCGCCCGAAACGGGCAGCACGTCTTCCACCTCACGCAGCTCGAGATCGAACCAAGCATCGGTGCCTTGCTCATCCACCGCGGCGATACCGAGTGCCGAGGGCGCGAAGAACGCGCCCCCCAACGCCACGACCTCGTCGTCGACGGACTCGGCGTCGTAGGTCGTCAACTCGAGTTCGGACTCCCGTAGGTTCACCACGCCCAGACCGTAGACCCAATCCAGCTGCTCGTCGTCGAAGGTGCGCAGGAGGAAACCGACGCCGTCTTCCGTCGCTGCCAACTCGCCGGGGTAGAGCGGGTCGCCTTCTCTCACGGAGCCGGTCGCGGCAACCGTGGTTTGAAGGTTGTGGAGGCTCGCTCCTGCGGCGAGCCCCGAGGAGCCATCCACCAAACCCAAGCTCAAAAAGCCCGTCGCTGTGATGTCCCCCCAAGCGAGCAACCTCGGCAGACTGGATGCAGGCGCCGACGCCTCGGCGTTCACTAGCGGCAGGGCCATCGAATAGCCGTCGGGCAGCGGCGTGACGCTCGCACTGCCGTCCTCGGCCAGCTCGACGACGACGCCCGGGCGCGAGAAGTTCTCGCTGCCGACGATCACCCAGTCCTCTCCGAAGAAGGCGCCCACGTCGATTCCAGGGGGCAAGTCGGGCACGGTGACGAGTTCCGTGGGCTCGCTGGTGCCGACGTCCACGACGTGCAACGTCCCGGGCGAGCCGTTGTCTTCCTGCGAGAAGTAGAACATGCGTTCGCCCACGAGCTCGACGGGCGCGTTGTCGGAGGGCATCGCGGCGAGCTCCAGGGAGCCCGTGACGAGCTTCGGGTCGGCGTCAGGATCCATGCCTGTGGCGAGCACGGTGTCATCGACGCGCGCCCAGTGCAGGGCCAGGGGGACCTGGCGCCCCTGCTCTTCGTCGTACTCGGAGGTGAGACTGAGGAAGCCGTCTCGGCCCATCCAAGCCCGCATCGACATCGGCAAACGAGCGCTGGCAACGGGCTCGAGCTCGCCCTCCCCCGCCCGATAACCCGTAACGATGAGCTCGACCCGACTCGGGAAGTAGCACCCCGCCCACGGCAACTGACAGCTTGGCTCACGTTCCTCTGGCCGCGTAGTGACGACCCACACCACACCGTCACGTTCACGTAAAGCGAAGAACTCGCCCTCCAGGGGCAGCGAGTCCCCGCGTTCCGGAGCGCTCGGCTCGCTCAGATCGAAGGGCACCAACGACAGCTGCGTCGCGAGTTCGTCCGCGTCGGGGATGACGTCCGTCGCGAGCTCGGGGCTCTCGTCCATCACGACGAAGGCGATGTCGCCCGCGGAGGTCAGTGCGCGGACGTCCCCGTTCAGAGGCGTCGCGGAGAGTCGTCGGAGTTCGGGCGGAGCGCTCGCGTCGAAGACCATCAAGCCCCAACGCCGATCGACGCCGACCAGCTCCGAGTCCGTGTGCGTCCAATACGGACCGCGCTCGGGCGGGGTGTCGTCGGGAAATCCCACGCAACCTGGCGGGACGGGGTCTTCCGGGTTGAAGCGGCTCGGCGATTCGTAAGGCGGCGGCTCGGGCGATTCATCGTGCAGCGGGTTATCGGTCTCCGTGCCCGCCTTCGTGCCACAGGCAACCAAGAGCAAGCACGCGGCGAGACACGCCGCTCCACGTGAACACATCCACCAGAGGACAATAGGCAAATTTCGGCTCATCATCGGTCGGCTCCTGTCGCGTTCTTCGACGGGGTCATCACTCGCTCTTCGCCTGGCTGCTTCGGCTCGTCGGGGACTCTTCGGCGGCGTTCCTTCGGTCCGCCTGCGGCGACCTCGTCGAATCTCTTTGCGACGGCTGCTTCGAGAGCGGGAAGAGTTGGAAGTTGATCTGCACCACGCGCTCCGGGGCATTGTCGAGTTCGGCCAGCTGCAGCAGATCGCGACGGAAGTCGCGCAGGCGTTGGTCGAGCTCGGCCAGCTTGTCCTGACTGACGCAGACGGTGAGTGAGGAGATGTTGCGTTCCTCGCGCGGCAATTGGTCGAGCGCCTTGCCTGCGTGCTCCAGCATCGTGTGGTGGTAGGTGAAGATGTGGTGTCCGAGGGGGCCCGGCCCGGTCGACACCAATGCGTCCGTCTGCACCAACCTGCCGTGCTCGTCGCGCCGCAAGAGTTCGAGCTCGAGCAAGATGGTGAGTGCCTGTGCCGCTTCTTTGGGGGAGATCGGGGGCAACAATTGCGCCGCGATCCACTTCGGATCCTCCTCGAAGTCCGTGCGCCTCACGAGTTCACGGATGGCGGGGACGTACCAACGACCGTGGTAGGCCGCTTGCGCTGCGTCCAGCTTGCGGATGGCGCGGAAGGGGCGAAATTGCTTCAGGCGCTCGTAGTGGCGATGCCGCTCACGCGTGCTCGGCGCTTGACAATAGGCGACGAGTTCACAGAAGAATTCGAGCGCCGCGCCCGACAGACCACACGCGCTCGCGAACTGCCCCGCCATCGGCGCCGACAGGTTGCGCTTGCCGTCGATGACCAGCCGCAAGTAGTTCGATGAGCTGACTTTGGCGCGTTTCGAGAACACACGAAACGAGAACCCGTACTCGTTCTCCTTGGCGTGGGCGTAGTAGTCCGCCAAGTACCGACGGTAGTCGGAATAGCCGTAGACATTGGGTTTCGGACTTTGCGCCACTGCCGCTCAAGCTGGCAGCGCGGCGCTACCACGTCCACTGCGGAGTGCGGGAGCGTCACAGAAAACGTGTTCTGCCAGAACACAGCCTGGCGCTCACGGGCGCTCGGGAAAGGGCCCGGTGAGGTTGAGCAGCTGTGAACAATAGAGCCCGACGCACTCGCTCGGATCCGATTGCGCGATGATCTGTTGCATCTGGCGCACGAAATCGAGGTGCAGGCGGTGCAGTTTCGCCAGGTCCGACTCCGAGATGGCGAACAGGCTGTAGCCATAGCGACCGGAGCTGCCATCGTCGATGCGCTCGAGGGCGGTGCGGATCCACGCCGCTCGCAGGCGTCGTGCGTTCGTGGGGTCGTCACTCGTGTTGACGACGAAACCTCGCCCACTCGGACGATACCCGGCGCGCGTGCGCTGCACTTGACCCGTCGCCAGCAACACTCCCAACGCCTCCTCGATACGCTCGACGGAAACACTGAGCTGGTTCGAGAGCCAACTCTTCTGCGCCGAAACCCCGCGCGGGGCACCCGCGACTTCCAGCGCGCGCAGCACGGCGTGCGACCACGGTAGCTCGTAGGCCGCCCGACGCGCGAGCGCCAAGCGTTCCCACGCCGAACGGATCGACGGCAGACGCGTGGGCTCTTCGAAGACCGCAGCCAAGTCGACGAGACGCCGGCCAACGACCGCGCAGTACTCGAGAAACTCCGGCAGCTTCGGCTCCGAGCGACCCGACAACCAGCGCGAGAGGGTGAAGCGATTGCGCCCCAGCTGAGCCGCGAGCGTCGTGACCGGCACGTTACCGCGCAGCTGCTCCAGGAAACACGCCACCGCCTCAGGTGAACACGCATCGAGCCCCAGCGCCCACGCGGGCAACGTCTTGAAGTAGCGCTCGACCCACGACGTTGGCGACGGTCGCAAGCTCGCGTGCAGCTGCAGGTAGCGCGCCGCCGTCGGAAAACACTGCCGGCTCTCCCAGCGCTGCACGATGTTGCTGCCGTAGCCCGCACGCCGACTGAGCTCCGCCCGAGAGCGCCGCCCCCGCAGCGCGCGGATCAGCTCGACCGCCAGCTGCTCCGCCTGCTCCCGCACGGCCACCGTTTCCGAAGGATCGTAACTACCTGTCTTCCCAAGCATTTGGCGCACAAATAGCACATAGGCGTGCACGATCCGCCCAGGAACGTGCATTGCGTGCATTGTCAGCCGTGGGAGCAGATGCCAGGTTCGGGGCATGCGACGGACAGAGCGAAAGGTGCGCACCAGCGCGGTACTGGTCGTCGCGGGCTCGAGTCTGCTCGGTTGCGGCGGGGGTAGCGGGCAGGACGGCGCTGCCACGGGCAGCACTGACGGCATCGGCAGCGACGGGACGACTCCCCTCGACACCCCGGTGTGCGCCTTTTGCCAACCGCAATCGGGCGGCGAGACGACGGACTTCGACGGGGGCGGCACGCCCGACGCCTGCAGCGCCGTCAGCACGCGTCGCGAGATCGACGTCGCTGACGGAGCGGCCTTGGGGCTCGATCTGCAGGACGCGCTTCTGCGTATGCAACGACCCATCGACGCGCCCTTGTTCTTCGAAGCCCCCAACTACGGCTCCGAGGTGCAGGCTGGCGACCCCCTACCCTCGGTCTACCCGGACCAGACCCGAATACTCGCCACCATCACCCCCGGCGCGATGGTGGTCTTCGAACTCGACTCCGAGCTCTGCGACGGGACGGTGTGCCGCACTGCCGACGGCGAGTTGGAGGTGGATGCGACGACCTGCAAGACACGGGTGGAGATCGAGTTCGATGCGGACGTCGACACCGCCGACGGCACCTTCCGCGCCCTGGGCCACGGCACGACCCACTACTGGTTGCGCGAAGATGAGGCTGAGGGCCCGGACTTCTTGGCGGGCTCCACATGGACGGATCTGGCAGAGGTCACGGGCACACTATCGTTCGAGACGCCCACCGGCGACAGCTCGTCGCGTGGCACCTTGTACCTGGACTTCTACTTCGAACCGGAGCAGACAGTCGGCGATCTGCGCTTCGAGATCACGCGGAGCGGAACCCCGCGTTACCCTCTCGGGGGCAGCTGGCCCGAGGCACGCGTGCCGCCAGCGGATGACGGGATGACTGGTCCGGAAGCAGCGGAATGAGGGTGGGCGGGGCAATGTCGCTGTCCACGATGCGACGCCCCGCTTGGTTGCGCGCCCCTCGAGACTCGTTCGCGAGCTCCGCCAGCACCAACAACGCGCCCCGCTGCGTCGCAGCGACCAGTCACCCACGGCGCACCGTCACTTCGGACTTGCAGGGCCACGCTCGGGCATCGATACTCGTCCCAAACTCAAATCGTTTTCCCCAGTAGATAGAGCATCGCCTCCTCGGCGCCGCTCCGGGCTTCGTTCCGCCGTGTTTCGCGGCGACCCATCCCGAGTTGATCGCGTCCATCGTGCCGCGAAACACTCACAACTCTTCCACAACGGCCGCGGAGCTTCCACAGCGACGTTGGAGCTTCCACAGCGGCCGCCTAGCTCCCACAACGGGCAAACTCGCTACCACCGCGAGCTGGAGGCTCCCACAACGAGCAACGTAGCGATCGTAGTCCTGTCCGTAGCGACTTCGGCATTGTCCGAAGCCCCAGCGA
>JBNKHV010000065.1:0-68017 GCA_050290545.1 Polyangiaceae bacterium | reverse complement strand
CCAACCCCAAACCCGACGTGCAACCCGTCAGCAAGAACGTCTTGCCCGCGAGCTCCAGCCCTTCGGTGACTTGTTCTGCCGTCGAAGAGTAGCCAAAACCCGATGGCCCTCTGCCCCGAAACCAACCCAGCACCGCCATCGAAGAAGAGCTGTATTCCATCTGCACACCGCGTCAAGCGCAGGGTACCCACATGGCGCTACATCGACCCAGAAGCGCCGTCGCTAGAGGGTGGGATGTCTCTCGTCCGGAAGGCATTGCACAGGGGTTGTGCCGTACAGGGCGGAAACGCGGCAGGCTGCAATCCGCAAAAACTTCCTACCTCCGCGTTGGTAGCTGTCTCATGCAGCCCATCTGCGTCATGACCGTCACGAACTCGGCAGTGTTCATCTGACGGTCCCCGAAGAAAACTCGCTCCCCGGTGCAAGCTACGCAACTCGAGTGTTGACGTTCAGCGACCACAGTACGACCATCGTCTTGCTACGAAAGGGGGTAGGTCCGGTGACACGAAACGGTTCCTCGAGCGCTGACTCGGCGCTGCACGCACAATCCTTCACCTCGGCAGATGCACAAGACGCCGTCTTTGCGTTCGAGGTGCTCTGCATGGTGGAAAACGCCCCTGAGGGGCTGAGTACCCGAGAGCTCAGCGCGGAGTTCGGCAAGGAGCGTTCACTTGGCGACATTCGTCGAGCGTTCGACTGTCTGCAGGGCGCTGGTTTTCCAATCACTCGCAAGGATGGCCGCTGGCGTTGCCACGACAGCGGTGTGGAGTTCTCCGGAGTCGAACTGAGCGCAACGGAAGTCCTATCGCTACTCCTCGACGACGAAGACATGCCTGTCTCTTCGGCGGGACTGCTCGGTGGGGTGAAGGAACGCCTGCGGGATCGTCTCGAAGCCCGGCTGACGCCAGACGGTCGCAGTTGGCTAGCGCGCCTGCGCGTCGGTCTGCGTCCCCGAAGCTCCTCCGAGAGTGGCGAGCGCCCGGCGCGGCGGTACCCTTTTTCGGATCTGAGAGGGCAGGTTCACGACTACGTCGTGGAGCTCGAGCCACAAGTGGCCCATCTTGCAACCGACCACGTGTGGCATCCAACGCAGCGAGTACACCGTCTGGGCAACGGCGGGGTCTACATCACGTTCCGCGCCGCCGGCTTGGTCGAGGTGGCCGCCTGGGTCGGCAGCATGGGAGGGCGTGCACAAGCCGTCGCACCGATCGAATTGGTGGCAGCAGTGATTGAATTGCACTGCCGTGGCATCGAACGACACCGCGCCGGAAATGTTCATCTGGAAGATCTACGGGTTCCAGGGCTCTCCAGCCGCCCACCTGCTTCGAGGGTGCTCGCCAAAGCCGGCCGCTCGATGCCCGCGCACTTGCTGCCGCCCAAACTCCGACGCAGCTCCTGAGCGCGACACCGGTTCCGACGCGGCGCCACGAGCGCGACTCGGGCGAACGACAAAACCAACAAATCCCTGACATTTGACCTCGACTCGGCAGTAGACCCCGAGGTCCGGATGGGAGTCCGGCGCTGCACGGGTGTGCGCCATCGCATAGGCCGCTATACCTGCGGGATGAGCGACGCGCTGGCGGCACTGCACCCTGCAGTCGGGACTTGGTTTCGTGAGGCCTTCGCCGCCCCGACCCGAGCGCAAGAGTTGGCTTGGCCGGCGATTGCCGAAGCTCAGTCGACGCTGCTCCTCGCCCCGACCGGCTCCGGAAAGACTCTAGCCGCGTTCTTGGTGGCGCTCGACCGCCTGATGTTCGAATCACCGCCGGCGGAGCCCTGCACTCGGGTCCTCTACATCTCCCCGCTCAAAGCGCTCGGGGTCGACGTCGAGCGCAATCTCAGAGCGCCTCTGGCCGGTCTCAGTGCCGTCGCGCGCCGCGACGGCCACGCCTACACGGAGCCGAGCGTCGGCGTACGCAGCGGTGACACCCCGCCGCGCGAACGCGTGCGCCTGGTCAAAAATCCCCCCGACATTCTGATCACGACACCCGAGTCACTCTATTTGATGCTCACCTCGCGCGCGAGAGAAACCTTGCGCGCCGTACAAACGGTCATCGTCGACGAGATCCATTCGTTGTGTAGCACCAAACGGGGTGCTCACCTGATGCTCAGCCTGGAACGCGTCGAAACCCTGCGGCGTGAAGGAGCGCCCTCGGCCCCCGTCTCGGCGCTCTCCACGCCCTCGGAGCCACCAGCGCTGCAACGGATCGGTCTCAGTGCGACCCAGCGCCCCCTCGACGAGGTCGCTCGCTTCCTGGGCGGGGCTGAGCTCGACGGCGAGGGCGTTCTGTCTTCACGGCCAGTGACGATCGTCGACGCGGGGCGAACGAAAGAGTTCGATCTGCGTGTCGAAGTGCCGGTCGAAGACATGACTGCGCCCCGTGCCGGCTCGAGCAGCTCCGTGCACGTGCCGGAGTTGGACGACGACGGGCCCCCTGGCCCCAAGCCAGCCCCTTCAATCTGGCCAGCGATGCATCCACGTTTGCTGGAACTGATCCGCGCGCATCGCTCGACGATGATCTTCGTCAACAGTCGACGGCTGGCAGAGAAGCTGGCTGCCGCGATCAACGAACTGGCAGAGGAAGAGGTCGCCCTCGCCCACCACGGATCCATCGCCAAAGACGCGCGCGCCGCGATCGAGGACCGACTCAAACGCGGCCAACTGCCGGCCATCGTCGCTACCTCTTCCCTCGAACTGGGGATCGACATGGGTGCGGTCGACTTGGTGCTGCAGATTGAAGCGCCACCCAGCGTAGCCAGCGGCATTCAACGCATCGGACGAGCTGGCCATCACGTGGGAGAGGTGTCCCGCGGCATCCTCTTTCCGAAATTTCGTGGGGACTTGCTCGCTTGCGCGGCAGTCGTCGAACACACCCGCGCCGGGCACGTCGAAGAAACGCGCTACCCCAGAAACCCGCTCGACGTACTCGCCCAACACATCGTCTCACTGTTGGTCGAGGGCCCCAGGGACATCGACGACGTGTATGCCCTGGTCCGCCGCGCCGCTCCCTTCGCGGATCTCGCGCGGCCCGTGTTCGAGGGTGTGCTCGACATGCTCAGTGGGCGCTACCCTTCCGAACGCTTCCGCGAATTGCGCCCCCGAATCAACTGGGACCGAACCAAAGGAACCCTGGAAGCACGGCGCGGCGCGCGCCTCTTGGCCGTGGCGAACCCAGGCACCATCGTCGACCGCGGCTTGTATGGCGTTTACCTGGCCGGATCAGATCCCGCCGTGCGCGTGGGGGAGCTGGACGAGGAGATGGTCTTCGAGTCACGGGCGGGTGAAGTCTTCTTGCTCGGCGCCTCCTCTTGGCGCATCGAAGACATCAGCCACGACCGCGTCACCGTCACACCGGCCCCCGGAGAACCCGGCCGCATGCCGTTTTGGCGGGGTGACAAGCCCGGTCGTCCCTTGGAGTTCGGCATCG
This sequence comes from Polyangiaceae bacterium, assembly GCA_050290545.1. Taxonomy (GTDB): domain Bacteria; phylum Myxococcota_A; class Polyangia; order Polyangiales; family Polyangiaceae; genus SZUA-265. Next base: position 64,589 of record JBNKHV010000065.1, on the reverse strand, counting down.
CGATTGGCAAGCTGACGGCAGAACTCGCCGAGCTCTCTGCAGACGAAGCCATCGTACGCCTGCGACAGCAGCACGGCCTCAACGACTTCGCGGCGCAGAACCTCGTGGCCTACCTGCAAGAACAGTCGCAGCAGTCGGCGTTGCCCACCGACCGATGCATCGTGCTCGAAGCCTTCACTGACGAAGTGGGCGATTGGCGGGTGGTGGTTCTCTCTCCGTTCGGGGGACGCGTTCACGCCCCTTGGAGCATCGTCGTCGGTGAACGGCTGCGTCAAGAGCTCGGGGTGGACGTGGACTCGATGTGGGCAGACGATGGTATGGTCTTTCGTCTGCCGGACTCGGACGGGGCGCCAGCGGCGAACTGGTTCCTACCGACCGTCGAGCAGGCAGAGGAAGTGTTGCGTAGCGCTTTGGGTACGACCGCACTCTTTGCCGCGCACTTTCGCGAGAACGCGTCACGGGCACTGCTGCTGCCCCGACGGCGCCCAGGTAAACGCATGCCGCTCTGGGTCCAGCGCCGGCGCTCGTCGGATCTGTTGAGCGTGGCGACGGAGTTTTCCGACTTCCCGATGGTATTGGAGACCTATCGCGAGTGTCTGCAAGACGTGTTCGATTTGCGGGGGCTGTCAGACATCCTGCGCGGCGTCGGTGAAGGCCGCATTCGAACGCGCGAGGTGACGACGCAAACCGCATCCCCCTTCGCCGCGTCGCTACTGTTCTCCTACGTCGGCAACTTCATCTACGACGGAGATGCTCCGCTGGCAGAACGCCGCGCTCAAGCGCTCAGCCTCGATCACGATCAGCTGCGACTCCTATTGGGCGAGCCGGAGTTACGGGAGCTGCTCGATGCCGACGCCATCACCGAGCTCGAACGCCGTTTACAGCGCTTGGACACGGACTGGCCCTTGCGTTGCGCCGACGACCTGCACGATTTGCTGTTGACCCTAGGCGACCTCAGCGATGAGGAACTCGACGCCCGAATGGAGCCGGAACTCAGACACGAGTGGTTCGAGACCCTGGCTCGGCAAGGACGAGCGGTGCGTGTCCGTATCGCCTCCGAATTGCGTACGATCGCGGGAGAAGACGCCGCCCGTTACCGCGACGCCCTCGGCGTCGTGCTCCCGATGGGAGTCGTGGATGCGTTCCTACGGCCGCTGCGAGAGCCGCTTTCCGACCTGCTGCTCCGCTTCGCGAAGACCCACGGGCCGTTCGTCGCTTCCGCGATCGTCGAGCGCTATCGACTCGCGCCGCAGGTGGTGGACGAAACCCTGCGACAGCTCGAGCGGGCTGGTGTTTTGGTGCGGGGCGCGTTTCTGCCTCACGGCTTGGGCCAGGAGTACTGCTCTGTGGAAGTCCTGCGACGGCTGAAACAAGTCAGCCTGGCCAAGCTCCGACGCCAGATCGAACCGGTGGAGCCGGAAGTCTACACGCGGTTCTTGCAACACTGGCAACACCTCGCAGCCCCGCTGTCGGGTCTCGATGGCGTACTGACGGTCATCGAGCAACTGCAAGGCGTCGAGCTATCGTACTCCGTCTTGACGCGTGAAGTTCTGCCCAGTCGGGTCGATGACTTTCGCTCCGGGGACTTGGACGATCTCTGCGCCGCCGGTGAAATCATCTGGCGCGGCTCGGGGCAGCAAGCTGGGGACACGCGGCTCTCGTTCTACTTGGCCGATGAGTTCACCCGACTGGCGCCGCTGACCGAAGCACCAACGAGCGAACTCGGGCAGAAGGTGGAAGCCCTGCTGCGCGAGCGGGGCGCGCTCTTTTTTTCGGACATCGTCGAGACGTTGGGCGTCTTTCCTGGAGAAGCCTTCGACGTATTGTGGACTCTAGTTACCACCGGTCGCGTCAGCAACGACACCTTGCAGCCCGTGGCTTCGCTGCTCGCGGGGCAAGGGCGTTCGAGTCGCACCTCGTCACTCGGCAGACGTGGTTTTCGCTCGCGGCGGCAGTTGCGCCCAGGGACCGAAGGCCGCTGGACTTTGTTGCCCGACACCGGACGAGTGACGACCACCGAGCGCGCACGCGCTGGTGCGGAGCAGCTCGTTCGGCGCTTTGGGGTGCTCACGCGTGAGGCGGTTCGCGGTGCGGCCGTGAGTGGCGGCTTCAGTTTCGTCTACCCGGTGCTCAAGGCGTTGGAAGAGGGTGGACGATTGCGGCGGGGCTACTTCATCGCCGGCTACGGCGCAACGCAGTTCGCGGCCAATGGCGCTGAGGCCCAACTTCGCCGCCATCGACAGCTCGGCGAAAAAACGACACTGTCTTGGCTTGCCGCAACCGATCCCGCGAACCCCTACGGTGTCTGCTTGCCTTGGCCCGAATTCGAGGGCGCTCGGCCGACGCGCACCCCCGGGTGCCATGTGGTCTTGCACCAAGGCCGTTTGCTGGCCTACAGCAGCCGCGGCGGTCGGGCGCTCACCTTATACCGTCACACTCACGACGAGCCCCCCATCGAGCTCCTCGAAAAGCTTGCCGAAAGCCTCGTCGAACGGCTGGACAATGGCACCGAACGGGCACTGCTGATCGAGTCGATTGACGGCATCCCGGTGACCGAGCTGGACACTCGGACTCAGGACGATGCGACGTGGGCTCGATCCCTGTCGACGGAACTCGTCGGCGCGGGCTTCTCCCTCGGACCCAAGGGGCTGCAGAAGCGGCGCGGAGCGCTGGGGCACCCGACGGCGGGGACACGCATCGCCAAACGCGGAAGCAGCCTTCAATAGCTTGGAGCTTGGTTGATGCCGGAAGGTGACACGATCCACAGAGCGGCGATGCGACTTCGACGCGCGGCGGCAGGGCAACCTGTCCGGCACTTCGCCGCCTGGGAGCCGCGACTGGATCGCCGCGATCTCGTCGGCGCGACACTCACTCAGGTGGAGGCTCGCGGCAAACACCTCCTGATGCACTTCGATCGGGGTCCCAGTTTGCACACGCATATGCGAATGCGCGGCAAGTGGCGCGTGGGACAAGAGAGCGAGCAGCGCCCGAGAGTCGGCAATGCGGTCCGCATCGTGCTGGAGACGGAACGGGCCCGGCTGATTTGCAGCAACGTGCAGATGGCGCGATGGATCGATGTGGAGTGTCTGCCTGCTGACGATTGGCTGAGGAAATTGGGTCCCGACTTGCTCGCCCCGGACTTCCATCTCGGTACCGCCGTGCACCGACTGCGAGCGCTGAGTGGACTCGCTTTGGGTGAGGCCCTGATGCACCAAGGCGCGGTGTGCGGCGTGGGCAATGTCTACAAGTCCGAGACCTTGTTCTTGTCGAAGCTCGACCCCTTCGCCCCTGTGGCGCATTTCGCCCCCGAGACGCTGAGCGAACTGGTGATGATGAACCGAAAGCTCATGACGCTCAATCTCGTCGCCGGTGACCGACAACTGCGATTCCGGAGCGGTGGCGGTGGTCGTGTGTGGGTCTATGGCCGAAAGGGCGAGCACTGTTTGCGCTGCGACGGGGAGATACGTATGCGTCGGCAGGGCGCACAGCTGCGCTCGACCTACTACTGCCCTGCGTGCCAGGGAGTGAGCGACGAGAGTTGACGCTGCCGGCGGCGCAGAACACACTCGGCGCCGGTGAGGATCGAGGAAGGCGCCCGGAAACGACGGTCACCCACCGTGGCCGCAGTGCGCAGCCGCTACACACTCGTATTTTGGTGTGCGACGTTCTGGTTGTTCGCCAGTCATGGCCACGGCGAAACCGCCCCCGCTGGTTCCGCACCCGAGCGCCCGAGCACGCTCCTCGAGCAAGCGGCCTATCCGCGACAGGTCGCGCGTTTCGGAGTCACACTGCCAGCGCTGAATGCAGATGACCAGACCGTCGGCTTCCACCACGCCAGCGTCGTGCGGGCCGGTGCCCACGTCAGCGACAAACTCGTCGTCGGAGCGGTAGCGAACTGGACGTTCACTCATTTGAATCTCGACGCCGACGCTGCCGGCCAGGGTGGAGCGGATTGGTACCGAACTCTCCTGCTGGCACCAGCGCTCTCCTTCTCCGAGGCTCGCTGGTGTCTCGTCGGGTTCTGGGCACTGGGTTATCAGGGGGAGCGCTGGAACCGGCACGCGTTTCGCCACGCCCCCAACGTCGTGGGGTGTTGGGCGACGAGCCAGCACACTGTCTACCGCTTCGGCGCCGGCATGGTCTGGCGTCCAACGAGCGGCCAGATCATCCCCTATCCGATCCTGGGCTGGACGCACCGCGGGAGCGATTGGACGACGGCAGGCTTGCTTCCTTTCTGGGCTACGGCCACCAGCTGGCTGAGCCCTGAGTGGGGCGTGGGAGGGCTGCTGCTGACTCAGATCTTGCCATACAGCGCCCAACGCGCCGACGTTCGGCAATTCACGGCGGCGTACCCAGCGTTGGGCCCGCGCGCGGTGTTCCGTAGTCACGGCGTGGACGTCGGTCTTGCGCTGGGAGCCTCCCTCAACGCCGTGCTGCTCTCGCCGGAACGCGACTTCGCCGCCCCCAAAGTCGCGCCGTTCGCGCGCTTGGATGTCACGCTGTACGAAAACCTGCTTCGCTGACTGCCGCTGACGAACTACACTCCGTGGCATGGTCACGCTCGGATTGGTCGACGACGACCTATTTCTTCAACACGAGGCACCGCCGGGACACCCTGAGCGTGAAGCCCGAATTCACGCGGCCCGCCGGGGGTTCGAGAGTGTTCGCGACCATTTCGAGACGACTCACCTCGCGCCACGTGATGCGACCGACGCGGAACTCACGACGACGCACACCCCAGAACACGTCGCTCGCGTGGCTTCCACGGCGGACTCGAGTGGCAACTTCGACGCTGACACTTACTACTGCGAGCGAAGCCATGCTGCAGCCCGACGTGCGGCCGGCGGGTGCATCGCACTCGTCGATGCCCTCGGCGTGAACTCGGAGGCTGGAAGCGGGCTCGATTACGGTTTCGCTCTGGTGAGACCACCAGGCCACCACGCCACAGCCAATCTCGCCATGGGTTTCTGCCTGTTCAACAACGTGGCCGTCGCTGCCCACGCCGCGTTGGCACGCGGGCGCGAGAAGATCGCCATCGTGGATTGGGACGTGCATCACGGCAACGGCACCCAGGACATCTTCTACACGAACCCCAACGTGCTCTACATTTCCACCCACCAAAGCCCACAGTACCCGGGCACGGGAAGAGCGACCGAAACGGGTTCGGGTGCCGGCACCGGATTCACGGTAAACCTCCCTCTCGGAGCTGGTGCGACGGACACCGTCTACCGTCATGTCTTCGACACCATCGTGTGCCCCGTCCTGAAGCAATATCGACCCGAGCTGTTGCTGATCAGCGCCGGGTACGACGCCCATCGGCGCGATCCGTTGGGTGGTATGGCCGTGAGCAATGAGGGCTTCGGGATGATGACCCGACGCTTGTTGGCATGCCTACCGGACGACGGCCGTGGGCGAGTCGCGTTCGTGCTCGAAGGGGGCTACGATGAAAACGGACTCGAAGGAGCCGTTCGCCACTCGCTCTTGGCGCTCGTCGAGTCGAGCACTCCCGAGGGTGAGGACGAGGACTTGACGCAAGCTCGCAGTGCGGAACTCGAGCGACTCCTCAATGTCCACCGCCAACACTGGACGCTTTGACGTATTCTTCCAGGAAGGCGTTGAGAGACTCGAACACGCACGCAACGGCGGGGTCGTGGCGCTGTTCCTCCGTCACGACCATCCACAGCTCCAAGTCCGGCAGTTCGACGTGCTCGAGAACCCGAACCAGCTCCGGGTAGCGCCGCGCGAGCGCACGATGCATGCCGACGATGGCGCCCCCAACCAAACCTACCTGCAGCAGAAACGCCAAACTGTCGGAGCGCAGGGCAAACAGTTCTCGCGCCAGGCCCATCTGCGCGATGCTGCGAAGCCAGGTGGCGTCGCTGTCCTGTCCGGCGATCGTATGCCTTGGCGTCACCTCCTCCAAGGTGCTTGGCACGCCGTGTTGCTCGACGTAATCACGATGGGCGTAGAGGCCAAGAGGCAACGCTCCCACTCGGCGCGCGACGAGCCCCGAGGACTGCGGGCGGAACATCCGCACGGCGACGTCGGCTGCCCGCGTCGAGAGATCCGTGATGCCGTTGTCGACGAGAACCTCGATTTGGATCTCGGGGCGCTCACACCGCAGGCGCGCCACCCATTCCGGTAGGACGAACAACCCGATGGGTTCGTTCACCGACAACCGCACCACGCCACGCGGTTCCGCATCTTCCGCCACTTGCCCCCGCAGCAGGGCCGCGATGCGCTCGTCGATGCCCTGCGCTTGACGGTGCAGCGCCTCGCCACGTTGAGTCAATCGCACACCGCGCGAGTGGCGCACGAACAGCGGAACACCCAACTGCTCTTCGAGGGTTTGGACGTGGCGACTGACGGTGGACTGCGTCAGCGTGAGGCGTTTGGCAGCTTTGGATAGCGAGCCACAGCCCGCCACGGCCAAGAAACTCTGCAGCAAGGTCCAATCCACTTGGCGTCAGATATGCAAAGCTGCATGTCTGGTCCACACCTTTGTCGAATCGACGTACGAACCACCCAGACACAGACTCCCTGCGTGGCCGCGAGCTCCGCTCCGGCACGAGAGGAGAACGAAAATGAACGACAGCAATCATCCCCAAAACACCGGAAGAAGCGTGCTCGTGATCGGTGCCACCGGCTCCTTTGGAGCGGCCGTTGCGCGCGAACTCGTGGCCCGCGGGTGGAACGTGCACGCGCTGCGACGCCCCGGCGGACGACCACTGAACATCCGCGGCATCAGCGACATCGAGGGCGACGCGGAAAACGCCGAAGACGTCTCGAGGGCCACCCGGAACGTGGATGTCGTCGTCTACGGCTACAACGTTCCCTACCAGCAGTGGCCCAAGAAGCTCCTACCTGCCGCCGACAACGTGGCACGTGCCGCTGAACGACACGGCCTGACGATCGTCTTTCCCGGCAACGTGTACGGATTGGGAGCGGACTTCAGCAAGCCCTTGAACGAAGAGTGCACTCGCGACGCCGTGTGCATCAAAGGACAACTGCGCAATCAAGTGGAAGCGCGCCTCGAACGCGCCACGCGCAAAGGTGCACGCTTGCTCATCGTACGCTGCGGCGACTACTTCGGCCCCGATGCCACGCACTCGTCCTGGTTCAGCTACATGACGAAAGGCGCCCAGCGCGGCGGTGCGCTGACCAATCTGGCACCCAACGAAGTGCCGCACGAATGGGCCTACCTGCCCGACGTGGCGCTGGCCACCGCGGAGCTACTCGAGCGCCGCGAACGACTCGGCCCCTGCGAGGTGTTCCACTTCTCCAGCTACCAAGTGACGTCTGAGCAGATGCTGGAGGCGATTCAGTACCACTTGGGCAAGCGACGTATCAAGCGCATGCCCTGGGGCCTGTTGCGTTGGCTCAAACCCTTCGTGCCGTTGGTACGCGAAGTCTTCGATGTGCGCTATTTGTGGGACAAGCCCGTGCTGCTCGACGACAGCAAGCTCCGCACGCTGCTACCCAACCTGACACGCACGCCATTGCACGAAGCCGTACGCCAGACGCTCCAGGCGAGCAGCAGTTCCGAGACGGCTCGGAGCCAGCACACGGCAGCCGCCGAAACTTGAACGCCGCAGCATAGGGATGACGAAAGCGCAGGCGCGCGCCGCGTGGGGATGCGGTTCACGCCTGGCTCGAGTCTCGAACCCAGCCTCGTCTCACCCGATCTTCACGTCGACTGACTTCGGCTTCTTCGTCTCGGCCTTGCCGACAGTCACCGTCAACAGGCCGTCTTTGATGTCCGCCTTGACCTTGCTCTCATCGACGTTGTCCGGCAGGGAGAACGAGCGCATGAACGAACCGTAGCTGCGCTCGATACGGTGGAAGCGCTTGCCCTTGTCTTCCTTCTCCTGCCTGCGCTCACCGCGCAGAGACAGCACGCCGTTTTCGATCGTGACCTTGATGTCGTCCTTCTTCACCTCCGGCAGTTCGGCGACGATCTGAAACGCCTCCGGCGTTTCACTGATGTCCACGGACGGATGCCAATCCGGCACCGTCATCTGCTCTTGCGAGCCTCGTTGAGCGGCAGCTCCACCACCGAAAATCCGATTGAGTCGCAGGTTCATGTCCTCGAGTTCGCGGAATGGGTCCCATCGTGTGATGCTCATGAATACCTCCTCTGGGTGTCTTGTTTCTTGGAGCCGGAAGGCTCCTGCCGACACAGCTAGCAACCCGCGTGCCGAGTTCGCGAACACACCAGACGACGGGATTGCGGCTAGGTTGCGGATGAACACCCGACCCGCGTCGCGCAACTTGTGCGATGAGGCGGTGAGGAGCACGCAATCGCTGTGCACTAGGCGGGTATGGCGTGGTGCGTCGAAAGCACGCTGCCCGGCGTCGTGTCGACTCCCTGGGTGAGTGCAGCCCCACCCGTGGCGCTCCCGACGCGAATCGACCGTGTTCGCGGCGGTCCGGCAAGCCGGTTTGCAACGGCTGCGGAAGGCTTCCGCTCCCGACCAACGACTGCAGGCACCGAAGAAGGTCTGCGCTTGCGTTCCCATCCGTTCAGGCCCAGTACGGGAATGCTTTGGAACGGGAGCAGGGTTAGGAGCACATGCACCGGATTCGCTTGTTCGCTTTGATTGGTGTGATCGGGGCCGTGTGGGGCTTGGCATTCGCCGCCATTTCGAGCGTGGACTACGCTTCCCACCTGGACCGCGGTCTTCACGACTTGCACTGTTCGTTCATTCCCGGTGCCACGGCCTCCGACGACAGCGCGGGCTGCAGAGTTGCCCTCAACAGCCCGTATTCGGCGGTGCTGAAGAAGAGCCTGTGGGGCGGCATTCCGATCTCCCTCTTCGGGCTGGGGTGCTTCGCCTTCCTCGTGGGACATGCCGCCTACCTGCTCGCCAAAGGACCGCGCGCGAGCCGCAACGCGGGCATCCTCTACTTCTTGCTGGCTGCCTCCCCGGCGTGCGTGTCGGCGGGCATGTTCGCCATCAGCTACTTCGAGCTCGGAGCGATCTGCAAGACCTGCGCCGGCATCTACGTCGGCTCGGCCATCTTGTTCGTTTCGGGTCTTGGTGTGCTCGTGGGTTCCTGGCCCTACCGACGGGAGTCTTCCTGGAGCAGCCTGGCGTCGGCAGGGGCGGGACTCGTGGCCATCGCGACGTTTTCGCTCGTCCCCTCCTTGGTGTACGCCAGCTTCGCTCCCGACCACGGCGAGTTCGTCAGCAAGTGCGGCCAAATCAAACAGAAAGAAGAGAAGCACGACGCTCTTCTCAAGTTGCAGGGCTCTGCCGCGGAGCGAGACGCGATCTTCTTCGAAGACCCACTGTGCCCGACCTGCAAGTCGCTGCACGACCGCCTGCAGCAGGCGCAGGTACTCGATAAGCTCGCCATCACTCTGGCGCTCTTTCCGTTGGACGACGAATGCAATTGGATGCTGGACCAGGCGCTGCACCCGGGCTCGTGCCAGGTCTCGCGGGCCGTGTTGTGTGCGAAGGATCCGAAGCAGATGTTGGATTGGGCCTACCAGAACCAAGACGCGCTGGTCGAAGCCGGGAAGCGTGGGGAAAAGGCCCTGGTGGGCGTCCTGGAGAAACGCTGGGGTAAGGGGCTTTCGAGTTGCATGAGCTCCAATCAGACGACACTCCAGCTCAATCGCCACCTGCACTACGCGGTCGACAATTCCGTGCCCGTCTCCACCCCTCAGGTCTTCATCGAGGGCCAGCGGCTCTGTGACGAGGACATCGACATCGGACTGATGTTTGCCCTCGAACGCATTGCACCAGGTCTGCTGCCATGAGTCTGAAAGAGCTCTTCCAAGACATCTTCGGTACTGGCGCGGGCGCGCAACAGCCGCCTGCCCCGACAGCACCGCAGCAGCAGCCGTACACCAATCCCGCTGCCCCACCCCAACCAGCAGCGCCCCGCGCCCCGCTGCCCCCTCCGCCCGGCGCGGCGCTCAACTCCGGAGGCGGCACGGGTACCGAACCCATGCTCGCTCAGGCGGAGCCTGCCCCGGCGCAGCTTGCTCCGCAGGCGCAGCCAGCCCCTATACCACATCACCACAACGCCCCCAGCTATGAAGGATACGCAGCGGCGCCCAGCCCCGCGACGGCGCCACCTGTCGTCAGCGAGGGTCGCCCGCATCGCGCGAGCAGCCTCGGCGCTGCGCTCTTCGGCGGAGCTCTAGCCCTCTTGGCGCTGCTCGTGGCCATCGTCGTGGTCGCAACCTCGGTGCATTCGGCGGAGCAGCGCCTGAACAACCCCGACGTCGAGCAGAAACCCCTGGTCGCGATCGCACAAGAGGCGGAAGTCGCCTACTGCACCAAAGACTTCAAGGAGGTGCTCGAACGCGTGCTGCACTCCTGCGGGCTAGCGGCAGGCACGGAGCGGCGCGGGTGCAAACCCGCAGACATCAAGACCTTCGCCGCGATCAGCGACAGCGACTTCAACGCACTCTTTCATCCACTGCAAGACCGTGGCGGTGTGCTGCTCTTCGATGAGGGCAAAGAGGACTTGGACGACGGCGCCAAGAAGCTGCTGGAGAAACGATGGTTCGACCGCAAAGGCGCCCGCTACTTCTTCGTGGTCGCCCGAGCCTCGAAAACGGGCACCCCAGCCAAGAACCGCGCGCTGTCGCACCGTCGCGCCAACTCTGTCCTGTTCCATCTGGAGAAGATCAGCGGCGAGTCCCAAGAAGACTTGGCGAAGAAGGTCGGTCTGCTCTGGCTGGGCAACGAGTTCGCGCAACTCTCGGAGGAGTACTGTGGCTGGCCGCTCTCACGCGACCCATCCCAGGAGAAGTGTGGTGAAGAGCCCATCAATCGCAGCGCTTTCGTGTCCTGGGTCGACTGTCGACTCTGATTCGGGTTATCGAACTGCGAACCAACCGATGACCACCGTATCGATGCTCCCAACCCCACACGCTCCGTCCACCTCAGCCAACCGCGCTTCGGCTTGGCTCGTCCTCTGCTTGCTCGCCTTCGTACCGTCGTTGGCCGGTTGCGACAGCAGTCCAGACAAGCCCTCCAAAGAGCCTAAGTCGCGCGTTCAAGCGGTCGTGCAGTCGGCACCGGCACAGTCGGCACCGGCACAACCCGAAGCCGACAGCCAGCAAGCCAAGCCCACACCGACGGGACCCACGATCGGCACCGGAACGGGCGCCCCCAAGCTCGAAGGCCCACAGCTTCCCAAGAGGCCACGCCCGCCGCTGTGTGCCGGGCAGACGTCGGACAACGGCTCCCCCTTCAATCCCAAGCGTGCTCCGGAGCAACGGGCTGCCTCCGGCGCGGCCAATCTCCCAGAAGATCCCATCACCGGAAAAGGCGAACGTTGGACGTGGGTCAACTTCTGGGCAGCGTGGTGCAAACCCTGCAAAGAAGAGCTCCCGATCCTGCTGCAGTGGCAGAAAGAGTTGCACGGCCAGCTCGATTTCGCGTTCATCTCCTTCGATGACGACCAACGGCAGCTCGACACCTTCCTTCAAGAGCAACCCGAAACGGGCTTGAAAAAGAGCTACTGGCTGCCGGACGGCGGAGCGCGTCTGGCTTGGCTCAAGACGCTCAACCTCGAAGTGGAACCCGAGCTCCCCATGCAGCTGTTGCTCGATCCCAGGGGCCGACTGCGCTGCACCGTGCAGGGCGCCATCGACGCTTCCGACGTGCACGCGCTGAAGCAGATCGTGTCCGGCCCCTGATGCCGAGCACCCGTCCATGACCCGAAGTACTCCGCGCCGGATCCTGGTCACCGGGGCGACCGGCAAGCTCGGAACGGTGATTTGCCGCCACTTGGTCGACCAGGGCCACGACGTACGGGCTACAGACAAACGTTTTGCACCCGACTTCCCGGCACCAATCGAGCTCGGGGATCTGTTGGACGAGCACTTCGTCTACCGCGTCCTCGACGGGCGAGATACCGTCGTTCATCTGGGCAACCACGCGCACCCCAACGCGGGTCCCAGCAAGCAACGGTTGCTCGGAGAGAACGTGCAGATGAACGCGAACGTGTTCGACGCTGCGGTCGACGTCGGCATCGACTGCATCGTGTTCGCCAGCTCCATTCAGGCCATCCTACGTCTGGCGGGGGGCGGCCACGAGCCGCCATACCCAGTGCCGTACCTACCGTTGGACTCGGAGGTACCAACCGATCCAGCGGACAATCCATACGCCCTGAGCAAGGAGTTCGGGGAACGCATGCTGCGCCTGCACTGCGCCAATCGAGCGACACTGTCGGCGACCGTACTGCGCTTCCCGATGTTGCCGTCGGGGTGGTGGGCCTCTCGCTTGTCGGATCCCACCGGGCTACCGAGGCGCGCTCTCAATTTCGGCGAGTGCCTGGCGCACCTACTGCCGGAAGATGCCGCAGAGTTGACGACCAGAGTGGTGGAACGGCGTCTCGTCGGTTACCATCAGTACTTTCCGGCGGTCAGCATGAAGCTGAGCAACCTCTCGCCCGAGACATTGATCGATGAGCGCTACGCAGGAGTTCCGCTCAAGTGCCCGGCACACGAACTCGACTCGCTGATCGACTTGTCGCAGTTGCGTCGGGACCTCGATTGGGAGCCGAAACGTCGCCTCGAAGTGACGCTGCAGAGCGACGCGTAGGCCCAGGAGGACACGAGTTCGCTCCGAGCCGCCAATAGTCATGCCAGCGCTTGACGTCGCGAGCGTCAGGTCGCAGAACGTTGCGCGGTGACGGCTCCAGCAAATATCTACCTCCCCGGTGCTCTCGGCCGGAGTGACTATTGGAAACCCGTCGCAGAGCGACTGCCCCAGCCGCGAGAGTTGCTCGGATGGCCAGGCTTCGGCGACGTGCGGGCAGATCCGAAAGTGCAAGGGCTTGCTGACCTGGTGCCGTACGTCGTCGACCGTTTGAAAGCACCTTCGAACTTGATCGCCCAATCGATGGGCGGCGTGATCGCGGTACGAGTTGCCTCCGCGCATCAACTACTCGTGCGCCGACTCGTACTCGTCGCGACCTCCGCTGGCATCGACATGCGCGCCTTGGCGGCCCGCGACTGGCGCCCGGAGCTCAGGCGCAGCCATCCGACGCTGCCGTCTTGGTTCGAGGCGCCCATCGACGACATGAGCGATGCGTTGGCGGATCTCGGCATGCCAACGTTGCTCTTGTGGGGCAGCAACGACCCGCTGAGCCCGATCGTCGTGGGAGAGCGCTTGAACGAGCTCATCCCCAACTCGCGCCTGGTCGTGATTGAAGGGGCGGGACACGACTTGGTGGTGGAACACAGCGAGCGGGTTGCCGAGCTGATCTCCGAGCACATCGAGCCGACGCCCATCGACGGCATCCACAACGTGAGCTACGTCACCCGCAACATCGCTTCGAGTGGACGGATCACGCCAGAAGCGCTGCCGGTCTTGGCTCGCCATGGCTACCACACACTGATCAACTTGTTGCCCAGCGGCAGCGAGTTCCACGTGGCAGAGGAGCCGACGATCGCTCGCAAGCTCGGCCTGGACTATCAGCAGATCGAAGTCGACTTCGAGGCGCCGCAGGTGTCGGACTTCGAGCGCTTCGTCGCCCTGATGCGGCCACGCCATGACGAAAAAGTCTGGGTGCACTGCGCCGCGAACTATCGCGTCAGCGCGTTTCTCGCGGTTTATCTCGAGCGCTACGAGGGCTGGAGCCGCGCCCGAGCCGATCGCCTCCGCGCGCGCATGTGGGAGCCCAACGACGTGTGGAACGCCTTCGCCACACGCCTCGTCGAGGGAAAGACCTCGCAGCACGATGCGTAGCGACGAAACCGCTGGAGCGACCCGCTGCGGTAGGAGGCATTGAATCACTGCCGCAGTCGTTGTACGACGACTGCGTGAAGTACTCGTGGGGGGCGGTGTTGGTTTTGGCGGGCGCCTGCGTTCGGGAGGCAGCACCACCACCCGCCGCTGTGGCGGCACCTCAGGCGCAGACCGCGCCGGGCGCCGCCCCCATGGCAGGCAGCGACGGCTCACCCGCCATCGGCACGACGGTCGCCGCGGCATCGAGCTCGACGCCGAGTGCACCTCCCGCTCCCCCTGCCCCGCCACCAGCCGCAGAGCAACCTGCGCCGCCTCCCGATAGCGCACCTTCGGTCGATCGTGCACTTGCCGCGGCCAGCGATCCGACGCGACTGCACACGGAATCCGCGTTCATACGAGCAGCAGAGGCGAACACCTCCTGTCTCGCGGGGGGACAGCAGCTGCCTTGCATCAAGCTCGCGGAGGGGCCCCTCGTGGTGACCGACTACGAGACGTTACCCGGCTGCACGCTCTCGTTGCGACTCGGCGCCCAACAAGCCGACGCGCCGACGGAGGCCACGCCGGTCGAGCTTCAGTGGCTCGTCAGCGTGGGAGCCCCCGCCACGCACGGAGCTCGACTCTTCGTACCCGAGGGCGCTCAGCTTCACGCCGTGATGCCGGGCAAAGCCTCGCCGCCAGCGGCGACGGCACCATGCACCCTGACGTGGTCTGGCTTCCGACCACGAGCGCTGCCGCCCCCCAGAAGCAAGACGGCGCCGGACAACCCCTACCGTTGAACCGGGTTTCAGGGCCCGGCACTGGCGGCCCCCGAAACCAGCGGCCCCCGAGACCAGCGACACCCGAAGCCAGTGACCCAAGGTGCCGGCGGAACGCAGTGTCCATCGACTGCCCCGTCATGGATCTCTACTTCGGCATCGCCTTCGTTGCTTTGGGAGGCGTCGCCATCTGGCGCATGTTTCTGTCCCCACGCCGAGAGGCGAGTGTGGTCGTGTGCTGCCCCATGTGCTCGACGCACTATGCCGTCCCCGGCCGCGTCGCGCGTAGTCGCGACACGCGGCTTCGCTGTCGGGTGTGCCGCGGGGTGTTCGAAGTCACCGACGATGAGGGCGTCGCCAGTACGCGCGAAGCGGCAACGCGTCTGCCACGCGCGTTCCGTACGCCCAAATGGAGACGTCAGCCGAAGTGGTAAGCCGAAATACGCACACCCATCACCTGACCGGCGAAGCCAACGCGGCCACTATCTTGTTGCGCCGCGCCAGCGATGACCATCATCGGCAGCAGGTGCTCTTCACGCGGGTGTGCCGCTCTGGCCGACGGCGCCTCCACCCACTGCGCGAGCCGTGCATCGCGCTCGGCTGCCGGTAAGACAGCCGTCGCTTGCAGCCAATCATCAAACGCTGCCGAGGCGGAGAAGCCGTGCGCCCCGAAGCCACGCATGTTGTGATAGCTCATGCCACTGCCGATGATGAACACCCCTTCGTCCCTCAGGGGCGCCAGGGCGCGACCCATTGCTATGTGTTCGGCCGGGCTGAGCCCTCGCTTGAGTGACAGCTGCACCGTCGGGACGTCCGCCTGCGGATAGGTCAACTTCAGGGGCACGAAGGTTCCGTGGTCGAACCCTCGAGCATCATCAGCTGCCGTCTCGAAACCCGCCGCGCCGAGAAGCTCTCGAACCCGAGCCGCCAGCGCCGGATCCCCGGGCGCTGACCACTGGATCTGGTACGACTCCGGCGGGAAGCCGTAGTAGTCGTAGAGCATCGGCGGCTGCGGCGATGTCATCACCGTAGGCCGCGCCTCCTCCCAATGAGCGGAGATGACGAGCAGTGCTCGCACGTTGCTCGTAGGAACGTCCTTGACGCTGCGCAGGTAGCCGGCGAGCGCGTCCCAGTCACGAGGGTCGCCAAAGCCCAAGTCGACGAAGGGCCAGGGGCCACCTCCATGCGGCAGGTACACGACGGGTAATCGCCCTTGCGACTGAGCGGATTTCATCCCCTGGTCCTCGGACTCGTCTTTCGAGGCCCCTTCAGGCTCCCCTCGCTCCAACGCCGAGAGCCCAGCCAGGCCGGCGGCACCTAGCCCGACGCCCAATGCGAGCGCTTGTCGTCGCGTCTTGTCCATTCCAACGGCTGCCATTGGTAGAGGATATAGCAACTCCGCTCGCGCCGTCATCCCCAGCCGCCCCTCCCGGCAACGAGTTACGGCTGCGACAGAATGCTCGTGACCCGTTCCAGCGCCCGAGGGTGAGTGATCATGAAGCGGTGCAGCGGCAGCGCCAACCGGTGTTCTTCTCGCGCGTGAGGCAACCGCGCCGAGCGAGGCGGGACGATCATCAAGTCGAAAGGCGTCCACATCACGTGCACGTCGACCTCGCCGAAGGGGTCCTCTTCGGAATGTAGCTCTCTGAGCAACTCACTGTTCGGGCGCATCTGCTTGACACCCTCTCGGGGCAACGACCACGCGGTCAACGTTCCGTGATGCGGGCCACAGATGGAGACGAAACGTCGCGTACACTCCTTGCCCGCCATGCGCTGCAACCAGTAGCGGCTCACCAATGCGCCCATGGAGAAGCCGACGACGTCGAGTCTCTCCGCGCCGCTCTGGCGCAGCAGTTCGGCGGCTTCGCGGTCGACCTGGCTCGCCAAGGTCTCGATGCGAGCCCGGCCATCGTTGGGGCACAAGTCCATGGCCCGCACGGCGCCAAACCCTTCTTCGGCGAGCTTGCGGCGGAGTCGTCGAAAGTTGCCTCGGGTGTTCCAGAGTCCGTGCACCAAAAGTACGGGGTGGCGGCTCACACGCTGCTCCTATTCCAACTCCTCACGGGGCAGGGCAAAACGCACTCGGCTGCCCGTGACCGAAGACGATCTGTCGAAGCGGGTGGCTGCCCGTGTAGCTGCCCTCTCGGACTTCGGTCCAGTCGACACCATCCTCGCTGCGATAAAAGCGCTGTTTCTCGTACCAACCAAGCCATTCGTCTCGTACCGCAACGTAGGTCCCTCGGGGGCTGAGCGCCACCGGGCCTGGGCGCAACGTGCCCCCAGTGTCGAGGGTTGTCGGCTGCTGCTCCCATTCGATGCCATCGCGACTCGAGTAACGCGTGTCTCGATACTCGTCGTCCAAGCCCCAATAAACGAACTGCGTGCCCGTCCACAGTGTCGGGGTGTTGGCTGCAGCCGGCAACTGCAGGGGCTCCCAAGTCAATCCGCCGTCCGTCGAGCGGCAGCCGCCCTCTCCCGCCATCAGCAGCACGCCGCCACCGTACGCGATGTTGTTGCCTCCGCAGTACTCCGCCCCCGTTGCAGAGAACTCCCAGTCCATGCCGTCGGTGCTCGTTGCCAGCATCGACTCAGCGTCTTGAGCGAACACGACGAACGTGCCGCCCCGGGTCGGAGCGAAAGCGATCTTGCGCACATTCCACACGTCGCCCAGAGGCAGTTCGGGGCCTCGTTCCCACACGTCTGCTTCGGGCCCGGCCACATGCGGGCTGCGCGCGCCCGTGAGAAACATGTCCAAACCCCACGCCAACCCACTCGAGGTGATGGCATCAGCGTCATCGCCCTGCGCCACGATTTCCCAGTTCGACCCGTCAGAGCTGCGTCGGATCGTCCCGGGAGAGCCCCAGCCAAAGGTCGCGACGAACCAGCCGTTGCCGTAGGCGATCCCAGTGCCTGCGTCGCTGCTGTGATCACAGTCGAAGTTGCCCGCCGCCTCGTCGAAACAACGACGGTCCACGTCATCCGAGCGGTCCGCGACCCACGAGCGCCCGTCGTCACACGAAAGCAGCGTACGTCCTGCGTGCCCAACGGCAACGAACATGGGCACGGTCCCCTCGGGCTGAACGGGCTCGATCGCTGCGGGGGCCTCCGAACCGCCAGCATCGCCCGACGCCTCGCCTACGGTCCCGGGCTCACCCGCGTCAGCGACGCCTTGCGGACTGTCCGTTCCCGAAGGCTCGAAGTCCCCGGTCTCCGCAACGTCTTGCATCGTATCCGTGTTTGCGACGGGTGAATCCGTCCCTTCGGCGTCGGGCTCGACTCCGGTCTGTGGGTTGGGGGAGGCGCCGCTGTTCCCATCAGTCGTCGCATCACTCTGGCCCGCACCAGGCGCGTCCGTGCCCGACGTGGCGCCGTCCATCTCCGTCGTTGTCTCGTCGTCGTCCGCGGGGCGCTCACCCGTCGCGCTCTTGCCGCACCCGAGCACGAGCAAACAACTCGCCAAGAGCCGACTCGCGCCAGTACCGCGCGTCATGCGAGCGCACCCCGCGCAAGGCCATCTCCCGCTACGCGACGCCGCGCCCTGCGGCCGCTCATCGCACTCATCCACCCCCAACCCGATCTCGACCAGACACTCACACCTGGACGATAGCGCGTCTGGCCCGAAAAGACGACGACGCAAAGCGCTCTCGCTACTGGACCACAGGAGCCCGAGACCACCGAAGCGGTACTTGCCACCGCCGAACGAAGGCCGGCAGCGAACCCCCTACATGCAGAATGGCCGTGGCCCCTCGAGCGCTGCCCAACTCTCAGTAGGGCAGCTCGGTGGTCTCACCGACCACCTCGAGTTCGACACTGAGCGGTGCGACGCCGAGCAACCGTACACTGCGTGCGTCAGGTTGACTGCCCCCGATGCTGACGCGGAAGCGACCCGGTTCCAGCACCCGCCGACCGTCGTCTGCGATCAACGACAGGTCCCGAGGTGACAGTTGGAACTCCACGCGGCGTGACTCGCCGGCCGCGAGCGTGACTCGCGAAAAACCCCGCAAAGAATGCACTGGAACGTCGCACGAGGCTTCCAAGTCTTTGACGTAGAGCTGAACCACCTCGTCCCCCGCACGAGTGCCAGCGTTCTTCACGCTGACGCCCACCGTTACGGATTGTTCCGTCGAAATGCGCTCTGAAGAAAGCGACAACTCACCGTACTCGAAACGCGTGTAGGAAAGGCCGAACCCGAAGGGGTACAGAGCTTCGTGCTCGGCGTAACGGTACGTCCGCCCCTTCATCGCATAGTCCTCGAAAGCCGGCACATCAGCGAGGCTCGTCGGGAAGGTGATTGGCAAACGTCCACCTGGATTGACGTCGCCGAATAGAACATCAGCGATCGCCAGGCCCGCCGTTTCTCCCGGATACCAGGCTTCGACGATGGCCCCCACGTGCTCGGCTGCCCAGGACAGATCGAGGGCACTCCCGGCGATCACGACCAGAACCGTCGGTTTGCCCAGCGCCACGATCTGTTCCAGGAGCGGCTGCTGTAGCCCCGTCAACGAAATGCCCGCCCGATCGCCACCGGCGTCGGAGTTGCCAACGTCCCCCTCCTCGCCCTCGATCGCGGCGGAAAGACCGAGCACGAGCACCACCGCGTCGGCCCGCATCGCCACGCTCACCGCTTCCGACAAGTTGCCGTTTCGCACCACGCCGTCCGTCTGCACTCCCGTCAGCTGGCAGCCCTCGGCGTACATCACACGTGTGTGCTCGGACACGGCCGCTCGGATCCCTTCCAGGGGCGTGACGACTTGGGTCGGCGTGCCGTAGTAGTTGGCGATCAACACGTGGTCGTTGGCAGCATTGGGGCCAATCACGGCGACGCTGCGCAAGTCCTTCTCCAGGGGAAGCACGCCGTCGTTCTTGAGCAACACGATCGAGCGTCGCGCTGCATCCAGCGCCGCCTGCCGATGTTTCTCACAGACGTTGAGCTCATACGGGATCGACGCAAACGGCACTCGCTCAGGTGGGTCGAACATGCCCAAGCGCATACGCGCGGAAAACAGCCGCGTCAGGCAAACGTCGAGGTCGGCCTCCGTCAACAAGCCGTGAGCCAACGCGCTGGGAATGTGCTCGTAGGTGCAGCCGCAATTCAGATCGCAGCCCGCTTTGACCGCGATGGCGGCGGACTCTTCCGCGCTGCGAGTGACCTCGTGGTGTTCGTGAAAGTCGCGCACGGCCCAGCAATCGCTGACGACGTAGCCTTCGAAGCCCCATTCTCGTCGCAAGGTGTTGTCGAGCAACGTTTCACTCGCGCAGCACGGCTCACCATTGGTGCGATTGTAGGCAGCCATGACGCTCCCCGCCCCGGCCTCGATCAGACAGTCGAAGAATGCGGAAAGGTAGGTCTCCCGCAAATCCTTGGTCGTGACTCGGGCATCGAAGCGGTGACGCAACGCTTCGGGCCCCGAGTGAACGGCAAAGTGCTTTGGAGTCGCGACCAGCTTGAGGTACTTCGGGTCGTCTCCTTGCAGACCACGGCAGAATGCAACACCGAGTCGCCCGGTCAAGTACGGGCACTCGCCGTAGGTCTCGTGTCCACGCCCCCACCTCGGGTCACGAAAGATGTTGATGTTCGGACTCCAGAAGGTGAGCCCCTTGTACATGCCCCGGTCGCCTTGCCGCAGGTACTCGTGGTGCTTGGCGCGCGCCTCGTCGGAGATCACCGTCGCGACCTCGTGCAGCGCATCTGCGCTCCACATCGCGGCGAGCCCGATCGCCTGAGGAAAGACCGTTGCGACTCCTGCCCGGGCGACACCGTGCAGCGCCTCGTTCCACCAGTTGTATGCTGGGATGCCCAGGCGTTCCACTGCGGGCGCGGTGTGGAGCATCTGCGCGGCCTTCTCTTCGGGAGTCAGACGAGAGACGAGGTCGGCGACTCGCTCGGGAACTGACAGCTCTGGATCTTGAAAGGGGAAGGTAGGTGCTTCTGACACAGGGGGCTCACGCGGCGCGAAAAATGGCTCCGGGGGAGTACGATCACGCTGGCACAGGGTCAACGCAGAAGCCCAACTCTCCCAAACCCCGGATTGGCCTTTCTAGCCCAAGTGTGGGATGCAGAAGCGACCGAGGCTCCACGGGTAGGAGCGAGGAGGATGAGATGAATCCCGATCAAGTCATCGTGATCGCAGGGGGAGTTGGTCTGTTGCTGGTTCTGGTCCTGTACCTTCTGAACCGTCGTCCGAAGCTGGACTCTGACGAACTGCAGGACGACGAATCACCGTTTGCGGACCTGATGAACAGGCACGTCCAGCGTAAATCTGCAGCCGCTGCCAGCGTCCCGCCGCCCCGTCCACTGAGAAATCCCAGCGATCACTTCGAAGCGGGGTGGGATGCAGCGGTCTCGTCAGTGCCCCCTCCGCCGGGTACGCCGCAACTGTCGTCGCTGAAGCCGCCGAGACTCGACACCCCGACGCCAAGCAAACCTGAAGCGCCGCCTCCGACTAATGAACCGGCCCTCATCGCGGCGCTGCAGCGCGAACTCGCGCGCGGGCAAAAGATCCACGCCATCAAGGAATTGCGCGAAGCGTGCGGGCTGGGCCTGAAAGAGTGCAAAGAGGGCGTCGAACATCTCGCGAGAACGGGACGACTCCCTGCCGCCATCGTGTCCGTCCTTCACGCCTCGGAACCACGAGGCAACGCGCCTTCGGACCTCTCGGCTACGGAACAATCACCGCCTGCCACCACCCAGCTGACCCTGACCGATCCTCGGGTGCTGGAAACGGCAAAGCAGTGGCTCGAGGAGGGCAAGAAGATCCACGCCATCAAAGAGGTGCGTTCGCTCACGGGGGTCAGTCTCAAGGCGGCCAAGGACTTCGTCGAAAGCCTCTGAGTGGGCACACACGCTGCCACACCGACGGACACGCGTTCGCCACGACGAGACGGCGCGGCGATACCGTCCTGTTCGTCGACCGGTTCGAAACCCGGCCGGCGGCTTTCCGAGACGGTACGCAACGGTCCAGTCGCGGTGCAGTTCTTCGCTCCTCCTGGGGTGCTTCTCGGCGTCGGGCGCGAGGTGTTGGATCGGTCGTGTCGTGGTGAGATCGCGTGCGGGCCCGCGTCCACGATTTGAAACACTGATGGGGTCGCGACGGACTAGATCCAAAGCGTGTTTGCATCCCGCGGCTGCCTCCTGCCCTTCATCACGAGCGCGTTCCTCTGTGGCGCCTGCCAAGGAGCCGCGGACTCCTCACCAACACCACCGGCAAGCTCGACCCCGGTGAACTCCGCGGGCGCTTTGGGCTCTGCCGGATCTAGCGCAACGCCGCCCGTGCAAGGGCCGTCGGGTTCGTCGGTTCCCGGCGCAGGCAGCGAAAGCGACGTGGGCCCCTCGCCCGCGGCAACCCCAGGGGCCCAAGCCGAAGCCCCCAGCCCCAATCCCGCTGGCGCTGGCACGACGCCTGGATCGGTCGATAACCTGGAACCAACACAATCCCCCACCAACAGCCCGGCAAGCCCGCCACCTCCCACCTCTCCGCCGGCACAGCCTCAGCCGGACGTCCCGGCCCCCGGAGAGCCCGTCGCCCCAGAAGAGCCTGGCCCCGATGTACCTGCAGCAGAGCCCGAACCGACGCAAGCCTGGTATGGCGCAACCGCGAGCGCCTTGGACGATGCGCGCCTGCAGCAAGAATACGCGGATTGGAAGAGCCGCTTGGTCGAAGAGTGCCCCAACGACGCCAGCGCCGTGGTGGTCAAGGACGGAGGACAGGTCGTGTCTGAAGGCATCGCCTACGGCATGCTGATCAGCGTCAACATGGATGACCAAGCCTTGTTCGACAAGCTGTGGAAGTTCTACCTCGATCACGTCGACGACAACGGCTTGATGAATTGGTCCATGGGCGTGTGTGAAGCCCCCGGCAACAACGACGCGAACGCGGCCACGGACGCAGAGCTCGACGCGGCCATGGCGCTGGTGCAAGCCGCTGCCCGTTGGGGGGGCACCTATCTGACCGACGCCGAAGACTTGGCGGCGAAGATCATCGAGCACGAGACGGACGTCTGCGACGGACGTACGGTCATCCTACCGGGCGACATTTGGGGTGGATGCAACGACCTGAACGGCGAAACGCGCATCAATCCTTCCTACTTCGCCCCTGGCTACTACCGGGTATTCGCTGCCAAGTTCCCGACGCAGTCAGAAACCTGGAATGCCCTATTGGAGGGAACCTACGAGCTGTACCCGGTGCTGCAGGATCGCATGATGGGTCTGTTCCCCGACTGGAGTGACTACGACGGCAGTGATTGGTACGGCTCGTCCTACAGCTACGATGCCTGCCGCACCCCTTGGCGCATCGCAACGGACTACGCCTGGAGCGGTGATGAGCGAGCCCTGACGGCGCTCTCGGGCGTCGCCGACGTCGTCAGCGGTGCCATCCCGGTCGGCGCGTACCCGAACAACAGCGCATTCCAGGGTGCCTTCGCTCTGGCCAGCATCGACGATGCGGCGACCCTCGACGCCGATGTCGCCAGCTGGCTCTCCTCAGGCGGGGACGACAATCCGTATTTCCAGGCCACGCTTCGCCTGCTCTACATGCTGGTCGCGGCCGGTCGTTTTCCGTCGACCCTTTGACGTCACCGAAGTCGTCCGAGCCAAGCAGCCCCACCTGCTCCAATCCCACTACCTGGCTTATCGGACTCCTCCGCAGCTCAAAGCTTAGTTGGGCAGACTCAAGCGCCGAGCCTGCCGGTGTCGGATGCACGACCTGGTTCCCCACCCCTGTTTCGCGCCGGTCTGGCATTTGCATGAACCACTCACCATGCCCTCGTTCCCGAAAATCTGTGCCGTTCTGTGCCGCGACCTTCTCCATGCAACAGCGCGTGCCCTTTCGATTGCAGTCTTTTTCGCCTGCAGCCAGCAGGTTCCTGTTGACCAATCCGGGAGTGTTCACGAAGGCGCTCAAGATGGCGGCCTCTCGCCAACGGATGTAGTGGCCCGGTCCGACAGCGACTCCGGTGTAGAAGACCGGCTTGCCGACGACAGCAGCCAAGCACGAGACGCCGCGCCGCTCAGCGCTGACAGCCCTGACTCCGAAGTCAAAGATGGCTCAATCAGCCAATCCACCGCACCTGCAGCGCTCAACGGCGACACGCCGGTCGGCTACGACCTCGAAAGCCCCGTCTGCCAGGCGGAAGAGGTCATGTTCTCTGGTGGGTTCGGCTGCATCATCTCTGAGAGCAGGCACCTACATTGCTGGGGTGGCAACTCCACCTTCGCGGCCGGCGTTCGTGGTGGACAACCATGTGGCAGCGACCCGGAGAGCGTCTGCATTCGCGAGCCCAACCTCGTCCCGGGCATCGACTCAGTCGCGGCCGTCGCGTCTGCGCCCGGCGCGACCTGCGCGGTCCGCGACGATGGCAGCGTATGGTGTTGGGGTTCCAACATTTCGGGGCTGCTTGGCAGAGGCATCGAGGAAATCTGCGACGGCCCAGGCGCTGCCACGAGAGATGGAGAGCCACAGCCGTGTACCCCTGACCCTGTGCGAATTCAGGGGATCGAAGACGCGACTGACATCGATTCCTGGGGAGCGATGTGCGTCTCCACGTCAAGTGGTTCGGTCTACACCTTCGGGTGGTATGGTCGAACATCCCCAGTGCCCGTAACCGGTGTCACCAATGCTGTGGCTGTGGAGGACGGCTGTGCGCTGCTGGACGACGGCGGGGTCGTGTGTTGGCCTCCCGACACGCTGGCATCGGAATCCATCGACTGGGACGGCCTGGCAACAGACTTCACCCTCGGATACGCGATGGGATGCGTGATCAACGACGATGGTAACCTCTTCTGCTGGAACCTCGATCGACCGGACAACTACGGGGATTGCTTGTCGGGCATCTCTTGTGCCTACAAAGCGCGGCTATTCGAGCTGGACTGGCCTGTGGTCGATGTCAGTGGGGGTTACGATGTGATGTGGATTCTGACGGACGACGGTCAAGTTCGACCCATCGTATTGGGTGAACTAGGAGACCCCGTACCGCTCCCCGCTCCAGCCGTGCAGATATCGGCAGCGGCCGGTGGCGCATGCGCCCTACTCGATGATCGGGCGGTATACTGCTGGACCGCTCCGGGTGTTACCAACGACTATCTCGAACTGAGCCCAGAACCGACGAAAATCGAACTCTGTCAGGGCTCGACGCAGTAGCAGTCGCTGCCCAACAGGCCATTGCACGCCGACAGCGGGCCTGGGCTGCCTCGCCTTGCTGCTACGCCCCGGTAGGTGGCGGCTGATCGCCGCCGCTTCCTCATGGTAGTCTCGCCACCCGAACTGCTTTCCTTGCCCGCTGCGGGTGAATGGCAGGTAGTTGGGCAGACGTCACGTTTGACACGCCGCAGGTGTACCCGCAGAGTCAACGCTGTGCAGCGCACCCAGGAACCCTACACGTCCATCCAGTAGTTCCCTTGCCCTCGCAGTGCTCACAGGAAACGCAGCCGTCATAGGAGTTGCCGGTCGACACGTTGACCCAGTTAACCCCACCCTCGCAAAAGCGACAAGCCACGGCTTCCCAATCGTGACGACTCGCCTCGCAACTCGCGCGACGGCAGCGACACCCAGCCCAAAGGTGCTCCTGGTTGCGCGTTGCCTTGCACTGCACCCGCCGACAAACGCATCCGTCCCAGTCGTGGGCAACATCACGTGTCGCACTGCAGCCGTCGCGTCGGCAAACACACCCGTCCCAATCGTGGGCAACATCACGCGTCGCACTGCAGCCGTCGCGTCGGCAAACACACCCGTCCCAATCATGGTACTGGTTTCGCGTCACCCTGCAGCCCTTCCGGCGGCAAACGCACCCGTCCCAATCATGAACCAACGGAGTGCCACACCTCCGACATTCGCATCCCTCCCAATCGTGCTGTTCGTTTCGGGTCGCCGAGCACCCTCTACTCCGGCAAACACAGCCGTCCCAGTTGTGCTCCTCGTTTCGGGTGGCGCCGCAACCTGCTCGCTTGCACACGCACCCGTTCCAAGCATGCCCGAAAACCCTGCATGTCAAATCCACAGACCGAGTATATTGGCCCAGGCCTGGATTTCAACACACCCTGTTTCGCCTTCAGCGTGCCGCCTGCGCACCTTCCCAAGCAAGACGATCTCCGCTACCGTTCCAACCGTCAGCTTTCCGACCTTTCGGACCACGCGGCTGCAGCACTGTCAACGCATAGGACGCGCGCCTATCATGCTATCGCACTGATGCGAGCCACGGCGCATACGCTGCCCAACAGGCCATTGAACCCCGACGAACGCCCTGATGCGCCTCGCTCCGCTGATAGCCCCCGGCTGGGGGGCGGCTGATCGCCGCCGCTGTTCATTGGAGACCAGCGTCCTGATGGGTTGTTCTGGCGGCGTTCGCGGGTTAATGGCAGGTCGTTGGGCAGACCGCGCCTTGGTCTCACTCGCTGACTTGCGGTTCCGGGGCTACCGCTTCGCTCGACCGGCGCGCTGCTCGTTGATCGGCCGTCGCTTCCGCGTCACGTAGCGGGCCGAAAATCAGTCGCTCCGCATCCGCGTCTAACTCCGACCATTCCGCCAGGCTCAACAATGTGTTCACCAAGCGGATCCACTGATTCCGAGCTTTCACTACTTGCGCGCCCAGTGACTTGCCCTCGACTAGCCGCGCTCGCTCCTCCTCGAGCTTGCCGAGACGATCTCCTGCGTCCAACCATGCGTCCACCGTCGCAAACAGGTTGCGCCCGTCTGGCAAGGGGATCCCTTCCAGGGTCTTGCGTGACTCTCCCGTCAGCCGCTCTCGCAGCAAGCTCGTCCAGCCGGCTTGGCCCCGATACGTCGCCTGAATTGTCTTGCCCAGTCCAGACGGCATCAGCTCATCACGCAGCTCGATGTACACCGCTCCGTTATCTTGAAGCAGTGCCAGATGCGTCAGTATCCCGTGGATCCCGCGCGCCAGCGTGTCGTGCAGCGCATCTTCCTGCGCCGCCAGCTCGATGATTTCTGCTTCCCTCGGTTTGTCCGGCTGCGGCGCAACCGCCACTACGTCCTGATGTACCGATTGCAGGTCCCCCTGGAATGCTGCGAGCCGCGGTTGCTCCTTCAGTGCCTTGTGCCCTTCGTTGCTCGCATCTGTCCACGAAGCCGACACGGCCACCATCTCTTCCACTGTCAGGTTCTTGAGCGCCATCTGCCCTCCTCCGGTTGGTCCGTCTACGCACCAGCGCAGCCGTACAATCCACGTTCCCCCGCCGCACTGCACCCTTCACCAGAACCACTGCGACTGCCGTCGCGAAGTGCGGGACGAAATTTCCGCCCTGCCCAGCCCCCATGGGAGTCAATCCCGCAGAACCTCCCACGCGCCGCCAGAGCAACCCGTCCGTGGGCCCGCTACTCGCCACGGCCCTCCACCACGAGCCACGAGATCCACCCGCGACCCGGTCCCCACCGACCCCGCAGCCCTCCCGACCGCGAAAAGGGCCGCTCGTTACCGGCCTCGGCTCAGATTCTGCGGCAAAACACGCGGTCGCGACCGGCCCTGCGCTGGTTTCCCTTGCCCGCCGGGGCGCTCGCGACCGACCCCAATTCGCTCCGCTGGGCGCATACGCCGGTCACGCCCGCCTCCGATCTCGTTTCCGTGAGCGAGACTCGCGGTCGCGATCGGACCTGACCTGGCCTGGCTCGACCCTTCACGCGGTACAGACGGAGTCCTTGCTACGTCACTGCGCTTCAAAGGCGGTCACGACCGCTGGCTTCGGTGCTCCACACTCCGACTACGGCGCTGTAGTTCGGCTGCCCAACAGGCCATTGAACACCGACGGCGGCGCCGATGCGCATCGCCTTGCTGGGAGGCCCAACAAAGGAGGCGGCTGACCGCCGCCAATTTTTCTTTGGGCCGTTTCCGCGCTGATGGGTTGTGCCCATCGCCTCCGCGGGTTAATGGCAGGTCGTTGATATGGAACGACCCGTCAACAGTCTTGGCTCAGCCTTTGTCTTTTTGTGCTTCGTGCTCTTTGGGGCTTTCTCCAGCTGATGGGACGAGCGAGTGAGTGAACGGCCGAGGGCCGCTATCGACGGTGATCAAGCTGATATACGAGGGTTGCGTCGGGACGACTTACCTCAGGCGTCGGGAGCTGCTCTCTGACTAGGCAACGCGGGTTGGTTACCGCAAAACGACCTGCGAGGGTTCTCCTTCCGTGCTGCCCTCGGCTGCTCACTCTCTCGCTCGTCCGTTCCTGTTTCTTGCGTCTCCTTGACTAGCTCTAACGGGTTACCGACTCCCGCTCGACTTCGCGTCCGATCGCCCAGACGAAGCCCAGCAACTCTCGCGCCACCGCTGTTGCCACTTTGCCGGGCGGCTTCTGCTGGTGCGTCATCCTCGCGAACTTCCGGTGCGTTCGTTCTTGCGCCTTCCACGCGATCTCAGCTACCCGCGGAGACAACCGCGCCAGCTGCTCTTTCACACGTGCGTTCAGACGGGGCCGATGCCGCGCGTGCCATGCGCTTTCTCCCAACACATGCCGCAGCTGCGCCTTGCCCGTTCGAGTTATCCGACCTTTCGATTCACGACTCCCGCTCGAGTACTCCGACGGCACCAGCCCCGCGTATCCCATCAACTCCGTCGCCTTGCTGAAACGTTCGAACGTCCCCACCTCCGACACGATCGTCACCGCCGTCAGCTTCGCTACTCCCCGCAGCCCCTGCAGTGCTTCGATCACTGCCCTCTGCGCCGCTGGCGCTTCCTCCACCGCTCGATCGATCGCCGCATCCAGACGACTCAACCGCCCCCCAAGACGATGAACCTCCGACACGCAGTCCTCCACCGTCACCCGTTGCGCTTCGTGCTCGAATTCCAGGCCCTGCACCCACGCCCACCAACGATGAGTCCACGCTCTATGACCAGCTGGGTTGCGCAGACCGTTCCGCAACAGGTACTTCAACAACCGGTGCTTTGCCCGTGTCTCGTCCTTCTTCGCTGCTCCTCTCGCTCGAACCACATCCCTCAGCGCTTCGTGACGTGCATCCGGAACCCACACCCTCGTCAACATCCCCGCCCGGTAGTACTCCGCCAGCTTCAGCGCGTCTCGACGGTCCATCTTGATCCGCTCCCCTGCCTTCTTCGGCGTCAGTGACGGCGCCACAACCTCGCACTCAACTCCCAGCTGCGTCAGCTGCCAGTACAGCGCGTAACCTGTCGGCCCCGCCTCGTAGCAGACCTTCAATCCCTTCGCTCCCCCCACCTTCTCAATCAGCTTCCTCACCGCATCTGGACGGTTCGGCACCTCTCCCAAGCTCCGTGCCTTTTCGCTCCCCTGCGCCACCGCCACCGCGATCGTTTCCGCATGTACATCCAAACCCAGATATCGTGTATCCTTGCTCATGACCGGCTCCTCCTTTTGTGGCTCTGCGCCACTGTTTCTTTCAAGGACTGAAGCGTAACCCACGCGTCAAAGCGGGAGTCGGTCGTTCCATTCTGACTAGCCCGACTTGGTGACGCTACCCTGAAGACTGCGGTGTTCATCGTGCACGACCACGCATCTCTGCGAGGGCATTTCCACGACCCGCCACGTGAATCGCTATCCACCCGGGCGTTGACCAAGTTCGAGCGTGACGCCCAGCGACGCGAAGGCGATCTGGACCGTATCGGCGGCATCCGGCAAGAGCATCGCCACCGCTAAACCGCAGCCTTGCGCTGTCGTCCAACAATGCCTCGCGTCCAGAGGAGCCGCTGCTCGCCACTCTGCTGGCCCAGCGCTATCTGCTTCCCGCCGCAACTGCGCCCAATCCCCCCGTCGACGCTTCTCGACCTCTCTGCTATCATCCCAGCTGTGCCGCTAGACACCACCTCCGATGCCCTTCAGGCTCAAACCGAGGCCCAACGACGCCTCGGCGGGCCGGAGCG
This sequence comes from Polyangiaceae bacterium, assembly GCA_050290545.1. GTDB lineage: Bacteria > Myxococcota_A > Polyangia > Polyangiales > Polyangiaceae > SZUA-265. The sequence continues at coordinate 35,278 of JBNKHV010000065.1, read as the reverse complement.
TTTGCGCACTGCATGCATGATGAGTCAGTCGCTGCGCGACATGGCGATTTCCCGCCTCCGCCGTTCCAATCCCACCCTCGACGAAGCGGCGATTCTCGAGCAACTCGTCTTCGAGCTCTATGGCATCCGCCGAGACACCTGAGCAGGTCATCCATCGCTTCGCCGACATCCTGGACAGTGCCGGCATCCCCTACATGCTCACTGGCTCCTTTGCCAGCGGCTTCCATGGCACTCCACGCGCCACTCAGGACATCGACTTCGTCATCTCGCCAACCCTGGGCTCACTGAATCGCTTGCTCAACTCGCTACCTGACGACCGGTACTATGTCAGTCGAGACGCCGCCCTCGATGCCTATGGCCGCGAGTCCCTCTTCAACGTCGTCGACTTCGCCTCCGGTTGGAAGATCGACTTCATCTGCCGCAAGTCTCGCGACTTCAGCGTCGCCGAATTTGACCGCCGCAAGCCCCATCCCCTTTCAGGACACTCCGTCTTCGTTGCCTCCGCCGAAGACGTCATCCTCGCCAAGCTCGAATGGGCCAAGCTCTCCCAGTCCGAACGCCAGCTCGAGGACGCCGCCGGCATCATCCGTATTCAACGCGCGACTCTCGACTTGCAATACATCTCCTCCTGGGTCGACACCTTGGCCTTGCACAACCAGTGGACGAAAGCGATGGCAATCGCGGGCTAACAGGCCATTGCACGCCGACAGCGGGCCGCTGCTGCCTCGCCCTGCTGAGGCGCCTCGGCAGGTGGCGGCTGATCGCCGCCGCTTTTTCAAGATAGTCTTTCCCACCAGACCTGCTTTCCTCGCCCGCTGCGGGTGAATGGCAGGTCGCTGGGCTCTTCGTCAGCGTTGGTGAAACGAGGCGCAGCCCACGAGCCGCGACCCATCGTTCGAGACTACCTGCGTCCACCGCTTTCGGCTACAAGGCGAGTGTCGCCGATGAACCTGCTCTTGCTCACGCTGCGGAACGCGCGCCGCGCGCCTCTGAGAGCCGCGATGACCGTCCTGGCCGTCGCCATCACGCTCGTCGCCTTCTTGCTGCTGCGCGCGATCAGCGCGGGCTACACGAATCAGGTCGAACAAACGCCGAACAACCGCGTCGTGAGCCGACACAAAGTGGGTTGGGGCCAGAGCTTGCCCGTCCACTACACCGACGAAGTGCGCCAAATCCCGGGCATCGAGACGGCCATGGGCGGGCAGTGGGCGGAGGTCAAGTACCCGGCCAACGAAAAGTCGCGGTTCTTCGTCACGGCCGTAGATGCAACGCCATTCGCGAAGATGCACTACGAACTGGAAGCACCCGCAGAGCAGAAGCGCGCCTGGGTCGCCAACCGTCGCGGCGCGATGGTCGCCAAGGAGCTCGCGGACGAACTCGGGTGGCAACTGGGAGACAACATCCATCTCGAAGGCACGGCCTTCAGAGGACAGTGGGACTTGGAGGTCGTGTGCATCTTCCACTCGACCCGCCACGGTTTCGCGCATCACGACGTCTGGATGCACTGGGAGTACTACAACGAGCAGGCGCCCGCAGAGGAGCAGGACAGGATCAACATCATCTCCGCAGAAATCCATGACCCAGCGCAAGGAGCGAACATCGCCCGCAGCATCGACATCCACTTCGACGAACGCGACATTCAAACGCTGACTCAAGAGGACCAAGCGTTGAACGCCTCCTTCGTTGGAATGTTCGGCGCCATCCTACGAGGCATCGACATCGTGAGCTTGCTGGTGCTCGGCATCACGATGCTCCTGCTCGGCAACACGGTGGCGATGAGTGCACGGGAGCGCACCCACGAGTACGGCATCCTGCGTGCACTGGGCTTTCTCCCCAAGCACGTCGCTGGCTTCATCTTGGGAGAGGCTGGTGTGCTGGGTCTCGTCGGGGGCTTGCTCGGAGTCGGCCTGTCCTATCCTCTGGTCGAAAGGGCCGTCAGCCGCTTCTTGGAAGAAGAGATGCAATTTGCGCCGCTGCAAGTGCCGCCCGACGCGGCACTCGTCGCCATTCTGCTCGGCGGCGCGCTGGGCGTGCTGGCAGCGGGACTGCCTGCCTATCGCGCGGGTAAGCTCGAAGTCGTCGAGTCCCTGCGACACGTCACTTGAACGCCGATGTCCCTGCCGTTGAACTACAGCCTCCGCAGCTTATGGGCGCGCCGCACGACGACGGCGGTCACTGCCCTGGGCATCGCGTTGGTCGTGTTCGTCCTGAGCACGTCGCTGATGCTCGCTGCCGGTCTTCGAAAGACGCTACTGAACGCGGGAAGCCCGGACAAAGCGATCGTGCTGCAGATCGATGCCTTCTCCGAAGGGCGCTCCCGGCTGCGCCAAGTGGCGGTCAACCAAGTCGCAGCTGCCCCAGGCATTCGTGCCGCCCGCTCCGGCCAACCGCTGATTGCCGCTGAGAGCGTCGTGCACGTCTACTTGAGTCACGTCGACAATCCTTCGCAGCACGCCAGCGTCCAGGTGCGCGGCGTGCGCGAGGTCGCGTTCGAGCTACGTCCCGAGGTGCGCATCACCGAAGGCCGCCGAGCCAAGCCCGGTTCGACGGAAGCCATCGTCGGCCGCGCTCTCGTGAATCAGTACGGAGGCGTCGCGTTGGGCGAAGGCTTCGAGCTCCAGAAGAATCGGCGCATCGACATCGTGGGCGTCTTCGAGGCAAACGGCGCCGCCTACGAATCCGAAGTCTGGGCAGACATCGACGTCGTCCGTTCAGCCTTCAGCACTCAGGGCTACGTCTCCTCCGTCACCGCGCAACTCGAATCCGAGACGCAATTCGACAACTTCAAACGAGCAGTCTTGGAAGACGAACGCCGCGGCCTCACCGTGGAGCGAGAAACCCAGTACTACGAGAAGGTCTCGAACAACCTCGCGCGGGTCATCTCCGGCCTAGGCGCAGTGGTCACCTTCATCTTCTCGTTCGGCGCCATGCTCGGCGCCATGATCACGATGCACGCGTCGGTCAGCCAACGGCACAGGGAGATAGGCGTGATGCGTGCGCTCGGTTTCCGCCGCCAACACGTACTGGCGGCGATCATCATCGAAGCGGGTGCGGTCGCGCTCGTGGGGGGGTTGCTCGGGCTCGTGCCAGCGCTTCTGATGGGCTTCGTCGAGATATCGACTGTCAATTGGGCGACGGCTCAAGAGCTCGCCTTCGGTTTTGCACCCAGCGCAAGCATCGTCGTCACCGCGCTCTTCTCGGGCGTGGTCGTGGGGCTGTTGGGTGGTTTGGTCCCGGCCCTACGAGCGGCGCGGGTCGACCCTGTGGTGGCGATGCGCGGCTGAAGCGACCAGCGCCAACATGCTATTCCTCACCTTCGGGGGTACGGCCCTTCAGGTGTCCATCATATGTCCCACTCGGGATCCCAATCGTCCAGGCGAACGGCAGCCATCTCTTGCATCGTGCTCGCGGACCCGACACCAAGCCCCCCGCTCGCCACGCTGAGCACCGTCAACACGCTGTTGCCCAACAGCACGCTGTCTCCAGCCTTGAGCAGCATGGCTCCGTGGATGCGAAGACCGGATGCGGTGTAGCTCCCGCAGGTGGAGCCCAAGTCGACGTAGCGCACGTGACCCGGGGCAACTTCGAGCTGAGCGTGCAGACGCGAGACATTTCTGTCGCGGGGAAAAGCGATCTCGCCCGCGTTGCGGCCGATGTCGTGGTGACCCATCGCCAAACTCCGAGTCTCGACGCTTCCGTCCCAATGGCGGATCTCGAATCGCGCCGATTCGGGTGTGGCTTGGGGCCACTGGCTCACACTCGACATCAAACTCACTCGCACTGTCCTCCTGCCATTGTTACTCAATACGGCCAAACTGTCCTGGTGGTTTGGGGCAGCCCTGCAGAACCCAAGACGACATTGTAAAAACTGAGGCGTCCGGGCCAAGCGAAGATTGGTGGCACACCTACATGGTGCCCGCTTCCAGAGCTGGTGAGACATGCATCGGCTGCCGCTTCGACAGCTCGGCCCAGGCGAGCTGGGCTGCAATGACGACGAAACGATGTAGACTCTGGCGGTGTTCGCTTGGTGGCGGCGCTGGCAGCGCGAAAAAATTCTCGAAGCGCCATTTCCGGAAGAGTGGCGAAGCATCATTGATGCCAACGTTCCCTACACCCGAACGCTCGACGCGCAGGAGCGGAAACATCTGGAGGAGCTGGTACAAGTCTTCTGCGCAGAAAAGACGTTCGTCGGCTGCGGAGGCCTGGAGCTCGACGACGAGATCCGCGTCACCATTGCCGCCAACGCGACAATCCTGCTCCTGGGCCTGGACCACGACCTGTACCAGGACGTGCAGTCCATCCTCGTCTACCCCTCGACGGTACGTCTGCCCGAGCGAGAGCGAAGCGTTTTCGACACGTCGGTGGACATCGTGGAACGACGGCCGGCCATCCTCGGACAGGCTCACCTCCGTGGCCCGGTAATTTTGGTGTGGGATGCGGTGGAGCACGGCAGCCGCCACCCTTCGCTGGGTCACAACGTCGTATTCCACGAGTTCGCTCACAAGCTCGACATGCTGGACAACGAAATCGACGGCACTCCTCCTCTGCGGGGCAGTGAGCAGTACGAGCAATGGTCAGCTGCTTGCGGAGAGGTGTACTTCGAGCTTCAGCGCCGTGTGAAAGCCGGCAAGAAGACCCTGCTCGATCCGTACGGGGCAACGTCGGAAGCCGAGTTCTTCGCCGTTGCGACCGAGTACTTCTTCGAAAAGCCGAAACGGCTGCGCAAAGAGCACCCGAAGCTGTACGGGGTCTTGCAGCAATTCTACCGACAGGACCCAGCCGCGCGCCTCGAGCGGGCACACCGCGAGGATTGACTCCGAAAATGCGGAAGAGGCGCACCCCCCAGGCTGCGCCCCTTCTTTCGCACTTCGGCGAGCCCTACTTCCAGTGGCCCACTTCGACGAGCTCGTATCCGGAACTCGCCTTGGCCTGGCCGTCGTACTTGGCAAGCACCACGACGTTGGAGCCAGCCTTGAACTTGTCCTTCTCGTAACCCTCGATGCTGCTCAGCGTCACGGTGAAGAACTGCCGGCTCATGCCCATGGGATCGTTCTCCGCACGCGGCGTGTAGGTAACGGCGAGGTCGAAGCCATCATCCGTCAAGTTCACCATTGGTCCTGAGAAGAGCACCCACTTGCCTTTTGCTGACTTGTCGAAGGTTTTGATGGCACCTTCTTTGGCTTTGATGGACTTGTTCTTCTTGAGCTGCTCTTCGATGTCGGTGGCGACGATGAAGCCTTTGGCATCCGCGTAGGCTTTCTCCACCTCGGACCGACGATCGTCCGTGACCTTCGTATCGATGGTCGATGGCCGCTGCGACTTCTCTTCCTCAGCCTTCTTTGCCGCTGCCTTGGTGGCCGCCAGCTGCGCCTTTTGCTCGGCTTCCTTCGCTGCAGCCTGCGCTGCGCTCTCGGCCGCCGCCTTGGCAGCCTCCTCGGCCTTCTTGGTTTCTGCCTCCGAGTCGCATCCCGGCAGGGACAGCAAGGCTGCACCGATGATGGAAGCAAACACGATTGAATTCGATCGTTTCATGACGGACCTCCGTGGAAAGCCGCGACCCTCCATTAGCTACTACGCGGCGGGCTCCTGGAATAACAGCCTTTGAGGTTCGAAGAAACCCAGACGAAACTCCGCCCCGGAAGTTGGTGCGACAAGGTAGGTCGAGCGAAATCCGACAGTCATGTAGTTGAACAGCGACTTCGAACGTCCCGAGCGCGGCGTGCACGTCAAGGGTCGAGTGGCAGCTCCGACGACAGCCCTAGATCGTACACGAGCTCCGACATCCCTCGTGACGTGGGCCCATATTCCAGGAGGATGCCAACGAAGATCAACGCCACCAGAGATCCCAGCGCCACTGCAACGACCAGCCAGTTGGAGCGAAACCTGGTTGGCACGGCAACTGAAGCCTCACGCCGACGACGCACCTCGCACATCTTCGCATAGTGAAAGAAACCCGCGGCAGTGAGTACGCCGTAGATCGATGAACTCCCGGAGGCGACGAGGATCAGCGTCAAGACGACGCCACTGATCAGAACGACGAACCAGCCCCGCCGAAGCTCGCCTTCCGTGCGATGATTGGCGAGGCACATGAACGCGCCCGCAGGAACGCCTCCAAAAAAAGCGCCCATGCCGATCTGACGGGGGGTATACAAAACCAGTTCTTGCTGCTCGAGCGCACCAGCCGCTGCCGGCGGGGCGAAGGGGTTTCTCACATCGTCGGAGTTCACGTCAGCCCCCGAGTCGCGACCATCCTTCGTTCCCAGCGGCTCGTCGTCACCCGCGTCACGTTCAATACCTAGCCTCTCGTCCGCATGTCGACAAGCCGCCCGGGCCACAGCGTCAGCACGCTGGTGGAGCAAACATGTCCACGACTTGCTGGAGCATCGTCCCACCGAGTCCGCGCCACTCACCCGACGGCGGCATCGAACTCGCACGGCTGCGACGAAGCACCGTTGCTCGACTGAACCGGTCCCGCGGGATCTTCTCCCTGTGCACGCAACTGGCAGAAGCTGCGCCCGCGGGCGCGAAGGAGACGGGAATGGACGGAGGAAGACATGATCGGGGGTGCACCGTTCACTATGTCCATCTGCCGGTCGCTGACTAGTACCGAGCTGAACATATCGTGGGGCGAAACCGGTCCCCGGCGAACGATTCTGTCATACGTCGATGAGCAGAGCCGAGACGTGAGGCGCATTTCGCGCCAGCGCTCAACGCTCGGGAACGAGCCGCTCCACCGCCGTGATGACGCCGCGGAGCTCGGCCAGCCCCTTGAGACGTCCCAACCAGGAGTACCCCGGCAACTCGGCGATGTCCCCTTCCAATACCCGACCGTGGTCCGGGCGTATCACGATCTGGGTGAACGGCTCGCCGCTGACGGCGCGCCGCCGCTCCTCGATGACGAGCTCACGAACGATGGCCACCAAGTCGACGTCGCCTTCCAAGTGGTTGGCTTCGACGAAGGAGCCATCATCCTCGGTGGCAACGGCGCGCAAATGGGCAAAGTGGATCCGCGAGGCAAACGTCGACGCCAGAGCCAACGGGTCGTTCTTTCGACCGGCACCCAGAGAGCCAACGCACAAGGTCAAGGCGTTGGCAGGACTCGGCACCCGCTCGAACAACTCGTGAAAGTCCTGACCGCAACTCGCCACCCGTGGCAGCCCGAGCAGGGGCCGAGGCGGGTCATCGGGATGGATACACAATCGAAGCCCCAAGCGTTCCGCCGTCGGTGTCACACGCTCGAGAAACGCAACCAGGTTGTCTCTCAGGCGTCGTGGACTGACGAGACTCCAGCGCGCCAGGGCCTCTTTCAACGTCCCCAAGCAGTACCCCTCTTCGTTCGCTCCAGGTAGCCCCGCAGCCACCGCGCGCACGAGCACGTCCTTCTGGCTTTCGGTCATCGAGGCTGCAAGTGCCCCTGCTCGTTCTACCATCGCAGGGTCGTAGTCCTGCTCCGCGCCCGGGCGCTCCAGCACGTATAGGTCGAAGGCGGCCCAACGCGTCGCATCGAAGCGCAACGCGCGCGAACCATCGGCGGCGGTCCACTCGAGATCCGTCCGCGTCCAGTCGATGACCGGCATGAAGTTGTAGCAGACGACTCGCACGCCACACGCAGCGAGGTTCTCGAGCGAGTGAAGGTAGTTTTCGAGACAACGCTCGAAGCCCGATTCCTGCAAGCGAATCGATGCGTGTACCGGCAAGCTTTCGACCGCGCCCCAACTCAGCCCGGCTGCCGCGAGCTCCTGGCAACGCTTGGCGATCGCTTCGCGCGTCCAGACTTCACCCACTTCGACGTCGTGCAGCGCCGTCACCACGCAGCTGGCCCCAGCTTGGCGGACTTTGGTCAGCGAAATCGGATCACGGGGCCCGAACCAACGCCACGCCTGCAGCATGCAGCGAGGATGGCACAGCTTCCGCTTTCACATTGCGACAATCCACTGTATGCGGACCGGATGGGAACGGATGTGTGGCTGCGGGCCATGTCTTTCCTCGGTCTGTTCGTGCTGCTCGGTCTCGGCTGGCTGCTGTCGGCACGACGCCGGGCAGTCAGCTGGCGCCCCGTGATTTGGGGTATTGGGCTACAGCTGGTGCTCGGCCTCGTGATCCTCAATCCGACGTTGCAAGGCTTCTTCTTCACCGTCACCGACAACGCCGTGCGCAAGCTGCTCTCCTTCTCCGAAGCTGGCGCCAGCTTCGTCTTCCAGAGCGTCGAACCGCACCAGATCCTCGACCCCTCCGGAAAAGCTGAGACTTTCGTGGGGAGGATCTCCCCCCCGGTCAAGACCTTCGCGTTTTGGATCTTGCCCAGCATCGTGTTCTTCTCGAGCTTGATGGCCATTCTCTATCACCTGAAGCTGATGCAACGGGTGGTCATCGCGGTCGCTTGGCTCATGCAGCGCACGATGGGCGTCAGTGGAGCCGAGTCTTTGGCAACGGCCGCGAACATCTTTCTCGGACAGGTGGAGGCGCCCCTCGTGGTCCGTCCCTACGTGGCGAGCATGACCCGTTCGGAGCTCTTCGCCTTGATGACGGGTGGCTTTGCCACCGTCGCCGGCGGCGTGCTGGCCGCCTACGTGGGATTCTTGAGAAACATCCCCGGCATTGCGGGCCACTTGGTAACGGCCTCATTGCTCTCCGCACCTGCGGCACTCGCTGTTGCCAAGTTGATGGAACCAGAAACGGGCGAACCGGTGACACGCGGCGTGGTTCGCTTGGACGACAAACCCGAGACCGTCAATCTGTTCGATGCGGCGGCTCGCGGCGCCAACGACGGCGCCCGCCTGGCGATCGGCGTTGGCGCGATGCTGATTGCCTTCGTCGGGTTGATCGCCCTTTCGGATGCCTTGATCGGTTGGATCGTGATTGCCGAGGAGCCTCTGAGTCTGTCGCGCCTGCTCGGCTGGGTGTTTTGGCCCATCGCATTCGTGATGGGCGTCCCCTTCGACGATTGTGCCCTGGTTGGGCGGCTCTTGGGAGAGAAGCTGATCCTCACCGAGTTCATCGCGTACGTGCACCTCGGGGAGTTCGTCAATGCGCCAACCCCAGTCCTGGCGCCTCGCTCGATCGTGATCGCCAGCTACGCGCTGTGCGGCTTCGCAAACTTCGCCAGCATCGGTATCCAACTCGGGGGCATCGGTGGCTTGGCGCCCAAACGCGGCCCCGAGCTGGCTCAGCTCGCGTTCCGGGCCATGGTCGGTGGGTCGTTGGCCGCGTTCATGACGGGTTGCGTCGCCGGGCTGTTTGTAGGTTGAGCCGCTCTTGATTGTGACGGGCTCGGCCACAGCCCGAAGCCCGATGGGCTTTCGGGCTGCGCCGCACCGTCATGCCGCCTGCAGCATGAGGCGCTCTCGCAACATGCGTCGACCGCGATGCAAGCGGCTCATGACAGTACCTACAGGCACCCCCAACTCCTCCGCGGCGTCACGGTAAGGAAGCTCGTGGACGTCCACCAGCATCAGCACGTCGATGTAGGCGTCCGGCAGTTGCTCGAGCGCGCGCCGCATACCAGGAGACAAGTTCGACATCAGAGGCGCCTGCTCCGGCTGCGTCCACAACACCGGATCCATGGCTGCCCCATCCATCACGCGTCGCTCCCGCTGGCGTCGACGACACTGGCTGACGAACACGCTGTACATCACCTGAGCCAACCAGGCCCTCAGGTTACTACCTGGCCTGAAACTCGACTCGAAGCGCAGTGCCCGCAGCAGAGTGTCTTGGACCAAGTCTCGGGCACGCTCCGGATTGCGTGTCAGTTGCAACGCTCTAGGAACGAGTTGGGGAGCGTGGGAGTCCAACTCGTCTCGAAAGGGAGCGCCCCCTTCGATGATGGTCAGAGTGGGGCGCGATTCTGGTGCTGTTTCGAGTTGTTCGGCTGCTTGCATCGGTAACCTCGCAGACGGGTTACGCAAGCTGTGTGCCAAGCGGCGATCGGGCCAGATCCACGTCTGTGTGGGCTCGGATCGGCAGTTCCACCGCACCTCGGCGTGTCAATCTGTCAGCATCTTGGGTCTCTCTGACAACACGTCGTTGGTGGCAGAGCGCAAGTCAGGTTCCCAAGGTGCCCATGACTTCGGGCAACAGATCCGCCGCCTCTCGCGCCAGCATGCCGCTCGTCGCGCCGGAGCGGTCGCTCCAGCGCTCGGCGGCTGCGCCGTGCAGCCACGCGCCACACACGGCGGCGGCCCGCGGTGGAAGGTGGGCGGCCAGCGCGGCAATCACGCCCGTCAGTACGTCTCCCGAGCCGCCCGAGGACAACGCGCTGTTGCCGGTGGTGTTGATGGCAATGGGCTGATCACCCTCGGCGACCAGAGTGTGCACACCCTTGAGCAGTACCACAGCGCCCGAAGCCGCGCTCAGCCGACGAACAGCCAGAAAGCGGTCAGCCTGCACCTGGGCAACGTCGACCCCCAAGAGACGAGCCGCTTCCGCGGGGTGGGGCGTGAGAATGCGAGGCCCCGCGGCTTGGCTGAAACGAGCAGCAGCACCGGAGTAATGGGTCAGTGCGTCAGCATCCACGACGACGACTCCCGGCCAGCGCTCGACCACGGCTTCGATCAGTTCGGCAGCTGCCTCATCCAGACCCAAGCCCGGTCCGATCGCTAGAACGTCGGCACGGCTGGCCTCCAGCGCCTCGAACGCGTTCGCGCGGGGCAGTGCCAGGGTCATCGTCTCGTGCGCGGTCTGATCCAACTTGCCGGCGACCTCTTCGAAGCTCGCGATCGTCACCAAGCCAGCACCGGCGCGGTGCGCACCTCGGGCTGCCAAGCGTGCAGCTCCCAGCTTGCCACTCGAGCCCGCGACGAGAACCACCCGCCCCGCATCGCCCTTGTGACACGGCGCGGGGCGCGCCGACATCAGTGCGCGCACGTCCGAAGCTTCAATCAAGACCGCACCGCCGGCAGAACTCGGCGGCGGCGGCACGCCGATGTCCACCACTTCCACGCGCCCACGAACACGTCGCCCGCGCGCCGTCAGCAGGCCCAACTTGTAGGCAGCAAAGGTCGCGGTCACATCAGCCTGCAGTACCACCCCGTGAACCTGGCCCGTATTGGCATCCAAGCCAGACGGCAAGTCCAGCGCCACGACGCTCCTGTCACTAGCGTTGATGGCCTCGACGGCGCGGGCAAAGCGCCCTGCGATCGGGCGAGTCAGCCCCGTCCCGAAGAGCGCATCGACGACCAACCCAGCACCGCTGAGCGCGGCGGCAAGCTGATCCAGCTCGTTGCTCTCATCCACGACGAAGCGCCCACCGAGCCCGAGATAGCTCTCCGCGTTCGAACGCGCGTCCGGCGGCAACTTCTCCAAGCCCGCCAACGCCACGACCTGAACGTCGTGTCCCAGCGTCAACAAACGTCGAGCGACGACGTAACCGTCACCGCCGTTGTTTCCGAGCCCACATACGACGAGAACCCTGCCGGGCTCCGGAAAGTGACGTAGCAGCACTTCACACGCGCCGCGGCCCGCGTTCTCCATCAGCACCAAGCCGGCAACTCGCCAGGCCCCGATCGCCTGGCGGTCGAAGTCGCGGCTCTGTTCCCGGGACAACGCGGGCAGCATCAGGACTCACTCCGTCGCTGAGAAGTCCCAGTCAGCCCCGAACGTTTCCGACTTGGGCGTCGGCAGCGCCTCGCCGTTCGGCCCGTCTCGACGAACCACCATGGTCTGGGCGGAAGCGACGTCTTCGTTCTCGCGCGATACGACGGTGATGACGTTGATGCCAGGCTGAAGCTCGACACTCTTCTCGAACTCCATGCGGGTGGCGTCCGTGCCCTTGCGGTTGGACTGGTAGAACACCTTCTGCGCGCCCACGAAGATGTACGTGTCGAGCACGCGGTCCGTGTCTTTGGCGGTACCCTTGATCAGCACCGTGCTGTCGCGAGTCGCCAAACTGGCGGGCGCAACGTCGACGAGAGGGGGTGAGTGCACCATCAGTGGCTCGAAGTTCGGAGACTCCACCCCGCTCCCGCTCCCGAGTCCAGCGGAGGGCACGAAGCCGAAGCGGCCCTCCCCCAGGCTGACCTTGGTGAACTCACCAAAAGTGCCCAAACGCTTTACGACCGAGCCGGATTCGAGGGCACCGACGCTGACGGCGGTGTTCAGTGGTTGCGGCAAGACGCGCACGCGCCGGTCGGCCTTGGCCAAGCCTTGCGCAGCTTCAACCCGAAGACCGCCCTTGACGATCGGGATCGCCACTTTCTCCGAAGCGGACTCACGTAAATCCTGATCGACGACACTGATTTCCACCTTGGCCAGGTTGTCCGCCAACGAATCGAGAACGTCGAACGTGAACGCGACACGACGTCGATCTCCGGGCTGCATGTTGGAAATGTCGAAGCGCCCCGCGTGCAAGAGCAATCCGTCGCCTGTCAGGTTGCGGAGCAATGCCTCCGTCTCGTGAGATGCGCCCTTGCCGATGTTGGTGACGTCCATGTACAGCGTCACACCCTCGCCGCGCGCCACCTGCCCGTCGCCATTGCCCGCCCGGTTGTCCACGACCTGGTAGGTGTAGGCGAACACCGGTTCCGGTAGCTGACGGATCGTGGGTCGGATCTCCACCTCGTTGGGAGCAGTCCCCTCATCTGCGCTGAATCGAACCTTGACGACGTCCTGTCGCGTCGCGGCATCCTTCGGGATCGCGCACTCGCGGGGCGCATCGGTCGGCAGCGGCTTGGTGGAACCGGGCTTGCGACCTTGGATGCGGCAAAAGCCAACCGGCGCCGATGCCGTCACCGTCTGGCCCGGGTCGACCTTGCCGAACAAGAGCTCGCGCTCGTCGTAGTAGCCGCTGTCGCTCTTGGTCAGTGCGCGGAGTTGGTAGACCGGCGTGCTGCCGTTGTTCGTCACGCTGACCTTCAGGGTCATCTGCTCGCCCGCTTGCACGGTATCGTTCGGCTGATCCGTCGTGACCTCCACCTTCCAGTCTTGGGGCTTGAGCGTCGCATTGAAGCCTTCAGGCGGGTGCGACCAATCGATGCCGAGCTTCTTCAGATCCGTCGTGACCTCGGCCATCTGCTCCTGCTGCACGCCTTCGATGAACGAAGCGACTTCCTCCAGCTGCTGAACTCGGCGCTTGCCCGCCGGCAGCTTGGCCACCAGATCGCGGGCGAAGGCGATCGGAAAATCCAAGAAGAACTCGTCCCGAACGGCCCCCAACTCCCGCATCTCCGCCCGTTCTTCCTCGGGCAAGTTGTAACGCAACGTGATCCACGGGCGGTCGGTGTTGCGAGCCGCACTGTGCGTCAAGCTACGGGCGAGTTCTCGTTCGCTGAAACGATGCTGCGGCCGATACAAGTCCATCTCCAGGGTGTCTGCCGTCATCGGATCGAGCTCGATGTCGGGGGTGACGCCCACGCCCTGAATCGAGATGTCGCCGGGGGTGAGGTACTGCGCCACGGTGAGCTTGAGCGCAGCGCCGTGAGCGATCCTGGAGAAGACGAGCTGTACCGAGCCCTTGCCGAAGGTCGTTTGGCCCACGATCACGGCGCGGTCGTGGTTCTTGAGCGCACCCGACACGATTTCGCTCGCGCTCGCCGACGAACCGTCCACCAACACGACGATCGGATAGTTCGGCTCCGTACCGGCACTCTGAGCCCGTTTTTCGTCGCGCCCCTCGGAGCCGCCGACGGTCGATACGATCACGCCACGGGAGATGAACGTATCGGTCACCTTGGCAGCCTGGTCGAGCAAGCCCCCGGGGTTGTCGCGCAGATCGAGCACCAAGCCCTTCAGCTTGCCGTTGTCACGGAATCCGTTCAGCGCCTCCTGCAGCTCGTCCGCACTGCTGGCCTGGAACTGGCGAAGGCGTACGTAGCCGATGCCCGGCTGGAGTAGCTTCTGCTCCACGCTCTTGATGCGAATGACTTCACGCACCAGCTTGAACGGACGCGCGCCGCTCCAACCATCCTTTCCGTCGCGATGGATCCACACGGTCACGTCCGAACCCGGCTTGCCGCGGAGGCGCTTGACGGCATCGTCGAGCGGCATGTTCATCGTCGACTCGTTGTTGATCTTCGTGATGCGATCCAAACGCTTGAGGCCTCCACGCCACGCGGGCGTGTCGGGCATCGGGCGCATCACCGTGAGCATCTGGTCGCGGATCGAGATCACGATGCCGAGACCACCGAAGTGCCCGGTGGTCGATAGGTTCATCTCGCGGAACGCTTCCGGGCTCATGAACACCGAGTGCGGATCCAAAGTGCGCAGCAGACCGTTACAGGCGGCATACTCGACCTCTTCCAACTCCACTTCGGTGTCTTTGAGGTGCGTCTGCAGGAACGCGAACACCTCACGCAGACGCGCGGAAACGTCCCAAGGGCCCTGCACGTTGTCGACGCGAAACTCGCGCTCCTCGGTATCGACGCGCACGCGAACGTTGGGCGAGTTCTCGTCGTGTAGAACGATCACCTGCGCCACTTCGCGCTGCACTTGGTTGAGCGCACTCAAGAACATCTGCCGCGGCTTGACGCGGCTCGGGTCGACGTACTTCGCTCGTATCTTCTTCAGCGTCTCGTTGACCGCAACCAGTTCCGTCAGGTCGTAGGCCTCGTCCGCCCCCGTTTCACCGGTGACCGCATGAGCTGCACCCAACCCGCGCCACAGGCCACCCGAGCCGAACTTCAGAGCAAAGTGGGAAGCGAGCCAGGCAAACCCCAGAATCGCGATGATGCGTGTCGTACGCTCCAGGAACCGCATTCTGAAGAGTATAGTCAGAGCCTCGGCCCCCGACAGGTTTCGACGGACGGCGAACGCTTGCCACGCGTCAGCGGCGGCCGGTCGAAGCTATCACTCTGGCCCAGGGGTCGGTCCCAGGTCCCCTTTGGCGACGGGCGCGGGCAGCGCACCGCTCGAGCGTCGCTCGACACTGAGCCCTCTCGGCGACGTGGGCAGGCACTGGCCGCTCAGGGGTCGCTTCGACAGTTGAGCCCACGGCACCGTGCGCAGGGCACCGTGCGCAAGGCACCGCTCGCCGCTCAAGGGTCGGTCGAGAGCGAGCCCTTGGCCGTGGCAGAGGCGGGCGTTCGATCTTGGGGGGCAGGCACGCGGCGCTTCTCGTCCCGCTGAATCGAGTAGCGCACGAGCGCGCGCAACACCTCGTTGCGCTGCACGTTGCCGAGCAAGACCTTCAGGTCCTCGTAAACCGACGGATCGACCATCAGCGCGCCCAAGGTCCCTTTGCCCTGCTTCAGGTCGCGCACCATCTCCCGCACGTCACCGGTGATGGCAGCCAAGTCGGCAAGCGCTCGCTCGGTGTTGGTGTCGTCGGGCCCCCCATACAAGAGATTGTGGGCCAGGCCATCGCCTTCGCGGATCCCCTGCAAAGTGACCGCAATCTCTTCGGCAGCATGACCGATCTGCTGGACGGACTCCGTGCCCTCTTTGCCGTAGACGACGTCGTGGGCAAAGCCCGGCCCTTCGTTGACCCGAGCGAGCACTTGGTCGACGCGACGCAAGACCTGATTGAGCTGGGCGGTGCTCCGCTCCAAGCTGCTGACGGCTTGGGACAGACGGTCAGCCTCATCTTTGTCCTTCAGCAAACGAGGCAGGTAGCCGTCGCCGTGGTCGAGGTTCTCGAGCACGCTGCGCACCGAGTGCATGCTCGTCTGCATGTCGTCGTGGAAGTCTTCCTGGGCGAGAGCGCCGCTCGTCTTCTCCAAGTTGCCGAGCACGCTGCCGAACTTCTCGCCCAACTGCTCGACCTGGGCGAACAGGCTTCTTTCCTGAGACGACGGGATCTTCTGGCCCTCGGGGATCTGAGGTTCACTCATCGTGCCCTTGGTGATGATGATCTGCTTGTCGCCCAACATGCCTTTGGGTGCGACCTTGACGCGGCTGTCTTCGCGGATGCGGCGCGCTTCGCTGCGCACAATCGACAATTCGACGAGCACCTCTGAACGCATGGCATCCTCCGGGTACGAGACCTGGGCCACGTGTCCGATGTTCACGCCGCCCATCAGCACCTGAGCGCCAGCGTTCAAGCCCTCGACGTCCTCGAATTCCGCCAAGTAAGTGGCCTTCGTCTCGAACATGCGGTGCGTCTGCCCGATCAGGAAGACCATCATCGCCATGACCGCGAGACCCGTCGCAACGAAGACCCCGACTCTGACTTCCGTGCGCAACGCCATCGTGTTCGAGGTTTATCTAGCCCGAAAATGTGCAGAGCCCAATCGCTGAATCTCCTGTTTCTGGAGGCCCGCATGCCAGGGGAGCAGCCACCGCCAGAGCCGGAGCCCGAACCGCCGGCCGCCACGCGAGTCGTGATGTCTCGAGGACAGACGCAATCCGGGACTGGGCTTCCAACCCGAGCCGATTCCGGGCGTCAGGAACGGAGCGATACGCCCGCGCGCGCAACCTTCAGGAGTTCAGCAGCGTCTCGACGTCCTCTTTGACCGGTGCGTGACCGACGATGAAGTCCGCCACCCGCGGGTCTTCACAGCTCTTGGCCTCCGCCACCGTGCCGGAGAAGATGATGCGACCGCCGTGCACCATCGCGACGCGATCGCTGATGGCAAACGCACTGCGCATGTCGTGGGTCACGACCACGCTGGTGATCTGCAGCCGCTTCTGCAAGCCCGTGATCAGGTGGTTGACGCGCGCGGTGTTGATCGGATCGAGGCCCGTCGTCGGCTCGTCGTAGAGCACCACTTCGGGGTGGAGCGCGATCGCCCGCGCCAGCGCCACACGCTTGCGCATGCCGCCAGAAAGATCGGCCGGGTTCATCTGCTCGATGCCCGGCAAACCAACGAGCTCGAGGGCCCAAGCGACGCGCTCGCGCACCTCGGCTTCACTCATCGTGTCGTGGAAGTGCTCGTGCAATCCGTAGGCGACGTTGTCGATCACGCTGAGCGAGTCGAAAAGCGCGCCTGCTTGAAACAGCATGGCGATCCGTCGGCGTAGTTGCGCGAGCTCGTCGCCGCTCAGATGAGTGACCTCTTGACCGTCGAAGTAGATCTCGCCCTCGTCCGGGCGCAACAATCCGATCAGCATCTTGAGCATCACACTCTTGCCGACGCCGGAGCCACCGAGGATCGTGAACGCGACGCCCTTGTCGATGCTCAAGTTCAAATCGTCGTAGATCACCTTCGGGCCGAAGGCCTTCTTGACCCCTCGAAACTCGATCAGTGCGCTCATCGGACCTGGGTCATCGCACAGCGGCGACGGCTGCGCCAGCGTCTGCGGCGGTAGGCTCCGCCGGGACTACGCTGTGAAGGAAGAGCTCAGGCTGAGTTACCCCACGGAACGTGTTGCGGCGCAAGTCCCCCACGACCCGGACCTTTCCGCTCAGCGTATCGGCGCCAGTGCCGAGCGCTACGCCAAAGCAATCCAACGTGAAGCGCCCCAGATCCAGGCGCAGCTTCAGGTGGCCATCGCCCACCTCACGCGCTGAGAGCACCTTGCCGACGACCTCCAGACTGGGCCGCGGATTGTCGTCCCAGCACGGTTCCAAACGGTCGAGGTCGAGCAGCACGCGTTCGGGAGAGTCCTCCGCCCGCAACTGCACACTGGTGGCACTTCGTTCGCGCTCGGGAGCAGGCCCCTGGGATACCACGGCTCGAGTGAACGCCTCCCGAAAAGCGTCCAGCGATTCCTGCACGAGCTCGAAGCCCGCCGCCGCCTGATGCCCTCCAAAACGGGTCAGGTGCTCACTGGACGCGCTCAACGCATCGTGCAACCGCACGCCCTCGGGGCCGCGCACCGAGCCGCGCCCGTGAGCGGATTCGAATCCAGCCACCGCAACTGGACGCCCATAGTCGTCCGCCAAACGCCCCGCCACGATGCCAACCAGTCCATGATTCCAACCGGGCGCCCCGAGCACGATGGCTGGGTCGTTCTGAAAGCCGCTTCGCGCGATTTGCTCGCGAGCTTCGGCCAACACTCGGTCTTGCTCTTGGCGTCGGCGCGCGGTCACATCCGCCAATTCCGCCGCCAGTGCGGTGGCAGTCGACTGCTCGCGAGCGAGCAGCAGCTGCAACGCGAGCTCAGGCGAGCCCATACGCCCAGGAGCATTGAGCATTGGGGCCACGCGAAACGCGACGTCCCGCGCCGTCAATGGCCCCGCGCAAGAGACGTTCGCCAGCTCCAACAGCGCCGCCAAACCGGGCCGCTGGCACTGCGACAACGCCTTCAAGCCGGCCCGCACCAGTGCACGATTGTCCGCATCCAGCGGCGCGACATCCGCGATGCTGCCCACTGCGACCAGATCGAGCCATTGCCGCACGTCCAGCTGAGCGTCGAGCTCCTTGCGCACCGCAGCTGCGACGGAAAGCGCCAAGCCGCAGGAGGCAAGTCCCTTGTAGGGGAAGCCGCATTCGGGCCGATGGGGGTTGAGAAACGCGAGCACCGGCAGCGGCCGTTCGGGCACCAGGTGATGATCGATCACGACGATGTCGATGCCCGCTCGTGACAGTCGCTCCAGGCTTTCGTGATCGGAAGAACCGCAGTCACAGGTGATGAGCAGCTGGGGTGCCAAGCGCTCGATCTTGTCCGCAGCCGCGGAGGAGACGCCATAGCCGCCCTCGAAGCGACTCGCCAACAGCGGGCGCACCTCGCCGCCCAGTTGTCGCAGGGCCTCCGTCATGATCGCGGTAGCCGTTATCCCGTCGCAGTCATAGTCCCCATACACGACGATGCGCTGTTTCCCACGAATGGCACTCGCGATGCGCTCGGCCGCTTTGCCGCGGTCCAGCATCTCATCGGGGACCGACAGCTCCGCCAAGCGGGGCTCGAGAAAACGCCGTGTTTCCTCCACATCGGTGTGACCACGCAGAGTCAACCACTCGGCAACGCAACCCGACAGGCCCAAAGCGCTGGCTAGGCGACGACTCGGGGCTTGCGTGGCGACCTCAGACGACATCCGGCGCACGATATTTGCTCGCCCCGCAGGGGACAAGGCGGTAATCGAACGCCGCGCCGTGGCTGCGAATTTGCTCTCGCCCGCTGGCCGATCCCGGGCACTTGCTGCCCCGCCGAACGGGTGGACGGCAGACCAGGGCGTTGGACCTAAGCCGCAGCACGACCGCAATCACCAGGTGTACTCTCGGGCACATGTTCCAATTGCATCCGCGCTTGCAAGCAGACACGGTTGCGCTCGGCGACTACGAGCTCTGCCGCGTGCTGCTCATGAACGACGCCAGGTACCCGTGGGTGATCTTGGTACCCCGGCGAGCGGACATCAGCGAGCCGTTCGAGCTAGAGCCTGACGACCAGCAGGCCCTTCACGCCGAATCGCTCTTCACCAGCCGAGCGCTCGCCGCCGCGTATCCCAACGCCAAGCTCAACGTGGCGAGCCTGGGCAACGTGGTGAGACAGCTCCACGTGCATCACGTCGTGCGAACGGCGAACGATGCAGCGTGGCCCGGTCCGGTCTGGGGTCATTCCGCACCAACGCCCTACGCGGCAGACGCTCTCGAACGCGCCGTCAACCTGCTGCGAGCGAGCTTTGCCGAGCGATTGCGGGTCGAGGGTGTGGCATGAGGTAGGACAGGAGCGGCGAGCGAACGCACAGCACGGTTTTCCCGTGCGGCGACGGCATGCCATACTCTTCGTTCGATGAGGGTGTTCACCAAGGAGCGATCGTCCCCTGGAGCTTCTCGCATTGCGCGAAATGAGCGAGCGCGAATGCGAATCGCTCATTTTTGGGGTGGGGCCCCAGTTTACTGGGGCGGGGGCTGGAAAGCCCTCGAGAAACACTGGAAACGCCGAGCGAAAAGTTCCCCCGGAGGAGGCTTTGCCACACCTTCACCCAATGGGGTGAGGCAAAGCCGACCGAGAATCGCGCTCGCTCATCTGGGTTGTTTGATGGCGTTTGGCCTCGTTCCGAGCGGATGTCTGCTCGCAGGCAAGACCGACGAGTTCGACTCGCGTTCGAGCGTCGAGCCCACGTCGACTGACGTGGCGGAAGACGAGTCCGACGGGGGCACGTCCCGGAGCGACGACGCGACGGACGACGGAACAAACTCGAGCGAGGCCACCGACTCCGACGTCGAGCTGCTCACCGACGAGGCGACGAGCGACGGCAACTCGGCGACGGAGGTCGAACCCGAGCCCGACTGCCAGACGGGGGACGAACGCTGCCCGTGTTATCCCAACGACACCTGCAACGACGCTTTGACCTGTCTCTCTGGGCTGTGTGTGGATGCGAGCAACCTCGCCGAGACGGACACGGCGTCCTCAGCCACGAACCCCAGCGCCGACACGGACGCCCCGGACCAGACGGTGATGTTGGAGGACCCGACGCAAGGGGACGTTGCGCCACCGGCGAGTCCGCCGGACACGACGATCGACGTCGACGACACCCCGAATCTGAGCACCCTCACCAACGGAACCATCGGCTCCGCCTGCGAAACGGACGACGATTGCAACAGCGGGTTCCGCTGCATGCAGAGCTCAGCGGACGAATGGCTCGGCGGGGGTCCGGCAGGCGGCTACTGCACCCGCAATTGCCTCACCGATCCGTCGGTCTGCACTGCGGCCGGCGCCAGGTGCGTGCAGGTCACCGATACCGAGGCCTTTTGCCTCGAGGCTTGCGACATCGGAGTCGCGACAGTCGACAAATGCCACGGGCGGTCGGACATCGCCTGCGACTCGAGCAGTCTGGACATCGGGTTCTGCCGCCCCACCTGTCGCAGCGATGCTGATTGCGGAGACAGCTTTTGCGATCTCGGCACTGGAGCTTGCGTGGACACGCCCAGGCCGGGCGATCCCATTGGTGCCGAGTGTGATCCGGATGCGACGGAGGACACCTGCGCGAGTGGGCTCTGCCTACCCATCGTGGAGGGTTTTGCGGTGTGCACCGGTTGGTGCAACCTCAGCGAGATCGGTTGCGGCTCGGACGACCCCACACCGTCGGATCCGGGTGAAGCCATCTGCACCTTTGCCGTCGAGGAAGGCAGCGGGAGTCAGGACTTGGGCTTCTGCATGCAACGCTGCAACTGCGACGACGATTGCCTGCACCCCGACGGACTCTGCCTCATCGTGCCGGCGGACATTCAGGCCATCCTGGGCACGGCCGGCCTGTGTCTCGACCCCGACTACCCCGACGACGACCCGGAGTTCACTCTAGGCCAGCAGTGTGAGTGACGCCCTGCGGCGCCCATCACGCACGGCGCTCACGGCTGCATGAGGAATTCCCAAACGGCGATCGAAGCGTCGACGTCTTGGTTGCGAAATCCCCAACGATCCAACACCCAATCCTCCTCGTAGCTCGGCACGTAGCTCAAGTATCGCCGCGTGAGGGAACTACAGCCGCCGGTCGTCTCTTGCTCGAAGACGTGCAGGCTCAGCTCGTCGGACAAAGCAAGTGACGTGTGCTCGGGATCGATGGTCGCCTCCTTCGGCGCGGCTTCGAGCGGGCACGGTTACCGACACTCGTCACTGCCCGCATCCGCAGCCTGAACGCCCGCATCCACCTCGTCGCCGCTGGCGGCGTCCCCGTAGAACGACACGTCGTCCAACCACAATTCGAACGGCTGCGAGTTGTCGAAGCGTAGATGCAATCCCACCAGATGAGCGGGGTCGAACAGAAAGTCAGCACTGGAGATCCCCCAACCTTCAGGCATCAGTCGGCAGAAGGGCAGCGAGAACGTTTGCCAGTCCTGCGACAGGTCGACGTTGGCTCCTGGCCAGTCGTAGCAGCTCTCACCGCTCAGCGCGCAGGCCCCGCCTTCGTCCACTGGCGTGTATTGACTCGTCGCCAATCGCAGACGCAAACGACCTTGCCCGCGCGCGCGAAATTGTACCCCTCGGAAGTCGGAACCGTCGATGATGCAGTAGTCGTCGCAGCTCTGAGGCGCATGCAGGAGCGTGCCCATGCCCGCGCCCCAGACCGTCCAGTCCGTTGAAACGACGTGTAGCACCGAGGAATCCCCGTCTTCTTCGACCTCCGCTTGCAGGCTGCCGTCGCTCCCGTCGTCGTACTCGAACCAGACGTTCTGTCGGGCGACCGTGGCGTAGTCCCCGGCCTCGAAGTCTTCGATCACCGGAGAGTCGAGTGACTGCCCCACGCAGTGCACGAAGGGGCTGCTCGCGCTGGGTGCACAACCCGGCGACATTCCGATCGCGGTGTCCGCATCGGCCGTCGGCGCGAGGGCAGCATCCGCAGTGGACTCGCCAGCCCCTGCGTCGGGAGGCTTCAGCGCGTCACCAGCGCCAGCTTCGAGCACCGCTGAGGGCACGCGCTGCGCGCTCGCATCTGCCTCCGTGTCAGTCGAGTCACGACCATCACCGTCTTCGGCAGCGTCATCGTCCGTGCACGCGAGCGGCACCAACACCCCGATCACGCCGAGGGAACGAAACCAGGTCTTACTCCGCGCGCTCCTTCTTTCCCACTGGCTGTCGCTCATCGGGCCTCCTTCGGATCATGCTTCACTCGGCGCGTCGCGCTCCAGCTGTCACAATCATGCAGGGTAGACGCCAGCGACAACGCATCTGGCTCATCGCACGCACCCATGGGCGACCCACAGCGGCATCAGGGCCGCCGCGAGCGTCTCGGGCGGTGCGTCGCCTACGCGAGATTGCGACGACCGCGCGCCTCGATACTGAGCACGCGGCTGTCGTGGTCTCGGGGGCGGGCAGTCGTCGACTCAGACGATCGCTTCGGCCTTCTTGGCCCGCACGGCGCTGCGTGGCTTGCGGGGCGCGATCTTGGCGAAGAACTTGCGGTCGAGCCAGTGGGTGAGTGGCAGCGCGACGTAGATCGACGAGTACGTACCGAGAATGAGGCCCGTGATCAGCGTGAACGCGAAGTCCTTCAGAGCGCCCGTGCCCCAGTAGAAGAAGGCCGCCAAGCTGAAGATGGTGGTGCCGGAGGTCAACACCGTGCGGTTGAGCATTTCGCTCAAGCTGATGTCGATGATGCGACGGAACGCCGTACCACGCAGCTTGCCCAAGTTCTCGCGCACGCGGTCGTAGACGACGACCGTGTCGTTGACGGAGTAACCGACGATCGTGAGCAACGCTGCCACGGTCGTCAGGCTGATCTCTTTCTGAAGCAGGATCAGTACGCCAAAGGTGATGAGCGCGTCGTGCAACAACGCCAGCACGGCACCAGGAGCGAATCGCAAGTCGAAGCGAAACGCGATGTAGACCATGATGAAGACGAGCGCGATGGCGATGCTCTTGATGGCCGCGTCACGCAGCAGGGCGCCCGCCTTGGGTCCCACCCACTCCATGCGCAGAGCGTGCTCCGGCACGATCTCGGCACCCAAAGCGTCGCGCAGACCGTCCATCAGCTGATCACCCTTGCTCTTGAGCAGGATCTCGACGCGATTTTCGCGCTCGTTCTGCAGGGAAGGGTTGTTGTCGCCTGCCTTGAGAGCCACACCCCCGACGCCAGAAGCAATGGCTTCTCGGACGCGCTCCAAATCCGGAGCGTTGCGGTAGCGCACGGTGATCTTCTCACCGCCGGGGCTGAACTTCACCTCGCTCGCCTGGGCCTCCTCGGGGCACTTGTCGGCGTCGAGCTTGTCTCCGAAGCAGAGCGCTTCTTCAATCTTGGCCCGAGCAGCTTCGTCGATCGTCGAGACCTCCTGAACGCGAATCAAGAAGCGGTTCGGGTTGTCGTCGTCGTTGACGCGAATGACGTCCGGGCTGTTGAAGCCGATACCCTGGACGGCGCTGCGCAGCTGATCGTCACCGACGTCCCCCTTGAACGCGACCTCGACCTCAGTACCGCCCTTGAAGTCCGTACCCATGCTGGGCCCCGGTGGGACGAAGATGCCAATGACCGACGCGGCAACGAGGATCAGGCTGGAGATGGCCCACAGCTTACGCTGGGCCATGAAACCGTAGACTTTACCGTGGGGAAAGAGCTGCATGAATCAACCTATGTCCAGTTTCGCAGTGCGGTCCATGCGGCGAACCCACAAGTCGAAGAGCAATCGGGAGACGACCACACCGGTGAAGATGCTCGTCGTCACACCGACCATGAGGGTTACCGCGAAGCCCTTGATCGGACCGGTGCCGAATTGAGCCAACACCACGGCTGAGATCAGTGTCGTCAAGTGACCATCGACGATGGCGGACAACGCTTTGCCATAACCCAACTCGACCGCTGCCCGTGGGCTGCGCCCTTCGCGCAACTCTTCACGGATGCGCTCGTTGATGAGTACGTTCGAGTCCACGCTCATGCCGATGGTGAGCGCCAAGCCCGCGATGCCGGGCAGCGTCATCGATGCGCCGAATGTCGCCAGCACCGCCAGCTGCAAGAACAAGTTCATGGCCACTGCCGTATCGGCGACCAAGCCGGCCTTGCGGTAGTAGAGCACCATGAACGCGAGCACGAGAATCGAGCTCACGAGAGCACCCTGAACGCCCAAACTGATCGAGCTTTCACCCAGCGACGGGCCGATGTGCTGCTCGTTGGACGGGGTGATGGGCGCGGGCAGAGCACCGGAACGCAGCACCAGCTCGAGCTTGCGAGAGTCGCGCAGCTGAGTCTGGGGGTCGCTCGACCCCATCGTGATGCTCGCGTGGCCTCCGGGGATCGGACCTTGAATCACCGGCGCGCTCTCCACCCGGTCATCGAGGATGATGGCGAAGCGTCGCTTCACGTTCTCGCGGGTGACCTTCTCGAAGATGGCGCCACCTGCGTCCGTGAAGTTGAGCGCGACGTACCAGCCGCCGAGGGAGGAAGAACTCTGGTCCGGCGTGGCGATGGCGTCGCGGATCAAGTCACCGGTGACCTCTGCTCGCGTCTTGAGCAGGAAGGTGCGCCAGCCCGTCTCCTCCTCTTGGCCGGTGTCGGGGTTCGTCTGGTAGACGATCTCGTAGCCGAGCTCGCGGTCGGCGGGAAGCTGGAGGGTCTCCGTGTACGCCTTGAGACGAGCCAGGGACTCCTTGCTCGTCTCGTCCTTCTGTTGCTCGACGAAAAGATAAGTCGTCGTCTTGCGGATGGGGTCGCCTTCGGGGTCGACGCCCACCGTGACCGTCTCCGCGCGAAAATCGATGTTCGCCGGCAGCTGGGTCGTGTTGTCCCGCGCCATCGGCCCGAAGAAGTCCGTCGAGTCGTCCAGCAGCTTGAACTCGAGACGCGCCGTCTGGCTGATGATTTCGCGGATCTCGTCGAATGTCTCCTCGTCCTGACCGGGAACCTCGACGATGATGTCCTCATCGCGGGTGGAGACGGCAGCTTCACGCAGACCGAGCTCGTCGACACGACGCAGGATGATCTCCTTGGCCTGCGCCACTGCCGTGCTGCGGATCTCCGTCTCTGCGGCTTCCTTCATGTGGAAGTCGTAGTGGCGCAGGTCATCGCTGCGCGAAAACGTCAGATCGCCGGAGAAGAGGTTGAGGAACTTGCTGTCGATCTTGGCGGGATCGGTACCCTCTTTGACATCCAGAGCGATGGCGCTGGAGTCGCTCTTGCTGGGCGTGAGCTCCACCACATCACGCAGCTTCTGATAGACCTCCTCCGAGGGTCGGTCGTCGCCGTCGTGCAGGTCGAATATCTTCGCCAGCTCGAGGCGCATGTCTTCGTAGCGGCGGTCGCGACGATCGCGAATCGCTTCGTCCACGTCGACAGTGTACACCAAGCGCATGCCGCCGCGCAGATCGAGGCCCGCGACGAGCTTGAAGTCGACGCGCTCGGCAACGTACTCGGGCAACGGCAGCTTGCCGCCACTCATCGACGAAACCGTCGGCCACATCGATATGGCAGCCAAGATCGCAATGCCAAACACCAGACCGGCGCGCACGCGCCAACCGTGGTCGACGAGGTTCGTGGCAACGATGCCCGCCCAGGCGGCGAACGTCGCGAACACGACCATCGCCCAAAACGAATCGTAGTAGGCGCAAGCAGCGGCAATGAAACCGCAGATGGCAGCAAGCCACAGCGGCGCCTTCCGGCCTTTGCGCGCGTAGCCGAGCACCGCGAGCAGCAGCGATACGGCTGCGAGAATGTATGCAAGGTTATGATGAACCACGGTCTATCCAGCTCCACCCTCGAGAGCGCTGCATCTGCTGCGCGGCAGGGTCAGTTGTCTTTACTTCTTCTCGGACTCTTTCGCCGACTTGTCTTCGGCGCCCGCTTTGGCGGAATCTTCGGTGTCGCGCCCAGACAAGCTCGTACGCAGCACTTGGACTTTGACGCCCGGCGCTAGTTCGAGTCGGGCGTAGCGACTGTCAAGCTCGAGCAGCCGCCCGACGAGACCGCTCTGTGTTACGACACGGTCCCCCTTCTTCAACTCGGCTACGGCCTTTTCCTGCTTCTTCTGTTGCGAGCGCGTCTGCCAGAAGAGAAGCAGAATCAGCGGCACGAACATGAGGAACATGAACAACGACGAACCTGCGCCTCCAGCGGGAGCTTCGGGAGCGACGTCGGGTGCCTGACTCGGTGCGGCAGAGCCAGATTCAGTAGGCGGCACGGCCTGATACGCGAAAACCTTGGGGTTCAATCTTCCTCCAGGGGGCGGCCTCATACCGGGTTTGTCCATGCCGCGCAAGGAGAGCCTGGAACCCTGCGAGCCCGGACACGGCGAACGGGGCGCAGGGCGGCAGAGTCGCGGCCCCCTACCGGGTGACTAGACGTTCAGGGGCTCTGCACCGGGCGGCGGGCGAAACCCCACGATTGTGTTCCTTGACACCACCTAGCCCGCGTCGTAAAGCGCTCAGCCTGTTTCGGAAGTCTCAGGCGCGTAGCTCAGTGGTAGAGCACTACATTGACACTGTAGGGGTCGGCAGTTCAATTCTGCCCGCGCCTACTGCGCTACCTGTTCGTGTATCCCGCGGTTGGGCATCCCAACCTGGGGACACACGGATTGGCGCAGTCGGAATACACCGAGATCCGAGACAACGTGGTTGCCGCAGCCCTGCGAGGGGCAGGCTGTGGGTCGAAGAGAGCTCGTTTTCCGTGATGGCTAGTTGATGGCACTCGGGCGAGACGCGGGCAGGGGCGCCAGCGACGAACGCGTGGATGTCCATTTCGTGCGCGCGGTGTCGCGCGCGAAGGCAACCGATTTTCAGGCGGCCGCTGCAGCCGTTCGTTACCTTCAGGGCCTGGCGGCTCTGCCACTTGGGACCGAGCGCTCCATCGCTCGGCAAGTTCACCGAATATCTTAGGAGGAAGTTCCGCACATCATGGCAATGCGACGACGCAATTTTCGCGATACCCGAGGGCCGCAAATCCGAGTGAATCATCGGATCCGCGTTCCCGAAGTGCGCGTGGTGCTCGACGACGGGACGATGCTTGGCGTCATGCCGACGCAAGAAGCGCTACGCAAAGCAGAGGCCAAGAGCCTCGACTTGGTGGAGGTCAACCCCAAGGCCAATCCACCGGTGTGCAAGATCCTCGACTACGGCCGCTACAAGTACGAAGAGAAGAAGCGCGCCAGCGAAGCAAAGAAGAAGCAGACGGTCGTCGAGCTGAAAGAAATCAAGCTCCGCCCCAAGACTGACGATCATGACCTGAACGTCAAACTGCGCGCCGCTCGCAAATTCATCGAGTCGGGCAACAAGGTGAAATGCACCTGTCGCTTCCGCGGTCGTGAGATCACGCACCCCGAACGGGCACGCATGCAGCTCGATTGGCTGATCAGCAACGTCGAAGACATCGCGATCGTGGAGCAACGCCCGCAGATGGAGGGGCGCACCATGAGCCTGATCATCGCGCCCAAGCCGCAGATCATGCAACGGGTGCAGAACGAGAAGGCCCAACTGGCTTCGGAGCTCAAGAAGGCCCGCGAGCAGCGTGGCGAGGGCGAGAAGCACCCCGACGACGATGAGCTGCCTCCGGACGACGAGTTCGACGAAGAATTGCACGAGCCTGACGACGACGACGACGACTTCGATGACGAAGACGACGACGACGATCTCGAAGGCGACGACAACGACTGAACTGCGCGCTGGGCGGCACACGCGAGTGTGACGGTCTGCCGTCACGCGAGCGCATGAGCCGCCATCGTGCAAGCGCACGAGCCGCTGCTGGCGAGCGCATGAGCCGGCAAGCGGACGCTGCGCGCCAGTGAACCACGGGCCACGACCCAGCTCGATGCGTGCGGCGCAACTGCGCCGAATGCACCACGCCGGATGCACTGCGCGGCATCATGTACTGCCACGCGTCAGCCCGAGGCTGCAGCGCCTTATTGGATGGCGCCGCTCAGAAACGCCCCAGCCGCGCCAGCTACGAGCACCAACACCACGACGATCGCCCAGGTGCTGGTAGCGACGGGCTTCGCGCCCTTGGGCGGCGTCAATGACGTCACGTTGGGTTGAGCGGCGGGAGGCACACTCGAAGGCATGGGCGGTGGCGTCGAAAACTTCGGAACCGCAGGTGCCGCCAAGCCCACCCGGGGATTGAGCAATTGCTGTTGCGGCGGCAAAGAGGGCTGCATGGGCATCGGCGGCTCGTCCTCCAACGCCGCGAGGTTGCCGGCCGAGTACCCCGACGTGGAGGCGTCGGTGACGCTGGGGCGCTGCAAACCGAGGCTACCGCTCCACTCCTGACCGCTGGAAAGCTCGTCCAGCGGCTGCGACGCCAAGGTCGACGTGGTCGAATGCAAGGTCCGAAAGGACTTGTTCTTGCGGTCGTTGGGATCGAGGGAGGTGAACTCCATCATCGCATCTTCGATCAACGTCCCGATGATCGACTGACGCTGACGCGCTTTGCGACGGTCCCGCTCCTCCACCGTCTCGCGCACGATCTTGGAGACGTCGAAGGCCGAGACGGGCTGCCCTATCGTGAACAAGGCGTTGTTCAGGTCGATGCTGAGTTCGCGGGCAGACTGGTAGCGCTCACGAGGGTCGCGGGCGAGGGCGCGCAGCAAGATGTTCTCCACCTCGGGGGTGACGTGGGGGTTGAACTTCTTGATGTCTGGGATCTGCGCGGACTGGACTTGGCGCACGGTCTGCAAGTCCGTCTCCCCGAGGAAGAGGCGGCGCCCGGCGAGCATTTCCCACAGTAGGATACCGGCAGCGAAGATGTCCGCGCGCATGTCGACGGATTCACCCAGCGCCGCTTCTGGCGAGAGGTAGCTGAACTTGCCCTTGATCACGCCAGGCTGGCTCTGCTCGAGCTGGGAATTCGCTTTGGCCAAGCCGAAGTCCACCACTTTCACCTCGCCGTAGCGCGTGATGAGAATGTTGGGAGGCGAGATGTCGCGGTGCACGATACCGAGCACGCGGCCGCGGCTGTCGCGCAGCTCGTGAGCGTAAGCGAGCGCGTCGCAGATGCGGCAGCAGATGAACATCGCCACGGTCAGCGGAATGCGGCGCTCGTGTTGAGCGAGGTGCTCCAGGATGGCCTTCAGGTCGGCGCCATCCACGTACTCCATGACGATGAAGTAGGTGTTGTCACCCACACCGATGTCGAAGACTTGAGCACAGTTCGAGTGGCTGAGGCGCGCGCTGAGGCGGGCCTCGTCCAAGAACATGCCGATGAATTCTTTCTTCTCCGACAGGTGCGGCAGAACGCGCTTGATGGCGACTGTCTTCTTGAAACCCTCGAGGCCAGCACTTTCGGCGCGATAGACCTCGGCCATGCCACCGGCGGCGATTCGATCGAGGACGCGGTACCGTTGTTGCTGAGGTGACATCTGGGAGAGCCAGGCTAGCGTTCTCGCGGCGAAGCGCCAACGCAGCCGTGAAGGCTTATCGCCGCAGGCACGCTCGCGAGTCAAGTTGCGGGTGTCCCCGTCGTTTTGTCTGTGCTCACGGGCCCTTCGGCCGCGCCGGTGCGGGAGCGAGTCAGCCTGGTCGAAGCCGCCGGCCGACGACACCCAGGCCCGTCCCAAAGCGCGGCAGGCCCCCTCATCTATCCGATTTTTCAGAACAATCTGGACCAGCCAGCGAGGCGCTCGCGGCCCGGCGTGGCTCGGAGCTCCACGGGGCGGCTAGAGTTGAGGCGGTGTCCTCGCCAACTCACTCAGCCCTCATGCCCTGCCCTCGCTGCGCACGACACGTCCGCCAGCACGACCGGCTCTGCCCATTTTGCGGACAGCGGGTGGCGGCGGGATATCGCTTGCGTGCCGATCCCAAGCTCAGCAGGGGCGCGCGCGTCTTGTTCAGTTTGCTCGTCGCCGGTTGTCACGCCGATCCTCCCGAGCTCCCCACGACTGACGGTTCCGGAGCCCTGCCGAGCCACGCTCCCAACTCGGGGAGCGTCAGTCCGTCCGCAAACTCGCCGGGCGCAGCTCCCGGGGCAGCGCGCGGCCCAACACCCACCGCGGTCCCGGAGTCCGGGACTCCCCCTCCCGACGCAGCAGGCGAACCCAAGACTGCGCCGACGCAGACTTCGGCGACCGCCCCACCCGACGAGGAACCCGAGACGACGATGGTTCCGATCTACGGAGCGACCGTCGTGGAAGTCTTCGACGTGCTCGCCTTCGGCGCGAACAGCACGGAGATATTGGAGCAGTGGGAACCCACCTTCGAGGCGTTGGCCGACTTGTTCACGCGCTACCCCAAGATGCGCCTACGCCTCTTCGGCCACACGGACCCGGCGACGGAGGCAAGACACGCGGCAGTCCTCTCCGAACAGCGAGCGCTGGCCGTCCGCCACGCGCTGATCGAGCGCGGTGCGCCCGCCGGGCGAATCGAGGTGTTCCGCTGCGGTGACACGCAGCCCCACCCAACGAAGACGAACGGCCGCGTCGAGTTCCAGGTTCAGGGCGAAGTGGACGGAGCGGTACTCGCGGAGAAGTCACCGGCCGAGGGTTGCGAACGCTTCACTCCTGGTCCTGCCCGAAGCAAATCCAAGGCCACGAGCGAGTCGAATTGACGACACACGCGCTTCCAGGCGGCGCGCCATTGCGTAAATACAGCTTCTTTCCATTTTGTATATACGTCCTGTGCTAGGGTGCCTGGGTGCTAGCGCAGATCGCCAGCGAATTGGACGCGTGGATCGCCGAACAGAACCTGCACGCGAGGGCGGAAGGCTTGGTCCCGTTCGAGCCCTGCACGATCAAGGTGTTGGGACAAAGCGCCCTCCTCGAGGCCGGCGTGGCGTTGCAGCTGGCGAGCACCAAGGATGTCGCCGTGCGGGCTGACTACTCGCACGCGGTGAAGAAGGCCTTCGAGCAGCTGCTGCAGGCGCGGGGTCGATGTCTCGATCCGGTCGGGCACGAGGCCTGGATGCCGCGCGAAACACGTTACCTCGAGAGCTTCAAGGGGCAGTTCGTACGGCTGCTCATCGCGGAGCCTGAGGCCGTACTGCTGTCGAAGGCTTTGAAAGCTCCAGCAAAGAACCGGGCGCTGCTCACGGAATACCTGGCCAAGGGCGCCAGCGAGCGCTTCCTTCGACTGGCCGACAAGTACCAGCTGGATCTGGAGCAGTTCTTGTGATCGACGCGCGCACTCTCCAACAGCGAGCGAAAAAGCGCTGGCGCCAAATCGAACGGCAACGTCGAGACCCACGATTCCGCCGCGTGTTGGGACGGCTGGTACGGGACGGCTACTTGCTGACCAACGAGCAAGTCGAAAGCGACGACGGCAAGTTGAAGGTCGAAGACGTCTTGTGGGCGGGCCAAGCCGAGCCCAGGTTCCTGGAGCTCTTGCCAGCACTACTCGTGAAGCAGCCAGCGCTGTTCGAAGAGCCGAAGCACCTGCCTGATGACCTGGCAGCCGTCGTCCGCAGACTGCGCCGCAACCTTCAGCCCGAAGCGTTCCGTGGTGTGCCCGGCGAGGCCCTGCTCCGTTGGCTCCCGGAGGTCGGGCGCCGCAACAAGGTGCCCGCGCGGCTGAAGTCGTTTCGTTTCCGCGAGGACGACCTGCGGCTGCTCGAGCTCCTCGCGGCACAGCTCGGGGTCAACGAGACGGAAGTGGTTCGCCGCGGCCTGCGTGCCCTAGCCGCGGCGTTGCCGCCCCACGACTCGAGCCACGACTGACGACCGGGCCCAAACGGCGCCCATCCAGCGATGCAGCCGAAAACCCGCACATCGGACAAAACTGCTCGCCATTTCTGAGACGTTCGGCTAGAGACACGTCTCCAATTTTCCCGGGGCCGTAGCTCAGCTGGGAGAGCGCATGACTGGCAGTCATGAGGTCAGGGGTTCGATCCCCCTCGGCTCCACCATCCGTCATCACAATGCACCCTTTTATGTGGTCGTTGTTTTCATTGGGAAAAGCGTCGGCTGACCTTGCGGGGACTCCCCCTGTGGGGGTATCCGGCGCTGGTTCTTCAGGTACCTGACTGCTGCTTGTACCGGTTCCGAGTCCGGCGCGTGACAGCCTCCATGGGGCGAAGTCTGTGACCTGATTCGTGTGTACGAGACCGCACTCGATGAGCGCGGTCAGGCCATGGTAGCCGATGCCGAGGTACGAGCGAGCCCGTTGTCCCGTCACGTGAGCGCCAGCTCGGCAACCAGCTTCGTGAGCGAAACCTGAGCTTTGGAGCCGACTGGAGTTGCTCTCTTCTTGACGGTCAACTCCGTGTGGCGGTTGCCAGCCCAGTGGAGCGACAAGACGAGTTGGCCGCCGTCACGTTGAACGCCGACCTCCCCCGTCTGCTCGGCGACGCGCTCCAGACTCGCTGGACCGTCACGAAATACGTACAACCACACCACGAAGTCCGCGGAACGCTCCCGCGCCTGCGGGTCCTCGAAGTCCGAGTCGGGGGCAATCCTGTACACGGCCTCATCCCCTCGTCCGGCACGGTAAGCCAAGCCCTTCTTTTTGAGGCCCTGCGCCAACAGCTCGTTGGTCAGCTCGCGAAACGGCCACATGCACTAGCGGCGCAGGCACCCCACCAGCGGTAGCCAGCTGTGCGATGAACACCATCGTCTGTTGCACGCTCGCGTTGATCAGCAGGCCGGGGTTCATGGCAGTGCCGCCCCGCGGCTTGTCCGGTTGCAGCTCATGACAAGCACCTTGCCGCGCCCAGCGCATTCCCGCCGGCGATAGAGTTGTCGTGGTCTGGATGGGACGGCGGGCGTGGCCCGAGGCGGGGAGCGGAAGAACGCGTCTTCATGCAGGGGATACCGTGTTGCGAGGGGACGACCTGCGTGCGCCACTCAGGTGGCAGTCTCGTCCCAGGGGCGCCTCCGCGAACGACGCTGGCGCACCGAACGGCCCACCCACCCCGCTGGCGCCAGGAGATTTCGCCACGGGTATTAGGGTAAGCGGAGCAGCCAACGTGAATAGCGCTCGGGACCGATGCCCAGACCGAACATGACTTTGCCATCGTCCGAGATGTCGTTGACGACTTCAATCCGCCACTGGCTCACGTCGATCTCAGCATCGGCCAAGAGCTCCAGAACTTCCTCGATTGACGGAGTCGGAAGCGCGTTGGGATTGCCACTGCTGTCGTCCTCGGTGGGTCGGCCGAGGACACCATCACGCCAAATGACTTGGATGTTGTCGCTACCGTCGGAGGGCTCGATGTGACCGCGGATGCGGCTGCCGTCGAAGTTGGGGCCCCAAGCTATCGTCGGGCCGAGAGGATCCTGCTCCAGAACCGTCAGCCCCTCGTCGAGGGTCCAGCGAACGCCCACCTTGGGCGCCGTTGGGGTCTCGTAGGGGACGTGGGACCCAACGACGACGGTGCCGTCCCCACTGATCTGAACCAATATCAGTTCTTGGCTGGTGCGCGATGGTCCGAGTTCTCGGAATAGAGGCAATTGGCACTCGGGCAAGGGTTGGGGGTCACAATCACACACGTGCCACCTCCCTTCCTCGATGCACGTGCCGTGGTCGTTACAGGCGGCCACTTCACAGCTCGAGGCAGCCACGACTGCAGCATCCACGCTGGGAGTGACTTCGGGATCCGTGATGGGCGCAGGCAGGACGCCAGCATCTTCAACGGGGGGCGTCATCGGAGTCTCGGGTTGAGTCTCTGGCGCAAGGACGTCAGTGTCCATCCCGTCAGAATCCACCACGTCAGAGTCCGTCGTGAGTGTGTCCGGAGGTTCGTCGGTTTCTGTGCTCGCAGCGGGTTCATTGGCTGGCGCGGGGTCTCTCCCATTGCCATCGACGGTAGGCTCCGGCTGGGGACCCATCGCCGGAGCGAGATCCTCGGTCGAACTCGGCCCGCCAGGAGCGGTGCGGTCGCCTGCATCCATCTCTGGACGGGTACGAACCTCGACCTCTCCATCGTCGAAGTTCTGGGTGCCATTGCAGCCGAGCGCGAGTAGGAACCCAAGTAGCAGCGCGCGTCGAGCGAGGAGGACCAGCATGGACAGGGATCTGGCAGGCATTGAGCTGCCCGTCCAGTACCAGATCGCACATTTACTGGCCCGAATCGCCCACAATATGTGCGAATCTCCTAATATTCATGGATTGGGGCCGCATTTGTCAGGAACTGGTACGAGCGCTCCGTGGCCGACGCTCGGCGGCTGCGCTGAGTCGCCGCATGCGTTTTCGTTCCAACACCGTGGCGGCCTGGGAAAAGGGCCGAAACCACCCGACAGCGTCTCAGTTGCTCGCGTTGGCGGCAAGAACTGGTGTAAATCTAGAGCAAGCACTCGGCGGCTTCTACCGAGTGGTTCCAGAATGGCTGCTCGAGGCCAAAGACCTCAGCGACCCAAAGAGCGTGGCGCGCTTTCTGAGTGACCTGCGGGGAGCTCTGTCCACGGCCGAGTTGTCGCGTGCGACGGGCCTGAGCCGTTTCGCACTGACACGCATCTACAACGGCGAGGCCCGCCCCAAGGGGCCGGTATTCCTGCTGCTGATTCAAGCGTGCTCGCGCCGCGTGCTCGACTTCGTTGCACGACTGACCTCCGTCGAGGCGTTACCGAGTTTGGCCGTGTTGTGGCGACAGCAGCAAGCCCGGCGCTTTGCGGCCACCCGCTCCCCCTGGGCCCTCGCCGTGTTGTGCGCGTTGGAACTCGACGAGTACCGTGCGTTGCCCGAGCACGTGCCGGGTTTCATCGCCAAGCGCCTCGGATTGGAGCTGGAGCTCGAAAGCGAGTGCTTGTCGATGTTGGAGCAGTGCGGCCAGGTTCGCCTGCACGAGGGACGGTATGAACCCACGGGGATCGAGGCGGTCGAGCTGAGCGAGGATCGGGAACTGGCCCGGACTCGTCGCGCATTCTGGGGCCACGTGGGCGCTGAGCGCGCGCGCCAGAGCCACGGCATGTCGGCTTACAACCTGTGCGGCGTATCGCATCACGATTTGCAGAGGCTCAAGGTCCTGCAGCGCGAATACCTCGCACGGGCGCGGGCGATCATTGCTGACTCGCAACCCGTCGAGGCTGTCGCTCTGATCCAAGTCCACGTGCTCGAGCTGAGCCGCGCTGATTCGGCGAGCGGTGAGCCAGAGCCACTCGGTGAAGGCGGGCCCGACGGCGGCTGACGTCAATTCCTTCCGCCTGTGTCCGCCCACACGGCGCCGCGATGTCGAAGTCCCAGACGCCCCTGG
>JBNKHV010000064.1:0-138737 GCA_050290545.1 Polyangiaceae bacterium | reverse complement strand
AGTCGACCACGTGATCAAGGGGGACTCGATGACCGAGGTGCTCAAGTATGTGGCCTACTCACCCGAGAGCATGATCGACGCGGTGCGCACTCAGGCCGAGGAGGCGCTTTCTCGCGGCAAGCTGACGCTGGAGCAGATGCGTGTGCTGATGAAGCACTACGAAGATTCCATGAATAGTTACACGTACTTGTCTGGCTGACGTCGTTGCGGGCGGAGGCGCGGGGCGAGCGCGCATCCGGCGTGTTTCCAGCGTTCGGGAATGAGTTGGTGCCGCGACGCGTTTCAGCGCCAGACTAGGAGTACGCACTGCCCTGACAGACGAATCGCTCCCTTGCCCAAACCGCTCCATGGAGCTGAGCCTCCAGCAACACACTGCCCGACGCATTCACCGCCGCCCCGCACGTTCCACGACTCCGCTGCCCCCCACCCCGCACGTTCCACGACTCCGCTGCCCCCGACCCCGCTGCCCCGCACGTTCCACGCCCGGTGACCGGAAGCTGCCCGCACTGCTCCGGACACGCGACGAGCCGATGCTCTCGCCACATCCGACCACCTCAGAAGCTGCATCTCACGACTGACCGATGAATCGCCGCCACCTCTTCATACTGACCGCCGCGTTGTTCGGATTGTTGGGAGGCATCAGCGGGGAAAGTCGCGCGCAGATCCAGAGCAAGGTCGGCAGTGACGGAGTGTTGGAGCTGTCGAACACCAAACCCGGTCGCAAGAGCACGACAGGCAAGCGACCGAGCGTGGGCTCCAAGAAGAGCTCGCGCAAGGGCCAGGTGCGTGCGGTGATGCCGGTGGCAACTACGAAAGCCAGCAAGTCGCGTTACGACGCTCACATTCGCGAGGCGGCACGGCTCTACCATCTGCCGGAGTCACTGATCCGCGCGGTGATCAAGGTAGAGAGCAATTTCGACCCGCGCGCGGTTTCTCCTGCGAACGCCCACGGCTTGATGCAGATGTTACCTTCGACCGCTGAGCGCATGATGGTGACGGACATCTTCGACCCGCGGCAGAACATCCTCGGTGGCAGTCGCTACCTGCGGGTACTCGCCAACACCTTCAACGGGGATCTGCAGCTGACGGTCGCGGCGTACAATGCCGGAGAGGGGGCCGTCGCCAAGTACGGCGGGATCCCTCCCTATGCGGAAACGCAAGACTACGTGGTGAAGGTGCTCTCGTACTACCAACTGTACCGGGAGCAGTGAGCTTCGAACTCCCACCCCGTCGAGCGCTATGACTTCCGAGTCGGAGCCCGGGTCGAGCGCGTCGCGCAGTCTGGCCACGCTGCGCACGGAGACCGATGATGCGGTACGTCGGTTGACGGTCATCCACCAAAGCCGCCTCGCTTGCCGTCGCGGCTGCCACGAGTGCTGCGTGGACGACATCACCGTGTTTCAGGTCGAAGCGGACGCCATCTTGCGGCAGCACGCTGCGCTGCTGGCCCAAGCGAGGCCGCATCCGGTGGGGGCTTGCGCATTTCTGGACGCCGAAGGTGCCTGTCGCATCTACTCGGCGCGGCCGTACGTCTGTCGCACGCAGGGTTTGCCGTTGCGCTGGGTGGAGGAGGGCGACGACGGTGAGTGGCTCGAGTACCGGGACATCTGCCAGCTGAACGAAGCGGGGCCAGCCCTCGAAGAGCTGCACGGCGACCAGTGTTGGACGCTCGGGCAGGTGGAAGGAAAGCTCGCGGAGCTGCAGCGCGCTACCTACGGCAACCAGCAGCGCGTATCGCTGCGCGCGCTGTTCACGACGGAGTGAACCGTCCCCCCCGGGCAGCGAGAGTCGGCGTTTCGGAGGTGTGACTTGGCCCTCCCCGAGCGAAGGCCCTCCCGGAGCGAAAGTTGGTGCCGCCTGAGCGAGAGTTGGCCCTCCCGGAGCGAGAGTTGGTGCCGCCCTGAGCGAAAGTTGGCCCTCCCGGAGCGAGAGTTGGCTCTCCCGGAGCGAAAGTTGGCCCTGCCCCAGCGAGAGTTGGTGGTTGACACGCTGCTGGCGTGCGAAAATCTCCGAGCGCTGCTGATGCTCGCTCCATCAAGCTCTGCTCGGATGTCATCTTTCGCGACCATATTCGACTGCGACGGCACTCTCGTCGACAGTGAGATCCTATCGAACCGTGTGCTGGTGGAGATGCTTGCGGAACACGGCTCGAACCTCGCCGAAGCGGACGCCGTCAGCTTGTTTCGCGGCATGAAGCTCGCCACCTGCATTCGTAGCGTCGAGCAACGCCTGGGTTGCCGCCTGCCTGACGACTTCGTGCCGCGCTTCCGGCAACGCATGGCCGACGCCTTTCAGAAGTCCCTGCAACCCGTCGACGGCGCTGTCGAACTCGTGCGTTCACTTTCCGGACCCATGTGTGTCGCATCGAGCGGTCCCGTGGAGAAGATACGTCTCAGTCTTTCACTGACCGGGCTGCTCGAATTCCGGGGCGCGCTCTCGACGCCGGATGTGGGCACGGCGCAGAGACGCTCTGGCTCGCCGCCCACGGTTGGCAGGTCAGCGCCATGGACTTCTCGGCAGCGGCATTGGCTTACGGGCGCTCCATGGCCGAGACGGCGGGGACTGAGATCGCCGAGCGCATCGACTGGATCGAGAGCGACCTCGGCAATTGGGCACCCGAGCCGGAGAGCTAAGACCTCGTCCTCTGCTTGTACGTGCACGTCGTCGGTTCGGTCACGCACATGATCCAACGCATGGCCAAAGGCGTCGCTCCCGGGGGCACGTTATTTCTCGTCGGCCACCGTCCCATCGATCCGGCTACGGGTGCGGCGACCGCCGCGGCCAACCAGGTGCAGGTTTCTGTCGAAGATGCCCTCAGTGCGCTCGATGAACACGAGTGGGAGTTCTTAGTTGCAGAAGAGCGGGCGCGCACAGTCGCCGGTACGGGGGTCGATGCCGTGATCCACGCACGTCGCCGCGTCTGATGACGGCTCAGCGCTCAGTTCTGGCCCATGTCACAGTAGCAATAGGTCGGGGCGTCCGCTGGCTGCGGGGTGCAGGTGCCCGCTTCGACGATGCAATCGCAGATGCCGGCGGAGCGACACGGCGCCCACGCTGCACACCTGGGCTGCGGCAGGGGGCCTCCCTGGTTCTGCATCACGCACACTTCGTCGGCAGCACAGCTGGGTTCACAGCCCTCGGCAGCGGGCGGAGAGATCCCCGTCGGCACGACCGAGCTGGCGCACGACCCAGACACGCAGCGGGCGACCGTCTCATCGATCGACGCGGCTGAGGCTCCGTCTTCTGCCGTCGTCGGCAACGTCTCGCAAGCGCAGGCGTTCGGGGTCGAATAGGGCTCGCATTCGGTAACCAGCCGCTCGAGCGCCGGCTCTTCGGCTGCTGCGACGCCGACGAACGTCGTCGTGCCGCAGCAGTCGACCAATTCGCGCACGACGCAATCGTCGTTGATGGTGCACGCCTTGACGGCTGCGAGTTCGCAGGAGGTCGTGCCCCCATCGCTCAGCGCTTCAGGTACATCGTCGCTCTCGTTCGCAGCACTCGCTCCGCCCTCAACCGGGGGCGCTTGCCCGTCGGTGTCTTCGCCGGGAGGCTCATCGACCGCGGCGTCGGCGCTGCTCTCCCCGCCAGCGGGCGCCTCGTCCGTCGCAGCGGTCGGGTCCGTACTCTGCGCATCATCGATGGTTGTGCTGCTGCCATCGCTGAGCGACACGTCGTTCGAGGATTCGTCGGGGTCGCTTTCCGACATCGGTGCAGGCGAGGGATCGCTCGTGTCCGTGTCGACGTCACTCGAATCGGTCTGGGTCGAGCTGGAGTCTTCCGAGAGACGCTCACCGTCTTCGTCGACGCAGTAGCCATCCACACACGCATCGGCATCGGCACGGGGTTCGCAGTCGGAAACGGTGCGGCACACCACCCAATGACTGACGCTGGAAGACTGGGGCGTCATCGTGTCTTCGTCGTCGGTGCAGCCGATCTGCGGCAACGAGAAGACGAGGGCGAGGAGGCCGAGGCGACGGGTCGATGCTCTGTTTGCGTGTCTCACTTCGAGGTCCTGGGGGATTCTGCCTCGTGGGGCGAAATGGCGGTAGTGTCACGAGTGGCAGGATCGATGCGGCTTCAGATTGTTCGCGGCGTGCGAACGAGTCAGTCACGCTCGTCCACGTATTGGCCCATGTAAAAGACGACGCGTTCCAACTCGGGGCGCGTCTCGGCATCACTCGTGTTGGCGTTGTGCGCGTCGATCCGTCCTCGGAGCTCGTCGACTTGGGCGCGCAAACGCGCCAGTGTGTTGCGCGCCTCTTCGAAGTGCGGGTGACCGGGCCACACGTCGAGTGACCAGGTCGAGCCGCCCGTCGCGTCGCGCAAACTCGAGCGCAGGTTGCCGGCATTGAGCTTCTTCGAGATGGCACTGACCATGGCTTGGAAGTGGTCCAGCACCGCCGCCTCCCAGCCATGTTCAGCGCCCATCTCCACTTCGAAACGGGCACTGCAGTACTGGCTTTTCCCAGAGCGGGTCGTCTCTTGCACGCGCCCACTCTGCAACAGGTCGTCGAGAGCGATCTGGCAACTCTCCCTGGAAAGCCGAGTTTGCCCCAACAGGTCATCGATATCGATGGGGCCGTGGCGATAGGCGGCCAACCAAACCAGGAAACGATTGGCCGCTTCGCTTCGTCCCGACTCCGCGAAGTCTGATTCGGTGGCGATGCGGTAGACGGCGCTCTCGCCGCGCCCGGCGCGATACACCAGGCCCGAATGGGTGAGATCGGACAGGGCGCCAGCGACGATTTCCGAATCGTCGTGAGCGAAGCGGGCCAGGACACGCGCTCCCGATACGGGCTCGTTCTCACGCAGGTAGTCGAGCACGGCACCCCAGACGGTCTGCCCCTGGAAGGTCTTGCTCTGCTGAGCGCTCTGGACCTTGCGGTGGTAGGTGCGCAGCGCCATGCCGAACATGTCGGCGATCACGTTCTTGGTCAGGCCCTGACTGCTCAGTTCGCGGGTCAGTTCGTGAAAGACCTGATCGGCCACGTGCGCCAAAGGGGCACGCACCCCGCCAGCCGTCGCCAACTGCGCGACGAACACCATGGTTTGCTGCACGACGGCGTTGATCAAAGCGTGGGTTTGCATGGCTTCGGAGCACCCGGTTTGCGCACCCCGTGGAAGAGATGCCGCACACACTGTTGCTCGCTTTGACATGCCCTGCCAGTGTCAACATTGGCAGGAAGGACGCCGACGCTGCCATCGCCTCGAGGCAACTTCGAGCGAGGACGCCTGGAGATCCGACCGTGGAATTCACCAACCGCACTGGACGCTCGATGACGCGGCGGAGCGTCCGTCGATGGGGACGGCCCACCTCTCGCAAGGTGGCTACTTGCTACGCCCGCCGCCGCGGGGACGTGACGACTCGTAGCTTCGAAGTGCTGACGTCAGCTCGTCCGTCACCCGGTCGACGAGCTCTGGCGGTTCGATCACGACGGCGCGCTTGCCCCATTCCAAGATCCAGCTCGTCAGTTGATTGAGATTGCCGACTTGCATCGTCAGCCGCAGGCGTCCTCCGGGAAGTGGCGTGAGGCGTTGCGTCGGGTGAATGCGTCGCATGCGCACGTACTCGGCCGCGTGCTCGTCGAACTCGATCACGACCTTGTGCTTGTCGCTGGCCTTCCAGATGCCGAACTCGCCTTGGAAGTAGTCGTCGACGCTGAAGTCTTCGGGTAGCTCGAAGCGGTCCGTCGCCGAAGCACTCGTGTCTCGCATGCGATCGAGTAGGAAGGTCCGCACTTCCCCTCGTTCGGTGTGGTAGCCGACGCAGTAGATGGAGTCCCGATGCAGCACCATCGCGTAGGGGTGGATCGTGATGCGCTCTTCCGTGGCCTTGGACAGGCTTCGGTAGCGCAGACTCAGCGGCCTGAGATCGCTGACCGCCTGGAATAGGTCGTCCAGCTCTTCGGTCTTCTGTTGGTAGTTCTTCGGTACGAAGGGTAGATAGACGAAGCGCTCTTCCAAGCGCACGTCGGCGCGCCCCGCGTTGGGACCGCGACCCGGGCGATGGGCGAGCCCGAGCAGCTTGTTGATGGCCATGTCGATCTCTTCGTAGAGCGCCGACCCTTGCATCATTTCGAAGATGCGTCGTGCAGCCAACAGCGCGTAGGCCTGCGTTCGTCGTAGCTCGACTTTGCGCGGCAGCTCAGAGGCTGGGATGCGCCAGCGGCGCGCGCCCCCAGGACGCTCCTCCTCCGTCTCCAACTCGTATTGCGCAGCGAGCTCGCGCATGTAGCGTCGCATCGTGCGCGGCGTGACATCGAGCAGGTTGCTCAGCTCGTACAAGGTCAGACCCTTGGGGTAGCGCGCGAGGAGATCACGTAGCCGGTCCATGCGGCGGTGTTGCGTGAAGCGCCCTGAGGGGCGACCTGCCTTGGCGTTGGGCACTCGAATCGACTCCGAGCGGATACTATCTTGGGCGGTCAGCGGCAGCAATTCCAAGTTCGCGCCTCGCCGCGAACGCACCAAACGTTTGGATTTCGAGCCCCGCGCTTACGACCAGCGACAGGACGCAGTAAGCTGCCCGAGGTGGCCGTTCGGATGAGCTGTCACCATCGGACAGGTTGCTCCCTTGGATCTGCGAACTCAGACCTCTCTCTTCTGTGGTGCGCTCGCGCTGGCGATTGCCGTCAGCGTACTGCTCCGAGGTCGACCTCGCCGCGCACATTGGTTGTTCGCTGCGTTCTCGGTCGACATCGGCCTGTGGTACCTAGCGCAGTGGCTCTATCTGGACGGTCGGGCGACGGTGTGGGCGCACTTCACCGCTGTGCTCGCGATCTTGATGCCCCAGTTCGCGCTGCATCTGTTCGAGGCGATC
Source organism: Polyangiaceae bacterium (assembly GCA_050290545.1). GTDB lineage: Bacteria > Myxococcota_A > Polyangia > Polyangiales > Polyangiaceae > SZUA-265. Next base: position 131,920 of record JBNKHV010000064.1, on the reverse strand, counting down.
TTCCCTCAGTCCGGGCGCTCGATCTTGCTGCGTGTGGCGGGAGCGCTGGCGGTCGTCATGCTCGTCTTGGTGCTCTCTCCGTTGCACGAGCATGGCCTGGTGCGGGGCGCGGTCTTGCTGTACGTCTTCGGGCTATTTGCGGCGGGCCTGCTCTCTTTGCTGGAGCGCGGTGAACACAGTCGTTCACGCGCCACCCAACGTCGCGTGCGCTTCCTGGTGGTGTGTGGCGCGTCGGCAGCGACCTTCAGCTTGGCGGACTTCCTGTGGTTTATCGGGGCGCCGCTACCGCCGGTGGGCGCCGTGCTCAGCATCGTGTTCTTGTTCGTGTTGGCTGAGTCCTTCATCCGACAGCGCCTCGTCGATTTGTACGACATGGCAGCCCTGGCTCTGGTCTCGACGCTGCTGGCGTTCAGCCTGGCAGGCATCTTCTATTTCTGTGTGGTGCTGCTGGGCGCGTTTCAGACGATCTACCTCAACGCCGTGCTCGGCGGCATCATCGCACTGATCCTGTTCGAGCCACTGCGCGACAAGCTCGACGCCTACATTCACCGCGCGATCTTCATCGAGCGCGTCGACCTGGAGCGTGCGGTGAGCCGCGCCAAGTCGGCTTTGGCGCACGTTCTGAGCGCCGATGCCGCGATCCCGATGCTGCTCGAGGCGCTGGAGGATTCACGTCGGGCCACCGCGGCGGCTGTGTACCTGCGGGATGCACTGGGGGTGGACTTGGAACTTGGCGGTCAGTTCGGTTCGACGGCTCCCCAAAGGCTGGACGCGGCGTCTCTACGCACGTTGCTGGAGGTGCTCGAGGAGCGTCGCGTGTTGGACCTCGAGGCGCTGTCTCGCCCTCGGGACGAGACCGAGGACGAAGAGCTCGACGAGCTCTCCGCCGAGACGCGCGAGCTGCTCGTGACTTCGGCGGAGAACTTCGCGGATCTGCGGCGAGCCGTCTGTGTGGCGGTGTTGAGTGAACAGAAGGAGTTGCTGGGCTTGCTGCTCGTCGTCGATGACCGTGTGGAGGACGCCTTCTCCGCCGATGACCTGAGTCTGCTGGAGTCACTTGGCTTGCACCTGGCGACCGTGCTCGAAAACTCGCGACAGCATCAGCAGCTTCAGGCTCGGGCTCGCTTGGCCGCCCTCGGGCGCATGGCCGCGGGCCTGGCCCACGAGATCCGAAACCCACTAGGAGCCATCAAGGGCGCTGCGCAGCTGCTCGCGGACACAACGGGGGACGAACCCGCGTCACCGGAGTTCGTGGCCATCATCGTAGAAGAGGTGGAGCGACTCGATCGCGTCGTGCGCTCCGTGCTCGACTATGCCCGCCCTGCACCGGTGGACTTGCACAGCATTCAGATCAATCCCATCGTCGAGCGCACGCTCGCGCTGCTGCGCTCCAGCACGGAGTTTTCGACGCAACTCGAGGCAGAGCTCGATCCCGGCAACCCCTGGGTGCGCGCGGATGCCGAACAACTCCAGCAAGTGCTGATCAATTTGGCGCGCAATGCGGCCGAGGCGATGGGCGGTGGGGGCGCGGTGACGATCGTGACGCGTCAGCGGGAGGACCGTTTGTCGCGGGTGGTCGAGTTGGAGGTTCGAGATACCGGACCCGGCTTCCCCGAGCAGGTGCAACGTAGCCTGTTCGAGCCCTTTTTCACCACCAAGCCCAACGGCACGGGTCTGGGCTTGGCGATCACGGAGCGAATCGTCCAGGGTATGGGGGGACGTATTGAAGCGCAGTCTCTTGCGGCAGGGGGCGCCGTGTTTCGCGTCACGCTGCCGGTTGCGGAAGAAGCCGGCGCCCGCACGTCCAGCGTGCCTCAGTTGCCCGCGACGGCTGGGCCCGTGTCGGAAGTGAGCTGAGGAGGCTGCGCGCTCACGCGCTGTCTTGGCTGGTATTTGTTTCAGCGTTGCTCGTCGGGAGGTGTCGTAGGTGGACGTACCTCGCCGTCGCGGGTGCACTCGCAGCGGACACGCGCGCCCGGGGGCCGGCTCCTGGCCGACAAGCGCGCTGGGAGCCCGCTGTACCATGGTCGCCTTGCGCGTCGTTTTCCGTGGGAATATGGTTGCTTGTCGGCGAACGAGTTATCGCGCTTGGCAGCAAACCAATGGCTCTCGCACTGCGCTTCATTTCAGGCAAATACCAAGGGGGAGAGTTCCCACTCGAGGAAGGCAAGGAGCTGTTTGTCGGCCGCTCCAGCGAACTCGACATGGTGCTGGTGGAGGAGATGGTCTCGCGCAAGCACGCGCGCATGATCCTGCGCGGCTCGCGCCTGGAGCTGGAAGACCTGGGTTCGACCAACGGCACCTTCGTCAACGGTGAGAAGATCGACAAGACGTCCGTGGGTCGCGGCGATCGCATTCTGATCGGCAGCAACATCCTGCGCGTCGTTTCGACGAGCTCCGAGGAACCCCTCACGTCGCGGGGCAGCGCCGCATCGTCGGCGAATCGTCGCTCCGTGCGTCGTCACGGCAGTGAGTCTGCCGAAGCGCGCATGTCGGGCGAGTTGGAGGAGATCCCGCTGCCAGATCTGTTGCAGCTCTTCGGCACTTCGAAGAAAGACGGGGTGCTGCTCATCGACACCGAGGTGTCCATCGGCAAGATCGTGCTCAAGAAGGGTCTCATTCACCACGCCGAGATAGCGCGCCCTACGGGGGAGCTCGTCGATCTGCCGGGCGACAAGGCCATCTACCGGATTCTGACGTGGGAGCGTGGCTTCTTCGAATTGGATCCACCTTCAGACAAAGACTACGGCAAGTCCCTCGATCTCACGGCGCAGGAAGTCCTGATGGAGGCATTCCGGCAGAAGGACGAGCTGTCACAGCTGCAGGCGCGTCTGCCGACGCCCACCAGCACGCTGCGCCTCGAGTACCCCTTGGTCGCGCAGTTGTCCGCCTTGGGCCCCGCGGAGTTGGACGTGCTGCAGCTGGCGCTGAACAACCGCACGCTCGGCGGCACGTTGGACACGAGTCCTTTGAGCGATCTCCAGACCGCTCAAGCGATGGTGAAGCTGATCGAAGGCGGCTACCTCACGATCATCGAGACGCCCTGAGCTCGCCCGGCCGCGGCAGCTCGCGCTCCGCAGGCCGCTGCCGAACAGCAGCCTGCGGCTTCGCTGCGCTCGTCAGAACCAGTTGTTCGGGCCGTGACCGAGCAAGGCGCTCAGCTGCACGTTCGCGTCCAAGAGTCCGACGTAGCGTCGGAAGCGACCGGGGGCCTGGAGATCGTCTTCGAGGGGGACGACGAACCCGTCTTCGTCGCGGGCGAGGGAGGGGCGCCCGAACTCGTCGATGACGGGATTGCCTTCTTCGTCCACCTCGACCTCGTAAACCTGTGACAGGAGCTCGTTGGCGTGCGCCAACATGCGGCTGGCGATGCCCTTGTCCACCTCTTTGCCGAAGAGGGTTTCGGGCCCGTAGCGGCGTGCCACGTAGGTGATGCCCGAGGTGGGGTCGGTGAAGCGCACCTGCTCGGCTTCGGGGATGTCGAACTCGGCTCCGAGGTTGCCTTCGATCCAGATGCGAAGCTTGTTGGCCAGCGTCAGGTCGCCGTTACTGCGCCCGAACAGGAAGGCGTAGATCATGGCTGGAACCTGATGGTTGTAGCCGATGTTGGGGAAGACTTGTCGCGCGCCGTCTGGCAGCGGAGCCGGGGACTCCGAGGTGATGTCGCGGTAAGTGACCTCTGGCTCGTTGGCACCCATGATGTAGGGCGAGATCGTCGTCCAGTCCTCCGCCAGCATGCCGCCCATGATGCGGTCCACGCCCTGTGGGAAGTCGCTGCGGAAGTTGATGTTGACGTTGCGGCTGTCGAGGTAGATGTCGCGACTGACGGAGAAGAAGACGGCACGGCCGTCGGTCAGAGCCCGTGCGGCCAGCTGCTTCTCCACCGAGTAGCCGGCGCGTCGCACGAAGTCTTGGTACAGCCAAGAGCCGCCTCCAGCGGGCCCCGAATCGTAGGCGGGGGCCAAGTAGCGGGCCTCACCCACGTCGAGGGTGAACAGGCTGCCGTCTTCGGTGATGCCCTGCAGATCGAACACGCCCGTGTCCTCGCGCGCGGTCTGGCCGTAGACGCCAGGCTCCGGCACCAACAAGTTGCCGATGATGCCGTCGATCATCATCGATTCCGCCAAGAGGTAGGGGCGGAGCTCGTTGTCGTCGTTGCGCAAGACGTCGAAGAAGTCCCCGTAGATGGGGGCTTGGTTGGTGATGTCGTTGTAGAACGCGTTCGTGTACGAGATGTCCCAGTGGTACGAACGCAACCGTTCGTAGAACATGCGGGCGGTGTACGAGGGTAGCCGCCAGCTGGTCCAATCACGGCGCGCGCGACGGTAGTAGATGAACGGATAGTTGTACTCGTTCTTGCGCAGCGTCTCCATCGTCACTTCGTACGGATCCGCACCTGAGTCGAAGGGGTTGACGTGCAAGTAGGAGTTCATCAGGTCGCCGCCGAAACGGTAGAACCAACGCACGTTGCCGGCGGCAGGGACCTGGCGGCCACCCAAGATGCGCATCTTCGGTGCCTGCAGATCCGCGCGCATGGAGAGGTTCGGGTCCGAGTAGTCGACGAAGTCGTCCCAGTGCCCGTAGTCCTTCTTGGGCGGGGAACAAATCTTGTCGTGCACGATGCGCCACTCGGCGACCTCTTTTTCGGCGTTGGTCGCCGCGCGACAACGGCTGGCGTCGAACAAGTTCAGCTCACGCGCCAGCTCCGTGTAGTGGCGGCCGCTGAAGTCCGTCGTCGTGATGCTTTCCGTCAGCTGCGTGTCGGGGAAGCGCTCGAATTCGGCTTGGCGCGATTGAGACATCTGGTCCGCGTCGTAGGTTTGAAGCACGCGGCCGTACATCGCGCCCATGGCCATGACGTCGTATTGCCCCAGCCCGATGCTCTCGAAGAAGCGCGAGTTCTGATACTCCATCGTCGAGGTGTGTCCGAAGTAGACGATGCCAGGACGGGGCTCGTCGCCCTTGCCCAACTCGTCGTCCGTTTCCGGATCGAGATAACGGGGGCCCATGCAGGTGTCGTTACCGACGCTGCTCGTGTCGCCGTTACGGGGTTCGCCTTCGCAGCTCGCCGTCGAGTCACCCTCGTGAGTGCGCAATTGCCAGTACTGGGGGTCGTAGTTCTGCGCGTCGTAGGATGACGTGAAGTTGTGCAGCAGCCCCAGAGAGTGTCCGATCTCGTGGAGCTGAATGCCCTTGTAGGTCTCCTTCCACAGATCTTCGTACATTCGATCGGCGAGTTCGTCCCTGCTCGCGGAGCGGTACTTCTGTCGGTAGTAGTGGCCCACGCCGTAGAGATCGGGGTTACCCGCGGGAGCCATGCCCTCCAGATGGCAGATGCCGCGCAGACCCAGCTCGGTGAAAAACTGGCGATCGAGCAGCGATAGATGACCCATGTCCTGGCCGCGAAGCGGCGAGGACAGGTCCAAGATAGCCTGCGACAGCTGCGTGTTCGGACTCAGCCCGGTGGCGTCGACCAGCCAGTTCGGGTCGAGGAGCTGAGCTTCCAGCTCGGTGTCGAGCAATGGCTTCATTGCGGCCTGCAACTCCAGCAGCTCCTGCGTCGCGCCGCCCCCGTTGGCAAGCGTGTTGGCTTTGACTTCGAGCAGGGCCTGCTTCGGAGACTCGATGTTCATGCCCTTGAGATCGAAGTGCACTTGCTCGGCGAGGTGCTCGTTATCGATGGAGGCGAGGCGTCGCTCGATCTCCTCTTTGCTCATCGCCTCGGGCTTGCGACCATCGCGCAGCACTTTGGCGTAGCGGTAGGCGTTCGCTCCGTCGAGGATGTCCTCCAACTCGATTTCGCCGATCCCGACCATGGCGATGTCGCGCACTTGCGCGGCGGAGATGGTTGCGCTGCGACCGATCGTCGTCGCGGCGGCACCGAGGATCTGTCCGGTGAGGGGGTCGCCACGCCAATTGCCGATACCGCCATAGGGGGCTTGGGTGGCGTAGGGCCAGTAGATGAGGAAGTTCCGGCGGACGTCGCCCACGCGCGCCCGCGTTCCCTCTTCACCGCAGCCTTCGGGGTCGTAGCTGCGCACGGGGTTGTGGCAGAGCACCAGCACCTCCGTGTCCTGTTTGGGGGTTTCGACGCCCCAGCCGCCATGGGCGATCATTTGGATTTGATCGCGGCCGCCTTGGGTCTCGAAGAACTCGTTGTGGCACTCTTGTCGCGAGCCGTCGCCGGTGCGTCGACATTCGACCTCGCGCGCGCGCGCCACCGCCAGCTCCAAAGCCTGATTCCAGGTGAAGATCAGTTCCTCGCTGGGGCCGCGTTTGGTGACCTCGTCGCCGTCGAACTCGTCCTGCAGCTCGTCCGGCATCTCCGGATTGACCCAGTACTCGACGGAGTCCACCTGACGGTCCCGGTAGGGGATGGTGCAGCGGTTGCGAGCGCTACACTGTGCGCCCTCGGAGCCCTGGTAATCCGTGTCACTGTTTTCGCACTGGTCGTCCGTGCCGTTGCCGTCGCGGTCACCCTTGGCTTCGTACCTGCAGGGCACGGTGCAGGCGCCCGACGCCAAGCACACCGAACCCGAGCCCACGGAGTTGCAATCCGAGTCCTGCTCACACGACCCTGTCGTCTGGTGGCTTTGAGCCCAGATGTCGTGGATGTTCATGTAGCGCTCGAGGCTCTCGTCCGTGAACCCATACTGTGGGTCGTAGGTTAGACGAGCGGGGGTGACGATACCCAGGCTGGCGCTATCCCCGATGCCGCCGGGATTACCGAACACGTCGAGAGGCGACGAGGTGTTTTCGAAGGGCTCGAAGTCGTCGTCGGGATCGGCCTCGTCGACGCGCCAGTATGACGAGCGAATCACCGCCTCTTGCGGGTCGCAGGAGTAGATGGCGGAGCCCGTGAACAGACCCATCAGCATGCAGGTCGGCAGCTCGAACCAACCCAGGTTCACGGACGCTGGCTCGACCAGGAAGTGGGAGGTGATGTCGAAGTAGCCCTCTTCCGCCTCGAAGTGCGGCGCATCGTCGCTGTTGGGGTCGCTTTCGAAATACGAGACGGGGGTCAGTTCGATGTCGCCGAAGACCTGACCGTAGAACATGGTCGTCCACGACGGGCTGTTGACGAGGTTCTCCGACCAGTCGACGCGGAAGTACTGTCGCTCGTTCCACGGTCGGTCGCTGGAGATTTCCTCGATGACGTTGAGCTCCTCGCCCGTGCTGGGGTTGTAGGCATGGCGGATGTCGAAGTGCGATTCGATCTTGTACGCAGCGATGTAGTCTTCGTCGGGTTCCGGGGTTCCTCCTTCGACGACGGAGTACGCGCGGCGAGCAAACAGCATGTTCTCGGTGATGTCCCACCGGATCCGTTCCAACCCACTCGACTGGCTGATCCCGACCAGATCCTGCGACTGGGAGGTGTCGACGACGAAGTGGCGCGCGAAAAACGCGGGGTCATCCCCGTCGTCGGCGATGTCGCCTACGAAAAAGGACTTGTCCAACGCGTTGGCTTGAACGCGGTTGATGGGTTCTCGCTCTTCGGCGCAGCTCGTGATCCCGAAGGCGAGCAAACTCGTGGCAATGAAACGCAGAAAACGTCGATCGATCATGAAGTCATCTTCCGGAGGAATGCGGATCCCTGTCAGTGTGCGTCCGACTCGCTGCAAATGCGACTACGCCAAACCATCTTCGAGTACGCACGCGGCTGCCCATGGTTGCTCAGCGCCGCGCCTCCTTCAATAGCGCAGCAATCTTGGAGCAGCTTTGGACGGGAAGCGTAGGACGGCGAAATGGCAGCGCAACTACTGCGTTCGTCCCGGCCGTTTCGAGGCCCAACCGCCCGCGGACTGTTCGTTGGCCGCGTTTGGAGCTTTTCAGCGAGACCCCGCAATGGTTCACCGCGCACGCAAAACCGCGCGCTGTGCCGAAGTCCGGATCGGCGCCCTCTAAGTCCAGTGGCCCGACTTGAGCGCGGCGGGATCGACCTCACGAATACGGGGACCGATCGCTTCTCGAAACACGCGTTCGTTGTCCGGATCGTAGTCGTCCAAGTCGAAGTCCTTGGCGACTTCCATCGTGATCGCCAGGATCCGGATGAACATGGCGAAGCTGGACGCACACAGCTTCTGCTGCCACACGTCCGTACCGCTCATCGCCGTGTAGACGGGGCAGTCTCCTTCGGCGTCGACGTTGGTGACGTCCAAGAAGTAAGGATCACCCAGCAATCCGCTGCGACCGATGATCACCCAGCTCGGTCGCCAACCGTTGCGCGCCGGTGTCTCCAGGCGCTGGCCGGTGTCCTCGTCGACGCAAAAGCCGAGCTGCTCTTCGCTGAGATCCGCCGTGCCCAGGAGCTGAATACGCTCCGAAGGGGTTGCTGTCTCCACCTCGCTCGGATCACACTCCCCCAAGAACTCCACGTATCGCCGCGGAAGGTCGAATTTCTCCTGTAGTTCCTTCAGGGTAGCCGACTCGGCTTTGGAGAAAGAGGCGGGAAGCTGAAGCAGTTCCAACGACGCCTTGAGTGCCGCGATTGATTCTTCGAGATCTGTGTCCACTGGGCGAACCCTCGCACCGGTCGAGTTGGACTGCCGGTGCCTCGTGGCGACCGAAAACGTCCAAAGGTCCGCGAATCTAGTCCAAGTTCGGTGGTCGGAGGACGTTTTGGGCGAAACTCACGCCATTTAGTGCCCTAGCTGGCCGGTCAGTCACCACCCGCGCGCTGGGTGCCTGGCTTCAGGCTCTCGACTGTGCGGCTGGTAGGCTCGTACTCGATCGTGTCGAGGGCGAGCTCCAGCTGAGCCACGCGGGAGATGTCTCCCAGGTGCTTGGCCACGGCAATCGCCTGCTCCAGGTAGCGCCGGGCCGCCTTCGGCTTGTGTCGCCTCTTGCTCGCCAGGGCCAGGCTCTCGAGGATCTCCACCCGAGACAGCTCGCTGCTCGTCGTGCCGTCCAGCACCTCCAACAGGACGCCCTCTGCATCCGAGAAGCGCCCCAGCCGGTTGAGGGCTTGGCCCAGTTTGCGGCCAAAGATCGCGATGGCGCGCATCGGGTCATCCAGTTCACCGCGGTAGAGCTCCTCGCGAGCGAGTTCGAGTCCCCGCCGCAGCAGGTTCGTCGCCGTGCGGTCATCACCCCGGGATTGAGCGCGATTGGCGAGTTGCTCCAGCATGAACAGTGCCGCCGTCGAATTGCCGGCAAGGGCGAAGTGATGGCTGAGTACTTCCAGCGGCGCTTCCTCTGCTTGCAGCGTCAGCGCCGCTTGGTCGTGCAACTCCCGTCGCACCTCGGCGGGGATGGCGTGCAAACACAGCTCTTGGATCAGCGGATGGGCCATCGACAGCTGACCATTGTCCGTTCGGCGCAGCAGTCGTGCTTCGACCAGCGCGTCGATGGCCTCGCGGTCCAGGCCCTTTTCCGGCGCCAGCATCTTGCGCAGCAGGTCCGTCGAGACGAGCTCCCCCAAGACGGAGATGGCCTGCACGATGCGCCGCTCGCCGGCGTTCAAGCCGGCGAGACGCATTGCGATCAAGTCGCCCAGGCGTGCGGGCGGTATGTTACCGCCATCGACGCCGAACGCCAGCGCTTCGTCGACGTACAAGGGGGGGATGCCCCGATTGCCAACTTCCACCAGCGTGACGCCTGCGGCCTGCTCGGAGCCTCGCTGTAGCAGAGCGGTCGCGGTAGCAGCGGAAAGTCCAGCCAGCACGCGGATCTCATCCTCAGGCCAATCGGGACGCAGCGATGGGGCGTGCGCTCCGATCAACAGCAAACGGGTGTTGCTGGGATCGACCAAGTAGTCTTCGATCGCTTGACGGGTCAAGCCGTCGACGCGATCCAAGTCGTCGACCGCGACGAGCACGGGAGTGGGAGAGGCGAGCGCTGCCTGATCGATCGCCCATTCCAAGAGGCGCGCGAATGCGCTGCGTCTCTCCTGAGTCGTCAGCACCGTTTCCGAAGGGTCGGTGGAGAGCAGCTCGCCGAGGGCATAATCGAGCAGCGGGTCGTCGTGGGTTTGGTTGAGCTGTTCACCTGGGACCAGAGTGGTGACCAGGGTTCTCAGCGTGTAGCCGGCGACCTCCGCCCAAAACGGATCCGGTCCGACGATGACCGAGCGCCCACCGCCCTTGGTCACGATCTTCGAGAGCTCGTTCAGTAGCCGGGTTTTGCCCACGCCGGCTTCACCGATGATCCTCGCCGTGCGGCGTCCAGCGGCAGCGGAAACCCAAGCCTGGCGCAGCGCCGCAATGTCATCTTCACGCCCGACGAGCGGCAAGCTCGAGCCTGCGCCGATGGGGCTGAGGCTTGCGCCGAACGTCAGCCGTGCCCCACAGTCGTAGCAGAAACGCGCTCGAGGTACGCTCGCGCCGCACTGCTGGCACTCCACGAACTCCTCCGGCAGTACGGGCGGAGCGGGCACGGGGGAGCGCAGGTCTTTGAGACTGTCTTCCAGCGCGTCGGCGAACTCGAGGGCGTCTTGGTAGCGATCCGATGGAGACTTTGCCAGCGCTTTGGTGACGACCTTCAAGAGCGGCTCGGGGAAGTTGCGGCCGGGCGCGAGCTCTCGCGGGTCAGGCACCGGGTCCTTGATGTGCATCAGGACGACTTGCGTCGGGCTGTTGCCTTCGAAGGGAAGGCGTCCGGTGAGCAGCCAGAACAGGACGACCCCAACGGCGTAGAGATCGCTGCGGCCGTCGATGTCATCGCCGCGACCTTGTTCGGGCGCCATGTAGTCCGGCGTGCCGCAGACGATGCCGGGAGAAGTGATGCTGGTGCCAGGAGGCCCGGCCTTGAGCTTCGCGAGACCGAAGTCGACCACTTTGACGAAGTCACCACCGCGGCGCATCGGTTCGAGAACGATGTTTTCCGGCTTCAGATCGCGATGAATGATTTGGGTCGCATGCGCTTCAGCCAACGCCATCAGGACTTGCTTGAGCACGCTGACGATGCGCTTGACGGGGAGGGGGCCATCCTGACTCTGGACTTGCGCGAGATTGCTACCGCGCAGGAACTCCATCACGAGATAGGGCTCCTCGTCGTTCGTCTTGCCGAAGTCGATGACCGACACCGAATTCGGGTGGTTCAGCTGACTCATCGCACGCGCCTCGGTCATGAACCGGGCGAGGGAGTTTTCGTTCGCCAGCAGGTGCGGGTGGATCACTTTGACGGCGACGGTGCGACCCAGCGCCTTCTGCTGGGCTCGGTACACTCGACCCATCCCGCCGATGCCCACGAGCTCCAGGATCTGGTAGCCGCCGGGCAGGGTGCGGCCGATCAAATGGTCCTCTTGGTGCGAGGTGATCGAACCCACCGGGAACCCACAATGTGTGCAGTACTGAGCCTCCCCGCTGCAGTTTGCGCTGCACTGAGGACAGGCTTTGGGGGGGACTTCACCGCTCATGGGTACCGATTTGGTTATTCGCTCCGCCGAAGGTGCCATTGTGCCGTGTAGTTGGTGGGCGACGAAAGCAATTTTAATGACGGCCATTTCGGGATGCTGAGCCAGAGAACTCGGTGCCTCTCCCGCTTGCCGGCCGAAGCCCGTGATTGTGGGGCGGAGCAGGGGACAGTGGGACACACGATGTGGCACCGCACGCGAAAACCGGGCGGAAGTCCAAATGCGGCGCTACGCTTTCAAGGTTCGATGGTTACGCACGTTCGATTGGGAGAGCTGTTGGTCAACGCCAAGTTGATCACCACCGCCGACCTGGAAGCGGCGCTCTCCGAACAGCAGGCCACGGGTGACAGGCTGGGGGCGATTCTCGTTCGACGCGGCTTGCTGAGCGAATCTCAGGTCACGCAGATCCTCAGCCAACAGCTCAGTATTCCGTGGGTGTCGTTGCACCACATCGATTGGTCGGAAGCACTACTGAACATGGTGCCCGCAGAGGTGGCGCGTGAGATGCGCATCGTGCCCGTATACGTGCGTCACGTCCGACGCGTCGGCGACGTGCTCTACGTGGCGATGGAAGACCCGTGCGCGGGCAGTGCGCTGCAGGAAGTCAGCACGCTTTCCGGTTTGCGGGTGCGGCCCATGATCGCGTCGCCTTCCGACATCACGCGCGTTCTGATCGCCCACTATGGCCTGGAGGATCCGTCCGAAGAAGAGATGGAAGACCGGGTGACGATGAATTACCGCGCACCGGCGAAGCCCGCGAGCCACCGGCGCGCGGAGCGCAACTGCGTCGTGTTGACGACGGAAGACGGACGCGAAGTCGTTCTCGAAGCCGACCAGCTTGCCGAGGCCTTCGCCGCAGTGGACGTTCCGGGCATACAACCTGCCCAGCTCGAGGCGTTGTGCACGACCTTGCTGCGCGCCTTGCAGCAGAAGGCGGTGATTCGCAGTTGGGAGTTCGCCGCCATCGCGCGTTAATTTGACGGGAGCTGGCTCTGAGCCCCGCGGCCGACGTCCTGTTCGACGTGTCGGATACTGTGGGGGTATGGTTGACGAAGGGTCGGGGCGGGTGCTCGACCGATCCGGCACGAATGGGCTACGGCCGTAGGAGCAATCCCAGGCGAGACCCATCGCGTCAAAGCAGGGCTTTGACCCCGGCAGCAGGGCAGGCCATTCTCCGGGAATGGAAGCGGGGACAACGCTCGCCGGGAAGTACCGTCTGGTCTCGATGCTGGGGCAGGGCGGGATGGGCTCCGTTTGGCGTGCTGAACATCTCGGGCTCAACGCACCCGTGGCGATCAAGCTCATCGACCCGTCGATTGCGGACAACGAAGAAGCGCTCGGGCGTTTCCACCGTGAAGCACAAGCCGCGGCTACTCTACGAAGTCCCCACGTGGTTCAGATCCTCGATCACGGCGTCGACAAGGAACTCAACGCCCCGTTCATCGTCATGGAGCTGATGGAGGGCGAGTCGCTCGGCGATCGTTTGGAACGCGTCGGCGCCCTCTCCCCTCAGCAGACTTCGAAGATCCTCACCCAGGTAGCACGTGCGCTCACCCGCGCCCATCAGGCCGGCATCGTGCATCGCGATTTGAAGCCCGACAACATCTTCCTGGTCAACAACTTCGACGACGAGATCGCCAAGGTGCTCGACTTCGGTGTGGCGAAAGCTTCGCCCAATTCGCTGCATTCGGGCATGGCCACACGCACGGGCATGGTGATGGGCACTCCCTACTACATGAGTCCCGAGCAAATCAGCGGCTCGAAAGACGTCGACCATCGAACGGACCTGTGGGCGTTGGCGGTGATCGTGGCCCAGTGCTTGACCGGGCGCTTGCTGTTCACGGCGGACACGATCGGGGGCTTGACCCTGAAGATCTGCATGGAGCCGATCCCGGAAGCATCGTCGCTGGGGCCTGTTCCGGCTGGTTTCGATGCCTGGTTGGCCAAGAGCGTCGCGCGGGAGATGTCCCAGCGTTTCGACTCTGCCGCCGAGATGGCGGCGGCGTTCAGGGACATCTGCGGTGGCACCTTGGGCGCGTTCGCAGACTCGGGAGCCATCGTCAGCGGCGTCGGGCAGACAGTGCACGCTCCGAGTGACGCGTTGCAAGCATCGCATCCGGGCAGTGGGGGCTACCCTGGCACGACCGGGCAGCAGCTTCGTTCGGGCGGCAGCGGGATCAGCGCGGAGAGTGTCGGCCCACTGTCGAACACCACGGGCGCCCTCGTGCCCCGAAGGACGAGCCCAGCCCTGATCGGAGCCGTCGTCGTGTTGTCGCTCGGAATGGTCGCGGCTGGCGCGTTCGTCGCTTTCAAAGCCACGGGTGAAGCTGGTGTCGACCAGGAGGAAGTCGGCGCAGACGTCGAGAGTGCGTTGGCGCCTACCGCTGAGCTCCCTGCAACGTCGGCAAAACCTGCTCCTGCCGTGGCGCCTGCCAACGTGCAGCAGGAGCCAGCGGATTCGGGCACGCCTGAGCCCTCTGCCAGCAAGGTACCCCGTTCCGTCGTGCCGAAGCGCACCGAACGGGTAACCCCCCCAACACCCCCGCCTCCGGCAGCCCGACCCAGGGTTGCTCGGCCAACGCCACCGGCTCCGGCGCCTGCTGCCCGACCGCGCCCTCAGCCGAAGCCCGCCTTCGACGGCATTCTCGACGATCGCCACTGAGGCCCGTCGCCGTAGCGCTGGCGCGTTCCGCCGGGTGCTACCCGCCTGGTCGCGTGGTGACGCCACAGCACGGTTGCGTGGTGACGCCAGCACGGTCGCGCGGTGACGCCGCGTGCCGGCGGGCGTCACCCGCTCGGCGCTCGATGCGGTGCCGAGTCGTCCCCCGCGCGGTGTTCACACGCGGGGGACCGGGTCGTTCGTTCTTGCTTTCTGCGCTTCAGTTCGCCCGACGCCGACGGCGCGCGGCCCAAAACAAACCGAGCGCGCTGAGGCCGAGCCACCACGCAGCGCCGTCGCGGGAGTTGCCCACCACACGACAGTGGCAGCGGCATGGCGGGACCTCCGGCACTTCGCCGCCTTCGGTACCCGGCGGCTCCGTTCCCTGCCCCGGGGTTTCTGGTGGCTTGTTGGGCTCGTCAGCTTTGCGCGGCTCTTCTTCGGCGGTGATCTTCGTGTTGACGGCGATCTTGCCCTCGCTGGGGATCGTTACTCGGTACCAGTTGGGCGCATCGGGAACTGGTTCCAGCTGGACGCCCGCTTCGGCGGCGAACGCGTCGGTGAAACCGTACAGTGGCCCTTCGTGCTGAAAGCGAAAGCCGAAGGACGGCATCGGGATCAGTACTCGGTCCTTGTCCCCGTTGTCCGTGAACGTCCGACCATCATCGAAGTAGACCCGCACGCGGTACGTGGGCCACACCGCGTCGAGGAGTTGCTCCGACTCCATCGCCAGCGCTTGGTGCATGGGGATCCCTGGTGCGATTTGCTCGCGGCTTCTCCCGATGCGTTCGACGACGGCAGCGTCTTTCTTCGCCCGCTCAGCGCGACGCCTCCAGGCCTCCACCGCGAGCTTTTGCTCCTTCGTCAACCGCAGAGTCGTGCGCGCACTCATCTCGGCGGGATCGGAGGGGAGTTGCAAGCCTCGAATCGGCCGGTTGAACTCCGGCGGATCTTCCGTGTAGCGCTTGGCGAACTCCATGGCTTTGACTGGGAGCGTCAACGGCTTTTCGCCATGCGCAGGCATGTTGCGCCGTGAGATGTGCAGCAACACTTGTCGCTCGGTATCTTTCTTCAGGACTTCTTTCAGGCCTGCGATTGAGATCACCGCTTTGCGCTCCACGCTGGAGAGATCCTGGTAGTCCATGTTCTTGTAGACGCCGGGCGTCTCGATGACCTGCGTTCCAGCGACGGGTTGCCCGACTTCGACCAGCATGCACTGGTGCGTGGCCGATTCGTCTTCGAGCTTCGGGCAGTAGGCGTCGGCCCCCTTGGAGCAGTGGTAGTCGATGACTGCTTCGCTCACCCCGTCGTCTTGCCAGTACCAACCGTTGGCCGTGGAGAGTTGAGCTTGTGGGGCGGTGAAGACGTTCGTGCCGGTTGGCGTCTGGGAGATTTCCGTCCACCTCCCGAAGTTGCGGTAGGCGGGTACCGAACCCCAGTCCGCGATGCGAAAGCGCGTGCGCACCATCCAGTTGCTGAGCCCCCCGCTGAGCCCTTTGACTTTGGCTCGAAACGTGTTTTCCCCAGACCCACAGGTTCCCCCGGCGCAGATGTTGGTCGTCAGAGCACCTGCCGGATTGGTGCCCGGCGTGCCCGTGAACACGCCCACGTCGCTCTTGGCGATGGTGGCTCCGCTGGTGCAGCCGGTCGTCACGAACTGTTCCCAGTTGGTCGACATCTCCGGGATGATGGTGGCGTCTCCCACCGAAGCGGCGATCGTTGCATCGTCGAGGGGCTGAGTGTTGGCCATGATGATGTCGTCGGGGGCAGTCACGTCGACGTTGGTGCCGAAAAACATCTTGCGGTCGCCGGTTGCGGAAACGGCGCTCAGGTCGATGCGCATCGTGATCGCCCAGCGAGGGCTGTCCGCGGTGACTCGGTTCCAGCGGGCGGCCTTCAACCAGGGAGGGACGCCGGTATTCAGTGTCCAAGAGGGGGCGGCAGGTCCATTGGCATCCGAGGTTTCCCACCAAGCCACTGCGGCATCGACGACTGTTTCCGGGACATCGACGTCGGCGACGACCTCCGCTGGCCCGGCGCCGTCGGGATCCGCTGGTGCACCGATTGCCGTGCCGATGCGCGCGTTGATGCGAAGGGCAATGGCGCCGTCGGTGCCGCCCTTGGTGAACGCCAGGTAGACGAAGTCGTTCAGGTTCGGACCGTTGTCGTCCATCATCACCTGGAAGGAGACGTATAGGAAGTTACCGTCCTCCAACACGCGGTAGGCGCTATCGGTCGAAAACCCTTCCGTGGGGCTCGATGGATCGAACCGCAGGTAGCGAAAGGGGGTGCCGGACCAGCGCGGGTCGTGCAGTTCTGGACGCCAGAAGGAGTCGCCGTTGAAGTCGTCCCACTCGGGAGGACCGGACAGCCAAGGCAGCGCGATGGGGCCTTGGATGCAGGTGGTCGCTTGCGCTGGGGCGCAGATGAACGAAAGCGCCATAGCTGTTACGGCGCCGAGCTTTCTGATGAGTGCTTGCATGGGTTCCTTTTCGTCGAAGCAAAGATGCGGTTCACTCGGTGTACTGAATCTCGGCATAGACAGCGAACGCCCCCACGTCGTCGCCGCCGGGATTTGCGCCACCGGGGAAGTTGTAGAAGTTGTCGAGGTAGTAGCCCGCGACGTAGTACGGAACGACCCGGCCGACGAACGGGGATGGGCCGTCGCTGGCAAGCGGCAGACTCACCGCCTTGTTCACCTTGAATGCGATCCAATAGTAGGTGTCCGCAGCCAGGCTGATCGCCGGGCTCGGCCCGGCTTGCGCTTCGTCGTAGCTGCTCTCCAATTGGAACGACGTTTGCCCCAGGGGTGGCCCTTCAGGGCCGGTGCCGTTGCCGTTGTCGGCGTACAGCGCGATGCGGATGTTGGCGCCGTTGTCGATGCCGACGCTACCCAACGCCAGCACCGTGGCGGCGTAATTGATCCGTCCCACGCGACGGATGTACAAGTCGTCTGGCCACACCGTGGCCGAGCTCATGGTGGGCGTTCGCCAGCCTACGGTGTCGATCGAGTCTACGCAGTCACCGTCGCGACAGATGTCGGTCAGGGCGCAATCGTCGTCGGCGAGGCAGCTCACGCAGTCGCCCGCGCCATCGCACATCGAGCCGCCGCCGAAGCTGCAGGACGTGCCCGCCGTTTGGAAGGTCTCGCCGCAGCGTTCGCTGGTGCAGGTGGGGCGATAGCAGGCGTTGGTCGCCGTGCAATCGGTAGGGCCGTTGCATTCGACACAGTTGCCGTCCCCGTCGCAAACGCGACCTCCGGCGAAGTCGCAGGAGGTGCCGCTTCCGGCGGGAGTCTCGCCGCAGGCGCCCATCGCCGAGCACTGTGCCGTGTAGCAGGCGTTGGTGACCGAACAAGTCGCTTGCGTCAGACACTCGACGCAATCGCCGCTGGCGTTGCAGACGGAACCGCCGTCGAAGTTGCACGTGGCGCCCGCCCCGCGCAGTTCCTGTTCACACATGCCGCTTACGCAATCGACCGAGCGACAGGCGTCGTCCGCGGTGCAGTCGCTGGGACTCGCGCACTCGACGCAATTGCCGTTGCCGTCGCAAACGCCAGTCGAGCAGCCGATGCCGGAAGCTACGGGGACTGTCGAACAGGTGCCGGTTCCCACGTTGCAGGTGGCGGTCGAGCACTCGTCGCCGGGACAGTGGATGTCGAGTTTGCACTCCACACACTCGCCGCTCCCGCGGCAATAAGGAGTCGCCGAGCCGCAGGTGAGAGCGGTCACCGACTGCCCTGCGGAGTCGCACACCAGCTGTTGGCTGCCGTCCATCGAGCACTCGGAGCCGCTGGCTGCGCACACGTCACACTCCAAGTTCACGGGGTCACATAGGCCCGGAGCGCAGAGCTCGATCTCCTCGAACGCCGTCAGATCCTCGTTGCATTCCTGTAGTGAATCTCCCTGGCAGCGTCGTTGCCCCTCCAGGCACGCCAGCGAGGTGCAAGTACCGGTGTCGGGATTGCATGGAGAGCCCGTCGTGCAAGGTGGATCGTCGGTGGGCACCCACTCACTACCATCTGGCGAGCAGTCGTGGATCTGATTGCCGACGCACGTGAACGTGTCTTGCAGACACAGGGCGCAATCGGGGCCGTTGCCGGCCTGGCAGTGTGCACTGCTGCTGCAGGTTGCTGTCTCGGCCGTCAGCAGAGAGGCGGCACACGCGACGCGGTTGACGCCGCTGCAGTAGACCGCGCCTGGAGCGCGGTCGATACATTCTGTCGCGGGCGCCGCGCATCCACCATCGGCAGGATCGCAGACATCGCCGGAGGTGCACGGGGTCGTTGCAACCAGCTCTCCGCCCTGGCACATCGAGCGCGTCGTGCCCCCGTAGCCATCGCAGACGATCGCGCCTTCTTCGAGCTCATTGCAGTCGGTGGGCAAGGGGCTGCCGGTTTCATCGGTGCCGCCCGGCATGGTGTCCGTCGTGACGGTCGCCGACTCGTCGGTGCCCGCCGGAGTGTCCACGTCGGTGCCATCCACGTCCGTCGTGGACTCGTCCGTCACCGTGTCCGTCGTACTGCCATCAGTGGACGCCTCTGCGTCCGTCTCGTCGACACCTTGCACCTCGTCGGTTTGCTCACCCGCGTCGAGTTCCGAGTCCGTTACATCACCGTCGGTGGTTGCGGTCACCGCTTCGTCGCTGCCGACACAGCGCTGCCCAGTGCACTCTTGATCGTCGAGACAGTCCGAGTCCTCTTCGCAGTCGTTGCGACATTCCCCATCGCTGCACTCGCTGCCCGCCGGGCAGTCGGCGACATCGTCGCATTTTGCCGCGTCGGCGAGTACGCAGGCCAGGCCCTCGTCGGTTTGAAGACAACGCTCGCCGCGTTCGCAGTCTCTGTCGGCGCGGCAAGGTTCACTGCAAACGCGGAAGATGCAGATCAAGGAGTCGTCGTCGCAGTCCGAGCTGAGAACGCATTCGGGGCCCGCGTCGCCCTCGACGTCGACTTCCGTCTCGCGCTCGCCGGGACCAGCCGCGGCGAGTTCGCCTGGTTCGATCTCGAAGATCGCGTTGCAGCCGGCGAGCGCTCCCGAGATCGCTAGCAATGCCGCACTGCAGCAGCCAATGTGTCGCCTCAGCCCACGCGCAATGAAACTGGCCCTCATTGGGCGACATCTTCCGTCAGCCGGGGGCGCGCAGGCCAGCTCTTTGTCTAGGTTTGCGGAGATCGTGGGAGGATCTGCAGAATGCCCGCCCAGGCTCAAGTCAGAGTGAAACCTCCCGGGTCGGTCGGATTGACGCGGTGCCGCGAGCTGAGTACTCTGCCTCGTGTCAGAGGTTAATCGACGGTGCTGGCAGCCTCGCATCGCTTGGGTGCACGGATACTTGCGTACACGGATGGTTGGGTGCAGGAAACGGATGGTTGGGCGCACGAAGATAGTGTCGAGGGCTTGTCGAGCGTCGATGAGGAGTGGTCGATGAAGAGCGACCGTGCACACCGCGGGTGTGCGTCGTGGCGCCTTCGAGCGCTGTGGGTGGCACTGTTTTCGACGGTGATGTGGGTCAGTGCAGCCCCAGCAAGGGCGCAGCAGGCGTTGGCCGAGTCGCTATTTCAGGAAGCGCGCGCGTTGTTGGAGCAAGGCAAAGTCGCTGAGGCTTGCCCCAAATTCGCGGAAAGTCACCGCCTCGATCCAGCCACGGGGACGCTGCTCGGGCTGGCGATGTGCCACGAGCAGGAGGGAAAGCTCGCGTCGGCGTGGGCCGAATTCGTCGAAGTCCAAGGGATGGCGAAGCGCGAGGGGCAACAGAAGCGTGTGGATTTCGCCAAGAGCAAAGCCGAGGCCTTGCGCCTGAAGCTGTCGACCTTGACGATCAGCGTCGGGCTGGACGTTGGGGCGATTGAAGGGCTGGAAATCAAGCGCAATGGTGTGCTCGTGGGTGAGGGCGCCTGGAACGTCGCAGCTCCCGTCGACGGAGGCGAACATCAGATTGAAGCTCGAGCTCCCGGGCGTATCCCCTGGAGCAAGACGATCACCGTTGCCAACTCGGAGGCTGTGGAGGCCGTGGCCGTCCCGCTGCTCGAGCTGGCTCCCGTCGAGGAGGGGGCTCCAGTGGCCGAGCCCGCGGCGAGCGCCGAAGCGAGTTCGACGCGCGAGCGTGGAGCTCCGCCCAAGAGCGTCCCCGACGAGGGGCTGGATACCCAGCAGTGGGTGGGCATTGGTGTGGCAGGCGGTGGTCTCATCAGCTTGGGCGTCGGAGGCCTGTTTCTGATGGACGCGCTGAGCAAGAAAGCGGATGCAGACGAAGAGTGTCAGGGCAACGTCTGTAGCGCGGATGGTGTTCGCCTGCGTAACGACGCCGTCGACCAGGGCAATCTAGCCACCATCTTCAGCCTCACCGGGGCGGCCCTGATTGGTGCTGGGGCGACGATCTATCTTCTGTCGGATGGCCCTCAGGAGCGCGGCGCGAAGGGCTCCCCACGACTGTTCGTCGGGGCTGGCCGTGGCGGGGTCAACGCGACCCTCTCAGGCACGTTTTAGCACCCTCGACGCGGGCTGCCTTCACGCCCTGGTTCAGCCGTCGAACCACGTCGCTTTGCCTCCCGGCAGGTAGCGGCTCGCTTGCTGATCCCGCGTATCATAGGCGCCGGCTGCCAGCGCGGCGAGTTGGGTCGGAGTCGCAACTCGACTCGTCAGCTCTGGGCGCGCCGTGAGGTATCCGGTGCTGTATTCGCCTGCCTCGAAGTTGCTCTCGCTCATGATGCGACGCAGCAGCTCCAGATTGGTGGTCACGCCTTGGACCCGTGTCTCCGCAAGCGCGCGTCGCATGCGATTCAGGGCCGTCGCGCGGTCCGGGCCCCAGGCGCACACCTTGGCGAGCAGCGGGTCGTAGTGGCTCCCGACCACACCGCCTTGGAGCACGCCGCTGTCCGTTCGGACGTAGGGACCGGCGGGCTCCCGAAACACCTCGAGCGTGCCCGTGCGCGGAAGAAAACCCGCCGCAGGATCTTCCGCGTAGAGGCGGCACTCGATGGCGGCACCGCGCCGCTGCATTTGTTCCTGAGTCCAGTCGAGCTGCTGACCAGCGGCGACACGCAGCATTTCTCGTACCAGATCCGTTCCCGTCACGAGTTCGGTGATGGGATGCTCCACCTGGAGGCGGGTGTTCATCTCCAGGAAGTAGAATGCGTCGTCTTCGCCCAGCAGGAACTCGATGGTCCCTGCCGAGAAGTAGTTCACGCTTCGGGCCAGGCCCTTGGCCACTTCCGTCATGCGCTGGAGCACGTCTTCATTCAAGACGGGGCAGGGCGATTCCTCGACAATCTTCTGATGTCGACGCTGAATCGAGCAATCCCGCTCGAAGAGATGGACCAAGTTGCCGTGCTGGTCCCCGAGTACCTGGACCTCGACGTGTCTCGGATTTACGATCGCCTTCTCCACGTAGAGGCGGTCATCGCCGAACGCTCGCTTCGCTTCGCGCGCCGCGGGGGCGAAGGCCGTCAGCAGACTATCGGCGTCTTCCAACAGCCGCATCCCTTTGCCACCGCCGCCAGCGGAGGCTTTGAGCACGACCGGAAAGCCAACCCGATTGGCCGTGGCCACGGCGTCGGCAGGGTCGTTGGCAGAGCCCCCGGGCACCAACGGCACGCCGGCGAGTTCGGCTGCGTCCCGCGCGGCCAGCTTGTCCCCCATGACGTCGATCGCCTCGGGCGAAGGGCCCACGAAGGTGATCCCGCGGCGTCCACATTCTCGGGCGAAATCGGCGTTTTCGGAGAGGAAGCCGTAGCCCGGCACGATCGCGTCGCAATCCAGACGTTTGGCGGCGTCGAAGAGGCGCGCCATCGACAAGTAGCTATCCGCTGCCGACGCAGGCCCGATGCACACGGCCGCGTCTGCCATGCGTACGGCCAGCGAGCCCTTGTCCGGTTCGCTGCACACCGCCACGCTCGACAGGTTCATGTCGCGCAAGGTTCGTAGGATGCGACATGCGATCTCACCTCGGTTGGCGACCAAGACTCGCTTGAAGATCGGTTTGCCACTCATAACTCGATACTCGTCCACTTTCCTCGTTGCCACATCGCACCGTAGACCAAAGCCTGCAACGTTCGGTAGCCCGCTTGCGCGGTCCAGATGCCGACCAAACCGAAGCCGAGCACCGGTCCTATCACGTACGCCGTCGGGAGGAAGACTCCCCACTGGGTCATCACGGAGACGAGCATCACGTTGCGGTTGGCACCCGCACCGAGCAGCGCCTGCTGCAACACGGTCCCCGCCGAGTCGATCCAGATACCGAGCGCGAAAATGCGCAGTGGCCAGCGCGCGATCTCGACCGCGCGGTGGTCGGTGAGAAACGTGCCCAAGATAGCATCTGGCAGCAGCAGCATCGGCAATGCGAGCGTGCTGGAGACGATCAACGAAACCCGTACGACGTCCCAGCCCCAACGTTTGGCATCCCGTGGGGATCCTGCGCCCATCGCGTGGCCTACCAGCGACGTGGCGGTGATGCCCAACGCCAGTCCGGGTAGCACCGCAACCAACATCACGTTGATGAGCACACCCGCTGCGGCGGTTTGAAGCGTGCCCAATCGACCCAGAATCCAGAATAATGCGACGAAGCCTGCTGCGAAGAGCAGCTGCTGAATACAGGTGGGGGCTGCCAGTTTTGCGATCGCGCGGATGGTCAGCCACTGCGGCCGCCTCGCGAGAAAGCCATTGCCCCTTGCGTGCCGAACGCCGAGAAAGAAGTACACGCAAGAGCCCAGAGCCGTGGCGATCGCGCTCGCGATGCCGGCCCCTACCGCGCCATATTCAGGAAAGCCCAATTGACCGAAGATGAGCAGCCAGTTGAGCAAGATGTTTGCTGCATGAATGACGAGCAGCGTGATCAGGTAGAGATTTGGGCGGCCCGTGCCGTTCCAATAGCCGCGAAAGGCGAAGTTGACGCCGGCGGCGGTGAGTGCCAGTACGCGTGCGCTGAGATATGGCACTCCCACTTCGACCACCGCTGGGTCTGGGTTGAGGTGGCCGAAGATGGTGGGGATCAGCGGGAGGAACAGGGCTGTTAATGGTCCACCAACAACGAGGGCGAGAATCAGGGCGGCGTTGAGACTCTCCGCGCTCTCCGTGCGCCGCCCCGCGCCGTGCCTGCGCGCGGCGATGGCCTGAACACCGGCCGACAATCCCATCACCGTCGCCACAAAAGCGAAGTTGACCATCCCGCCGGCACTGACCGCCGCCAGCGCCGTGGCCCCTTTCTTGCCGACCATCCAGGTGTCCACCAGGTTGAGTACGTTCTGCGACACCATCCCCCCGATGATCGGCAACGCGAGGCTCGTGATCTGACGGGCGCGCTGGCTCCAGCTGGAGGCTCCCGGTTGTTGGCTTTTTCCGTGCATGAGCCGTGGAGTCGGGTTTAGAGCACATCCGACCCACCGCCGTGGGCTCAAAGCGCGCCAATGAGGAGGGGCATTCTGAAGACGGACGTTGGCTCGCGGTTCGTCTTGCATGGTGAGCGGTTGCCCAGCCATGCCCACATCAGAGCCGATGTATATCGTTGTGTAGGACTGCACCGTCAGCGAAATTGACGGGGCTGATGGGGGGCTTGGGGGCGGCCAGCTCGGCGACGGATCGGCCGTCCAAGTCGCATCGCTGTTGACTCGCCTGCCGAGGTGTATAATCCCTCGCCAGCAGGAGGATCCAAGTGTTCAGAAGACAACGGATTTCGGGTGTACTCGTGGTTGGCGCTCTCGCACTGAGCGCCTGTGGTGGGGCAGCGGTCCCGCAAGACAAGCTCACCGCGGCGGAGGCAGCGGTTCGCGCTGCTGAGGTTGGTGGTGCGGCGGACAATCCCCAAGCTGCGTTGCACCTCAAGTACGCACGGGATCAAATCGCGGAAGCGCAAAAGCTGATCGAGGACGACGAGAACGAAGCCGCGGCCGCATTGTTGGCGCGTGCGGAGATCGACGCCGAACTCGCGTTGGCGTTGTCTCGCGTGGAAGAAGCGAAAGCTGAAGCTGCGTCGGCACGTCAAGAGATCAAAGAGATGCAGCGCAGGAGCCAGGGCCAATGAGCTCGGGAGGAGGTATCACGATGAAGTTGAATCGAAGCCTGGGCGTCGCGCTCATCGCAAGCGCGTTCACACTGGTCACTGCGTGTGGTGCTGCCGTTGCTCCTCGTGAGTTGGAGGATGCGCGCGAAGCGTTTCACAAGGCCAAGGAAGGTCCAGCTGGCAAGTACGCGCTCGCGCAGCTGGAAGAGGCCAAGCAAGCCTTGCAGGAGGCGGAGAGCGCCTTCAGCGACGGTGACGAAGACGAGACCAAAGACTTGGCGTACATCGCCGAGCGTCGCTCCCAGTTGGCAGCCGCCGCAGGTTCTTTGGAAGAAGCCAAGAAAGAGCGTGCCGACGCGATCGCCGCGATGGAGAAGGCGCGTGAAGCCTACCAGCGAGCCACTGAAGAGCGTCTGACCGCTGCCGAGCGCGCGCTGCGCGACAAGGAGGCAAAAGCCCGGGAGGCCAACGCCAAGTTGGACGAAGAGATGCGTCGTCGCAAGGCCGCCGAGAAGAAGGCTGCAGCAGCCCTCGCGAGCTTGGAAGAGATGGCCAAGGTCAAGGAGGAAGCACGTGGTGTCGTGATCACGCTCTCCGGCGCGGTGCTGTTCGCCAGCGGCAAGCACGAGCTCTTGCCGATCGCCCGCTCCAAGCTGGACGAGGTGGCCAAGGCTCTCACGGAGCAAGGCTACAAGAGCATCGTCGTCGAAGGTCACACCGACTCTCGTGGTTCAGACCAAGCGAACTTGGTACTGAGCGAGCGGCGTGCGGAAGCGGTGCGTTCTCACCTCGTCAGTCGCGGTATCGACGCGAGCAAGATCAGCGCCGTGGGTATCGGCGAGTCTCGTCCCGTGGCTAGCAACTCGACGGCCGATGGCCGCGCGAACAACCGCCGCGTCGAGCTCGTCGTTCAGCCCGAGTGACGGAGGCTCGAAGTCCCGGTGCGCCCCCTTTCGACTCGCCCGCTCGGCAAGTCTGAATGGGGGCTGCGCGGCGTGAGGGGCGGCGACGAGTTCTCGTCGCGTGGGGTGGATGATGGCGAGTATCGATGAGGGCCGGAGGCGTTGCGCGCGTAGCACTTTGGAGGGTGCGCGCGTTTCGCATCAGCTCCTTCCGCGGGTGCTCGTGCTCGTCGCGTGCGCTTTGCTCGTCAGCGGGTGCTTCTTTTACGATTCGCGGTGGGGGCAAGCGGAGGACGCCCAGCGCCATGCGGCTCGCGACGCCACGCCGGTCAAGCTCGACGCCGCCCAAGGCCCGCGGTTGCGCCGTCAGGCGCGGGTGCTCAACGTTCGCATCTATGCCACCCCGCAACACGCCGCCCAGGTGTTCGATTGGCCGAGTCAATTTTCGCGCTACCTCGAGGTCGTCAACCGAGTTCTGGTGCGTGACCACGGCGTCGAGCTGCAAGTGAGCGAAGCCCGGCCCTGGCCGACGCAGAAGACGGACGAGGCTCTCGAGCACCTCATCGAGGAACTGCAGCGTGCCGATGACGGTCAATCCGCATCGTGGGTCATCGGTCTGGCAGGGCAGGTGCCGCGGGTCGAAGCCGACTTTCGTCGGCTGGGGGTTGCCAATGTCTTGGGTAAACATTTGGTGATGCGCACCCCGAGCGATCCGGCGGAGCGTGAGGCGATTGAACGAGCTTTCACGGAACTGTCCGAGAACGAGCGAGAGTCGTTGTACGACAAGCGCCGGACGCATCGCGCTGCAGCCGTCTTGTTGCACGAGCTGGGGCACACGCTGGGCTGCGTGCACATCGAGGACACGCGCGCCTTCATGAACCCTCTCTACGACGAGGCCATGGAACAGTTCGCTGTCGACAACGCAGCACTGGTCGAGTTGGCGCTGCCCGCCAGGAGCGATACGGGCGCGGGGCTCGACGTGGCCGTGGCGCGCCAGCTCAAACAGCGGCTGCTGCAGGCCAAGGAGGCCCCGTGGGTCGACGCCTCCTATCGCCAAACGCTGCTGCTGCTCGAAGAGATCGAGCAAGCGGCGGTAGCTCCAACGTCGCAGGTGTCGTCGTCCCCGTCTCCTGGCCCTGCCTCGACGGCTGGCGTGCCCGCTGGAGCGCATCCGGGCGAAGGCTCAATCGCGCCGGTGGAGACGGCGGACCCGCCCAGCGCCGACCTCGCTCTGAGTCCCGCCGACCAAGTCTTGCTTCGGCAAGTCCAAGACGATCGGCATCGCGGTCAGAACGCTGCGGCGTGGGAACGAGGACAGCCGCTGTTCGAGAAGTATCCGCGGGTCTTCTCCGTTCAAGAACTGCGTTGCCAGATCGCGATGGACATGGGGTGGGAGTACTCTGCCGTGAGCGAACAGTGTCGCCCGATGATGGACTTGGTGCGCTCGGACTCGCAGTGAGTCTGAATGCACCCGTGCGTCGTCTTTCGAATATTCGTCGTTCTCGACTCAGCCCGCGTTGCCGGGCGGAGAGATTGGAGCGGGCGTGTCGTTCGCGCTATCTGGATGGGCGATGATCGACTCGAGCCAGCTCGTCGTGGGGCGGATGCGGTGCCAAATCTCGCGCTCCGGCGTGCGTTTGGCCTCCACTTCCCAGTAGCGCACCGTGGGGCGCCCTGCGTTGCCCACCACCGCCAGGGGGATGCCACTGAGTGGGTCGCTCTCGTAGACGAAGAACGAGTGGTAGTGCAGTTCCACTGGGTCCCACGGCGTCTTGCCCCGAATCATCACGATGTCACCGGGCTGGAAGTCGTCGCTGCGCTCCTGCAAGAAGCCGAGAAACCGCGAGCGTTCCCCCAGCGGCACGCGCTCGCGTTCTGCGACGTCGAGCACCTCGAACTTGTCCGGGTTCTGTCGTGCGTGCGCCAAGAAGCCAGGCACTCGCCGTAGCTTGGCGCGTTCCAGCAAGTTCATGGGCTCGTAGTCCAGCTTGCCGACGATGCGCGCTGGGGCGGTTCCCTTTTCCGCCCACCAAGTGCCACTGGCGCGCTCGAATGTATCCGTCAGAAAATCGACGCACACCTGAGGGATGAGAGGTTTGCCGCGGCGATTGTAGACGAAGTACCTGTCGCCGTTGAAATTGTAGGTTGGCCTGCCTTCGAGGTAGGCGTGCAGCCAGTTGCGCCGCAACTTGCCGTCGAGCTGGAAGCCGTATTCGTGTCGCGGTTCGTCGAAGGGCAATTGGTCTTCGATTTGCGCCATCATACTGCCGCGTAGCGCTTGCACGACCTTGGCTCTCCGATCAGCTTCCGCCTTGGCGTCGTTTACCTGAGGCGCGAGGGCATCCCCGATGATCTCGCATTCGAGCTCGAGGCGCGCGCCTTGGCTCGACAGCACGCTCGGTACCCAAACGTTGCTGTAGCGCAGGTTCACGACCAGTGCGTCGCGGGTGACGTGCCGCACCTTAGCCTGATTGAAGTGGAGGCGATACCGAAGCTCGCGGAAGTCGCGCACGATGGTGTCGTCTGGATCTGGGGCTTTGCCGTGTCCGATGCGATCGTAGAGCAGTAGGCGGACTTCGTCGCCCTCGTTGGGGCCGTCGACGAAGTAGTAGAGCCCTTTGCTCTTTCGTTCGGCGTGGTACGTGGCGGAACCACGCTGGATCCAGATCCGGTCGTGGCCGAAGAGGTGTTCCGCGCCCAGTTGAGCCACGATGGCATAGGCCATTTTTGGGCTATCGGTGTACAAGTAGCCGTCGCGAAGCAACACCGCTCGACCGATGAACGGTCGTTTCTTGAACTTGGGTAACAGGGCCTTGAGTGCATCCCAGGGGTGGTCGGTTTCCGCCAGTAGCTTTCGATAGCCCAGTACCAGGGGGCCAGGCGGGTTGTCGTCGTCGTCCTCGAATTGTGGCGTTTGAGTCAGCCACAAGGGCTCGGCCTTGGCTTTCGTCAGGATTGCCAGGCGGCGCTCGTTGAAAGCTGCCGCGCCGGGCACCGCCGGCTGACTCAGCACCTCGCGCATGCGCGCCTCGCAGGCGAGTCGCTGCTTTTCGTCCTGGTCGTTCTGCACCACCCGAGGCGCGGCGAGTGGCGGCGGATCGTACTCCGGACCCACCTGCTCGGACGCGGTCGGAGAGCCGTGGGCTTTGCATTGGAGCAGGCCCAGCGCCATTAGGCACAGTGACAGGTAGCGGTATGACGACATGGCGAATCGAGGTGGGTCGTGGCGCCCGTCACCGCCGCTCGCCCTGGGAATGCGTCTTTCGATCTGCACGTTGCCTAGGACGCGTGGTTTCTTCACTTCGATCTGCTGCTGCTGGTTGCCTCGGTGACAGGCACAGGGCCTCCGGGAAAATGTGGATCGATCAGGTCAGGAGTGCAAATGTTTCGCGTGTTTCATTTTTCTCGTTGTCAAGAGATTAATGTGCTCGGTTGTCACCATGGGTCGGGGGGTCGGTGAGGGGAACCCCCGTGTGATTGTCGGCGTACGGCGGGCGAGTTCTCGGAGGCGGGAGGCTCTCGATGGCTTGCTCTGATATACCGCCAACAGATGAGCGAGGTGCAACGAGATGTCGTCGGGGTGGCCGACCTTTGTCGGCGACTGAAGCGCGCGCTCGAGTCTGCATCTGGCAAAGACTGGGTGCAGGGAGAAGTCGGCGCGGTGCGGCAGGTGCAGAGCGGCCACTGCTACTTTGCCCTCAAAGATGAACGAGAGGAGGCGATGGTCGACTGCGTGGCGTACCGCTTCCACGCTCTCAAAGTCCGTCGCCACTTGGCCGAAGGCGCGCGTGTGCAGGTGTTCGGCAGAGCGACCTTCTGGGCACCCCGGGGGCGAACTCAGATGGTGATTGAGGCTGTGCGTCCTGCGGGGCGGGGCGCGCTGTTGGAGCAGCTACTGCAGCTCAAAGAGAAGCTCACCGCCGAAGGCTTGTTCGATCCGGCTACCAAGCGTCCGCTTCCGACGGACCCGGCCTGCGTCGGCGTGGTGACGAGCGCCGATGGTGCGGCTTGGCACGACATCCGCACGGTGGCTTTGCGGCGCGGGGCACTCAAGCTGGTGCTGTGTCCCGCGCTCGTTCAGGGCGAGGGGGCGTGGCGCACTATCGTCGGCGCGATCGACAAACTCGAACGCTATCCCGGCATGGAGCTGTTGATCGTGGGGCGAGGCGGCGGCTCGTTCGAGGACCTGTTGCCGTTCAGCGACGAGCGAGTGGTGCGCCGGGTGGCGGCTTGCTCTCTCCCCGTCATCAGTGCCGTCGGACACGAGATCGACACGAGTCTGTGTGACCTGGCTGCCGACGTACGCGCGGCAACGCCGTCAGAGGCCGCGGAGTTGGCCGTTCGTGACCAAAGCCGCCACGGCGAGGAACTCGGGCGACTCGTTGCCGCATTGCGACGCGCGCAGCGTCAACGGCTGGACGAAGACCGGCACGTGCTGGCGGGTCTGCGTGCGCGACTGACGGATCCGAGGTTCCTGATTGCCGACAAGCAACAGTGGTTGGACGAGCTGCGTGTCCGGTTGGAGCGCTGCCTACGACGGCGTCTGACGTCCGAGGCCGCGCGCGTGCGCGCCCTGGATCAGCGCCTGGCAGGTCGCCATCCCCGTGTCACGCTGGCTCGCTCACGGCAGCAACTGTTGCAGCATCGGGCCAGGTTGGAGCGGATCATGAGCCAGCGCCTGCTGGCGGAGCGCCACCGCCGTAGTCAACTTGAGACCCGTCTCACCGGCTTGAGCCCCTTGCGGATCTTGGCTCGCGGTTACGCCATCGCGCTCGACGGCGACGGGCGAGCGGTGCGCGACGCGTCGCAAGTTTCCGAAGGTGACAGACTCGACGTTCGATTGCATCAAGGCAGCCTTGGTGTCGTGGTAGACACCTGCACGCCGGCGCGCGTGCCCGGAAAATAACGCTGATGACCAAGCTGAGTTTCGTCCTGATCGGCCACCCTGTGGGCCATTCGATGTCGCCGGCCATACACACGGCTGTCTATCGTCGCTTCGATCTTCCTCACAGCTACACCGCCGTGGACTGTCCCACTGAGCAAGATGTGGCGCAGCAGATCGACCGAGTGCGCCGAGGTGAACTCGCGGGTGCCAACGTCACGGTCCCGTGGAAGAAGGTGGCGCTCTCACTTGCGGACCGCGCGGACGTGACGGCTGCCGAAACCGGTGCTGCCAACGTCTTGGCACGCGGTGAAGCGGGTGAAGTCGTCGCCTACAACACGGACGTCGCGGCTCTCGAGGACTGTCTGAGGCGCGGATGTGCGAGGGTGGGGGATGCCGTGGTGCTCGGCAACGGCGGTGCTGCTCTGGCAGGAGTTGCCGCTTGTAAGCGCGCAGGAGCCGCACGGGTCTGGGTCAGCGCCCGTTCGTTTCGGGGCGACCTGGCCCCAGAGCAATGGCCACATCTCGAACAGTTCGAACGTCTCGGAGCACAGCCCATCGCCTGGGAGGGCGGCGAACCTTCGGACCTGGAGGAGGCCTTGGCCAATGCCTCGATTATCGTGCAAGCTACGAGCGCTGGGATGTTGGGCAAGGGTGGTGGCGAAGAGCTGGCGGAGCGCGTTCCGTGGCAGCGGTTGCGTTCGGACGTGTTTCTCTACGACCTCGTCTACAATCCGCCAGTGACACCATTTTTGGAGCGGGCTCGGGCGTTCCAGCTCCGCTCGGAGGGGGGCCTGTCCATGCTGGTGGGTCAGGCCGCGGCTGCCGTCGAGATTTGGCTGGCCGTGTCTGCACCCCGAGCGGAGATGACTGCTGCGGCTGAACGCATGTTGTATGGAATGAAGGAATGAGGCTCGACGTCTGGCCCACGGTCGACACTCGTGGCGAGCTCGAGCCGGCCGAGGGGGAGTGGCTGCACACGAACGGTGCTGGCGCGTATTCGATGAGCACGCTGGCGTTGATGCACACGCGTCGCTTTCATGGCCTGCTGGTTGCCGCGCTCAGCCCTCCGTTGGATCGCTACGTGATTCTCAGCCACGCGGAGACGACCGTAGAAGTGGGGCGCCGCGTCTACAGTCTGTCGACCCACCAGTTTCCGGACATCGCTCCGACACCCGGCTACCGACTGCTCGAGGAGTTCGCTCAGGACCCGCTGCCGCGCTGGAGGTACCGCTTCGGCAACGGGCACTTGGATAGAACTCTCGCGCTGGTGCGTGGGCGCAACGCCCTGGTGCTGTCGTATACCTGGCACGGCAAATCGCCGGTCAAGCTCAGCGTGCGCCCGCTGCTACCCATGCGGCCGATTCACGACTTGTGCAGCG
Organism: Polyangiaceae bacterium; assembly: GCA_050290545.1. Classification (GTDB taxonomy): domain Bacteria; phylum Myxococcota_A; class Polyangia; order Polyangiales; family Polyangiaceae; genus SZUA-265. Next base: position 100,749 of record JBNKHV010000064.1, on the reverse strand, counting down.
AGCAGGCCGGGGTGGCCCAGAAAGTCACCCTGCGGCGCGGCGAAGTATCAGTGCAGCCACTCAACGACGTGCCGCCACTCGTGTTCGGCCACACGGGCATGTTCATGGGATCTCCGGATTGGTGGCGTCGCTTCGAATATCCGGAAGACCGGCGCCGGGACGTTCATTACCAAGAGGACCTCTGGACGCCCGGAACGTTCGAGGTCGTGCTCACCCCGGGGGAGCCGAACTACCTGACCGCAGCTCTGGAAAACTCGCTTTCCGGCAATCCCGCGGACGCGATGGCGCACACTCGGCAGATGTTGTTGGCATTGGATCCCGGAGCCGAACACCCGCTCGAAGTGCGGGCGCTGAGCGTGGCAGCCGAGCAGTTCCGCGTGCCGGAGTGTCGTCGGCCGGGGGTGATCGCCGGCTACCCATGGCTCGGTATGCGCAGCCGCGACACCCTGATCGCGCTACCCGGATTGTACTTGGTCAATGGTTTGGTGGCTGATGCCATCAACGTCGTTCGAACCACGATCAAACATCGAATCGACGGTTTGTTGACGACACACGTCGGCGAATTGGGGGCCGAAGAAGAAGTCGCCTGCGTGGATTCCAGCTTGTGGTTCTTCGATGCCGTTCGCCAGTTGCGAAAACACGCCTTGGACCCGGAGTTCGTCCGTGAGGAACTGTTCGTCGTGATGCGCGACGTGTTCGAACGCGTGCATCGAAGCCCGCACGACCTCGTGTGGTTGGACGAGTCGGGGTTGCTGGTACTGCGAAGTGACGAAGCCCCGCTCACCTGGATGGATTCACGGGCTCGCGGCAGCTTGGTGACGCCGCGCCACGGGATGACCGTGGAGATGCAGGCGCTGTGGTCGCGGGGCTGCGACACGCTGGCGGAAGTCGCGGAGGAGTTGGGGGAAGACGAGCTCGCAGCGCGGGCCCGGGCTGCCCGGGATGCCACCCGAAAGGCCTTTGCCGAGCGATTTTGGTGCGAGAGCACCAAGTACGCTTTCGATCTGATCAGCGATCTGGACGGCAGAACTGACGACTCGATCCGTCCCAACGCCGTAATCGCACTCGCCGTGGACCCGGAGCTCTTCGAGTCGTGGCAAGCCGCCGCGATCGTCAGTCAGGCGCGCGAGCGTTTGCTCACGCCCAAAGGGCTGCGCACCCTCATGCCAGGACACCCGGAGTACGTCGGCTACTACGAGGGCGGCATGGAGGAGCGACGAGCCGCCTACCACCAGGGGGTCGTCTGGGGCTATCTGCTCGGCGCGTTGGCTCGCGCGGCCGTGCGCGTATCGCCCAACGACTTCGAGCTGCAGATGGACATTCGTGAGTGGGTCCGAGAGGCGATGAAAAATGGTTCGGTTCTCGGGCAGATCGCTCAGGTTGCGAGCGGCGACTACCCTCACGATCCCGGCGGATGTCCCGCCCAGGCCTGGAGCGTCGCGGAACTGCTACGCACGCTGAAAACCGAACTCGCCTCCTGACGCTCCGCCGACCCCGCGATCGAAAACGCGATCGCGCGGCGCCAGGCAGGGTGTGCGTCGAATTGAGCTTGTGACACCATGAGGGCCGTCGCTGTGAGAAAGTCCCGCAATCTCAGCGCGCTGGGGTACCGGCGCATCGTCTTGGCCCTAGTCACCCTGGTGGTGGTCCCAACCACGCTCCTGTTGACCGTGGGTGCCGTGCTCCTGTTCTTGGGCGAGGCGAAGGTCAACGTGCTGATGGGCATTTTGGTGCTCGCGTTCAGCGGCGCGGCCGGCACGGGCATCGTCCTGGTTTGGGTGTTCGTCAAGCGCGAAGCCAACCTGTCGGAGCTGCAGAACGACTTCGTGTCCAAAGTCTCCCACGAGCTGCGAACGCCATTGACGTCGATCCGCTTGTTCGCCGAGACGCTGGCCCTGCGGCGAGGGGATGCCGAGTCCGAGCGCAAGTGCATCGATGGCCTACAACGAGAGGCCACTCGCCTGCAGACCTTGATCGACCGCCTCCTGGATTGGGGCCGCATGGAGAGCGGGCATCGTGAGTTCGACATTCGCGAGTCGGACGTGGACGCGATCGTGGCGGACGCGGTGGCTGCCGTCGAGCCCGTGCGCGAGCACTTGAATGCCACGATTCACGTGGAGGTGCCCAAGGGGCTACCTCCCATCATGGTCGACCGAGCTGCCCTGAGCGACGCACTGCTCAACCTGTTGACGAATGCCTGCAAGTACGGCGGTCAACCCAGCTCGATCCAACTCCGAGTCGCCGACACGGTGGGCGACAAACTGCGCATCACCGTCTCAGACAACGGCCAGGGTCTGCCCGTCCACGAGCACAGTCGCATCTTCGAGAAATTCTATCGTGTCGACGATCGCTTGGCTCGGGAACAAGAGGGGAGCGGACTCGGTCTGGCGATTGTCAAACACGTCGTACGAGCCCATGGTGGGCGCGTCGAAGTCCAGAGCGCGCCTGGGCAGGGCAGTTCGTTTTCGATCACCGTTCCCAAGGCGAAAAGACGATGAACGAGGTTGAACCGGCAAAAGAATCCAAAAACGGCGGCAAGCACATCCTCGTCGTGGAGGACGACGCGAGCATCAGTCTTGGGCTGCGCATGAATCTGGAGGCCGAGGGGTACGCCGTAGAGGTCGCAGAAGACGGCGAACGGGGGCTGAGCTTGGCTCGCGAAGGCAATGCCGACTTGATCATTCTCGACGTGATGCTGCCGAAGCTCAATGGCTTGGAGGTGCTGCGTGCCCTGCGGAACGAGGGGCAGACCTTGCCCATCATCATGCTCAGCGCCCGAGGTGCCGAGATGGACAAGGTGGTCGGCTTGGAGCTGGGAGCGGAGGACTACATCACCAAGCCGTTCGGCTTGGCTGAGCTTCTGGCTCGGGTCAAAGCGGTGCTACGGCGCGATGCGATGTCGCGCTCCGAGCCCAACACGGACATCGTGCGCTTCGGCGACGTCGAAGTGCGTCGGGCGACACGCCAAGTGCTGCGGGCGGGTGAGTTGGTGGAGTTGACGGCGACCGAGTTCGACGTCTTGTGGTGTCTGGTCGGGGCGGGCGGACGCGTGCTGACCCGTGAGGAGATCCTGGCCCACGTTTGGGGGCCGAGCCACCACGGCACCGTCCGCACCATCGACAACTTCCTCTTGCAGCTGCGCGCGAAGCTCGAGGCCGATCCTCAGGAGCCCCGTCACCTGCTGACGGTGCGCGGTGTCGGCTACCGCCTGCACACCTGAGTGGTCGTGATCGGCCCAGGGATTGAACGGCGAGCCGGAGCATGGATTCGAGCTCGGGCCTCGTGATAGACCCCCGCCCGTGGACCAGAACCTACTCCGTTCGTACTTCTCGACCGTCTACGAGTTGCCGATTGACGGCGGGACTCTTCGCGCCTCCCTCGACGGGGAGTTGGTCAAAGACGAGTCAGCGCTGCCTGACCTCCTGCGCACCGAGTTTGCCATCGTCACGGCATACAACCCCCGCTCCATGCTGCTCCCGCGGCGCGTCAACGAAGCGCGTCATCAAGTTCTGCGGGATCTGCTCGTTCTGGGTTGCTTTCGAGTCGAGCACTGTGTTGGCTACGACGAAGAACCGGATGGGGCATGGCGCGAACCCGCTTGGCTCGTCCACGGCATCGGCCGCGAAGAGGCCGTCACGTTCGGTACCGCGTTTCGTCAGAACACCATCATCTACTGCCGGGAGATGCGTCCCGAACTCGTCGTTACGGACCCAACGTGCGATCCAATCGGAAGAAGTTACCAAGGACATTGGCGGGTGCGGTCCTGAGGACAACCCTTGTCACGCCTGCCGGAAGCCCCAATAGGAGTCTGTGAATGCAGTACAACGACCCCAACCAAGGCCCTGACGTCGGTGATGTCGTTGCAGAGGTCTCCGAAGTCTTTCGCCGCAACTTCAAGCGCTTCGGGCCGGCAATTGGTATTGCACTGCTGCTGCTGCTGGCTGCGGTGGGGATCTACAAGGTGGACCCGGGCGCGCAAGGCGTGGTGCGCCGTTTCGGCGCCGAGCACCGTCGTGCCGGGCCTGGCTTGCACTACGCGATGCCCATCGTCGAGAACGTGGACGTGGTCAACGTGGAGGAGATCCGGCGCATCGAGGTCGGCTTCCGCTCCGACCGCGGCCTGCCCCAGGAAGCCCTGATGCTGACCGGCGACGAAAACATCGTCGAGGTGCGTATGGTCGTCCAGTACCGCGTCAGCGACCCCGGCAAGTACTTGTTTCGCATTGCGGCTCCCGAGGACACGTTGCACAACGCCGCCGAAGTGGCGATCCGTACGGTGGTGGGGCAGTCGAAGATCGACGATGTCATGACCACCGGTCGCGCTCCCGTCCAAGCGGCGACGCGTGTGCTGCTGCAGCGCCTGATGGACGAGTACGAGAGCGGCATCGAAGTGACGGAAGTGAAGCTCGACAACGTGGACGCTCCCGACGAGGTGAAGGACGCCTTCAACGCCGTGACGCGAGCGCGCGAAGAGAAAGAAAAACTCGTCAACCAAGCCCGCGGGTATGCAGAAGACAAGGTGCCCAGGGCGCGCGGCAAGGCGCGCAGCATCGAGCGTGAAGCCGAAGGCTACAAGGAGCAACGTGTCTTGCGCGCGAAGGGGGATGTCGCCAATTTCGCCGCGGTCCTCGCGGAGTACGAGAAGGCGAAAGACGTGACGAGAAAGCGCCTGTATCTGGAGGCGATGGAGCGCATCTTGGCCAACGTTCCCAACAAGGTCTTGGTGGACGAAGAGCTCGCGGGCAAATCGCTACCGATACTACCTTTGGGGCAAAGAGCCGTCGTCGCAGCCAGCGTCACGGGAGGTGCGAAATGAGCAAAGGACTAGTGCTGAGCATCCTGGGCTTGCTCATCGCTCTACTGCTGTTCGTGGACGAGACGTCCGCCGTCTTCGTGATGGATGAGACGGAGCAGGCGATCGTGACCCAATTCGGTGAGGTCAAGGAGGAGATCCGGGAGCCTGGGCTCTACTTCAAGACGCCGTTCGCGCAGACGGTGCATCGCATGGAGTCGCGCGTTCTCGGCAACGACACGCCTCACGACGACTACCTCACCTTGGACAAGAAAAAGCTCGTGGCCGACCCAGTCGTGCGCTGGAAGATCATCGACCCCAAGCTGTTCTACATCACGGTGCAAGATGAGTTCCGCGCTCGACGACGGCTCGATGACATCGTCAAGAGCGAGATGCGCGACGAGATATCCGGTCACAACTTCGGCGACATCATCGGCAACGCTCGCGAACCTCTGATGGCCAACGTCGCGGGGCGCGTGCGCGAGAAGGTCAAGGAGTTTGGCATCCACATCGTCGACGTTCGCATCAAGCGCGCCGACCTGCCCCAAGGGGTCCAAGAGAGCGTCTTTGCTCGCATGCGTGCCGAACGCGACCGGGAAGCGAAGCGGTATCGCTCGGAAGGCGAAGAGGAGGCGGCCAAGATCCGCGCCGATACCGACAAAGAGGTGACCATTCTGTTGGCGAAGGCCTACGCCGCCGGACAGAAGATGCGCGGCGAAGGCGACGCCACGAGCACCCAAATATACGCGGAGGCCTACGGGCAGGACCCGGAATTCTACGCCTTCACGCGGAGCCTCGAGGCGTACGAGAAGGCGATTTCGAAACAGACGGAAGTCGTGATGTCTTCTGGGTCGGAAATCTTCGAGTACCTCCACAGTCCTGGGACGGCGCGCTAGCGGCGGTAGCTCCGCCCCTGCGGCTGCTGTAAACTCGTCCCATCGTGCGTCGTGTTCTCATCGTTCTGGCAGCGACGAGCCTGTTCTGGCCTAGCGCGCTGTGGATTGCCGCCCAACCTGCGGCGGACGTGGCGCACGCGCTGGGGTTTGGAGTCGGCCTGTTGCAGCGCCCGGCGCCGACTGCCGAATCCCAGGTGCCTGAGGGGACGTTCGCGCCTGAGGCTCCCCAGCTTCTCCAACCCGGCGATCCTGGGTGGGACACCGATGACGAGCCGCTCGAAAGCGCGGCGGCAACTCCGACAACCCGAGGAGACGAGCGACGGGCAACTCCCCGCCTGCTGCCGCGCCGCAGCGTGAACCGGGGCGGTTCGCACTCGGGAGCGCTCGTGCCGAGCGCTAGCGAGCAGCTCATTGCCAAGAAAGGCCTGCGGGTGTCGGCGGCGACCGTCCTGCGGCTGGCCAACGCGCGCGCCGTGCCTCGAGGGGCCTACCAGCCGCCAACCAAGCAACACCCGGGAGGCATGCTGCTGCAAGGGGTATCGGCGATGGGAGTGGGTTTGCAGGACGGAGACGTCCTGTCTCATGTCGCTGGAACACCGGCCAACAGCCGTTCTGCGGTCGTTTCAGCCGTCTTGGCTGCTCGGGCCAAGCGAGCGCAGGCCATCAGCGCCACCTTCTGGCGCAACGGGGAGCCCTGGCGGTTGATCGTGGAGATGCCCTACCTTCGAGGTTCCCGAAGCGTGGCTGCTTCAGCCAGCGCTACCTCCAACGGTGCGTCTGCTGGCGCGGTATCCAACAACGGCGCGGTATCCAACGGTGCTGTAGTTGGGCGTTCGGGGCAAGTGACGCTGCAGCCGCCCGGGTCTCGAGCCGTCGACGTCGCTGAACCTGCGCGTGCCAACTGACGTCGCTGAACCTTGGCACCGCCGATTGACGTCGCGGCCAAACCCAAGCAAGGGGTGGAACCGGGATGGTCGCACCTGGGGGCGCTGGCGTCTTTTTGTTCGCTGGGGGTTCCGTTTGTCGCCTCGGCAATGCATGACGCCAAGAAATCATGTCCAGAACCGTCAACTGCATCAAACTCGGTCAGGAGCTTCCTGGGTTGGAGAAGCCGCCGTTCAAGGGTGAGCTCGGAAAAAAGGTGTTCGACACCGTCTCGCAGCAAGCCTGGCGTATGTGGCTCGAGCATTCGAAGATGCTGATCAACGAGTACCGCCTCGATCTCGTCAGCGAGCACGGACAACGTGTGTGGATGAGTGAGCTGGAGAAGTACTTCTTCGGTGACGGTTCGGAGTTACCGCCGGAGTTCGTGTCGGCGCCCGCAGAGGGGCAGGACGAGTCTGGCGGCGGGTGACGCTCGCGTCAGTTCGTTGCGCCCATTGCCCACTCGATGAATTGCTCCAAGTGCAGGCGTTGCGCATCGACGTGGTTCTTCCAGTGCACCCCTAGGTACTCGTGATACAGCTGGACGGCGATTGACGCTTCGTCGTGCGCGGCGACGGCGGCGATCCGCCGCAGCTCCCATTCCGCGTGCGCGCGGGCCTGGCCTCGGAGCTCTGCCGAGCGCGCCGGGCCCAACGCCACGTTGCGATATGCCAGCGCCGCGGCGGCCTCCTTCGGCACCTCCAGCAGCGTGCTCGGTTCGAGCACTCCGTCCAAGCACGACAGCGCCGCGTTGACGGCGTGGTGCACGGCCAGGCCCACGTAGCGCAGCACCACGCGGTCGGCGTGGGCATCGAACGCGTCCGTCGCGTGCGGCAAGTGCTCGGACAGGAGCGCTGCCGTGCAGGTTTCATACTCGCGCGCTTCGTCGAAGAGCTTCGCGCGGGCGGTCTTGACCAGCGCGTATTCGGCTTCGTCGCGCGCCCATCGCTCAGCGCTCTGATTGTGCAGCAGTGCGCGGCGCCGTTCGCTGGGCGGCAGGGCTTGGCATAGGGCCCAGCGACTGAGGCTCGTCGCGGTGTGCATCAGGCCACGGTGGGCCGCGCTTCCCGTCGTCGCGCTGCGGGCTAGGCTCTCGAAGCGACGTGGGAATTTTCCAGATAGCTCGTGGCGGGGCTCGACCAGCGGCAGCTTCTTCTTGGGTTCCGTGGAAAGATGGCTCAATCGCTGGCTCCTGCTCCCAACCGGGTGCCGTTCGGGCACGGATGGTCTAACACTAGGAGAACATGATGGTGCGTAATTCGTCCCGTTTGGTGTGCTCCCTGCTGCTCGCTTCCACGCTGCTCGGGGGGCTTTCGTGTTCCAGCTCCGAGTCACCCGTCGGTAAGAGCGACGACGGTGCTGGCCAGGGGGACTCGAGCGAAGTGGGCGACGAGCCCTCCCCGGAGACGGACGCCCAGGACAGTGCAGCGTCTGCCTGGGTGGGAGACGGAACCCTCGATACGGTCGAGCTCAGCTTGGTCTACGACGCTCCCGATCAGTTCTTCTGCAGTCCCACTGGGTGCCGCGTTGGACTCGCAGTCGACCTGGAGTTCAATCCGGCTCGCCCCGGAGAGCTCTGGGTACTCTACCGCCAACCCTACGACGGCGCCCCGTGCGAAGAGAGCAACCGCACCGCAGCGTGTGAGCTGCTCGGTAGCAAGGTTGCCATCATCTCGGATGCCGACACGGACAGCCCGGACGTCGAAATTGAGGAAGATGGTAACTCTTGGCACTTCATGCGTGTTGCAACGGCGTTGGCGTTTGCCGACGACGATACGTTTGCAACGGTGGGCGAGGCTCGCACCGGCAATTGGATGGACAACGACGTGGACTTCATGGGCCCCACTTGGTGGTCCGCTGATCCGAACGTATTCGCCGTCGACTTCGGCCTGAACGGCTCCCATCTCGACATGTTGCATGCCACTCCGTTCGGCATGGGCATCGCTCATGATCCCACATCGTGGGCGGTTGGCGACGGCTTCGAGACCGGGCCGGTGTTTTGGGCTTACAACGGCGATGTCGGCGCGATCGACCGCTACGACTTCAAGCAGCCCCACCAGCCCGGCGGCGAGGACCACTCGGACGGTACGCTTCACCGCTATGTCACGGGCCAGTTGAAGATGGCACCGGGCATCCCCAGTCACATGGAATTCGCGAGTTTGGGTCGTGTGCCCGAACGTGAAAGCCTGTTTGGGCCCTCTGCGTCGGACGACGAGGGCACGATGCCGGACTGGTGGCTCTACATTGCGGATACCGGCAATCAGCGCATCGTGCGTCTCGACACGAAGTCGGGCCGCCTGGGTGAGCCCATCGTTACTCCTGATCCTCAGTTGGAGGATCCGCGCACCGTCGAGGATGCCGTGCTGGAAGAGGTTGTGCCGAAGGGTAGGCTGGAAGCACCGACGGGGCTTGCGGTCGCTGGCGAGCTGCTATTCGTGAGTGATGCGGCGACCAGCCTCATTCACGTCTTCGACTTGCAGGGGGAGACTCTCGCGGTGCTGGATACGGAGCTCCCTGCCTGGTCGCTCGCGGGTCTCGCCATCGGGCCCGACGACAAGCTGTATTTCGTCAATTGGAGTGAAGGCAGCGTGCATCGCGTCGAGCCGAACTGAACAGTCCTGTAACGCTCTGCGACTGGGCATCAGGTTTCGAACACGTTGCACCCAACCGGCCGAATTGTCCTTGCGCTTTCGACCATCTCGGGGGCGTTATGGGGCATGCCTTTCGGGCCCTTTTTTCGTGCTGCACGGCGCCGTTTGTGCGATCGAGCCGTGAGCCCCGTCGCGATGGCCTCCGCGAGACGGCGCTTGCCATCCTCCTCCCAAACTCAATAGGCACCGCATGGCCAACGTCACCGTCAACCCCGCCAACCTCGCCTTCGTCGAAGATCTCTACGAACAGTACTCGGCAGATCCTTCGTCGGTGCCCGAGCAATGGCGCAGCTTCTTCGAGCGGGAAATGGGGGGCAACACCTTTCAGGTCGGGCCCGGCTTCACCCCGCGGAGCATCTTTCACGTGCCGCCTGCCAGCAACGGCAACGGTGCGTCGGCGGCTGTCGCACACGACCCGTACGCGGAGCCGCCATTCGATACCGTACCCCCGCCCGCGGTGGACTTGTCGAGCCAGCCCGAGTTGAGGCAGCCGCCCATCGGTTCCATCCGCCCCGGCGGAGGGTCGATGGACCATGCCGTGCGTCAAGACCGTGTCGACCAGTTGATACGTGCCTATCGCGTGCGCGGTCACATGATCGCGAAGATCGACCCTTTGGGGATCCCGCGTCCAGAGCACCGAGAGCTCGATCCTGACTACTACAAGCTCACGGACGCGGACATGGATCGTTCGTTCTCCAGTCGAACCATCTTCGGCACGGAGACGCTCACGTTGCGGCAGATCCTCGAACGCCTCCGCAACACCTACTGTCGCAGTATCGGTGTCGAGTTCATGCACATCCATGACATCGACTCCAAGAACTGGTTGCAGGATCGCATGGAGGGTACCGAGAATCGCCTGAGGATCCCGCCGGAACGCCAGCGTCAAATATTCACGCTGCTCACCGATGCGACGATTCTCGAGGAGTTCATCCAGAAGAAGTTCCTCGGCGCCAAGAGCTTTTCGCTGGAGGGCTCCGAGAGTCTGATCCCTTTGTTGCAGTGGGCTATCGAGCGCGCCGCCGAGCACGGCGTGGACGAGATCACACTCGGCATGGCGCATCGAGGCCGCCTGAACGTGCTGGCCAACATCATGGGCAAGAGCCCTCGCGAGATTTTCCGCGAGTTCGAAGATCGGGACCCGCAGCTTTACCGCGGCCGTGGCGACGTCAAGTATCACCTCGGCTACAGCTCCGACTTCGAAACGCTGACGGGCAAGAAAGTGCACCTGTCGCTGTGCTTCAACCCGAGTCACCTCGAGTACGTCAACACGGTCGTCATGGGGCGCGTGCGGGCCAAGCAAGATCGCTTCGGGGACGCCCAGCGCAGCACCAAGATGGGCATCTTGATTCACGGGGATGCCGCCTTCGCGGGCGAAGGCATCGTGCAAGAGACGCTGAACTTGAGTGAGCTGACCGCCTATCACGTCGGCGGTACGGTGCACGTCATCGTCAACAACCAGATCGGTTTCACGACGTCACCGAATCAGTCCCGCTCCACCACCTACTGCACCGCGGTGGCCAAGATGCTTCAGGCGCCTGTCTTTCACGTCAATGGTGAGGATCCGGAAGCTGTGGCTCAGGTCGTCAACATGGCGTTGGACTTCCGCGCCCGCTTCAAGCGTGACGTGGTGATCGACATGTACGGCTACCGCCGCCATGGTCACAACGAGACCGATGAGCCGGCGTTCACCCAGCCGACGCTATACCGCGCGATCGCCAAGCGGCCCAGTGTGCGAGACAGCTATCTCGACCACCTGTTGGAGTTGGGTGGGTTCACCCGCGAGGAGGCCGACCGCATCGCCGTCGAGCGCCGCGAGCATCTCGAACAAGAGCTGAACGCCGCACGTCAATCTGGATTCCAGGTGGGGGACGACTGGCTGATGGGCTATTGGAACGGTTTCGTCGGTGGTCCGGAGGCGGACGTCGATGACGTTGAGACGGCTGTTCCGCAGGAGCAGGTGGCCAACGCTCTGGAGGCACTGTGTCGCGTTCCCGAGGGCTTCTCCCCGCATCGCAAGCTGTTGCGGCTGTTCACAACCCGGCGGCAGATGGCAGCCGGAGAGGTGCCGCTCGATTGGGGCGCGGCGGAGCTTGCGGCGATGGCCACGCTGCTGCTCGAGGGCGCGCCGGTCCGCATCACGGGTCAGGACGTCGAGCGCGGCACCTTCAGCCATCGCCACGCCATGATTCACGACGTCAAGACGGGCGAGGCGTACATGCCGATCCAACACCTATCGCCGGATCAGGCGCGCGTCGAGATATCGAACAGTCCTCTGAGCGAGGCTGGCGTGCTCGGTTTCGAGTGGGGCTACAGCTTGGATTGCCCGGAGGGCCTGGTCATCTGGGAGGCGCAGTTCGGGGACTTCTGCAATGCCGGTCAGGTCATCATCGACCAGTTCATCAGCAGCGCAGAGGACAAGTGGAAGCGTTTGAGCGGCTTGGTGTTGCTCTTGCCGCATGGGTTCGAGGGTATGGGGCCTGAGCACTCCAGCGCGCGCATCGAACGCTTCTTGATGTTGGCGGCCGAAGACAACATGCAGATTGCTCAACCCACGACGCCGGCTCAGATATTCCACTTGCTGCGCCGGCAGGTATTGCGCAAATGGCGCAAGCCACTCGTCGTGTTCTCGCCCAAGAGCTTGCTGCGCCACCCTCGCGCCGTCAGCACGATGGACGAATTCACAGAGGGGCGTTTCGAGCGCGTGCTCGCGGACGACCAGGCCCCCGGGGGAGCGGAGACCAGTCGCGTGCTGCTGTGCTCCGGCAAAGTCTACTACGAGCTGGTCCGTCACCGTGAAGAACTCGGACGCCAGGACGTCGCCATCATTCGCGTGGAACAGCTCTACCCGTTTCCGAAGAAGGGCTTGGCTCTGGCTTTGGAGAAGTACAACCCAGGGACTCCGGTGGTGTGGGTTCAGGACGAGCCGGAAAACATGGGCGCATGGTGGTTCATGCGCATGAAGTTGGGCGAGCGCGTCTTCGGACGTTTCCCGCTTTCGAGAGTGTGTCGCGAAGTCTCAGCGAGCCCGGCAACGGGTTCCGCTAGCAGTCATCGCATCGAACAAGAAGAACTGATTGATACCGCTTTTGGCGTCGCTTGAGCGGCGTTGGTTCAAGGAGCAGAGCATTGGCAGTCGAATTGAAAGTACCGACAGTCGGTGAGTCGATCACCGAGGTGCAGATCGGCGAATGGTTGAAGGCGGAAGGCGAGTCTGCCAAGCAAGACGAACCCGTGCTGATGATCGAAACGGACAAGGTGACGGTGGAGTTGCCCGCGCCGGTTTCCGGAAAGATCACGAAGATAGTCCTACAAGAGGGCGCTACCGCCGCCGTTGGGGACGTCGTGGGCTACATGGAAGAGGGGGCCGTGGAGGAGTCCGCCCCAAAGCAGGCGGCGCAACAAGCAGCGCCTCGTCCGAGTAGTCCGCCCGCCCAGGCTTCCGGTCACGTGATGCCCGCCGCCGCCCGCGCGATGGCTCGAGCAGGCCTCAGTCCGGAGCAGGTGCAAGGCACTGGTCCTGGGGGCCGCGTGCTCAAGGAGGACGTGCTTCGCGCGCAGCAACAGCCCGCTGAAAGCGCGGGCGCGCATTCCTCTGCGCCAGCACCAGCTGCCGGTTATCGCGAGGAAGAGGTCGTGCCCATGACGACTTTGCGGCGGCGCATCGCCGAACGTCTTGTGGAAGCTCAGCACACCGCCGCCATGCTGACGACCTTCAACGAGATCGACATGGGCGCGGTCATGGACTTGCGCAAGCGGTACCAGGATGATTTCGTCGCGAAGTACGAGATCAAGCTCGGCTTCATGTCGTTCTTCGTCAAAGCTTGTGTCGACGCGTTGAAGCAGTTTCCTGCCGTCAACGCGGAAGTTCGAGAAAAGAACATCGTCTACAAGAATTACTGCGACGTCGGTGTTGCGGTCGGCGGTGGCAAAGGTCTGGTCGTCCCGGTGATTCGTGATGCGGAGCGACTCAGTTTTTCCGACATCGAAAAGACGATTCGGGATTTCGGTGCTCGCGCGAAGAAGAACACCATCAAGTTGGAAGAGCTGACGGGCGGCACCTTCACCATCACCAACGGTGGTGTATACGGCTCCCTGCTCTCGACGCCGATCTTGAATCCGCCTCAGAGCGGGATCCTGGGTCTACACGGCATTCAAGAACGTCCAGTGGCGATCGATGGCCAAGTCGTGATCCGCCCCATGATGTACGTCGCGTTGACCTACGACCACCGGGTCGTGGATGGTCGTGAAGCGGTGACCTTCTTGCGTCGGGTCAAAGAGGCCATCGAGGACCCGACCCGCATGTTGATTGAGGTATGAGGCTGTCATGTCTGAACGCTTCGACTTGATCGTCATCGGGGCAGGCCCCGGCGGCTACGTGGCTGCGATTCGTGCGGCGCAATTGGGCATGCGGGTCGCCTGTATCGAATCAGAGGCCGCGCTTGGCGGGACTTGTCTACGCGTCGGTTGCATCCCGAGCAAGGCGTTGCTGGAGGCGAGTGAACGCTTTGCGGAGGCCAAGCACGGCTTTGCCGACTTGGGCATCGTCGTGAGCGGACTCGACTTGGACTTGCCCAAAATGCTGGCCAAGAAGGATGGGGTCGTCAAATCCCTCACCGAAGGCGTCGGCTTTCTGTTCAAGAAGAACAAGATCGCCCGCTATCACGGCCACGGCCGCATCGCGGGCGCAGGCAGGGTCCAAGTCGAGTCGACGTCTGGTACGGAGGAGCTGTCAGCAGACAAGATCCTGATCGCTACGGGCAGCAAGTCCGCACCGCTACCCGGCGTGGAAGTCGATGGGGATGTGATCGGTACCAGTACGGAGGCGCTGTCGTTTCCGGCCGTCCCGAAGCATCTCGTCGTCATCGGTGCTGGTGTGATCGGTCTCGAGCTGGGCTCGGTCTGGTCGCGCTTGGGTGCAAAGGTCACCGTGCTCGAGTACCTCGACCGAATCCTACCGGGAATGGACACGGATCTGGCCAAGGAGGCCCAGCGCTTGTTCAAGAAGCAGGGCTTCGAGTTTGCCCTTTCCTCTCGCGTCACGGGTGCCCGTCGGCAGGGAGATGGAGCCGTGGTGGAGGTCGATGGCAAGGAGCCCATCACCTGTGATCGGGTCTTGTTGGCGGTGGGGCGTGTGCCCAATACCGACAACCTCGGTCTGGAGTCGGTGGGTATCGCTACCGGCAAGCGTGGCGTGATTGAGGTCGACGAGCATTTCCGCACCAGCGCGGAGGGAGTCTACGCTATCGGTGACGTCACACCTGGCCCGATGCTGGCGCACAAAGCAGAAGAAGAGGGCATCGCTTGTGTCGAGTTCATGGCGACGGGCTATGGGCACGTCAACTACGACGCCATCCCATCCGTGGTGTACACGCACCCGGAGCTGGCCAGCGTCGGCAAGACCGAAGAGCAGCTGACCGAGGCCGGAATTCCCTACAAGAAAGGCGTGTTCCCCTTCGTTGCCAACGGTCGTGCCAAGGCGTTGAGTGCTACGGATGGGCGGGTCAAAGTACTTGCCCACGCGGAGACGGATCGCGTTCTCGGCGTCCACATCTTGGGTCCCCGCGCCGGCGATCTGATTGCCGAGGCGGCGGTTTCGATCGAGTTTGGAGCCAGCGCCGAAGACATCGCGCGGGCATGTCACGCCCACCCGACACTTGCCGAGGCCGTGAAAGAAGCGGCGCTCGCGGTAGATTCACGCACGATTCACATCTAGACGCGACGCTGCACCCGTCAAAGGGTGCGGCGTCGATGCCTGAGCCGTTCACCGTCGTGTCAGGCGCGCAGGCTACTGCCACGTCACGGCGGGCTGTCGCCGGTGAACGGCGTGTGTTGGTCAGTGTGCCGGCGTGCTCGCCGGTGGTAACGCCGGATCTACCTCTGGCGGTGTCCCTGAGGCGACCGCGCGGAAGAAGAACACGACGATCGCCGCTGCTCCCCAAGCCAGGGCCAGCACCACGCCGCCGTCGATGATGCCGCGCCACGGCTGCGGCAGACGACTGACGACCAGCACCAGGCAGATCACCATCACTACCGTCGACCAGGCCACGGCTTGTCCCCGTCGTGTGGCATGAAACAGAGACATGCAGAAGGCGGGCGCCAGCAGCGCTTGAAATGCGGTTGCCGACCGCGCCAGCACGAGCGCTCGTGCCACCACGCGCGGAGAGAAGCGCAGCTGGAAGGCTCGGTAGCCCTCCCCGTAGAGCGAAAAGAGCGACCAAGCGACGAGCGCAGCGATCTGCATCGTGCTCAGTGGCTGGGTCATGGCTTCCAGCGCCCGGGCCCCAAGTCGCCAAATGGCTTGCCCCAGCAGGAGGAGCACGCCACCCACTCCCCAGGTGGCAAGCAAGAGACCTTTAATGTTCGGTTTTTCAGCCATGAGCAACGGTCCGCGGAACTTGCCACCCCAGCCGCCGTTGGGGAAGCCCTGAGGCTGGCGCACATGCTGAATACTCGGCTGGCCTCGACGCCGTGTGGTGGTGCGCACTCGCCGTGCCGCGTCGCCTGCAAGCGCGGGCTTCAGCCTCTCTGGGCCCCACTGCCGACCTGCGTGCGCAGTCTAGGGATCGGGGCGCGGCTCGGACGAGGCCGTGGGGCGCTCGCACGCCGTTATCCCGTAGCCACTGCGCTTCATCGGGCTCCGCTGCGTTCGAATGAGACGGACGGCGCTGGGACGAAGCGTTGTGTGCAGCGCGGGCAACGACGCTCGAGCCTCACCGCCTCCGAGTTCGTGCATCGCATCCGACGACGACCGTGGGCCGGGGAAGTCATCGACGCTATCGAGTTCGTTTTGCCGACTCGGGCGAGCCTCGAGGGGTGAAGTGTCGGAGGGCGATGCCGCTGGAGATTGCCGGGCTTCAGGCCTGCAGCCCGGCGGCCGATCCGAGGCCCAGGTCCCGGAGCGCGAGAACGCCCCGCGGCCATGATGGCGCGGCGCGTTAGCCTGACTCAGTCAGGCTCGGGGCAGGCACTTGGTCGCGGGCCGAAGTCGTTGTCGTCGAGCTCGTCATCGTCGAAGAAGTCGATGCCTCGGGTTGCGTTGCCGATGCAACCCAGGAGGGCCTCTGCCGCTGCGATGAAGCCCGCTTGGCGACGCATTTCGTCGTTGGAAGTGCGCGCATCCGGCTCACACACGCGCTCCAAGAGCGCTTCTGCCGCCGCAAATTCAGTAACGATTTCCCACGCTTCGTGCTCGCAGTCGGATGCCTGGGCCTGTGCTTGAAGTAGATTGAAGACTATAGCTCTCAACTGTCACGCCTTCTGTTGACTGGACTCTGCAGTAAGAAACGACCACTGCCACGCTAGCTTGAGTCGGGTTGGTACGGAAAGTGCGGTTTGACCCATGTGAGTCGTGCCCTCGGCCTGGATTGGCCGTTCTGTAAGTGGAGCCAAACTGCGTTTTTCATGAACGCTCCACAGAAGTCCCCTTCCTTGGAGAGGGTTGCCGACTAAAACCGTCGGTCACGTGGCAAGTCGCGGGCCTGATGCGATGGGTCCCAGCCACCGAAGAAAGGCTAGCGATGTCAACGAATTCAAATCACGCCGGTGTCAGCGCCATCAGCGTGTACGTGCCCCGCCTCCGCGTCTCGCTCGAGAGTTGGTGTCAATGGACAGACAACTCCTGGGACAAGATCCAGAACGTCGTCGGGCGCAGCTTTCGCGTCTGCAATCGGCACGAGAACGTCTACACGATGGCGGCGAACGCCGTTCTGCGGCTGATTCTGCAGAACGACATCGACCCACGTCAGGTGGGCTTCTTGGGGCTCGGCACGGAGTCTTCGACCGATAACGCCGCGGGCGCGGTCATCGTTCGCGGCATGCTCGACCTGGCTCTGCGCAAACTCGGTCGCCCAGCCTTGTCGCGCAACGTCGAGGTGCCGGAGTTCAAACATGCCTGTTTGGGAGGGGTGTACGCCCTCAAGAGTGCATTGCGCTACGCTCAATGTGACGCGCGGGGACGCTTGGCGATCGTCGTCAGCTCCGACGTTGCCGAGTACGAGCGCGGGAGTACCGGCGAGCAGACCCAGGGAGCGGGCGCGGTCGCCATGTTGGTGGAAGCCAAGCCGCGCCTTTTCGAAATGGACTTGCTCAATGCTGCCAGCGCCTCGGACTATCGCGGCCCGGACTTTCGTAAACCTTTTGCGCGGCACTTCTCGGACAGCTACGCGCCGAACACGGCGCGTCTGAGCGACTTCCCGGTATTCAGTGGAAAGTATTCGACGGTCTCGTACTTGGACGAGACCGTGCACGCAGTAGAGGCCATGCTGGGTAACCTGGGGGTGTCCGCCGGGCAGTACTACGACAGCGTGCGGGCGCTCTTCTTTCACCGGCCCTATCACCTCATGCCCGTGCAGGCCATGAGCTTTCTGTACGCACGCGGTTTGGCTCGAGGTGACAATCACCACGACGAACTGCGGGAGCTGTGCCAGCAGGCGGAGGTGCCGTTTGAGGACGTCCTGGCGGAGACCACCTCCGTCCCCGACCTGTACGGGCCGATTCATCGCGGCGCCGAGCCCATCAACCCCTACGAGGCCACGAGCAAGATCGCCAGCGCGCTGAGGAAACAGACGGCGTTCCGCACGCTACTGGACCAGAAGATGCGCCTGGGTTCCGACTGGGTGAAAGATCTGGGCAACCTCTACTCCGCGGCACTGCCAGCGTGGATTGCGGCGGGGTTCGAACAAGCGCTGCACGACGACGTGGAGGTCGCCGGCGAGCCCATGGTCGCGGTTGGCTACGGCAGTGGGGATGCCGCAGAGGCGATCCCCTTTCGCGCCGTGCCGGGATGGCGCGAGGCTGCGGCCCGGATCGGGTTCCGTGCCGCGTTGGCAGACGCGATCGACCTCGACCAGTCCCAATACGAGGCACTTCACGACGGCCACGAGGCGAATCTCACCTACGAGCCGCGATCCGAATTCAGAATCTCGCGGGTGGGTGACCAATACGAGCCATCTTTCCAGGACTTAGGCGTCGAGTACTACGACTACGATGCCTGATCCCAGAGCTCGATTCAGATGAGCCGAGCTGTGCCCGGACACCACCCGCCGAATGCAGCATCCGCGCTTGCGCCGCGCCCCGAAAGCCATGGCGTCCGGGGTTTTCGGTCGGCGAAGGTGCGCGGCACAGCCCAACGGTGGGGTTAGTCGGCCTGACGGTAGGTCAGAGACCTACGTGGCTCAGCAAACCGTGGAAACAGCGCTTTCCGCCTTGCGTCGTTGGTGAGGAGCGACCACCGTTAGGACCCAAATCCAGCCCCAGGGTCAATTCCTGAGGCTGGTTCACCCCAGATGGTGCGTTCACAGCATCGCGGCACAGTTGGAGCTAGCCCGGTCACCGGCATCCGCGGAATCTTGGAATTGGTCTCTTTCAAACTGTACCGCTGCCTGCTAAGCGAGCCCGTCTCTCCGAGCCCATCGGTTGTGCCCGCCTGCGGGCGGTGACTCTGAGCAAGTCGCATCGGGGTATTGTCCAAGCTTGAGTTCAGATCGACAGAGAGGAAACTCGTGGGAACCAAAAAGTCGGACCGCGCAACGAAGTCGAGCACATCCACCAAGACGGCAGCGCCGAAGAGCAAAGCCAAGTCGCCAAAGGCTTCGAATAGCAAGTCTTCCGGCAGTAAACCTCCCACGTCAAAGTCGGGGGCGAGCAAGAGCAAGTCGAATGGTGCGAAGGCGAAAGTCGCGGCGAAACCGAGCAGTGCGAAGGCTGTGAGCAAGGGCACCAAGGCCAAGGCTTCGAGTAAAGAGTCGGCGGCTCCTGCCAAGAAGCCGAAAGCTGACTCGAAGAAGACGCCCAAGAAAGCCGATGCCAAGAAGCCGGAGCTCAAGAAGCTCGAGGCAGACAAGGCGATCGCCAAGAACGCACCGGTCGAGCCTGACTTGGAGCTCGATGCCGTCGACCATTCGGACGCTGATGACTCCGCGCTGGCAGCAGCAGGTCCCGTTTCCGAGCGCCCTGGCGCGCTGCAGGAACTGATCTCCAAGGGCAAGAACAAGGGATTCTTGACCTACGACGAGATCAACGACGCGATGGACGACGAGGTCAACGCTGCGCAGATGGATGACGTGTTGAGCGCGTTGGACGGCGAGGACATCGAAGTCATGAGCTCCGCCGCGGCCGAGAAGCGCCGTCCGCACAGTGTGCCGCCTCCGAGCGAGCCAGAAGACGCTCCTGCATCTGCGCCCGTGACCACGCGTTCCCCGCGCGAGTCGACCCCCGTTGCCGATCCCGCCTACGGTCGCAGCAACGATCCAGTGCGGATGTATCTGCGCAAGATGGGTTCGGTCGCACTCCTGACGCGCGAGCGGGAGGTGGAAATTGCCAAGCGCATCGAGGAAGGAGAGCTCGAGGTGCTGGAGGCCATCCTGGATAGCCCGGTTGCCGTTCAAGAGATCGTCACCGTTGGCGAGCGTCTGCGGCTACACAAGATCCGCGTCAAAGACGTGATCCGCGATGGCGAAGAGGACGACCAGGACTTCGACGAGGAAGAAGCCGATCGTTGGCTGATCCGTCTGATCGACAAGGTCAAGCGCTTGGACAAGAAGCGCAGTGGCCTCGACAAGGAGCGTCAGGACGCGTCACCTGGAAAGGTGGAGGAGCTGAGCAAGGAGCTCGCAGCCGTCAAGCAAGACATGGTCGATACGCTGCAGGAGATGCGCCTCAGCAAGAAGATCGTCGAGCGCATGGTCTCCAAACTCAAGCGCATCTACGAGCAGCTCGGCAACAAGGACTACGTCGAAGAGCACAAGATCAACGTTGCGGCGACTCGCTCGACCTTCGACGCGATCCGACGCGGGGAGCGCAAGGCTGAGCGGGCAAAGGCCGAGCTGGTGGAGGCGAACCTTCGTCTCGTCGTTTCGATCGCCAAGAAGTACACCAATCGTGGGCTTCAGTTCCTGGACTTGATCCAGGAAGGTAATATCGGTCTGATGAAGGCCGTCGACAAGTTCTAGTACCGTCGCGGCTACAAGTTCAGCACCTACGGTACGTGGTGGATTCGTCAGGCGATCACCCGCGCCATCGCTGATCAGGCTCGTACGATCCGCATCCCGGTGCACATGATCGAAACGACCAACAAGTTGGTCCGCACGAGTCGCTACTTGGTGCAGGAACTCGGTCGCGAGCCCACTCCGGAAGAGATCGCGGAGAAGATGGAGCTGCCGCTGGATCAGGTGCGCAAGGTCCTCAAGATCGCCAAGGAGCCTCTCAGTTTGGAGACCCCGATCGGCGAGGAGGGTGACAGCCATCTCGGCGACTTCATCGAAGACAAGAACGCCGTCTCGCCAGTCGATTCGGCGATCAGTGGCAATCTGCGAGAGCAGACCCGCAAAGTCCTCAAGACGCTCACGCCGCGCGAGGAGAAGGTTCTTCGCATGCGTTTTGGCATCGGCGAGAAGAGTGACCACACCTTGGAAGAGGTGGGGCAGGATTTCGAGGTGACGCGTGAACGTATTCGTCAGATCGAGGCCAAGGCGCTGCGCAAGTTGCAGCACCCGAGCCGTTCCAAGGAGCTGAAGAGCTTCATCTGACGACGTGAAAAGCGTGGGGCTCGAGGCCCCACTACAAAGTAACTCTAGCTTTCACGAGAAGCTGGATTGGAAGCGAGCTGAAAGGCTCGCTTCTGCGTTTTGGGCGTTTGCCGTTCGTGTCGCGTGACCGCTGACGGCACCAGACGTCGCACGCAGACACACGGCGACGCGTGTTCCAGAGAGCCGGTCCAGTGCGGCCAACCGCTGGTCGCGTAGCCCGAGAGGCGCCCGAGACGTTTCGAACTCGAAGCATCCGCCGTTCGTTGCGCGACGCTGAGTCACTGGCTCGCAAGCAAGCCGCGAATTGCTTCGGAGCAGAGGCTTGCTGTTTGCGCAGACGTTTCGTGGTCGGCGGTTCGAAAAAAAGGCCCGGCGCTCAACTGTGGGTATCGTGTTTCTGGCTGGTTTCATGGCGCCCGCGGCGAGTGTGGCTCTGTATCCGCTGCGTTTCCGACCTGGGTGCGGACGATGACCTTCGTTTCTGCACCGTTTACAACCCCCCCGCGTTGTGCCGAATAGGCGTCACTAGTGAACTGTTTCTGATTCGCAACCTAAGGACGTTCCAATGTGGGTTCTTGAAGTTGCCTTCGGCCTCCGTACTTTGGTCTCGACGCGGTGCTCCGGAACCTGAGCCTGACACCGCGTTTGAAAATACGTGTCACGAGGTGATGTATGGACCACGAGCTTTCAGCGGGCTCACTCAAAGACCAAACGATCATGCTGCCCGACGTTCGTCAACTCGATGCGTTGGAGAGCGTGCTGGTGGGTCTGGGAGCCTCGACTGCCAAGTACCAAGTGGCGGGGGCAAATACGGGAACTCGAAGCGTCGAGCGTTGGCTGGCGGAGCTGATCGAGGGCGAGTACGACGACGTGATTTTCGCCACCGGGCAAGGCGTGCACCTATTGTTCGAGTTTGCGACGGCTCTGAACAAGGATAAGGAGCTGCTCTCGGCGTTCAAAGCCGTCCGGGTGATTACGGTTGGTGGCAAGCCTGCGCGTGCCTTGGCAGAGCTTGGGGTGCAGGTTGGGCTCAAAGTGGCGTCTCGGGATCCCGAGGGCTTGCTCCATGCGCTCCGCGAGGTCGAATTGAACGGTCACGTCGTTGGTCTTCAGCATTGGGGGCCAGAGCAGGATCCACGGGTTTCGGAGTACCTGGAGAGCGTTGGGGCACGGCCGCGTGTGGTCTCCAATGCGCCGGTTGCCGACCACACGGCGGATGAGCTCATTACGCGTTTGCTCGCCGTTCCACAGGGCGCCATCGTCTTCACGAGCGTCAGCCAGGTAACTTGGTTGTTCGAAGCCGCAACGGCAGCGGGACGGGACAGCGAGTTGGTGCGCGCCCTGGCCAAGCACCGAGTGGTCGCCACGGAATCGGTCGAGGACGCGCTTCGCTTGAGAGGCGTACGCGTGCAGGCGGTCGCCTCGCGCTCGCTCATCGGATTGCCGCGACCGGCGGACATCGCCGGGTTGTTTTCCAACAGCACCGTCGCGAGCACGGCACACGGTTTGGGCGATGGAGCGCGTTCCTCGTCTGGCAACCGCAAGCGAGTCGTGGTCGTTGGCAATGGCATGGTCGGCTTCCGATTCTGCGAACGCCTAAGAGGCTACGACGACAGCAAGCAGTTCGAGATCGTCACCTTCTGTGAGGAACCGCGCCCGGCCTACGACCGGGTCAACCTCACCAAGTACTTCGAAACTCGCGACCCCGAAACCCTCGCGATGAGTCCTGCCAGCTGGTACCAGGAGAACGACGTCACGTTGCTCTTGGGGCAGCGCGCGACCAAAGTCGACCGACGTCGCAAGGTGGTTCGTTCCAACACCGGCGCGGAGATATCCTACGACGCGCTGGTGCTCGCTACGGGTTCGGCGCCGTTCGTCCCTCCAGTGCCGGGCATGGACAAGATCGGTGTGTTCGTCTACCGCACGATCGAAGACTTGGAGGCCATCATCGAGTACTCCAAGTCGTGTCGGCGAGTTGCCGTCATGGGGGGAGGGTTGCTGGGCCTCGAAGCGGCAAAGGCTGTCTCCGAACTGGGCCTGGAGACCCACGTCGTCGAATTCGCACCGCGGCTCATGCCGCGCCAACTGGATGCCGCGGGAGCGTCGCTCTTGGCTCGCAAGATCGAGGCTTTGGGGGTCAAGGTCCACACCTCGCGGAACACTTCGCGCGTGATGGGAGACGACGTCGTTACCGGTTTGCGATTCGCTGACGGTGAACGACTGGACGTGGACATGCTCGTGGTGTCTGCAGGTATTCGACCCAGGGATGATCTGGCGCGTGACGCAGGGCTGCGCATTGGTGAGCGTGGCGGTATCGTCGTGGACGACCGTCTGAGGACGAACGATCCCGACGTTTTTGCGATCGGCGAGTGCGCTTTGCACCGTGGTTTCGTCTATGGACTGGTTGCGCCGGGGTATCAAATGGCCGACGTCGTGGCGCGGTCGCTGTTGGGGGGGCAAGAAAGCTTCACCGGCGCAGACATGTCGACCAAGTTGAAGCTGATGGGCGTCGACGTTGCCAGCTTTGGACAAGCACTTGCAAGCACCGAGCGCTCCATCGTCTACGAAGACTTGGTCAAGGGCATCTACAAGAAGCTGGTTCTCAGCAGTGACGGCAAGCGCCTGCTCGGCGGAAGCCTGGTCGGAGATGCCAGCGACTATGCCAAGTTGCACCACATCGCGACCAGTGGCGCCGAGCTGCCGCCATCCCCAGAAGACCTCATTCTCGGCGGTCGTGCTGGAGATGGCGCACATCAGGAGCTCCCCGACGAACTCCAAGTCTGCTCCTGCAACAACGTCAGCAAAGGCGACATCTGTCGCGTGATTCGTGAACAGGGCATCCAGACCCTGGCGGAAGTGAAGTCGTGCAGCAAGGCAGGGACGACTTGCGGCGGGTGTGTCCCCGAAGTACAGGACCTTCTGACGTTGGAGCTTGCCAAGGCGGGGCACCAGGTGAAGCCGAAGCTGTGCGAGCACTTCGAGTACACGCGTCAGGAGCTCTATCACATCGTTCGTGTCAAACGCTTGACGAGTTTCGAACAGGTAGTAGCGGAATGCGGCAAGGGCAATGGCTGCGAGATATGCAAGCCTACGGTTGCCTCCATCCTGGCAAGCGTCGTGAACGAACTGGTGGTCAAGCACGACTACCTGCAAGACACGAACGATCGTTTTCTCGCCAACATTCAGCGTCAGGGTCTGTACTCGGTCGTGCCTCGTGTGGCTGGTGGTGAGATCACCCCTGAAAAACTGATCGCGCTGGGTGAAGTCGCGAAGAAGTACGGCCTCTACACCAAGATCACCGGTGGGCAGCGTGTCGACCTGTTCGGCGCACGCGTCGAGCAGCTCCCCGACATCTGGGAAGAACTGATTGACGCGGGATTCGAGTCTGGGCACGCGTATGGCAAGGCGTTGCGCACGGTCAAGAGCTGCGTCGGCAGCACTTGGTGTCGATTTGGCGTGCAGGACTCCGTCGGCATGGCGATTCGCTTGGAGAATCGATACAAAGGGATCCGCGCTCCGCACAAACTGAAGTCCGCCGTCAGTGGCTGCGTGCGCGAATGCGCGGAGGCACAGAGCAAAGACTTCAGCTTGATCGCGACGGAGAAGGGTTACAACGTCTACGTTTGCGGCAATGGGGGGGCCAAGCCGCGCCACGCGGACTTGCTGATTGCCGACGTGCCCGAAGCGGACGCCATCCGTTATCTCGACCGCTTCATCATGTACTACATCCGCACGGCGGACAAACTGACGCGCACGAGCGTATGGTTGGACAAGCTAGAAGGCGGAATCGAGCAGCTGCGCAAGGTGATCCTGGAAGACAGCCTGGGCATCTGTGAAGAACTCGAGCAGGAAATGCGGTACCTCGTCGACACCTACCAGTGTGAGTGGACGTCGGTGGTACGCAGTCCAGAACTTCGCGACAAGTTTCGTCACTTTGCCAATAGTGACGAAGGGGACACGACCATCGAGTGGGTTCCCGAACGAGAGCATCAGCGGCCCGCGGATTGGGGACCCGAGCGACCCCAGCAGCCACTGAGGAAGCTCCCGGTGCTCAACACGTCCTGGGTCAAGGTTGCAGAAGTTTCGGACTTTCCTACGGATGCCGGAATGACCATCGAATACGGCTCGACCCAGATTGCGGTTTTCAATTTCACCTCCCGCGGCGAGTGGTACGCGGTGCAGAACCAATGCCCCCACAAGCGGGACATGGTGCTGTCTCGTGGTATCGTCGGCGACCAAGAAGGTCACCCCAAGGTCGCCTGCCCGCTGCACAAGAAGACCTTCTCCTTGGAGGACGGGCGCTGCCTCACCGGCGAGAACTACGAGTTGATGACGTTCCCGGTGCGTATCACGGACGGCAGCGTGTACCTGGAGCTGCCTCCCGTGCAGGAAGCGGCCCGCATCGTGCCATCCGAGCGCCGCCAACCCGTCGAGCCTCACCCGACGACGGCACCGATGGCAGCCGCGCCGGCAGAGTGAAGCGACGTCGGCGGAAGGCTCGTGGCATATGGCATCAGTCGTCCCTGCCGCGTTTGCCGTCGGCATTTGCATGGCCTCGGATTGGGGTTTCCTCTCTGGCGGGCGCGTGGGGCTGGCGTGGCGTTGGGCCATGGGCTAGGCAAAGCCCATGGACGTTCTGACGGTGCTTCGCGAGCGCTGCACGGTGCATGACTATTCGACGGATCCGCTCCCTGAGGGGGCGTTGGAGCGAGCGCTCGGAGCGGCGCTGGCGGCGCCCAATCATCGCATGACGGAGCCTTGGCGATTTTCGTTGGTGGGGCCCGCGACGAGGCAGAAGTTGTGTGAGATATCCATCGCTCTCAAGACGGGGGACGCCGAGAAGGCACGTCCAGAGGTGGCGGAGAAGGTTCGCCGCAAGATGCTCAACCCGGCGGAGCTCGTCGTCGTGAGTCGCGCTCGCGGTGAGGACCCAGCCGTCGAGCGCGAAGACTACGCGGCCATCGCGTGTGCCATCCAGAACCTGACGCTCGCACTTTGGGCCGAAGGCGTCGGTTCGAAATGGAGTACCGGCGCGGTGACGACCCATGCCGAGTCGTACGCTGCCCTCGGCATCGCCGAAGAGCACGAAGAGATCGTCGGATTCGTTTGGGCGGGAATGCCAGCGGCGAAGCCCAGCAAGACGCGCCGTCGAAAGAGCTTGAATGAGGTCGTACGCCGCCTGCCATGAGAGGAAGCACGCTGCGCGCACTGCTCGACGACGCCGTTTTGACGGCGGAAGGGGAGCCCGAGGCTTTGTACGTCGAGGGCTGTCTTCACCCAGAGGAAGAGGCCGCGATCGAACGTGCGGTGCCCAAGCGCCGCAAAGAGTACGGCGCGGCCCGTTTGTTGGCACGGGCCCTGTTCGCCAGGTACGGTCTGCCGCCGCTGCCGGTGCTCAATCGCGAAGACCGCAGCCCGATCTGGCCTGATGGCTACGTTGGCTCGATCACCCACACGACCTCCTTCTGCGGCGTTGCTTTGGCGCCCGCACGTGCGCTTCGGGGGCTTGGCATCGATGCGGAACCAGCTGGCCCCATGCAGGCGCCGATCGTGGAGCGAGTGACCACGGAGCGTGAGCGTGACGCCATGGCGCGTGCAGGGTACGAGTCGACAGCCGTGGCGACACTTTGGTTCTCGGCGAAGGAAAGTGTGTACAAGTGTTTGCATCCGACTGTTCAGCGCTTCATAGGTTTCTCTGAAGTGGAGCTGGTCGTTGACTTCGATGCGGGGCGGTTTCGTGTCGAGGCAGCCGGGGCTGAGTGGGATCGGGGCCATGTCGAACTGGTGGAACGTCTGGAGGGGCGGTTTCTCCAGACGAACGGCGTTTGGATTACGAGTTCTGTGTTGCGGCACGAGTGAGGGGACGATGCCGCCTGAGGGGAGAGTCTAGATGCAGAGAACGCCTGGTGAGGCGCACATGCGACGCGCCATCGAGCTTGCCGCTGAAGGAATTGCGGCTCCAGGAGGGGGGCCGTTCGGTGCAGTGATCGTTCGCCACGGAAGCATCGTTGCCGAGGCACACAACCGAGTGACGGCTTGTCACGATCCGACGGCTCATGCCGAGGTGTTGGCGATTCGGGCGGCCTGCCAGAAGCTAGCGAGTCACTCGCTGGCCGGTTGCGAGATATACGCGAGCTGTGAACCCTGTCCGATGTGTTTGGGAGCGGTCTACTGGGCACGGCTGGATCGCCTCTACTATGCGGCCACGCGCAGGGATGCGCAGCACATCGGGTTTGACGACGCGCACATCTACCGAGAACTCGAGCAAGACGTCGAGCAGCGCGCCCTGCCAACCGAACAGATGATGCGAGGAGAGGCCGTCGCGGTGATGAGCGCTTGGAGCGCCGTGGATGCTGACAGGCGGTACTGAACCCCGAGCCAGTGGTGTTTGCGAGCGCTCGCGGGTTCTGTGGGGTGACGCGACGGCCTCGCTCAGCCTCCGCTGAGTGCAACAGCGTCGTCCTCTTCCGGAGGGGTCGCGTCGTCCAGCTGCTCGAGATAGCCAGCGGGTAGGGCCACCGTCTGAGTGCCCGAACTCTTGCCGCGAGGCACACGCATCGCCTCTGGAGGAAAGGGCAGCGTGCGATCGAGGCCTGTTGCGAGCTGCTCGAGCTCGTCGAGGGTGTGCACCTTCATGAACGCTTGGCGCATGCTGGCACTACCGCGAAAGCCCTTGGTGTACCAACTCGTGTGGCGCCGGAAAGCGCGCATGGCTGGCGCTTCGCCGAACCACTCGGCAAGCCATCCGGCGTGTCGCAGCATCACGTCGCAGACCTCGCCCAGCACAGGTGGGTTCTGGGGTTCCTTGCCTTCGAAGACGTCTGCCAAGTCCCGGAACAACCACGGTCGGCCGAGACAACCGCGCCCCACGATGACACCGTCGCAGCCAGTCTGTCGCATCATACGCAGGGCATCCTGCGCTTCCCAGATGTCGCCGTTGCCGAGAACCGGAATGCGCAGCGCGGACTTCAACTCGGCGATGGCTTCCCAGCGTGCTTCACCGTCGTACAGCTGGGCGGCCGTGCGCGCGTGTAGACCGACTGCAGCACAGCCTTCCTCCTGGGCGATTCGACCCGTCTGCAGATCCGTGCGGATGTTGTCGTCGATGCCCATACGAAATTTGATCGTGACCGGAACGCTGCCCGCAGCATTGACGGCCGCTCGTATGATGCTTTCCAGGAGGCGGGGCTTGACGGGAATGGCGGAGCCTCCGCCCTTGCGCGTCACTTTGCGCACGGGACAGCCGAAGTTCATGTCGATGTGGTCGACACGACCCTCGGTAACGAGACGCTTCACCGCTTCGCCGACGTAGTACGGATCGGTTCCGTACAATTGAAGGCTGCGAGGGGTTTCGTCAGGCCCGAAGTCCGCCAGTTTGAGCGTCTTCTGACGACCCTCGGCCAGAGGGCGAGCCGTGATCATCTCGCTGACGTAAAGGCCTGCACCGAAGTCCCGACACAATCTGCGAAAGGGGTAGTTCGTGACACCGGCCATCGGTGCCAAGACGACGGGTGGCCAGACCGACAGCGGCCCCAGCTTCAAGCGTTCGAACTCACCAGACCTTGCCAGTGGAACGTCACGATTCAGTTCGCTCTTGTAGTTGGCGTCCATGGGCTATCGAGAGCAGGCCAGCCTAGTTCGCGTTGCCCACGAAGTCGACATACCAACGGTGATGCTGCGCACGACCCCTGCGGCGTCGACGAAGTAGTTGGTTGGAAATGCCTTGATCTTGTACGCCGAGATGAGTTTTCGGTTCGCGCGCACGATGGGGTAGTCGAGCCCATGGCTGCGAGCGAACTCCTCGAGGTCGGGGTCATCGCCATCGGCGACGACCGTGAGCAGCACGGCGTCGTCGCCCAGAGATTCGTTCAGACTCCTAAGCATCGAGAACTCCTGCCGGCAGACACCGCACCAGGTGGCCCAGAAGTGCAGCAGCACGGGCTTGCCACGGAAGTCGGACAGTCGCACCCGTTGGCCGTTCAGCATGCGCGCTTCGAAGTCCGGGGCAAGTTCGCCTTTGGGCAGAAGTCCGCGCTGTTGGTAGTAGCTGATCGCCAAGAACACGCCGACGAAAATCACGATTCGCACGAGCCATCCCAAGACGCTGCGCCTCGTCCCCTGAGGCCGACTGCGGGCTTCCTCGTTGGTTGCCGGTTCACTCATGAGTCCACCTTGCTTGCGGGTTAGTGCTCGTCGTCCTCGTCGTCCTCGTCGCCGCGCGGGCTGGCGTTTCGGTCGTTGTCTGGCTCCGATACGACCGTTTGCCCCCGATCCGGTTGCGCTTGCTGAGCCTTGAAGCGAGCCCGGGCTAGCTGCCCCGCGGTGAGAGGCAGTGTCATCATCGTCTTTGCGAGTTGCCCCGCTAGCTCCAGCGGAGTGGTTCCCCGTGCTTCCAACGCCACTTTCTCACCGCTCTGTTCATCGACCAGCGCCCCGCGGGCTATGGTGGTCGAACCGTCGGAGCGAATCTCGACCATCAAGCGTGCCACCACCGGCGGCTCTGGTCCCGTCTTGTCAAGCTCGGTCGGACCTCGGCGCTGGGTAACGAGCGCCTCGCTGGCAGCGTTGGCTTTCGCTTTCGCCTTCTCTAGCTCGTCTTTGACTTTCCGTTCGACTCGTTCGCGCAGCCCTCTCACTCGATCTCGGAACATGTGCTTACCTTCTGCCGATATCCGACGCGTCATCACCAGGAAGGCTCGGTCGGGGTTGCTTGTCTTTCCACACGGGCCATTGCAGGGCAGCTTCGGGGTCGCAGGCGGGAGTCTGACTGACGCCGTGGAAACGTGTGCCTTGTGCGGTTTGTGATTTGAGGACGTGGATGCGTTCGTGCTCGTCCAAGAACACCGCCTCTTCTGGTCCGCCCGGGCCGAACGTCTGCGGCCACGCAAAGAGCAGGTAGCGTCGCTCTGCCTGCTCTTCATCCACCGCCGCACCAGGCTTGGCCGAGAACCCTCCACCCTCAATGGGCAAACATAGCTTGAAGAAGTAAGCGCCATTCTGAATCAGCAGGCCTGACTCACTGTCGACCAGTTGCTCCTTACGTAAGGACAACGGTGCCGGTTTCAAAGTCGTCCCCGCGCGCGTGGGGGTCAGGCCTGCAAGCTCGTGCAGCCACAGCGCAGAGCCGATGCCGTCGGCATCAGGATCGACGGCCGGCTTCTGTCGCACATGGTCTTGAGCTTTGACGATGCCACGCGCAAAAGAGATCGCTTGTTTGGTGGCCGCCGCCTTTCCGCCGGCGATGACTCCGGGGATCGCCTCGTTCAGTACGAAACGTGTGAAGCCGATCGCAGCCAAGAACGTCGCCGTGATCAGTCCCACGCGCAACCGGTGTCGGCGCCGTGCATCGTCGATGGGAGGCTGTGCGAGCCACACGAAAAGCACTAGAAAACCCGCGGCGGGGGATAGCTTGGTCCAGACCAGGCTGGCGCTGCACAGCAGCAGCAAAGCAGCCACGCGCGCGGTAGGTTCGTTCAACAGTCTCACGAGCAGGGCCCGTCGGGGGTCAGGGGGGTGTCCGGCAATGTAAGCACATTCTCGACTCTGGGCCCAGGTGCACCGTTGGCTTCATCGCTGTCGGTGCTAGGACTAATCCTGGGGTCGTCTTCTGCCGTCGTATTCGGGTAGGAACCCAAGCGGCCGAGCCAAGCACAAATCCGGGCAGACACCTGCACTTACGCCGACTAGACTCAACTCCTGGGACACACCGCCGCATGCGCATCCTCATCGTCGACGACTCGAGTGCGACTCGCACCTTTCTCAGAGAATCCCTGGAGGCTACCGACGGGGATGCTGGCGACGTGGAAGTCAGTGAAGCCGACGGTGGGCTCGAAGCGCTCAGGTTGCTGCCGCGTGGCCCGTACGACTTGGTCGTCACCGACATCAACATGACTGGCGTGAACGGACTGGAGCTGGTCAAGTTCATTCGTGGTCAGGAGCAGTATGCGTCCACTCGAGTGCTCCTGATATCCACCCAGTCTTCGCCCAAGGACCAGCAACGAGGTCTCGACTTGGGTGCTGATGCGTTTCTGGCCAAGCCATTCACTTCGGACCAGCTCCGAACCGTGGTGAGTCGGTTGACCGGAGGCGGAGCGCGTGGCTGACACGACGGAAAAGGCACGAGAGGAGTTCCTGTCCGAGGCGCAGGAGCTGATCGAGGCTCTGTCTCGCAACTTGCTGGCGTTGGATGAACTTCAAGCGTCCGGTGGCGAAGATCCTGCACTGGTCAACGAAGCTTTTCGCGTCGTTCACACGCTCAAGGGACTGTCTGGTATATTCGCTGCGAAGTCGATTGGAACGCTTGCTCACCGCGTCGAAGACGCGCTCGATGCGCTGCGTTTGGGCAAAGTGCCGCTGAGTGCGGAGCTCATGGATGTGCTGTTCCGCACCGTGGAGCTCTTCTGGCAACTTCTGGGTAGCGAGAAGGATGGCGGCGACCCGCCGGACCTGCAGGACTTTCTGGGGCGCTTGCGCAACCTGATGGTCAATCCAGAGCAGGGGGATGGAGCATCGCCCGTCGAGTTCGACCCAGCCCTACTGGCGGTGCTCACCGAGTACGAAGAACACCGCTTGCGCACGTGCGTCGAGCGTGGCCTGACGCTGTACAAGGTTCGAGTCGTCTTCGGCCTGGAGACGTTGGACAAGGAGCTGGAGGGCATCAAGACCCAGCTCTCGCATCACGGTGAGGTGATCACCTATCTGCCGACCGGCGAGGCCGCGAGCATCGATACCATCGAGCTGGACCTCCTGCTCGCATCAGGGTCGACCGTTGCGGAGATACTGGAGGTCGTCGGCAAGACCAACGTGCACATCGAGCCCGTCAGCGGAGGCGACGAGGGCTCGGTGCAGGGAGCGGAGCTGGCAGCGGTCCCGGAACGATCACTAGCCCCGGACAAAGGCGCGACCACGGTTCAACCGAAAGGCGGAGATCACGAAAGTGAATTGGCGCAGGGCGGGGCCATGCGTTCCGTCTCACAAACCGTACGCGTCGACATCAGAAAGCTCGACGTGCTGATGAATGCCGTCGGTGAGCTTGCCATCGTTCGCGGTGCGCTGGGGCGCATCTCGGAGCGTCTGCGGGCCGAAGGGGAGCGCCAACTCGCGAGTGAACTGCACCGCTTGCATCGCAGCTTCGATCGTCGGCTGGGGGAGCTGCAAGGGGGCATTTTGGAGGTGCGCATGGTGCCTCTGTCTCAAGTGTTCGATCGATTGTCGCGCGTGGTGCGGCAGATCAGTCGGGACGTCGGCAAACAGATCCGGCTGGTCATCACCGGGTCCGACACGGAGATCGACAAGCTGATCGTCGAGGAGCTCAGCGACCCGCTGATGCACATCGTACGGAATGCGATCGATCACGGTATCGAAACGGCAGAGGAGCGCGCTCGAATCGGCAAGCCCGACGTCGGGATCATTGCCGTCAATGCGTTTCAGAAGGGCAATCACGTCGTGCTGGAAGTCGAGGACGATGGCGGCGGTATCGACGAGAAGTTCCTGATCCAGCGCGCGGTCGAGTCCGGCCACCTGCCGGCGGTGCAGGCTGCTGAGCTGACGAAAGACGAAGTGATGAATCTCGTGTTCATGCCGGGTGTCACGACGCGCATGGAAGCGGGTGACTACAGCGGCCGCGGCGTCGGGATGGATGTCGTCAAGACGAACATCGCCAAGCTCGGTGGGGTCATCGACCTGCATAGCGAGCGCAGCATCGGAACCAAGATAACCGTAACACTTCCGATCACTCTGGCGATCGTGAGCGCTCTGCTCGTCCGTTGCGCTGGCTACACCTTTGCGCTACCGTTGACGTCCGTTTCAGAAGCGTTGTCTCTGGATCCGACGAACATCAAGTGGATAGACAATCGCGAGGTGTACACCCTGCGCGGTGCATCTTTGCCATTGTGCAGGTTGGAACAACTGTTGGAGCTGTCCAGCCAAGCGGCGCCCAGCAAACGTCGGCGTTTCGTCGTCGTAGCCACCGTGGGCAACCGTCGCCTTGGTATCGTCACGGATGAATTGTTGGGACAGGAAGACATCGTGATCAAGAGTCTGGGTCGTTCGCTGAAGCCGGTGCGGGGTTTCTCGGGCGCGACGGAGCTGGGCGATCAGCGGGTCGCCCTCGTCATCGATGTCGCTGCGATCATCGAGGAGGTTCTTCACGGAGCGGAGACTCGTGAGCTGATGGGGAGCGTGCATGCCTGATTTGCTCAAACAGAGCATGCGCGGCTCGAGTGGTGTCCAAGCTGGCGGAGTGAAGGAGTTCCTCTTGTTCAACTTGGCGGAAGACGCCTACGCCGTCGAGTTGGCGCGGGTACGCGAGATCTTGAGCCCGCCAGCGCTGACCAAGGTGCCACGTGCGCCTCACGACGTGCTGGGGGTGTGCAGCGTCCGCGGTCTGCTGGTCACGGTTTTCGATTTGCGCCGTCGCTTGCGCGTGGCGCCGACTGCTGCCACGCGGTCGTCGCGCATCCTCCTGACGACCACTGCGGAGGACGAGGTGGTGGGCGTGTTCGTGGACGAAGTGCGACACGTGGTGCGGATGGACTCGACGGACATCGAGAACGCGCAATCCGTGCTCGGAGGCGACACTCCGGACCACGTGCTCGGTGTCGGTAGAACGGGCGGCGAGGTGATCGTCGTCTTGGATCTCGTAGGAATGGTGAGCTAGTGGCGCGACGAGCCAAAGGCATCTCCGATGCTTCACGTAGCCTGGTAGGCTTCCTGGTGGGAGGTATCCGCTACGCCGTGCCGATCAAACACGTGCGTGAGATCACCAATCCGATGCGCGTGACGATGCTGCCCAACGCCCCGAAAGTCGTGGTGGGGGTTGCGGATCACCGCGGGGAGGTCATCACGGTGATTGATCTGCGTGTGCACTTCGGTATGGCGCCCAAGCCGGGTGGGTCCCGGGAGAAGTGGATCCTGCTGGAGATGTCTGCGGAGCCGCTCGGTTTGGTCGTCGACAGTGTGACGGAAGTGTTCGGTACCGCCGGACAGGCCATGCGTGAGCCCCCGCAAGTGTCGCGCATCGAGCAACAGGGTCTGCTGGGGGTACTGTCTCACGAAGGTAACCTGGTGTTCGTCATCGATGTGGATCGTTTTGTGCGCTTGGTAAACAGCGTGCGCGACTCCGTGCCCGCGTTGGAGGGGCCCGCATGAGTGTCGAGGCCCTGCGGGAAGGGCTCACCTCCGCTGATGCGGAGGTTCGGCGACGCGCCGTCGCCTCCGCTGCGGAACGTGACACGGAAGAGCTGCAGTTGGTGCTCGTCGACGCTTTGGGTGATGCCGATTGGAGAGTCCGAGGAGAGGCCGCGGCTGCACTCTCGCGTTTGAGGACGCACCCGTCGGTCAGTGAACGCCTAGTGCGCGTGTTGCTCGAAGAGTCTGACGTCGGCTTTCGCAACGCCGCCATGGACGTGTTGGGAAAGCAGGGCGAACGTGGCGTGGCAGCGATCGTCGCCCGGCTCGACGAACTGGACGCCGACGGGCGCAAGTTGGCGGCAGAGGGATTGGCAAAGACCGCGAAAGCCAGCGCCCTGAGTCCCCTCGCGCAGCTTGCGCGGGACCCTGACGTCAACGTGCAGGCCGCGGCGGTCGAAGCAGTGGGCGAAGTCGGGAGGCTCGATGAAGAGGCGGCACTACCCATCATCGACCACGCGTTGTCGTCGGAACACGAATTCGTTCGCCTGGCTGCGTTGGAAGGAATCGAGCGTCTGGGGCTGACGATCCCTTGGCGCATCCTGCAGAAGCTGCTCGATGAACCGCCGCTGGTGGCAACGGGCTTGCTGTTGGCTGCCGACATGGACGAGCCACGTGCCGCGGCATACTTCGTGGAGCGTTTGAACCACTGTGGCGGCCAGAGTTGGCTCAAGGTGGTTGCTGCAACCTGCAATTATGCAGAGCACAGCGCGGAAAACCGCGCGGCCTGCCGCGCTGCATTGGAAGGTCTCGCGGAGGCCGCCGTGGCTCGCCTGGAGGAGGTTGCCAAGGGTGGAGGTGAACACGCGGCGGAGGCTCTACTCGTACTGTGTCTGCGGGGCGGGGCTGCCGCGGCGGACGCGACCGTTCAGTTGGTTGGGCACGATGAACACGCCCAGCTCGTTCAACGCTGCATTCGAATCCTGGGCGCCGGCGCGCTCGACGCGCTGAACCGCTGCCTCCTTTCGAGCGACACCGAAGTGCGCTCGGACACCATCGATCTGATGGCGGACGTAGCGGAGGATGAGACCCTCCGCAGCAACGTCTTGCAGTTGTTGCGTCCAAATGCCAGCGATGCGTCCCCCTTGGTGGTGCGGGCCTGGCTGCGGGCGGTCACGCGTTTCGGGGATCTGGCGGACTTTCGAATCGTGTTCGAGCAGCTGGGTGCGACCACCCAGTTCGAGACTTGGCGTCTGGTGGTACCAGCCATCGAAGCTGGGACGCGTCGCCATTGGCAAGAGGCTCGTGAGCTTGCTCTCACCGTGGCCCCCAGTTCCGCACACGCTGCCGCTGCGGCTATCGTCATTCGGGTTGCGCCGGAACCCTTGGGAGGCTCGTTGGAGGCCGATCTGGAGTGGCTGACGGCGGCGCTGTCCAACGAATCCCCGACCGCTCGCATGGCCGCGATCGAGGCGCTCGCCACGCTGGAGCACGACTCGGCGGTCGAGGCCTTGGCTTTTTCGCTGACTGACGACGAACCTGCCGTGCGCATGAGTGCCGTCCGCGCTTTGGGTATGGTGGCTACGGCAGGTAACTCCGCTGCGCAGGCACGTCTACTCGGTCTTTCCAGGTCGAGTTCCAACGTCGGGTTCGTGGTGGCTGCGTTGCAGGCGCTCGGGGCCTCGGGGGATCCAGAAGTGTTAAGCAAGCTCGAGCCATTGATCGAATCGGAGGAAGCTTGGCGAGCGTCGGCAGCCGTGCTCGCTTTGAGTGGCTTCGCACCCACCGTTCGACGACCGGCCCTGCAGCGCGCGCTACTTCACCCAGCGCCTGAAGTCGTCAAGAGCGCGCTGGAGCTCATGGACGCAGCACCGGACACGGTGGACGACATCGCCGCCTGCTTGCAGCACAGCGTTTGGGATGTTCGTCGCACGGCCGCTGATCGTCTGGCAACTTCTGGCAGTGAGCGGGCTGGCTCCGCGCTCAAAGAGCGCCTCGCTGACGAACCTGAGCCGCTGGTTGCGGCGGCGATTCATCGCAGCCTGGGCCAGCTTGCCGCGAGCAAGGCCATCAATTGGAGCATGCTGCCACCGGAGTCGGGGCGGGAAGAGTGAGCTACTTCGACGGTTCGCCAGATGTAGCACCGAGACTCTCTCATGCGGAGTTTCGGCAGTTCTGTGACTTCTTCTCCGCACGTGCGGGGCTGAGCTTCACGAAGGCGTCGTTCTACACGTTCGAGCGGCGCCTGGGGGAGCGGGTCGTCGAGCTGGGGTTCTCGACGTTTCAGGAGTACTACACCAACCTCCGCTTCAACAAGGAACTGACCGATGAGGTCGAACTGGCGCTGGATCTGATCACGACCGCCGAGACGTACTTCTTTCGGCAGGAGTACCAGCTCGAAAGCTTCGTCCATGAGCTGCTGCCGCGTCTGAAGTCCGAGCTGGCCGAGCGTCGAAAGATGACCTTGTGGAGTGCAGGCTGCTCCACGGGTGAAGAAGTGTACACGTTGGCGATGTTGGTGCGGGAGTCGGGGTTGTTCGAGGACTGGGACGTGCGGGTGGTGGGAAGTGACCTGTCCCGTCACCGTGTTGCCGTGGCCCGTCGGGGGATCTATTCGGAGAACAGCTTTCGCGTCACGGAAGACTCGCTCCGGGATCGATACTTCCAACGCGAGGAGTCCGGCTGGCGTGTGCGTGACGAAGTGCGCGTCATGTGCCACTTCGGACAACTGAACCTACTCGATCGAATGGTTGCCAGCGTCGGTCGAGTCGACGTGGTGTTCTGCCGCAACGTGCTCATCTACTTCGGTAGCAGCGCCCGCACCCAGGTGATCGACAATCTGCATCGCCGTCTGCGTCCTGGAGGTTATCTGCTTTTGGGTCACTCGGAATCCCTGGTCAACGTCTCTACGGCCTTCGAGCTAGTGCATCTCAGCGGTGATCTCATTTACAAGAAGCCGGTTGGTGGGGGCACCCAGGGTGGCAACGACGGCGGAGACACCGGTATGAACGGAGGTCATCCGTGAGCCTCTTGAAGGTGATGGTCGTCGATGACTCGGTATTCCGCCGGCAGCAGCTGACGGCGTTGATCGAGAGTACCGGCTTGGCTCGCGTGGCCGGCACGGCGAACAATGGGGGCGAGGCCATCCGTCTGCTCAAGACGCTGCAGCCCGACGTGATCACGTTGGATCTGGAGATGCCCGGGATCGACGGCTTCAGTTTCTTGCGTTTGATGATGACGACGCGTCCGACGCCCGTCATCGTCGTCTCTTCCAACAATCGACGCGATGCCGTGTTCAAGGCACTCGAGATGGGGGCGCTGGACTTCATTGCGGCTCCCGAAGGCCGTCTCGACGGCGAGTCGAACCGTGCCCTCACACAGAAGCTGCATTCCATTCGGGCGGTGCGTCTCGAGCACCTGAGTCGTGTCGTAACTCCAGCCGTTCCGGTCGTCGTGCCGAGAAAGCCGCGGCCAGCTCCCGTCCAGCGCTTGCGGCGTCCCAATCGACTGGTCGCGATTGGCGCGTCGACGGGTGGTCCGACCGCCTTGACACAAGTCATCTCCAGCCTGCCCGAGACGCTGCGATGCGCCATTTTGGTTGCTCAGCACATGCCAGCGACCTTCACGGCTGCGTTTGCCGACCGTCTCAATCGGTACTCACGTCTGGAAGTGCACCACGCGATGGACGGCACGCCCATCCAAGCGGGCCACGTCTACGTTTGTCCAGGCCACAGCTGCATGGAGGTGCGCGACGAGGGAGAACTGCGCG
Organism: Polyangiaceae bacterium; assembly: GCA_050290545.1. Taxonomy (GTDB): domain Bacteria; phylum Myxococcota_A; class Polyangia; order Polyangiales; family Polyangiaceae; genus SZUA-265. The sequence goes on along the minus strand of JBNKHV010000064.1, from coordinate 63,064 downwards.
TCAGCCTGCATCCCCCGAGTTCGAAAGAGCGCTACGTGCCGAGCGTGAATCGGCTACTCAGCAGTGTTGCGCAGTGCTACGGACCGAACTCCGTGGGCGTCGTCCTGACGGGCATGGGGGACGACGGCGCCGCTGGGGCCGAGGAGGTCGAACGCATGGGCGGACGCGTCATCGCGGAGGCCGAATCCACTGCGGTCGTCTTCGGCATGCCGCGCGCGGTACTGGCTCAAGTCTCGCGAGCCTTGGCGCTTCCCCTGGACGAGATCGCCGGTGCTCTCGAGCGGGTGGACGCGACTTCGCCCGTGAGATAGAGCCGGGTTTCTCTCGCATTTTCGGGCCCGCGGCAGACCATTGGCGTCCGATGCACGTCGATTGGAGCTTTCGGGAATCAAAGCTTCGACCTGTCGGTTGGGTCGACAAACCGTAGGAGACCGATGACTTACGACAAGTTCTTTCGCGCAATGACTTTCCTCGTGGCGGTGCCCGTGGCGTTGGCGTATTGGCCGGCGGCGTGTGCCAACCGGCAAGCAGGGAGTCCAGCCGCCGAGCCCCAATCCCATCAGCAAGAAGCGCCGGATTCGGCCCTGCCGGTGGGCATGCGCAACAGCACCGCGACAGGCATTCTGCCTCACCCGGCATTCGCCTACGCGGGTTCGGAGGCTTCCGCAACAAGTATCGCCGACATCGCAGAGAAGACGACGCCGAGCGTCGTCAGCATCGCATCGAAGCGTATGGCGGAGATGCCGAATCATCCCTTCGCACCATTCTTCTTCGGGCCCCAAGGACCCAAAGAGCAGAGTGGTCTGGGGTCGGGCGTGATTATCTCCGAGGATGGGGTCGTTCTGACGAATCACCACGTGATCGAAAAAGCGACTGAAATCAAGGTGACGACTTCCGACGACCGAGAGTTCGAGGCGGAGCTGGTGGGCAGCGACGAAAAGAGCGACCTGGCGGTTCTGCGTCTCAAAGGTGATCTCGGCAAGCTCCAGCCCCTGACACTGGGTGACAGTTCGGAGCTGCGTTTGGGAGACATCGTGTTGGCCATCGGCAATCCCTTTGGCGTCGGGCAGACCGTCACGATGGGCATCGTTTCTGCCAAGGGCCGGGCGGACGTCGGGATCACCGACTACGAGGACTTCATCCAAACCGACGCAGCCATCAACCCGGGCAATTCCGGCGGTGCGCTGGTCAACATGCGCGGTGAGTTGGTGGGCATCAACACGGCGATCCTTTCGCGGTCTGGCGGTTACCAAGGTATCGGCTTTGCGATACCCACCAGCATGGCGCGTCCGATCATGGGTAGCTTGCTCGAGCATGGCAAGGTCGTGCGCGGTTTCCTCGGTATCGGCATCCAGGAGCTCACCCCGGACTTGAAAGCGGCAATGGGGCTGAGCGACTCCACCCGGGGGGTCTTGGTCACCGAAGTGCATCCGGACAGCGCGGCGAGCAAAGCCGGGCTGCAACTGCGAGACGTCGTTCTGAAGGTGGACGGCGTGGAGGTCGATAGCACTGGCCGCCTGCGAAACCTGATCGCTGGGAAGGGGGCGAACGTGAAGGTTGTTTTGCAGGTTAATAGGAGCGGCAAGCGGATCGACATTCCGGTCGAACTCGGAGAGTTGCCCGAGCAGGTGGCGTCCAAAGGACAAAAGGAGACGGGCGCGGAGCCCACCTTAGGCATGAAGCTTGCGCCCTTGGATCCCCGTCACCGTCAGCTCTTTCGCCTGCCGCAGGACGAACCGGGCAAGGTCGTGATCGCCGCCGTTGCTCCGGAAAGTCGAGCGTCGAAGGCGGGGCTCTCCCCTGGCGACATCCTGGTCGAGATTGATGGCAAGCCCGCAGGTAGCGTCGCGCAGGCCGAAAAGGCGCTCAAGCAGGCTAAGGGCGAAGTACTAGTCGTGATTCGTCGAGGCGGCGCGAACCGCTTCGTCGTGCTCAAGTGAGCGCCAGTGGCTTCGGAGGGAAATGCCGAAGCGGCAGAGCCCCCTCCGAGCCGCTCGTAGAACGTCGCGCCGGGGCCCAGGCCAGGGCCCCGCGTGGCAGGAAGCCGGCGTGTTCGCCACGACGCGCTATACTCGATGCATCGCGGCGTAGGTCCGCCGACGTGGCGTCTCGGACTGCGCGAACTGTTTCAGTTATTTGACCCGCAGCCCGATTTGAGTTTAGCACCGGCCTAGTGATGTCCTTCCCCCAGCGTCCCCGTGCTCGAAGATGGCGAGCGGCTCTAGTGCGTCGGACCTCGTTCGTCGGTGCCTGGTTTCGAGTGCCTCGGCGCTACGCTCCAGTGGGAGCTGCGTGCCTCGTCGGATGGCTGAGCGCGTCTCCAGCCGTGGCGGGCCCAATTGGTCCGGGTAGCGGCGGGGGCAAGCGCGCCATCGCACGCAGCGCGTTGCAGGGAAAGGCCGTCGCCTCGAGCCCGACCGCGGAGGGCTTTGACCACAAGCAGGGAGCGCCGCCGAAGGAACCAGCCGCTCGACTTCCAAAGGGAGCGAGCCCGCAGGCGGAGGATGTTTTCGCGCGTGCGCAGGTGGCTGGCGGGGTCCCCAGTGGCCAGCCGAAGCGGGTGGCGGACCCGGAGCTCTCTGCCCTGCGTGCCGCCGACAAGGTGCTCTTTCCCCGCACACTCGACGGCTTCGAGCCCGGGTGGAGTTGGGGCGATACGGATCCTTCCGTTCAAGCGGACGGGCTGCCACCGGTCACTCGCGCCTTGCCGAGTGCCAAACTCGACGTTGCGGCGGATGCCGAGTGGTTGAGAAGCTTGGCGCTGCCCGATTTCCCGGTGCGACTCGACGCAAGGGTCGTGGAGTACCTGCGCTTCTACCGCGATTCGGAGCGAGGCCAGGCGATTGCGCGGGCTTGGGCCCGAAAAGTCGGGCGCTACGCCCCTGCCATGCGCGCGGAGTTCGTCAAGGCGGGCCTGCCGCAAGACATCGTTTGGCTGAGCTTGATCGAGAGTGGCCACAATCCGACCATCGCGTCTCCGGCGGGCGCCGCGGGCCTGTGGCAATTCATCCCGGAAACGGCTCGCATGTACGGCCTGACCGTGGACCGCTGGGTGGATGAGCGGCTCGATCCACAGCGATCGACTCGTGCAGCAGCCGCATTTCTCGGTGACCTGTACCAGCGTTTTGGCACTTGGGAGTTGGCCATGGCCGCCTACAACATGGGGCACGGGGGCTTGCTGCGTGCTGTGCGCAAGTACAACACCAACGACTTCTGGAAGCTGTCTCGCTACGAGGCGGGGTTGCCGTGGGAGACGAGCCTCTACGTGCCCAAGGTGTTCGCCATCGCCATCGTGATGAACAACTTGCGAGCGTTCGGCTTGGATGACATCGAGCCTGACCCGTCGGTGGCGTTCGACACCGTCTACGTCGATTCCTCAGTGCCACTGGAAGACGTAGCGCGGGCTTCTGGGATTGCCGTCGAGTCCTTGCGCACGATGAATCCGCAGTATCGCAGCGAACGGCTGCCGCCGTCGGCGGACACGGAGAAAGACAAGACTCGCTGGGCCGTCAAGGTTCCACCCGGCCAGGGCAAGAAGGCAGCTTCCAGGCTGATGAAGGCAGAGTACAAGCAGCGCTACGAGACGTACGTCGTTCGCTTTGGAGACACCCTGGACGGGATCGCCCTGCGTTTGGGTACGGAGAGCGCTACCTTGGAAAACCTCAACGGACTCTTGCCCAACTCCCGCGTGGAGCCCGGTGCAGTCCTGATGGTGCCGCGGATCGCCAAGGGCAGGTTCGAACCGGATGAAGAAGAGCTGGTGGTCGTGCCCCAGCGGCGCTTCAAGGTGCCGGGCCGAAAGCGCATCTTCTACCGTGCGTTGGAAGGCGATACTCTGGCTGAGGTCGCAAGAGTGCTCGACGTGACTCCCGCCGAACTCGTCCTGTGGAACGAACTGGATGAGGAGGCGAAGCTGCAGGGCGGTATGGTGCTGCAGGCGTTCGTTCCCAAGCACGCAGACCTGTCTCAGGTGCGCTCCGTGACGAGCAAACACGCGCGCATTTACGAAGTCGGGACGCTGGAGTTTCTATCCCACGTCGAGTCACTCAATGGTCGCAAGCGGCTCGTCGTCAAGGCGCGGGCGGGAGACACTCTGGCCAAGATCGGTCGCCGCTACGGTCTCGGCGTAGGCATGATGGAACGTATCAACCGCTGCTCGAGAACGCGCAAGCTCGAGGTTGGTGACGAGGTCGTCGTCTACGCCAAGGGGCAGCCCACCAAGCAAGCCGAGTCGAACCGCTCAGAGCGTCGCGGCCGTCCGTTGGCGAAACTCGATCCTCCAGCACCTCGAGCGCTACCGCCTCGCGGGAGATGAACATGTCCAACTCTCTGACTGCCGTGGTGCTCGCCGCTGGGGCGGGCACGCGGATGCGAAGCCGACGAAGCAAGGTCCTTCACGAGCTGGCGGGTCGGCCGCTGTTGCACTACCCAGTGTTGGCCGCCCTCCAAGCCGGGGCGGCGCAGGTGGTCGTCGTTGCGAGTCCGGGCAACGAGCGCGCGATTCGCGATTGCCTGTCCAGGCTGACAGACCTCTCCGACCAGGCCCGCCGCTGTGACGTCGCCATTCAGGCCCAGCCCCGTGGTACGGGGGATGCCGCGAAGGCCGCGCTCCCACACGTTGCCCACGACCAGGTACTCATTCTCAATGGGGACATCCCCCTGGTTCGCGGCGAAGATTTGCTGCAGCTGACGAACGCCTTCGAAGCCGCAACGTCCGCGCCGTTGGCTTTGATGAGCTGCGAGCTCACGGAGCCAGCGGGCTATGGCCGCATCCTTCGACAAGGAGGGCGTGTCGTCGGCGTGCGAGAAGAGAAGGACCTCGAATCCGACGCGCAGCGAGCCATTCGAGAAGTCAACGCCGGGATCTATCTGGCGAATCGCGACTTCCTGAGTGCGGCTCTGGGGGCTCTGACCAGCGACAATGCGCAGGGGGAGTACTACGTTACGGACATCGTCGAGCGCGCCGCCAGAGAGGCAACCGCCCTCGGAGTCTTCGGGACGCCCGAGGTCATGCAAGGCGTCAACGATCGCGCGCAGTTGGCCACCATGGAAGCGCTGCTCTACCAACGCATCGCCGACGGGCACCGACGGGCGGGGGTTACCATTCAGGTGGGCGCATTGATCGACGACACCGTGCGCATTGGCGGCAACGCAACCGTGCGTGCGAACGCTTCGCTGCGTGGCGACACCGTGATCGGCAACGACGTTCTCATCGAGCAGGGCGTGGTGATCGACGATTCTGTCATCGGTGACGGTGCGGTGATCAAGCCATACTGCGTGATCGTGCAGAGTCGGGTGGGGCAGGGGGCTCAGGTGGGCCCCTTCGCTCACATGCGGCCAGAAAGCGAGCTCGGAGACGACGCCCGCATCGGCAACTTCGTCGAGATGAAGAAGAGCGTGCTCAAGAAGGGCGCGAAGGCAAACCACTTGACGTACCTGGGGGACACCGAGGTGGGTGAAAACGCCAACGTGGGTGCTGGCACCATCGTTTGCAACTACGATGGCTTCTCCAAGCAGCGTACGGTGATCGGCAAAGGTGCTTTCATAGGTTCCGATTCCCAGCTGATAGCGCCCGTTCGCATCGGCGACGGAGCATACGTCGGGACGGGCACCACCGTGACGCGAGACGTGCCCGAGCAGGCGCTCGCCTTGAGCCGGCCTCAGCAGATCATCAAAGAGGACTACGCGCCGAAGTTGCGAGAGCGCCTCCAAGCTGCCGCCCGAGCTCGAAAAGCCGGCGGTCGTTCCTGACTTCCACTCGCCCGAAAGGTCAGTCGTCTGGCTTGCCGACGATCCCGGTGGCGAGGGTGGCGAGCGCGTCGCTGGGAATGTCGTGGCGCATGCGCTCCTTCTTCACTTCGAGATACTGCGCAGAGTACGGGTTCGGAGGTACCACGGTGGGGATCCGCCGCTCCACCTCGATGCCTGCGTCTTCCAGCCCCTTCACCTTGTCGGGGTTGTTGGTGAGCAGGTGGACGGACTGCACGCCCAAGTGCTTGAGCATCTCTGCGGCGACGTCGTACTGCCGAGCATCTACCGGCAAATGAAGCCTCAAGTTGGCTTCGACGGTGTCGAGGCCTTGATCCTGAAGGGCGTAGGCTTTGATCTTGTTGGTCAACCCGATGCCGCGCCCTTCTTGCCGCAAGTAGAGGACTACTCCGAGGCCCTGCTTGGCGATGTAGGCTTGGGCGGCACGCAGTTGGTCACGACAGTCGCAGCGTAGAGACCCAAAGACTTCGCCCGTCAGACATTCGGAGTGAATGCGCACCGGGACGGCGCGCTTGCGCTGGACCTCGCCACGCACCAACGCGACGTGCTCTTGGCTCAGCTCAGGGTGGGCGTTTGGATCGGCGTAGCGAAAGACTCGCAGCGAAAAGTCGCCCCACTCCGTGGGTAGCGTTGCCTGCGCCAGCTCTCGCAAGTGCACGGTTTGTGGATCAGTCACGTTGGCTACTGTGTTTGTAGTCAGGAGGTTGCTCGATGACCACACAAGTCGACCAAGGCACTTTCCAAAACGGCACGAGGCGGACGTTTTGACCCGCCTTTCAGGGCCAGATCCACGTCTCGCAGGAGCAGAAGCCAGTTTTCCAGCACGTGAGCCGGGATCCTTCCAACTTGCTGCTGGAGCTCGCGCGCGCGGAACGGGGGGACTCCCGCTGCTTTGGCCGCGGCTGGACCACGAAGCCCGCGGGCGAGACTCGCCTGAAAGCGCAACATCTGGCGTGTGGACCAGGCCAAGACGCCGAGCAGCCGCAGACCACGATCCGAAGGTTCATAGACCTTTTCGAGCAGGGTCAGTGCTGCGCCTCGGTCGCCGCGTCCCAGCGCGTCGACCAATTGCCACACCGTGGCCGGCCTCACGATGGGGATCAGTTCGCCCACGGTATCCTCAGTGATCTCTTTGCCGCTTCCAATGAACAAGCTCAAGCGCTCCAAGAGATCGCTCATCGTCGCGAGATCCGGTCCCGCCACTTCAGCGATCAGCTCTGCGGCGCTGGGGGCGATGGGGTTGCCCTTGGCTTTGGCGGTGGCGCTCACCCAACCAGGCAAGGCGTGTTTGGGGAGCGGGCCACAATCGACCAGAAAGCCCATCTTCTTGGCCAGGCTGACCAGCTTTCGCTTGCCGTTGAGTTTGCTTGCGGACAGCACCAAGACCGTGGACTCGGAGGGGTCTGCCGCATACGTCGCTAGGCGGTCGAGGGCGCCGGAGCCTTTCTTGTCGGCCTTCCTTTCGGAATCTTCGTTGCTCTTTTCGCTTTTGGACTCCCAGCGGTCGACCTCTCTGACGAGGACCCAACGTCGCGTCGCCATCATCGGGAGCGTGCGTGCGGCCGAAAGCACCGTGTCAGCGCTCGCTTCGCCCGCGGTGAATTCGTCCTCGTTGAAGCCGGGGATCGCGCCCGCCATCGCCACGGATCGCAGCGCCGCGATCACACGCGAGCGTTGGAAGCGTTCTTCCCCCAGGAGCAAGTAGAGGGGAAGGAGTTTTCCACTCTGGGCCTGGGCCATGGCCTCATCGGGACTCATTGCGCCGAGCGTTCGGCTTATTCCCTATTGAGCTTCGACGCAAGCGGAAGTCCGCCACAGTCGATTGGCCGCAATTGCACGCTGTAGTAAACGCGGCTTGTGACTTCGAGTGCGACCAGTCCCGCAGCCGATCGCGAGTCTTTGCTGGCCATCGGCAATTTCGACGGGGTGCACCGCGGTCATCAGTACCTGCTGGCTCGCGTCGTGCAGGAAGCCGCGGAGCGTGGGCTGCAGCCCAAAGTCATGACCTTCCATCCGCATCCGGCCGAGGTGTTGGGGCGTAGGACTTTGCCCGTCTTGACCCGAATCGAGAACAAAGTGGAGCGCCTGCGCGCCATCTCTGCCGAACTCCAAGTGGCGGTGGAGACCTTCGACCTCGCCCTCGCCGGCATGTCGCCACAGCAGTTCGCGGAGGAGGTACTGGTCAAACGCCACCATGTGCGCAGGGTCGTGGTCGGCGCGAACTTCCGCTTCGGCAAGGATCGTACTGGCAACCTGGAAACGCTTCAGGAGTTGGGTTCGCGTCTCGGGTTTTCCGCGGCAGCACTCCCGTTGTTGTCCGAATCTGGTGCCGTGATTTCGAGCACGCGGATCCGCGGTTTGCTGACGGAGGGCGAGGTCACTCTGGCCGCGCAGCTCTTGGGCAGGCCCCACGAGCTTTGGGGTGAGGTGATCGCAGGTAAGCAGTTGGGGCGCCAACTCGGGTTCCCGACTGCAAACCTCGGTGCGGTCGCTGAGCTGCTGCCCAAGAACGGCGTCTACGCATGCAGCGTTACGATCCCGTCTACGGGCCAGCAAAGGCTGCCGGCCGTGTGCAACATCGGCACGCGCCCGACTCTCGGCAGTGAGCGCGTCGAAGTGGAAGTGCACCTGCTGGCCTTCGAAGGCGAACTCTACGGCAAGACGGTCGGTGTCGCTTTGAAGTCCCGATTGCGAGACGAACGGGCGTTCGGCGATCTGGACGCCTTACGGGAACAGATCGCACTCGACGCGCAGCAGGCGGCGGCCGTGCTGCGCGATTGAGGCGGTACCCCAAACCCCCGGCAGCGGGGATTGCGACGCAGCCTCGTCGGCTGTACGTTGCGGTCGCGATGGCTCCCCCCTCCTCCGGCAAGTCGATCCCGCGGCACGAACTGATCGCTGCGGCGCTCGAACTGGGCATCCAGCGACCTGAGTCGCTGACTGAGGCTCAGCTCATGACGGAGATCCGGCGCGTGAGCGAAGGAACTCGAGCGGTGGCACCGGAGTTTCCGACAGGCGGGGGATGGCTCGGCGTGGCACGTCACTTGGTGACCAGCGTCGTCGAGCAGGGCCTCAACTTGCCGAGCGCTGCGCGCGCCATTCGTGACTCCGTTCGCCCGAGGAGCACCCCAGCCCAAAGGCCGCCTCTGCCCACCGTGACCTTGGCGCAGATCTACATCTCGCAGGGACACGACGCGCGCGCGATCACGACGCTGCGTGAAGTCCTGCGTCGAGATCCAGTTCACCCCAAGGCCCAAAGGCTGCTTTCGGAGCTGCTCGCCAAAGACGAGTCGAACACCAGCGCGGCGACTGCAGCCCAGCCTCCTGAGTTTGTCGCTTCGCAAGACACGCCACCCGCGCCGGAGGATGCACAACCGGCTCCGGAAGGTGATGCTGGACTCAGCGGCGACGAAGCCGCTCCGCCGCCCGTGAGCGATGTCGCACCTCGAGCGAGCTCGACCCCAAACGGGTCGCAGGGGTCTCCAGCAGCCACGGCCGCGGCAGAAGAAGAGCAAGACGACGGGCTGCTCGTGTTTAGGCAGCCGGAAGGGGCGGCTGTTTACTGGGAGCTCGGTCGGCGCGGGCTGGCCGCACGACGGCGGGGGGCCAGGTTGGAGATGCGCATCGTGACCTTCACGCCGGATGCACGAGGTGCGCTGGCTGAAGAACAGTGCCAGCCGATTGGTGACGTCAGTGGCTGCTTTCGCGTTCAGTGCCACGAGCGTGCCGTGGTGCGCGCCGCGCTGGGCATCCAACAGGATGAGCGCTGGTTCGTCTTGCGGGTAGCGAGTGGGCTCGTCGTGCAGGCTGAAGTCGGCGAGTTGGAAACGGAGTTCCGGCCTCGCAAACACCCACTCGATTCTGCGCTGGTCGAACGCGGGCGATTGCTCGTCGTGGACGGTGGCGTCTCGGCTTCAGCAAGCTAGCAACTGAACGCGCCCGTGGGCGATGGGGCCCACATGCGACGCGTTTCCATCGTCACTCTAGCGTTGTGCTCCAGCCCACAGCCGTGCGCTGCGCTCGACGTCACCCTTTCTGCATTCACCGAGGTCGGATATCGCCGGGTCGGTTACGGCGGCACCCTCGTGGTGAGTGTCCCATGGGGGCGCTGGTTCGGGGAGCCGGCCCCCAACCAGCTCGCGGCGTTCGCTCAAGAGGCGGGAGGTGAACCGCCGGGTGGCGAATCGGACGTCGACCCGGACACAACCCAGGCGGAGACGCAGGATGCGACGCCCACTGAGCCCGAGCCGGGCCCGGCGAAACTGCGGGCAGCGGCGGTCGATAGCGAGGTCGTCGCGCCGCCCAGTGCGCAGCTGTCCCCAGCTTTCGTCGGCGCCTTGGTCGATGCTGCCTTGCAAGAGTACGACCGTCTGGCGCTGCGTCTGGATTCCATCGCCAGCCGTTCCCGGAGTTCGGCGTGGCTGCCGAGCATGAGTCTGCGTGCCGGGCGCAACATCGATCAAACGCTCCGCCTGACCCCGACCGATAGCGACCCGGACCGGTGGCAGCTCACCGGCGGTGCCGATCTGCGTCTGGAAGCACAGCTGAAGTGGGAGTTCGAGCGTCTGCTGTACGCTTCGGACGAACTCGCCGTGGAACGCATCCGGCTGGCAGCGGCACAACGCCGCGCCCAGCTGGTCGACCGCGTGCTCGATTGGCTCTTTCGTTGGCAGCTCGCAGAACTGCAGGCTGCCGATGTGTTGGCGGATCCTTTGGAGCGGGCAGCGGCCGGATTGCGGGCCCTACAAGCCGTGCGAGCGTTGGACGTACTGAGTGGCGGCTGGTTCACCCCACACCTGAACCGCGAACGGCAGCGAGCCGCTGCGCCCGCTCAGGATTGAACCGTGTGCTCCCATCCGGGCGGGTTAGCGTTCGACTGCCCGACTTTTGGCAGCTTGGGGCCAGGCCCAGCTATAGTCGCGTCGTGTCGCGAACTCTGGACGCCACCCGTATCGCCGAGACCAGCGCGTTGCTCCAGCGCCGAATCGAAGAGCGTTTCGGAGGCTCGAGCCTCAGCAAGGTCGCGGGCGATCTGCACGCGGTCGCCCGCGAGGCCACCGAAGTCTCCATCTGGTTGGCTCGGCCGATCTGGCCGCTGCGAGTACTCGTGGGCGCTGGGGTCTTGCTGCTGATCGCGGTCGTGCTCGTGGCCCTCGGGGGCGTGCGCCTGGAGGGCGAACTCAGTACTTTGGAGGCGCTCGTGCCGTTTCTGGAATCCCTCGTCAACGACGTGGTCTTCGTGGGGATTGGCATCTACTTCCTGGTCAGCATCGAGGTGCGCATCAAGAGAACGCGGGCTCAGAAGGCGCTGCACGTGCTGCGCTCGCTCGCGCACATCGTCGACATGCACCAACTGACGAAGGATCCAGAGCGGTTGCTCGTGCCTGGGCCGGACACCGAGTCCTCCCCCAAGCGCGAAATGAGCGCGTTCGAATTGACCCGCTACCTCGACTACTGCACCGAGATCCTGTCGATCATCAGCAAGATCGCCGCTGTCTACGTGCAGCACTTCGAGGATTCCGTGACGGTCAGCGCTGCCAGCGATCTGGAGGACCTCACGGTCGGGCTGACGCGCAAAATCTGGCAGAAGATCATGTTGCTGGACCGCCTCGTCGTCACCCAGAGCTGATCTGACTCGCCGGCCGGCGTTCGCGACCGCGCCTCTGGTCTGCGGCTCCCGAAGGGGCTACAGACCGGCGCATGGTTTCCGAGACCAGAACTCTACTGACGGACCTCCAAAGGCGTGTTTCCGCGCTAAGGGGGCATCTTTGACGTCCCAGCTCTCGAACGACAAGTCGAAGAGCTAGACCAGCTCTCCAGTGATCCTGATTTCTGGAACGATCAGGACAAGGCGCAGTCGCTGTTGCGCAAGCGTTCGGCGGCAAAGGAAAAGATCGATCTGATAACTCAGCTCGAGCAGGACACGAATGATGCCTTGGAGTACCTGGAGCTAGCGGACGCCGAGAGCGACGACGAGGCGCTCGCGGAGGCGGCAAGTCAGGCTTCGGAGCTAGAAGAGCGAGTTCGTCGTGCCGAGTTGCAGCGCATGCTCAGCGGTCCCGCGGATCACGCTCCCGCCATCGTCAGCATCCACCCCGGTTCCGGCGGCACGGAGGCCAAGGATTGGGCGGACATGCTGCTGCGTATGTACCTGCGGTGGTGCGAACGGCGTGGCTTCAAGACCGAGCTGATCGACTATCAGCCTGGTGACGAAGCCGGCATCGAAGGGGCGTCGTTCACAGTCACGGGGACGGATGCCTACGGCTACATGCGCGCGGAGAACGGCGTGCATCGCCTCGTGCGCATCAGTCCCTTCGACTCGAACGCGCGCCGCCACACGTCGTTCGCGGCGGTGGAAGTCACCCCCGACGTCGAAGACGAGATCGACATCGAAGTCAACGACAACGATCTCGAGGTGAGCACCATGCGCGCAGGTGGCAAGGGCGGTCAGAACGTGAACAAGGTCGAGACCGCCGTGCGCATGAAACACATTCCGAGCGGCATCATGGTCGTGTGCCGAGCCGAGCGCAGTCAGCTCCAAAACCGGCGCATGGCGATGAAGATGCTCAAAGCCAAGTTGTACGAGCGCGAGCTCGCAAAGCGGGAGCAACAGCGGCAGGACTACGAAGCCGGCAAAGAGCAAATCGCGTGGGGCAGTCAGATCCGAAGCTACGTCTTGCAGCCCTACCAGATGGTCAAGGACCTGCGCACCGAGTACGAAACGGGTGACGTCGATGCCGTCCTCGATGGTGACTTGGATCGCTTCATCGAAGAGTACCTCTTGATGAGCGCCGACAAGCAGGGCGAACGAGCGAACTGATGAACGACAAAGCGCACACTTCGGAAGAAGCGTTGATCTCAGCCCGTCGCGCCAAGGCGGAGAATGTCCGCGCCCGGGGAGAAAACCCATTTGCCAATGATGCGAACGAAGACGAGCGCGTCCTGATCGCTCCGCTGCGCGCTCGCTTCGATGCGGCTCGGCAGACGACTGAGGATGGCAAAGAAGCCTACGACCCGGCCAAGGTGGAGGAGCTCGCCAAGGCCGAAGAGGTCGTCATCTTCGGCCGTCTGATGGCGCGGCGTGGTTTTGGTAAGGCGTCCTTTCTGCGCCTGCGGGACGACTCTGGTGAGATTCAGGTCTTCGCCAAGCAGGATGAGATGGGTGCGGCGTTCGATGCGCTGCAAGACATCGACATGGCCGATCACATCGAAGTGCGCGGTAGGGTGATGGTCACGAAGACGGGCGAGCTTTCCGTATTGTCCCGCTCGCTGCGTTTGCTGACGAAGGCAATGCGTCCTTTGGCGGACAAGTGGCACGGCCTTACGGACGTCGAACAGCGCTATCGCCACCGCTACGTCGATACCGTCGCCAACCCCGAAGTGGCAGACGTCTTTCGTGCCCGCTCACTCATCATTCAGGGGCTGAGAGACTACCTGGACCGGCGCGGCTTTCTGGAAGTCGAGACGCCCACGCTGCACACGTTGATCGGAGGGGCTGCCGCCACGCCCTTCGAAACGCATCACAACACTCTGGACATGGACCTGTTCCTGCGTATCGCGCCGGAGCTGTATCTCAAGCGTTTGCTCGTGGGGGGCTTCGAACGCGTGTACGAACTCGGGCGCTGCTATCGCAACGAAGGCATCAGCACCAGGCACAACCCCGAGTTCTCGATGTTGGAGTTTTACCAGGCCTACGCCACCTACGAGACACTGATGCCGATGACTGAGGAACTCTTTCGGCACGTGGATGCGTTTGTCGAGCGCGGCATGGCGGAACGCAGTCGCGCTGGCGTCTACGAAGGCTGGAGAGAGACGCGCACGTTTACCTTGAACGAGCCGTTCGCCCGTGTGCCGATGGTCGAGGCCGTCGTCCGCTCGGCGAAGGCGGCGGGGCTCGACCCCGATGCCATCGTGGACAACCTCCAACGCATTGCCAAGCCCGCCGAAGGACAGGCCGATCCTGAAGGCACGGCGTTGGTCGGAGCATGGGCCAAGACCAGCCAGCGCAGCCGCAAGGTGGATTGGACGAATCTGCGCAAGGGGCTTTCCGTTTGCGACAACGAAGGCGAACGGCTGTTCGCGGCATACGAGTACATAGCGGAGCCGTTCTTGGCGGAGGATTACCGCTCCGAGGATGGCACGAAGAGTCTGCCGGTCTTCATTTTGGATTACCCCGCGGCGGTGTCACCGTTAGCTCGCCGTCGCGACGACGACCCGACGATCGTCGAGCGCTTCGAGTTGTTCGTCGACGGCGTCGAGCGCTGCAACGCGTTCAGCGAGCTGAACGATCCCGACGACCAGGCGGCGCGATTCCGCGACCAAGTGGAGAAGAAAGCGCGCGGCGCGGAAGAGACGATGGACTACGATGAAGACTACATCCGCGCGTTGGAGCACGGCATGCCTCCGGCTGCAGGCTTCGGCTTGGGAGTGGATCGTTTCGTGATGATGCTGACCGGTCAGGGCTCGATCCGGGACGTCATCGCCTTTCCTCAGCTGCGCCCCGAGGCAAAAGCCTGATGACTCCACTGTTTGCCAGCCTGGCCGGCGACGGCACCGAGGCGCAGTCATTCCTTCAGCGCCTCTTCACCGCCTGGGCTGGGGTGCCGCTGGGTCTGAAGATCGGCCTGATCGGGCTGGTGATTGCCCTCGTTGGTTGGCTTGCCTTCCGAGTGCTGTTCGCGCTGGGTCGGCGCGGGCGGCGTGGCATCCTCGTTTTTGCGACTAGCGTGAGCTTCGTCGGTGCTGTGGTCTTCGGAGCCATATCGGCGACGCTTCCTCAGCCCATCGGCACTCAGTTCGACTTGTCGCATCAAATCGTTCGGGTATGTGCGGCCGTCTTCACGACCTTGTTCATCGTCGGTGGTTTAGCGCTGTCGCTGCCGTGGGTGCTCAATCGCATCGAGGGCAGTGGTGCGATCGGGTTCGTTGCGGCGCGCCACGTTCGTGCGACCAAGAGCGGCTTTCTCACCGTCATCAGTGTGCTGTCGACGGCAGGCGTAGCTGTGAGCTGCTTGGCGTTGGTCGTCGTCATCTCGGTGATGGGCGGTTTTGGCGCCGATCTGAAGCGCAAGATCCTCGGCAACAACGCTCACATCAGCGTCATTCGCGACAACGTGGGTGGCTTCGGCGATTGGGATCGCGCTTTGGAGGAGGTGCGGAGGGTGCCCGGCGTGACCAAGGCCACTCCCATGGCCGCGGGCGAAGCCATGGCCTCCAGCAGTTCCAACACCGCGGGCGTGCTCGTGCGCGGCGTCGATCTCGACAGCGTCGGGGAGGTGACCGACCTCGTCAAGAACGTCGAGGTGGGGGACTTCGAATACCTGAGGCACCCGGCCGTACTCGCTGACCTACCCGCAGACACGGTGATCGGACTGGGGTCGGGAGGCCAGGAGTATCGCAAGGGGCCGAGCCTGAAGAAGCAACTCGAGCTCGACGACGACGTCGCGGAGATCATCCGCCCGGATGACTCGTTCCCCGGATTGATCGTCGGTCGTGAGCTGGCCAAGAGTCTGCACGTGCTGGTCGGAGATGAAGTGAGCTTGGTCGCTCCCCTCGGCGATCTCGGTCCGATGGGCGTCATGCCACGCACACGCAAGTTTCGAATTGCGGGCATATTCTACAGTGGCATGTACGAGTACGACTCGAGCCTGGTCTACGTTCGGCTCGAGGTCGCACAAGAGTTCCTCGATCTCGAAGGCAAGGTCACGAGCATCGAGGCCACGGTCGACGACCCCGACAGGGTCAAAGAGGTGCGAACACGCGTCGAGGCGGCGGTCGCAAATCGCGACTTGGTGGTTCGTGACTGGCAGGAGGCCAACAAGAACCTCTTTTCCGCGCTCAAGCTGGAGAAGATCGCGACGTTCGTCATCCTCTCGTTGGCGATCATCGTCGCTTGTTTCTGCATCATCTGCACTCTGCTGCTGATGGTCACGGAGAAGAGCAAAGAGATTGCGATCATCAAGGCGCTCGGAGCCAGCGATGGCACTGTCCTGCGCATCTTCATGGCGGAGGGATCTGTCATCGGGGCCATGGGCACGCTCTTCGGCGTGGTCACCGGTTGGGTCATGTGCGAGGGGCTCAAGCGTTTCGGCGTTCGCTTGGATCCGGACGTCTACTACGTCGATCGCCTGCCCATCGAGGTGGACTTGATGGACTATCTCTTGGTGGCCGTCTGCGCCTTGGTCATCACGGTTTTGGCGACCCTCTATCCTGCGTTATCGGCGAGTCGGTTGCGTCCGGTAGATGGCATCCGCTACGAATGAGGGAACGAACGACGTACGATGTCTGAACTGGAAAAAATCCCGGGACCCTTGGTCGAGGTCGAGGGCCTCAAAAAGAGCTTCATTCACATGGGCAACGAGCTCGAGGTCCTCAAAGGCATCGATCTGACGATCGAGCAAGGCGAGGTGTTGAGCATCGTTGGCGCGTCAGGTGCTGGAAAGAGTACTTTGCTGCATTGCATCGGTACGCTCGATTTGCCCACCAGCGGCCGTCTGCTACTGGCCGGAGAGGAACTGACGAAGCTCTCCGGTGCCAAGCTCGCGGCGGTTCGCAATCGCTTGATCGGTTTCGTTTTTCAGTTTCATCATCTGCTGCCGGAGTTCACGGCAGTCGAGAACGTGATGATGCCTGGCCTGATTGGGGGGCGCAATCGCAACGAGATGCGTGAGCAGGCAGAGAGGCTCTTGCAGCTCGTTGGGTTGGAGCATCGCCAGACACACAGACCCGGGGAATTGTCGGGTGGAGAACAGCAACGTGTGGCCGTCGCCCGCGCACTGGCTCTCGAACCACGGTTGCTGCTGGCGGACGAGCCAACGGGCAACCTGGACAGCACCACGGGTGACGCTGTCCACGACCTCTTCTTCAGAATCAACGCTGAGTACGACACTACGGTGGTGGTCGTCACCCACAACCCGGGCTTCGCCCAGCGCATGCCGCGGGTCGTGGAGATGCGGGATGGTCGCATCGTCGGTGATGGGCCGGGCGAGTTGTCGGCGGCAAGCGTTGCGGCGGCTCACTAGGTAACCTGTTACCCTCTGTTCGACTCGCCGAGTCGAGCGACGAGGCGACCGCGGTCTCTCCCCGGCCTCGTGCTGGCGTCCGCTGCAAGAGGGGGAGCTGTCGCGTTTCGTGTCGGGCTGGGTGCAACTCGACGCACCAGCCACGATCTGGTGCGCCGCGCTACGTTGAGGGCGGAATCGCAGCCGCGAGGAGCGTGAGCTTGCCGCCCACATATGCCCACTGCGTCATCGACCTGGAGTCGTCCACGGGTGCGCTTCGCGACCGGATCGTCCAGCCTTGTAGCAGGGATCCTAAAATCGGAGCCAGGACCCCACGATACACAGTGAGGTGCGAGAGCGGCCATGAATGACGCGGAACAACAGAGCGATGACGAAGACCTGCGAACGCGGGTAACCGCCCGGCCTGTCCAAGACGCCAAACCCAAAGTCCTCCTGGTCGACGATTCGCGCTTCAGCCTGCGGCACGTGCGCACCGCGTTGGGCGAGGAGTTCGACATCGAGGAGGTGACCAGCGGCGCCGATGCGTTGGCAAAGATGGAGGAGACGCAATACGACGTCGTCATCACGGACCTGTTGATGCCCCACATCAGTGGCCTTGCCTTCTTGGGTCACGCCCGCGCCCGTCACCCAAAAACTAAGATGATCGTCTCGTCCGCAGACATTCAGGACACGACGGCCCACAAGGCTCGTTCACTAGGAGCGGTTGCCTTCGTTCCAAAGCCAGTGGATGGCCCCGAGTTGCGGAGGGTGATGAGGCTCGTGCTGGCCCGCGACGACACGCCGGACAAACTGCCGTTTTCACCCCGCTACGCAGATGCGTTCAAAGAGATATTCAACATCGGCATGGGCCGCGCGGCGAGCGCACTGTCGAAGCTCGTCTACGAGACGATCAAGCTGAGCGTGCCGCGTCTCGAGGTCATTCCTCGCTCCGCTCTGGAGGCGACGATACGAGACAACTTCACCGACGACCTCGCCCTCGTGCGCCAGGATTTTTCGGGTTCGGCCAATGGGATCGCGTTGCTCCTGATGTCGAAAGAGAGCGGTTTGCGTTTGGTGAACGCCCTCGTCAGTGACAACGATAACGCCCCCAAGGAGGTGAGCGATGCAGATCGCGAATTGTTGGTCGAGGTGGGCAACATCTTGATCAACGCTCTGGTGGGCAGTATGGGGAACACCTTGGGGATCCCCTTCGAGTTGGCTCAGGCCCACTGCAACATCGGCAACATGCGGGAGGTCGTCAGCGAATTCAACGACGTGTCGGACTACGTGCTCTTGGTCGAGACCCTGTTCTTGATGCCGGGTCGGCACATCGGCGGAAACCTGTTCATCATGATGACATCGGAGGAGATGGGTAACCTCTTGAACGGGATCGACCGCATCCTCTGAGCCTCGCGTGTCGGGGGGACGCAACGCTTGCGAGGAAGTGACAGCCGCGGCTCTGGCGGATCTTGTGCCGCCGTCGCCGCCAGGCTGGTCTCCAGCATGTCCAGGGAGCTGTCCGGCGCGCTGGGTTGACGAGCTCGTCTCTCGCGGAAGTGGCCGCGTGTTGGGGGACTATCGCACCCGAATCACGCGCTCGTTGCGGCAGTTGACGTTGCACCCATCGTTGTTGTTGCGATTGCCGTCGTCGCACTCTTCGTCGCCGTTGACCACGCCATCGCCGCAACGCGGACCGAACTTGCAGTCTGTGGAGCAACCGTTGTAGGCCTGGTGATCGGCTTGGGCCGCGTCTGGTCCTGGGTCGCAGTCTTCGCCGTACGCCGCGTCGATCTGGCCATCACCGCAGTAGGGAGGCAGCACGCAACCAGGCGCACACGAGTCATCCGCCAAGGCGTAGCCGTCGACGTTGAAGCCGTTGTCGCAGAGTTCCGGGCCGTTGAGCACGCCATCGCCGCAGCGAGGCCCCGGTTGGCAGTCGGCCGCGCAGAAGCCGTACCCTGCGCCGTTGTTCTCTCCGTCGTCGCAGCGTTCGTCTTCTGCGATGATGCCGTCCCCACAGTCACTTTCACAGGCTGTGCGCAAACGGGTGAAGCCGGAAAGGGTGAGGTGATAACTCGACTGACACAGGCGCCGCTCCGCCTGAAACACGGCAATCTCGTAGACCTGGCCTTCGATCAGGTTCAGGGGCTCACCGCTGAGATCCACCGTGTCGGGCCCTAGCCCCGGGCAATCCGCGGGGAAGTCCGGGTGAAAGCTGTTGCCACACACGTCTGCACCGAGAGCGCCATGGATGCCGCCCAAGTCGACGACGAGACGGTTCTTGATGAACACCCAGACGTCGTCGTCCCCGCGGAAGATGAGCTGCTCACCGCCCTTGTACTCGAACCAATAGCGGACCTCGCTCGTGAATGAAAAGGCGTGTAGGTCCTCCGGGTCGTCGCACAACCCGCTGAGGTACTCTGTCGAAACGCCGTCCTCGGCTAGGTCGGGGTCACTGAAGCCACGGCCATCGAGGGGGAAGAAGGTCTGATCGTCGAATTCGAACGTTCCGTCCTGACCTGCAGCGGGGAGCAGCAGCATGGTATCGATGAACGTCATGTTGACGCTCGGATCGTCCGTGTACCATTGGTTGAAGCTGTCGCGACTGGCAACCAGGTCGGTTGCCGTTGCCAGGACGTCGGCGTTGTACACTGGCTTGTAGGGCACGTTGACCGCGTCGCCAGGGGGCGCGAGCTCCATCTCCACCATGTTCTTGAGCTCCATCACGGCGGCTCCGAAGTCTGGGTGCCCAGTGAAGGTGCGTCCGTCCGTCAGTGTGAACTCGCCTCGTCCACGATCGACGAAGTCGCGGAATACCACCGGGAGTTCGAGTTCACCTTCGTCCGTGTCGCTCAAGACGGAGCAGGAGAAGCCCGTTTCGATCTTGCAGTCGGCGCTGCACCCATCACCTGGACGATCGTTGCCGTCGTCACATTCTTCGGCGTCGCCGGCGAGGATCAGACCGTCCCCACAGCGTGAGCGACACTCGCCGCCACTGCAATCGGGCTCGAGTCGACAGCCTGGCGAGCAGCCGTCGCCCATGTCTCCGTTGTTGCCGTCGTCGCACGGTTCGTCACCCTCCGCGACTCCGTCGCCGCAGACGGTGGGGTGGCAGGACTCCCCTTCCGGGCAGGCGTAGCCGGGCTCTGCAGTGCAGGCAGCGCTGCAGCCATCACCGCCCTCGACGTTGCCGTCGTCGCAAGTCTCTCGGCCCCGGAGCATGCCGTCGCCACACGCCGTCTGGCACGCGTAGCCCGGCGCGGAGCAGACGAAGCCCTCTTCCAGCTGGCAATCCGCCGAGCAACCATCACCGGAGCCCGTGTCACCATCGTCGCAGGTTTCCGAACCCGAAACTCGGCCATCACCGCACACCACGGTCGACTGACAGGGCTTGCCCGGCTCGCCGCACACGAAATCGCGCTCCACGAAACACGCCGCCGAGCAGCCGTCGCCTGCGACGTCGTTTCCGTCGTCACAGGTTTCGATACCGCTGACGATCGAGTCGCCGCACAAGTCCGTTCGCTCGCAGGGCTCGTTGGGTTTCATGCACTCGAAGCCCGGTTCCACCAGGGTGCAGTCGGAGTAGCAGCCGTCACCCGCGACGCTGTTTCCATCGTCGCAGGCTTCGCTATCGGCAAGCTGTCCGTCACCACAGCCCGGATTGGTGGGTGCGCCGTTCACCACCGTCCCCTCGCCAGGTTCGAGCACGAAGCCATCGGCACCCACGGTGCCGGGCGCTCCCGAGCCGGAGCTACCGCCCCCGTTCGATCCAACCCCCCCAGACGACCCGTCGTTTCCCCCCGCAGTTCCGGCTTGGGAGGAGTCAGCTGGCGAGGCCGGATCCGCGGCGGAGCAAGCGATGCACACGCTCAGCACGAGTGCGCTGACCGCGGGGCGATTGGCGTTGATTGCGGGCATTGGAGGGGAACGCAGACAGACTAGGCGCTGAAGCGCGGTCGGCGCAGGCAGAGAGCCTTCTGGGAGGTTGATGCACAGCGGCCGCGGATTTGTCTCAGCTTTTCTATAGCTCGGAAAAAGAGAATGAGGCTGTCGCGTGAGATGACGTTCAGCTTGTGTGTCGAGCTCCTACATAGCCGGCTTCGCTGCGCGCCGGGATGTGGACTCATTGCCCCGCTGGCTCGGTGCGGGCTCCGAATGCTGACCTTGGGCGCGGCGCGCGTGCGCGCACACGGGGGTTCCTGTCAGTCAGCCAGCAGCGGCTCGATCATTCTGCCTAGGGCGGCGACCTCCCGCGCTTCGACCACGAAGGAGGGGCCTCTCGACCAGTGGCCTGCGTTGGTGCAGAACCAACCCTGCGCCACGAGTCTGCCGGCGACCCTCCAGGCTGACCACTCGACGGTCGTGCCATCATCACAATGATGGCTGCACAATATCGTGCAGACCCCGCGAGCCACGGCTCGAACCATTTCAGCATGCGCCTCATCGCCCGGAAAAGACGCACTTGGTGCTTGGGTTGCGGCACGGACCCCGGAGGGATTCTGGGGGGCATCTGCCTTTTTGGACTGTGGCGCGGCGGGGATCGTGTCTGCGTCCTTAGGTTCTGCTCCCATGCACGGAGTATCCACTCCCGGCGACGCAGTGCAAGAGAGAGTGCGCCTGGTTCCTTCGCTTGGCCGTGGACATCGTGTCGTCTCAGGTAGACGTTGGGAGAGAACGCAGTCCTTGCAGGGCACCCTCATTAGTAGCGCTTAGCTAGTGTTGCTGACCTCGTCTGTGCAATGGCCTCGATCACTTGTGGCGGATATGTTGTCGTGCCCGTGTCGCTCCCGACGCTACCGGGGCGGCCGACGCTGCCGGGGCGGCCGACGCGCTGGGGAGCCGTTGATGATCTCGGCCTCGCGTCTCCCGCAGGCGCACCCCGCGGATGTCGGAAGAAGTCAACGGTCTTCGCGCACTGGCCAGGTGGCGGACGCCGGCCCGTGCAGCACGATGCAACTCCCTCGGAGTTGCACGTCGCAGTGCAGGATACTGATAGGCGCTTCCCGTGATGCAGCTGCTCGCTTCTGCGCGAAGCGCAAGTATTGGGGATTGGGCGCACGCCACTTGGCGCATGCCCGCAACCGTTGCGCGTCTTTTCGACGAAAAGCTGTTTCCCTTCGTTGTTGCTGCTGAACGGTCTGTTGCACCAAGGTGTGTTCCGTGACGTTGCTCCCTTGCGGTAACTGTCGGGTGACCCGGTTACGAGTGTTTCACGGGTTGCTCCGCTTGATTAACGCGGCGAGACGCTCTGTACTCACGGCGCATCTCCCGTTGTGGACCCGCCAGCGGGTGCGGGGGTGCGGAGGTAAATGATGAACATGGAACCCAAATGGATGATGGCAGTACGGGCCCTAGGCGGTGTCGTGCTAGCCCTTGGTCTGAATGCTTGCGGAGGCGGTTCGTCGTCCTCGAGCAGCACCGATACCGACGACGAAGACTCGGGCGCACCCTTCTGTGGAGACGAACACGTCGACCCTGGCGAGGAGTGTGACGACGGCAACAGTGTCGATGAGGATGGCTGCAGCAACGAATGTCAGCTGCCCGCCTGCGGTGACGGCATCGTCAACGGCGACGAGGAGTGCGACGACGGCGAGGACAACGACGACACGGCGGATTGTACGAGCGACTGCATGGAGCAGGCGTGCGGAGACGGGCACACTGCTGAACGCGGCGAAGAGTGCGACGATGGTAACGACGACAACGACGATAGGTGCGTCGGCAATTGTCGGATCGCGCGCTGTGGTGATGGCTATCTCGCGCCGAACGAAGCCTGCGACGATGGTAATGACGATGATGACGACGACTGCACGAGCGACTGCAGGCTCCCGCGGTGCGGGGACGGAGTGGTCAACGACAGTGAGGAGTGTGACGACGGCGACGACGACAACACCGATGGTTGCAGCAATTCGTGTCTGCGTCCCAAATGTGGGGACGGAGTGCGTTCCCAAGACGAGGAATGTGACGACGGCAACGACGATGACAACGACAGCTGCACCACGGAATGCAACGCTGCTACCTGCGGTGACGGCTTCGTAGCGCCGGGCGAGGCCTGCGACGACGGTAACGACGACAACGACGACGAGTGCACGAACAACTGCAGAACGCCGGAATGTGGTGACGGACACGTACAAGAAGGCGAGGCGTGTGACGACGGCAACAACACCGACGACGACGACTGCACCAATGCTTGCACCGCTCCGACTTGTGGCGATGGCGTCGTGCAAGAGGGAGAGGCGTGCGACGACGGCAACGACGAGAACGTCGACAGCTGCACCGTCGGCTGCGAACGGCCGCGCTGTGGTGACGGTTATTGGCAGGTCGGGAACAACGAGGCATGCGATGACGGCAACGACGTCGATGACGACGAGTGCACGAACGACTGCGCGCTACCGAGTTGTGGCGATGGCATCGTCAACGCGGGCGAAGACTGCGACGACGGCAACGAGATACAGGACGACGAGTGTACGAACTCGTGTCGCAACGCCGCTTGCGGTGACGGCATCTTGCATGCCGGCGAAGTGTGCGACGACGGCAACGACATCAACACCGACAATTGCACCGATCAATGTCAGGAGGCTGCGTGTGGGGACGGCTTCCTGCAGCCGGGCGAGGCATGTGATGACGGAAATGTCGCCGACGGAGACGGTTGCAACGGCGATTGCACGCTTGCGACCTGTGGTGACGGTGCGCTGGACCCGGGTGAGCAATGTGACGATGGCAACGCCATCAACACGGACGAGTGCACCAACGAGTGCACGACCCCCGTTTGCGGTGACGGCATCATCAACGGTACCGACGAATGTGACGACCAGAATACTGACCAGACTGACGGCTGCTTGAACGATTGTACGAATGCGCGCTGCGGCGACGGCTTCGTGCGCGCGAGCGTCGAACAGTGTGACGAAGGCGCCGACAACGGTCCGGGCAGCAGCTGCGATACGGACTGCACCACTCGCACCTGTGGCAATGGCGTCGTCGATGGCGGGGAGCAGTGCGACGACGGGTGCCCGAGCGGAGCAGGCGCGAATGCGGCCTGTCGGCGTACGGGCAAAGACAACACCGACAGTTGCCTCGACGACTGCAGTTGGAACGTGTGTGGTGATGGGGCGTGGTATCGCGTGAGGACCAACAACGCCAACACCGCTGCCCTCGAAGAGTGTGATGACGGCAATGACGTGCAAACGGACAGTTGTCTCGACGATTGCGACTACAACACGTGCGGTGATGGGGTCTTGTTCCTGACCGCAACGATTCCCTACGCCGATCCGGATGGCGATGGTCCGATGACAGCGTCTCCTGGGCCCCAAATGCAGGCCTACCTCGACGCAATCTACGACACGAACCCGCCAGACGGCAGCATCGCACTTCAGAACATCGCTCAGGGGCGCATCGAGGAGTGCGACGACAACAACACCTCCAACGCGGACGCCTGCGTCAAGTACAACGAGGTCGGTAACAGTGAGCTGGAGTGCCGTGTGGCCACCTGCGGGGACGGCTTCACGAAAACGACAGGCGCGGGCCCCGAGGAAGAGTGTGATGACGGCAACACCAGCAACAACGATGCGTGTCTGACGACGTGTGAGGACGCTTCCTGCGGTGATGGTTGGCGTCGCACGACTGGCCTGGGCGCTGAACAGTGCGATGACGGCAACGACGACGACAGCGATGCGTGCATTTCTTGTGTGCTTGCGACGTGTGGAGACGGCATTGCCCAGTCTTCGGGGCCTGGCAGTCTGGAGGACTGTGACGACGGCAACGCAGTCGATGGTGACGGTTGTTCCAACTCCTGTGTTCTTTCGGGCTCGGAGTGTGGTGACGGGAACATCGACACGCCGCCGTGCGGAGCGTTGCTCGAGGTTGTCGTCGCGGCTGGGGGCGACGACGACGGCACCTGCGAAGCCGGCGAGGTCTGCACGTGCGCGGGCTGCCCCGGTCTGGCGGTGGAGGACAACGCAGCTGGAGGCGGCGACGACGACTCCCAATGCGAAGAAGGTGAGACGTGCATTTGTCCCACCGAGGAGTGCGACGACGGTACGGGTAACGCGGACAATGGTGTGTGCAAGACGAACTGCACCTATGGCACTTGTGGCGACGGGATCGTCGGTCCCGGCGAGGAGTGCGATGACGGCAATTCGAACGACAACGACCAATGCGTCGGATGCCGAACGGCGCGCTGCGGCGATGGTTTCGTCTATACCCATCAGACCAATTCGACCGGGCAGAGCACGCCAGCGAGCAACGCGGAGGAGTGTGACGACGGCAACGACAACGATAACGACGGCTGCACCAACGCGTGTGACCTCGCCGTATGCGGCGATGGCATCGTTCAGCCTGGTGAACAGTGCGACGATGGAAATAGCAACGATCGCGACTCGTGCCTGAGCAGTTGTCTGCTGGCCGTGTGTGGTGACGGCATCAAGAGCCCGACGGAGGCTTGCGACGATGGTAACGCCATCGATTCGGACGCCTGCACGAACGACTGCACGCTGGCAACTTGCGGTGACGGTGACGTGGATCCCGCTCCTGCATGTGGCAGCCTCATCGAGCTCGTTGGCGGGCCCGGCGGTGACGACGACGGGGTATGCGAAAGCGGTGAGGTATGCACATGCTCAGGGTGCCCCGGTGCCGCCAATGAACAGAACAGCGCGGCCGGTGGTGACAACGACGGCAATTGTGAAGTTGGCGAGACGTGCACTTGCGCGGCCGAGCTCTGTGACGACGGTGATGACGATAACACCGACTCCTGCACCACCCTGTGTCGGTTTGCGGCGTGTGGCGACGGCTTCGTTCAGCCGCTAGGCGCAGGCTCTGGAGCGGCAGACAACGAGGAGTGTGACGATCAGAACCTGGTCAACACCGACAGTTGCACTGCCGCATGCCGATGGAATACTTGTGGCGACGGCGTGCGGTATCTGACCGAAACCAACAACTTCAACCCCAACGACTTGGAAGCGTGTGACAACGGCAACGACTACCCCGGTATGGATCCCGATCTGTACACGGAGGGTCCCAGCGGACTGACGAACGCACAGCGCGACGATGGCTACTTCGACGAAAGCTTCTTCTGTTCGGACAGCTGTACGCTCCAGTGTCCGACGACGGCCGATCGAGGTGGCCCGTGGAAGGATGGCACGGCGTGTGTCTTCGTTGCCGAGGCCGACGACCAGTTGGAGGACGCAACGGGAAATACGTACACGTCTTTCGCTCTTTCATGGAGTGCCGCAGAAGCACACTGTGAGGACTACGGCATCGGTGCTCGCCTGGCGACGATCCGAGTCGACGCCAGCGACGGAGCGCAGGACAATGCCGACCTGGTTTCCTACGTGACCGGCGCAGGGGAAGCGGAGCTTTGGCTCGGCCTCAGCGATAGCATCACCGAAGGTGCTTGGACCTGGCTCGACGGTACCCGACCCCTCAGCTACGAAGCTCCCGGTGACGATTACGCCAACTGGGCCACGTCTGAACCCAGCGGAGGCTCTTCCGATTGTGGGACTTTCGACGGCTTGGGAGCGGACATCGGCGACTGGCGGGACAGTGCCTGCGGCACCTCGCGCGCGTTCGTGTGCGAGTTCGACTTCCCCTGATGCGTGGGCAAGCGGCGTTCTGTCGCTTGGTTGATTGACGAGACGAGGGCCTCGCGAATGAGCGAGGCCCTCGTTGGTTTGTCTCCGGGGTTGCGCTGCGTCGGTCGTGTTGGGGAGTCTCGGTTGCGCTCAGGAGCGCTGTTCGCGCGACAGTGGCTGCTCTCCAGCAAAGGTGCGACATGTGGGGGCCTCGAGCCGAAGGCTCGGGGTCTGTCAGCGATGGGGCAGTGCTGCACACTCTGTGTGGTTGGGGGCCGACTGGCTTGCTATAACGAACGCGATGCCAACGCCGGATGAGGTTTCTGGCCGCGCCGCGTCGCTGGGGGTGCGGAGGTCCGTCGCGGAGCGCTACGTGCGCTGGACCCTCGCGCCCATGTTGGGCGGCGTGCTGTTTGCCCTTGGCACGTTGGCTGTAAGCCGGGCGCAGTGGCACGTCTTCGTTCCGAGCAGCATTTGGCTGCTGACGATTGCACTTGCTGCCGTGTTCGCGCGCCAGAAGCGCTGGCTGCGAGCGGCGGCTTGGTTGTGCGTGGGCCTTCTGGCGGTCACCACGTCGGCGGTCGTCATGGGTGGCGTGCGGACGCTAGCCTACGTCGCGAACACGGTGCTCTTGGCCTTGGTCGTTCCGCTCTATGGTCCGCGTTGGGGTTGGGCGGCGCTGGGTTGGACACTTCTCGTCGCGGGGGGCTGGCTTGTCGCGCACGAGCTTGGCGAGGTGCCTGAATACCCGATGTCGACGCTGACCCAAAGCTACGTCTTCGGATCACTCATCTTGGTGTTGATGCTGCCCGTGTTGATAGCTCCAACGCGAATGCTCAACCAGGCTCTCGTCGAGTCGCAGCAGCGCCTGGCGGAACTCCGCCGCGCACGAGAGCAGGAGAGTGCAGCCGCACGGGCGCTGCGCGACACGGAAAGGCAGCTGGCACAAGCGAAACGTCTGGAGGCACTGGGGCGCCTTTCGGCGGGCATCGCCCACGACTTCAACAACATGCTGAGTGCAGTGCGTGGCGCCACGGATCTGGTTGCAGCCTCAATCGACGAGGGAGATGACGTAGCAGCCCGCGAGCATCTGAAGCTGCTCGACGAAGCCTCCGAGCGGGCGACCACGCTAACCCGGCAGTTGCTCGCTTTTGGGCGCCGCGGCCGTTTCGAGTCCCGGCAAGTAGACATCGTGGGGGTCGTACGGAATGTTTGTGCTCTCAGCCGCAGCACTCTCGGTCCGGGTATCGCGTTAATGGTGGACGTGCCCGAAGGGGCGCTGTGGGTCAGTGGTGATCGGGTTGCTCTAGAGCAGGCCTTGTTGAATCTGGTGCTGAACGCGCGCGACGCGCTGGGCGGCCACGGGCGCGTCGTGGTTCAGGTTCGACGCACTCAGGTCGAGTCCGAATGGTGTGAGGCTTCGAGTTTCGACTTTGCTCCCGGTGACGCCGTGCAGATCACGGTACAAGACGACGGTCCGGGGATCCCGGAGGAGGTTCGGCAGCAGTTGTTCGAGCCGTTCTTCACCACCAAGCCGGAGGGCGTTGGCACCGGTTTGGGACTAGCAGCGGTGCACGGTACCGTCGTGAGTCACCGGGGCATGATCGAGAGTCAAGACCGAATCCGGCAAAGGTACGGCATTTCACATCTTTCTGCCGTCGACTGCGGCGCCTAGCCAGGGGCGTGAGTTGGCCGGGGCGAAGCCGGAGTTCGTGCCGAAAACAGGCGTCGTATTGGTGGCGGACGACGATCCTCTGTCACGCAAAGCGGTGACTGCCCTCATCGCGCGGCTCGGTTTCGAGGTGGTCAGTTGCCAATCGGCGGACGAACTGTTGCGCCGCCTCGAGTTGACGCCCAACTGTGCGGCGGTCGTCACCGACGTCTTGATGCCGGGGCAGAGCGGACTCGAACTCGCGACGGTCTTGGCTGCACGACGACCGAACCTGCCCGTCGTGCTCATGTCTGGATTCATTCCCGAATCGCAGGTGGTGGGTGCGGAGCACCGGGCCACGATTCTGCGCAAGCCCTTCAGTCGCGAACAGCTGAAGTGCGCCATCGGCGAGGCGTTCGCGCGCTGGGCTGCTTGAAAGCGTCCGGCGGTTCAGGCCGAGGAGTGGCCTCGCAGGACGGGATTGGGCGTGGCTGGGGGCGTCTCGAGGAGCGCATCTGCTCCGGGACGGATCACCTCGTCGATGCCCCGACGCGCTACGGCACGTGCCTCTTCGCAAGTCAAGCGGCCGTGGGCTCGCCATGCCTTGCGGTTCACCCGGTAGTCCACGAGCTTGCCGTTCTCGGCGCTGGCGCATGCCGCCTCGAACGCCCCTCGCGCCGCAACGCGCAGCCAGTCACCACCGCGCGGCAAAGCCCAACTCAGGAAGCGCCACGCGAGTTCGGCGTGATGAGCTTCGTCCTTGGCGATGCGTCGACAGACTCCCCTGGCGGTGGGGTCTTCTGCCCCCGCGTGCTGCTCCGCAGCCAGCAGCGCGCCCAACGTCTCCCCCACTGCGCCTTCCTCGATGCACAGCAGGCACAGCTCCTCCAAGCTCGGCACTTCGAGCGCTCCGGTGAGGTCGAACTCTCCCGGCCCGTCCGGTGGGGCGCCATACCGTGCCGCCAGCATCAGGCAATCGCGTGCGTGTTTGATCTCGTCCAACGACGCTCGCTGCGATGCTGAAACCAATTCGGGCGGAGCCCCCTGAGCGAGCAAGCCCAAGCTGAAGCGCGCGAAGGCCGCCACCGACGCGTGCTCTTCCATCGCATCGCGCAGCCACGCCTCTGCCAACATCGAGGCCGTCCCCTCATCGAGAGCAATGGCAACTCGTCGGCCATCTCGTGTCGAGTTGGACGGCAGGCGTTTACACCAGAGGCTGCGCTGCACGCGTTCTGCCGTGCGTAGCGATGAACCGACCAGAAACGGCCGCCGAATCGAGAGGTCTCGCGTGGAAGGCGCGCCCCCTGTTCCTTCCAGAAGCTCATTGCCCGCTCCACCCGTACCGAGTTGCGGCTCGGGGCTACTGGTCGAGCTTGCTGGAGTCGAAGGTGATGGCGTTGGGGCTGAGGGAGATGTCGACGACTCCGGGGTCGCGTCCGAAGGATTGGGCGGTGCTTCCCTCGCGGTATCCACGTCGTCGCTCGACGTACTGCCGCAACCGAAGCTCACCGCGCCGAGCCCCATTGCCAACCAAATTCGCTGCCGTAGGCGCTGCACTGAGTCCATATCCACCTTGGTGCCCAACGACACGACCCGAGAGCAACCGAAGCGTCGGGCAGGGCCGACTCAGGGCACGGGTACGAGCTGCACGACGTCCCCGGCCGTAATTCCGAGATGGGCCAGCGCCCCGGCGTCGAGTGCGACCTGCTCGCCGTCGACCTGGCCGTGGGTGCTCACAGCCCGAAGGAACGGCGCGTCCGGCGTGATGTGAGCGACCAGGTACTGCCGCGAGGCCATCTCGCTGCTCGCATTGCCGCCTGCTTGGTTTTCGCCGCTTTCGCCGCGGGGCGCGGGCCCTTCCGTACTGGCCGTTTCGATGGGACGAGCCTTCAGTGCGCGGTAGCCGCGGATCACGCTCACCTCGTCCGTCTTGGCCGTGAAGTGCGGCCCACCGTCGAAGGGATCCACGCGGTCGGCGTAGCGGAAGCCAATGCGTTGCAGCATCTTCTCCACCCCTTTCGTCTGGTGTCCGACCTTGCCGATGACCCCTTGGGCGGCTTCGCTCAGCAAGCTCGCGTACACCGGGCCCCGTGGGAACAGGTCGCGGATGAAGTCTTTGTTCTCGTGGGATAGACGATCGGCCTGCCTGTAGGTCATGTGCGTGAAGCGCCTGCCCAGGGCATTCCACAGGTGACTGGTCCCGTCCGGTTCCAAGGGGGGGAGCAGCTCGGCCAAGAGTTGATCCCGAAACTCGCCGCGGTGGGCAGCGATGAACAAGAGCCTCACATAGGAGACACAAAGGCCCAAGCGACCGGGGCTCCGGCGGTAACTCGGATCGACGACCAGACCTCCGAGCTCGGTCGGCCCATCGTAGGAGAAGCCGAGGCGCAAGACAGAGTGTCGGAAGTGAATGTTCAAATCCGGCGAGTAGCGTTCTTCTTCGTCGACGTCGAAGAAGATGTAGGGGGCGTCCGGGCGACCCAATTGACCGATCAGCGTCGAGGTGCCGACGATCTTGCCGGCATCGAGGTCCTCCAAGACGAAGACGTGAGCTCGCTTCTCCTTCGGTAGCACGCGGGCGAAACTCTCTTGCGACGTTTGGAGGATTTTCGAGATGGCACTCGCGTCTGCCGGAAGGTTGACACTGTTCAAGTGTCGGGCAAGCGCAGTCAGGGCGGCATCGTCTCCGGGAAGCGCGGCTCGGATCTCGAAAGCAATCATGGGTGGTTTGGGAGTTGGTGGTGCGATGGAGAGGATGGAAGGATGAGGTAGCGCGCTTGACTTCGACTCGTGCTCTGCCGCGGTCTCGCGTTTCGTCCGCGTCGACGCTTCGGGTTCGATCGGCGCTCAATCCGCGCTCGGCTCGGTCAACGCGAGCTGGACTTCAGTCGGCAAGACGCCGTAGCTGGCGGCCATCGAGACGAGGGTGGAATTGTCGGTCAACGCGGTCAAGAACGGACGCTTGTACTTGGTCACGGAAAGCCCGCGGATGCGCCGGAGTAGCGGTGGCATCGCCTGTTTGATGGCCTCTTTCGCCTTGTCTTGGCGGTTCAGTCTGAGATTCGAGTCGTGCAAGGCCAGGTACACGGGTGACTCGTTGAGCAGACTGGGAGCACCGGACTCCAGAAGCTCCGCGGCAGTCTGCGCCCGCGCATAGCCCGCCTCCGGATCGCCGCACTGCAGCTCGGCGCGAGCCCACCACCCGAGAGCAACGGGCAGCAGATCTCGGTTCTCGGTACGCCGGTACGCCTCTGTCGTGAGCTTGAACAACGTTCGCGCTCGCTCCGCGTACTTCTGGGGATGATTGTTGAGCAGCTCCAGCCCGCGATAGAACAAGACCCCGAGGTTCTCGCGCGCTGGCGCCGTCCAGGTGCCTGCGGCTGCAGCATCAGCTTCATCTCGAACGTCCGTCAGGATGCCGTCGAGCTCTTGATCGCTGCCGAAGGTTCCTGACCAGCACAACAGCAACATGTGCGCGTGGCGTTTGGCCCCCGCGCTGCCGATGGCTTCGGCAAGATTCAAGCCCTCGAAGAGCGAGGCGCGTGCCTCGTCCCGAGCACCCAGGGTCGTCAGCGCGAACCCGAGGTTGGTCGTCAATACCGACTCACGTTCGCGAAGCTCCGCCTCTCGTGCTGCCCAGGCCGCGTTGCGCCGGGAAGTCAGTGCTGCGCTCAGTTCTCCGCGGCTCTGGTGAACGATGGCCAGGGTCTGCCAGGCCTGAACGGCGCCAGCGGGGAGGTCTTTGTCGTTTGCCAGTTTCAACAGCCGCGCCGCCTCCTGCTCGGCGTCGTCGAAACGGCCGGCAAAAGCCAAACGCGCCGCGAGTTCTGCACTGCAGCGAGCTTCTTCGTCGGTCAACTCCAGTCGCTGCGCCTCGTCGCGTGCTCTAGCGAGGCGCACGTCGACGTCCATGCCCTGACCACGAGCAGCGTCGTAGCGAGCGCGAGCACCCAAGGCGTAGGTTTCGCTGGCTTCGTCGTGCACGTTGTCTTCCATCGCGCCTACGGCGGTTTCGCGATCACTGGCACGCGCGTCCAGACCATTCCACGCTTCGTCGAGTAGTTTGGCGCGAGTGAACGCTTCGACTTGGTTGTCGGCGCACGCCAAGGCGTGCTCCGCCATGTGCAGCGCGTCTTCGAGCGCGCTCGTTTCCAGCGCGCGCTGAGCTGCTATCTCCCAGAACTTGGCGGCGCGTTTCGGTTCCTTCGCGAGGTCGAAGTGGCGCGCGACGACCGTGGGATCCTCGCCGGCTTCGTTGAGCCAACTGCCGACGAGTGCGTGGAGATGTTGGCGATTTTCTTCCACCAGGCTTTGGTAGACGACGTCGCGTACGAGTCCGTGCTTGAACTGCCACTCCGTCATTCCCGCGAAGCGTGAGGTCTCGTGAGGGACCAGTAGGCCGACTTGCTGCAGCTCGATCAGAGCGGCTTCTGCGTCATCCACCCCCAAGGCTTGGAGCGCCTCCAGCCAGCCCGACTGACCCAGCACACTCAGACGGCCCAGAGTCTCGCGTTGCTCGGGTGAGAGGGCATCGAGCGTGACCTGAATGGCGGCCTCGATGGTCGGTGCTTCCGTGACCTTGGCGCCGACGATTGCCAGGCGCGCGAGTTCTTCTGCGAACAACGGAGAGCCACCCGCCTGACTGACGATACTGTCGACGGCCTCTTGAGAAAGCTGCCCGGCGCCAGCACTCAGCGCAATCTTGCGTGTACCGTCGCTCGAGATCGGGTGCAAGTCGATGTGCACGTGGTCACGACCAGCGAACCACTCCGAACTCTCCGCCCAGAACTCTCGCCGGGAAGTGACCACCAAGAACAGTGGAAGCTTCGCCGCTCGCGACAACAGGTGGTCCAGCCATTGGATACTCTCAGGATCGGCCCACTGCAGGTCTTCCGTCACCAAGATGATGGGGCCCGAGGCCAGTGCGTGTTCCATCGCCCGGGTCATGAACAGCCACAACATGTCGCGCAGACCGCGTGCGTCCTCGTCTCCGGAGAGCTGACGCTGAGCCAGCACTTTGGCAAACACGGGAATACGTGCGTGCAATCGCTCGTCGAGGGCCGCGCCAACGACGCTTTCGATTGCGGCCCCGGCTTCGGTTTCGCGGGAGCCCTTGTGTAGGCCAAGCAGCGAGCGCAACACGTCCAGCGCGACGCCCAACGGACGCTTCATACCGTACGGCTCGCTGCGTTGGGCGATTCGATGGCGCACCTCGACGCTAGCCCCCAAGCGAGAGTTCGCCTCTCGCACGAGGCGCGTCTTGCCGATGCCCGGCGGCCCCGAGACGGAAACGACTACCGCGCGCGGCTCTTTCATGGACCGCTCGAACGCCGTCAAGACGCGTCCGATCTCGAGTTCCCTTCCCACGAATGGCGTCAGTGCCTCCGTTGGCCAACGGGAGCGGCTCTTGGGTTGTCCGACTTCGGCGTATTCGCGGCTCTTGGGGGTGAACTCGTAGAGCTCACGCCCCAGTTCCCGAGTCGTTACGTCCGTTAGAACCTGCGTGCGCTCCGCCGTGCGGGCGAGGGCGGTTGCACGGTCGACGACCTCGCCGATGGCTTGGACGGGCTTGTGCAGCTCTACCATCGGCACGAAAGCGCGGCCCGTGGCGACCCCAACGCTGGCACCCGAACGCGCCAACCGGCGTCCGATGCGCAGAGCGGATTCCGCCTCGTTGCCGTGGGCACGCCGAGCACCAAAATGCGCGACCAAAGAGTCTTGCCCGAGGGGAACGCCCTCCGTGCCGAGTTCGAGCACGTGGGCCAGCGCTTCGTCCCGCTCGCGTTGATTGGCGAAGCGCGAAGCGACCAGTGTGGTCAAAAGGCGCGATGCGCTGGAGCCGAGGTGCATCGACGTCGGTTCGACGTCGGGGATGGAGCCGCGGGTGACGCCGTCGATGATGCCTTCGAGCTCCTGTGCGACCTCCGTCATGGTCGGCCGCTCGTTGGCTTCGGTGGACAGCATGCGGTGAACCAATGCGTCGAGAGCCTGGGGCGTATCCGACTTGAGCTCGAGCAGACGTCGCGCACGGGTTGTCGCCAGACGTGCGAGCGTCGCCAAGTAGCTCGGGCCTTGGTGCGGTGGATGTCCGGCGATGAGCTCGTACAGTGTTGCGCCTAGCGAGTAAACGTCCGAGCGCTCGGTGACGCTCAAGTCACCGCGTACCTGTTCTGGAGACATGTACGCGGGCGTTCCGATGATCTCACGTTCTGCAGTCGCTGCAGATTCGACGTGCATCGCGGCCCCGAAGTCGAGCAGCTTGGGACTGAGGTGCCCGTCGCCTGGACGTTCGAGTAGGAAGATGTTCGCGGGTTTGATGTCGCGGTGGACGATGCCCTGTGCATGCGCACTGGAGAGCGCGTGGGCCACCTCCACGACCAGTCTCAAGGCAGGCACGAGTGCCAAGGGTTCCCGGCCCTGACGGTGACTCAGGTCTTCTCCCTTCAGCCATTCCATAGCGATGAAGGGTTGTGCGTCCAAAGAGACACCGTAGTCGAAGATGCGAACGATGCTCGGATGGTGAAGGGCCATCAAGAGCTCAGCTTCGCTCAGCTGTTGCGACGGCGCGGAGTTGGGATGCAGCAGCTTCAAGGCTACCTCCTCCCCATCGTCGCGATTGTGGGCGTAGTATACGACGCCGCTCGTACCGCGACCCACCTCACGCTCGATGACGTACCTGCTCAGATCACGTTCGGGCGCCTCCATCCGCCACAAGCTTGGCCTGTGCCGATGCCCGCGTGCAAGTCAAAGGCGCTGTATCGACAAATGCGGCCGCGGCGCGCGGCGGAGCGCTCAGCCCCGTCGACGCGCGTTGCGTCGTGGATGCGAGGGTCTTTTCGGAGGCGGAGGACGCGACCACGGCTTGTCCTCTTCCAGCGTCGTTGGTGGCGAGGAGCCACTTGCTTCGAGTGGGAAGCCGGCCGCTCGAAGTGCCTCCAGACCTAACAATGGTCCGTCGGCGAATTGGCTCGCGCGCTCGACGACGTCGCGCAGCTGCCGCTCGTTTCCCGGCCACAGAAAATCCATCAACTGCTGCAACGCTGCTCGTTCGATGCCTGTGGCAGTGTGAGTTCCTCCGGCTCGGCTGATGGCATCGAGGATCAATGCGCGCAGGTCTTCGGCGCGTTCCGATAGGCTCGGGAGCTGAACCTCCGACTCTGCGAGCAGCGACACGAGAGCGGGGAGTAGCTGTTGCTTCTTTGCGGCCTGCTTGACCGGGATTGGCAAGCTGACAATCAGCGCTGGAGGGACCATGTCTTGGTTCTCGGCGCGTTCGGTGATCTGATCGACCAGTGAAACCTGCATGTCCAATGGAAGCAGATGTAGGTCTTTGATGAACAGGGTGCCGTTGCGCGACAAAGCGATGGGGGAGGCGTTCTTGTTGGACCAGCGCTCGGGTTTCTCTCGTGCTTCGGCGCCTCCGTCGATGCACATCAACGGTCCGGCTCTGTCTTTGCCGTGCAAGTGTGCGACGGCGGCCCAAGCTTGGACGTCCGTGCCCGATGGCGCTACGAGAGTCATCGGGGTGCGCTGCGTGGCTTTCTGCTCCACTTCCGTGAGCGTCAGGCGCACGGCGGGACTGTAGGCCGTCGTAAGCAGTGGGCGGGCCAGGGTGCGGGCGAATTCGGCATGCCGCGCGCCTTGTCCGTCGAGCACGGTTCGAGCGCGGTCGTACTGTCCCTTCCAGTGCTCCGCTTGTTGCTGTGCCTCCAGTTGCCGCTTCCGCGAGCGGGCCAGGGCCGAAGTGACCGACAAGAGAGAACTGAGACGGTCGGCAAGCATTCGGGTGGCGCGCGCCTCTTCCAGCGTCATGCGCGCCCGGCGTTCGCCGCGGGGCAACAGCAAGAAGCCGGTGGGGCCTTCTTCGTCCAACACGACGGTGGCGGAGAAGCCTCCGCGGATCTCGAACCACGCCAGCAGGGGGCGGACGTGGGGGCGCCGCACGCGCAGTGCGTCCAGGGTTTCCGCCCGCAGCGTGCGCTCTGGCTCTGCCAGTCCCAGCTCGACCAATCCTTCCGGGATGTCGGCATCATGCTCGTGCAAGTAACCCGCAACGTCGACGCTCACGACGGACGGAGGATCCATGCGCCACAGTTGAGGTTGTGCATTGGGATCGGCGCAAGCCTTCTGCAGTGAGCGCAGGGTTGCACCGATGGCGGTGTTGGGCTCCGGATCGAGCGCGCTCTGGTTGGCCTCGGCAATGGCGAGCAACCAGCGTGATTGCTCCGGGCCCAACGGACGTGCCACGTTGCGGGCGATCAAGCCGACGAAGATGCACGCCGCACAACCGACGAGCGCCATGAGGCCAGCTTGACTCGGTGCTTTCTGAGTGAACACGGCAGCCATGAGCGCAGCCGGGACGCCGAGCAGAGTCACGGCTAGCGCGCCCCGCATGACGCTCGAGACGCTGGCAGGATCCCGGGCGAGCACCGTCCAACAGCAGCCGATTGAAGCCAAGACCAGTGCCGCGGGGATCACCCGGTCAGGCGGGCCGACGTCGATGGCTGCCACGGGAACGGCCACCGACAGTGCGGTGACGCTGAGCACCACGGCTGCTTCCGCCCGGTCGCCGACACCGAGCTCGAGTTCCCGCAGCACCCGCGTGCGCCAGGATGCGGCGATCAGAACCAAGAGGCTGCCGATGCTCGCAGCAGTTGTCGCGTAGTCGAGGGTCAGTGGGTCGAGAACTGGCGTGTGTTCCGGCGCGACGAAGCGTGCGCCCGCGACCACCAAGGCAGCTCCCCACAGCAGTCCAGTGAAAGCCGAAGCATCGACGGAGCGTGCGGCTTTGGCTGGCTTGAGGATGCCCTTGACTGGCGCGATTCGGGCCAGTGTGTACGTCGAGGCAATGCCACAGGAGCCCGCAGCGATGGTGGCCGCGAGATCGAGGGCGGGATCGCCTGGGCTGCCCTGGCGCGCGTAGACCCAAGCCACCGTGGAGGTGGCAACGACGCGCGCGGCCACCAGGGCCGCCGACTCCACCGTCGGCGCGACGAGCTGCGGCTCGGTACGGCGCCAGACCCAAGCCAACGCGAGCGGTCCCAGCAACATCATCCCCAGCGAACTCGCGGAGGGAGAAGCGGACTGCAGACCAGCCATGCCCACGTAGGTCACGAGGGCGACGGCCAGCCAGAAGGACCGGTCGAGAGAAGGCATGAACCGGCCTTATAGCCTATTGTCGACTCGGTTCACAGCAAAGCTCGGCGCGCCGGTTCGTGGGCTCGCACATCTCGGGTTCCGAACAGGTTCGCCACCTGTTTGCCGTCTGGAGCCCCCTTCGAGCCCCGCTCTGTGACAAAATGTCGTCGATGCGTTGGAGACAGCGTCAGTTGCGCGCGATCGACCGGCTGTTTGCCAAGCTGGAGCGCAAGGTCGCGCTCATTTCTCGCTGCCAGCCGCGCAACGCAGCAGCTGAACAATCTCGGCTGGTCGACTGCTTGCGGCGTGGGGATCCGCGTTTGCCGCGTTGGACATACGGTGTCGTGCCGGAGCTATCCGAGTGGCGGAGTCTACTCGATCAGGTTCTGCAGAGCTTGTCCGAGGCTCACCCGATCGAGCTGCTGTACTTGGAGCGGGCGGAGGAGTTGCGCCTCGAAACGCAACTGGTGGAGGCGGTAGGCACCCGGCAATTCCGCGGCTTGTCCACTCGACGCTACGCCGTGGGGGGCGACGCGGAGCACACGGAAGCCGAAGCACTGATGCATGCCTGGGGCAGCCTGCCTGACCCGACGTTGCAGGCCAGCGGCAAGAGTGACGACGAGGAGAACCCGGACAGCTTGTATTCCGCGATGCGGCGTGCTGTGGGTGAGCTCAAGTTGCCGGTACGAGTGCAGCTGAGTGAGTCGCTGTCCGCTGCGGCTGCGACGGGAGACGGCGCGATTCTGGTTGCCCGAGGGCGACACCTGAGCTCCAACGACGTGCGCCGCATCGTGTTGCACGAGGTCATGGGCCATGCCGCTCCCCGTTATCGCGCATCGCTCGAGCCATTGGGATTGTTCGCGGTAGGATCTCGCGGCGGCAACGACGAACAGGAGGGTTACGCGTTGTTCTTGGAGCGGCGCGCAGGACTGATGGACGATGCGCGTCGACTGGAACTCGCGCGCCGCCATCGTGCCGCGCTCGGAGTGCGGCAAGGTGCTGACTGGGTCGAAACGGCTCGCGCACTGATCGCGCACGGCGCTCCGATGGAGGTCGCAGCGGCCATCGCCTCACGCGTGCTGCGCGCTGGAGGCCTCGCCAGGGAGGTCGTGTACTTGCCGGCGCTGGCCAGGGTCAGTCGAGCGGTGCAATCTGACCCCGCCGTGGAAAGCTGGCTCAGTCGGGGTCGGCTCAGCGTCGAGGCAGTTCAGGTGCTGCGGGGAGCCGAGGTCCCGGTGGTGGTGGACGGCACGGCCTGATGGGGCTCAGAGGTCGAGGTCCGCGATCACGGGGATGTGATCGGAGGGTTTGTCCTTGCGTCGCTCGTCGACGTCCATCGTGACAGCTTTGCAGCGTTCGGCGAGCGGTCGAGTGACGAAGACGTAGTCGATACGCATGCCCAGGTCTCTCTGGAAGGCACCGGCTCGGTAATCCCACCAGCTGTAGCGACCTCCCTCTTCGTGATGCAAGCGGTAGGCGTCTTGGAGGCCGAAGTCGCGCAGTTTGGACAGGGCCGCATGCTCCTTCGGATGGAAGTGCGTCAGCCCCTCGAAGGCAGCGACGTCGAACACGTCGCGCTCGTCAGCAGCAATGTTGAAGTCACCGCAAACGACGAGGTTCTTGTCGGGTGAACTCCATTGACGCAGCGTGCGTTCGAGTGAGTCCAGCCACTTCAGCTTGTACTCGAAGTCGGGGTGATCCACGGCCTTGCCATTGGGCACGTAGCAGCAGAAGACCTGAAGCTTGCCGATCGTCGCGCTGATGAGGCGCTTGTCATCACTGGGTTTGGCACCGTCGAGCCCGATTCGGACGTTACGGATCAGCTTTCGCGCCGCAATGGCCACGCCGTTGTAGGACTTCTCCCCCGCCATCACGACGGAGTATCCCAGTCGCTGGAATTCGTCCGTCGGAAAGTCGTCGTCCGTGACCTTCGTCTCTTGCATGCAGAGCACGTCGGGCTCGGTGCGCTTGAGCCAGTCCATGACCAGGTGGTGGCGGGCTCGCAGCGAGTTGACGTTCCAGGTGGCGATACGCATGTCAGTTGGGTGGTGGGGGAAGGGCGAAGGGTGTAGCGAAGGTTTGGGGCTCGACTCAAGCGCTGCGTACCCTACTGGCCTCCGTCGCTCGCCGCCCTTCGACAGCCCCGTTCCCGCGGGTCGGAAGAAAATTTCTTGGGGGGCTTCGGGGGCTTGTGGTTCTGGCACACCCGCGCTAGCCAGCTAATCGATGCGTCATACGGGGCTGCGGCGGAGGCTGTCATCAGTTGGGAGGATGTGGGCAAGCTGCTGCGCTGCGTTCGTCCTGAGGTTCGCGCCCTCGATCGCCCTGGTGCCCTCGATCGCCCTGGTGCCCGCCATCGCAGAGGCACAACAAGAAGGGAACGCAGCACCGGCAGCTCAGTCCGTCGTCGTGCCGCCGCAGTTGGTGTACTTCCACGAAGCCGAGTATCCCAAGCAGGCTTTCGAGCAGGGCTTGGAAGCGGAAGTCTTGCTCAAGCTCGTCGTCGCCACGGACGGCAGCGTGCAGAGTGCCGAGGTGGTCGAGCCCGTGGGCAGCGGCTTCGATGAGGCAGCGGTGGCTGCTGCCAAGCAGTTCGTGTTCACTCCTGCCCAGCGTGATGGTCAGGCGATCCCGGTGGCGATCAACTACGTCTACCGCTTCACCGCAGGCGTCGTGGATGCGGAGAGCGAGCAGCCTTCGGAGGCAGTAACGACCGGTAACCTGGAAGGACAGGTGCTGATCGCTGGCGTGGATGTTCCGTTGGCGGGCGCGGAGGTGGCGGTCAGTCCACTGTCGGACCCGAGCGTGGGCGCTGAGCCGGAGTCGACGGCGCCCGGCACTGCACCGGTTTCAGATGCGACGTCGAACCAACCCGTGACCGTTCGTACGGACGTCGAGGGACGATGGGAGCTCGTGGGGCTGGCGCCGGGTCAATACCAGGTCCGAATTTCAGCTGATGGCTTCGACGAGATCGTCTCCCAAGAAGAAGTTGCGGTCGGCGAAGCAACCGCCGTCACGTTTCGCATCGCCGAAACTTCGGAGGGGATCGAAATCTTGGTGGTGGGGGAACGCCCACCGCGTGAGGTTACTCGCCGCACGCTACAGCGCCGTGAGATCAGCCGCGTGCCTGGCACCGGCGGAGACGCTCTGCGCTCCATCCAGAGTCTGCCCGGCGTCGCGCGGCCTCCGGGACTGGCTGGGCTCCTGATCGTGCGGGGCTCCGCGCCCCAATCAACGAACGTGTTCATCGACGGCGCCTTGGTCCCGCTCGTCTACCACTTCGGCGGTCTCAGCAGCGTCGTGCCGACGGAGTTGCTCGACAAGATCGACTTCTATCCGGGCAACTTCAGTAGCAAGTACGCTCGCGTGACGGGTGGCATCGTCGACGTCGCGATTCGCTCCCCCGATACCGGTTGCACGGACGCCAAGGGTGCGCCCACGGACGGCGACGGTTGCTTCCACGGTCTGGCGCAGGTCGATCTGATCGATGGTCGAATCTTGTTACAAGGGCCCATCGCCGATGGCTGGACGTTCGCAGTCGGTGGACGACGCAGTTGGATCGATGCCTGGCTGAAACCCGTGCTGGAAGAGGCGGGCGCGGGGGTCACGACGGCGCCCGTCTACTTCGACTACCAGGTGATCGTCGAGAAGAAGCTCTCGAAAGACAGCAAGTTCCGCACTCAGCTGTATGGCTCCGACGACGCCTTGGAGCTCTTGATCAACAACCCTTCCGCGCAGGAGCCAGGCTTCGGGGGGCAGCTGGCCTTCTCGACCGCGTTTTGGCGCGCTCAGGCAATCTACGAACAGCAGCTCAGTCGCGATTGGAACCTGTATTCGACGTTGGCGGCGGGGCGAGACATCATCCACTTCAAGATCGGGCCAGCTCGTTTCGACATCGACTCGTATCCGATAGAGCTTCGCACGGAGCTGGGCTGGAAACTGACAAGCGGTGTCAAGCTCAACGCTGGGTTGGACTTTCTCACGATTCCTGTCGAGGTGTTCGTTCGGGCGCCGCCGCCGCCGCGCCCGGGGGAATCGGCACCCGGACCGTTCACCTCCGTGCCCCTGCTAGAGAGCTACACCGACACGACCGCCTTCCGTCCGGGTTGGTACCTGGAAGGAGAGGTGAAGCCGACGGACCGTCTGTTCGTGGTCCCGGGCGTGCGTCTGGATTTTGCTCGCGACACGGGGCACGCCGATTTCAACCCCAGGATCAATGCTCGCTACACGTTGATCGGTATCGACTCCGACGTGGACGAAGGCGGAAACCAGCGGCGCAAGACCGTGATCAAGGGTGGGGTGGGCAAGTACAGCGAGCCCCCCCAATTCCAGGAAACGGACGAAGTCTTCGGCACTCCCGGCATTCGCAGCAACGATTCGCTGCACTATTCGGCGGGCATCGAGCAGGAGCTCACCGAGAAGATCGAAGTCAGTGTAGAGGGTTACTACAAGGACTTGTACAACTTGGTCTCGCGGAGCCCGGCTTTGACGACGAATCGCTTTGCCTACAACAACCAGGGTAGTGGTTCGGTGATCGGCGCAGAGACTCTACTCAAGTACAAGGCGGACGATCGCTTCTTCGGCTGGCTGGCGTACACGCTGTCGCGCAGTCTGCGTCGCAACAGCCCTTCGGAAGAGGAATTCACCTTTCAGTTCGACCAGACGCACATCTTGACGCTGCTCGGCAGCTACCGCTTGGGTGACGGCTGGGAGGCGGGCGCGCGCTTTCGCCTCATCTCCGGCAACATGAGCACGCCGGTGGCTTCGGGGGTTCCGTCGCTGTACGCGGCTGATGCCGGATCCTACGCCCCGCTGCAAGGGAAGCCATTTTCCCAACGCTTGCCGCTCTTCCACCAACTGGACTTGCGCGTAGAGAAGGCCTGGCGCTTCGACTACTGGCGGATCATCGGCTATCTCGATGTGTGGAACGCCTACAACAACGCTGCCGTGGAGGGGTACCAGTACAACTTCAACTACAGCAGGCGCGCCGAGCAAACCGGTCTGCCCATCGTGCCGAGTTTTGGCGTGCGAGGTGAGTTTTGACACAGCGACGACGCACGAATCGAGCTGACTGGCATTCCCGCCGTGATTGGCCTCACGGTGGAGTCGCGGCTCTCGCCATCTGCCTGAGTTTGGCGGGCTGTGGTGCGGAGTTCGACTCCGTCGCTCAGCTCGAGGGGCTGCGCATCATGGCGGTGCAGAAGTCAGCGCCCTACGCACAGCCCGGCGAAGAAGTCGAGTTGCGCATGCTCTACCACGACACGGGCATTCGTCAGGCGGACGAGCCCGAGGGGGAACCCCGCGACATTTCCATCTTCTGGCTCGCGGGGTGCGAAAACCCTCCGGG
This sequence comes from Polyangiaceae bacterium, assembly GCA_050290545.1. Classification (GTDB taxonomy): domain Bacteria; phylum Myxococcota_A; class Polyangia; order Polyangiales; family Polyangiaceae; genus SZUA-265. The sequence goes on along the minus strand of JBNKHV010000064.1, from coordinate 20,596 downwards.
TGACTTGTATGCCCTGTGCATCGAAGGCTTTCGACAGCTTCTCTCGAACGTCGAGCTCGACCTGACCTCGTCGAACTTGTCCGACTTCGAGCCGGAGGATGTGGAGGGGCTCAACGCTCTGCTCGAGCCCATCGGGCTACGCATGGGGGTCGAAGACACCTTCAGCATGACGGTGGCCGAAGACATCGTCGATCGTCGGCCACCCACTCCGGACTCGGGCATTCCCCCGTATGGTCTGAACATCGTCTTCTTCGCAGCGTGCGCAGGGGAGTTGCGACTGAACTTCGATGGGGACGAGTTCCCGATCATCTGCGTCGATGGGGATGGCGAGCTGTTACCTCCGAAGGACTTCGTGCCCGGCTATACGTCCGTGTTCACTTGGGAGGGCCTGTCCAACGACAACCCGGTGATCGATGGTATCGAAGTCGAAGGAAAGAAACTGCCGCGCGACCAATTCTGCATTGGAGCAGAGTGCGACGTGCTCGAACCTGATCCCAACCGACGATGTGGTGCTGATGACGTCACGGTCGCGCGCTGCAAAGACGAAGATGACGACTCCAAGTGCAAGAAGCTCGACGTGAAGGTTCTCGTCGATCCCGACAGTGTCGACCGTGACGACGTGATCTCGGACCGTCAGAACGACGAACTCGACGAGTCGATGTGGGTCAACTATCACACCGACCGAGGCAAGTGGACGTTCGACCTGGCGTTGGTCAACGGTGCTGCATCCGGCTTCAATCCGGATCCCTCGACCAAGTACATCGCCTCGACGGTGCCAGGACCGGCTCACGTCTGGGCGGTCGTACGAGACAGTCGCGGTGGCGCGGATTGGGCTCGCTTCCAGCTTTGCGTCGAGGACGACTGACCGACAAACGCACGCGCGCCGAACAGCCGAGAAGAGCCTCGGCTGTCGGCGCGCGCAGACGGATACGGGCGGCTGAGGTCACGCGAGCGACCTGCGACGAGCAAGAAGAGCTCTCAACCAGAGTTCGGGGTTGCGTCGGCCGGAGCGAAGACCACCCGGTTGCCGTAGGCAGGTGGGGGGGCGACGATGTGCGGGCGTAGACGCTGCTTTTGCTTCTTCTTGCTTGCCTGGGCTGAAGCCTCCGCCGACTTCGCCGGCTTCTGGACGTTCAACCCCGAGCAGCCCATCGCCGTCATCGCTGTGAATGCGATGACCGTGATGAACCAGCTTCGATGCATGATTTAAATATACGGCATGATCAGAAATCGGCCAGCCTGGAGCGAAATTCGTCCGACTATTACGTCGGATGCGTCTCAGTTCGGGCTGGTGAGAGACCTGCCAACAAGGTGTGGCGCGTGGCACATGTCTGAGGCGCGCGGGCACGGGCCAGCGGCAGTTCGAGCTGCCTGCCGTTTGCCACACGAGATGAACGCGAACACTCCGGACGCGACGGCGGCCGACAGCAGGATCGATGTAGTCAAAAGGGCGCCCGCGCTCTGGCCCAGGGTTCGGGAAACGTCGTTGACGGGCGAGCCTCGGCGATTGCGCATCGGCTGCAAATCGACGACGCTCAACTCCCTGAACTGGGGAACGGAACTCCAGTCGTTTGCGCATGCCTCAGCCCAAAAGCAAGCCACCCCTCCGTCACGGGACGGTCGTCAACGACCGCTACGAACTACGCGAAAGCCTGGGTAAAGGCGGCATGGGGGAAGTGTTCGCGGCCTACGACCGCAGCACCCAGCAGCCCGTCGCATTGAAGGTCGTGCGCGAAGAGTCACGCATGCCCGGTGACGATGAGGCACTGCGGCAAGAGCTCCTACTCGCACGCTCGGTGAGTCACCCCAACGTGTGCCGTGTGCACGATCTGACGCCCAGTCCCTGGGGCCCGATCCTGGTCATGGAGCACATTCAGGGCCAGACGCTCCACACGCACATCCGACGCAAGAAGAGCCAGGGCGGCTATACCTCGGACGAGTTCCGCAAGATCGCAGGAGAGACGGCAGCGGGGTTGGCGGCCATCCACGCTCAAGGCTTGGTCCACGGCGATCTCAAGCCAGGCAACGTCATGGTTACACCGGAGCGGGCGGTGATCCTCGACTTCGGTTTTGCTCAAGAGCGCGCGCGACTCAGCGCGAAGCGTCCGGGCGCGCCGCCCGACGGCGGTACGCCGAACTACATGGCACCCGAGCGCTTGCGTTCCGGCGGCGCCAGCATGGAAGACGACATCTACGCGCTCGGGCTGACGCTGCTCGAGATGTGGACCTGCCGGGTGCCGGAGCCGGGCTATCGTCCTCGTGCGAAGACGATGCGTTCGCAGATCATGTTCGACGTGCCCTCGGGGCTGTCGATCGACGAGGTGAAGCAAATCTACCGGGCGTTGGCGGACGACCCGCGGCTGCGCCCACGGGCGCGCCGTTTTCGCTTCTTCAACCCCATGGCGCTCACCACGAGTCAGGCCCAGATCCCGCGCGAGCGGATCTCCCCAGGTCCGCCTCTCGGGCGCTCGGTGGCACAGGCGTTCACTCCTGGCGCTCAATCGCTTCTCGTTTCTTTTGCCAGCAATTCCAAAGAGCTCGCCGGTCAGCTCTACCCGCTCGACAAGCCCGAGATGACGTTGGGTCGTCGTGCCGATCAGGACATTTGCCTGCCCGAGCCCACGGTGTCCGGCAAGCATTCCGTTCTGCGTTGGCAGTCGGGCTCGTGGCTCATCACCGACGTGGGCAGTACCAACGGCACCTACGCGGATCACAGCTACGAACGCAAGCAGTCGGTCACGTTGCTGCACGGTGGTGAGGTCCAACTCGGTGAGTGTCGCGTGAAGCTGGTCAGCTTTGACGCCGATTCGCCCCAGCATGCGCGAGCGATGGACTACCTCGCTGCGCGGGATGGCCTGACGGGCCTGCTACTGCCGGAAGAATTCCGCGCGGCGACGCGCGAGGAAATCAGTTTCGCCGAGTGGGACGGCGTGCCCGTCCACATGGCGATCTACGAGATCCGTAGCTCGGGCCAGGTGACCTCTGATCGCCCCACGATTTTGGAGATGTTGGCGTTGCGTCGTGCGGCTCAACGGGTGATGGAGCTGACGGAAGTGCTGCTCTTGAGCATCATTCCTGTGACCGCGGGACAGACGGGCCCTTTGAGTTTCGGCGTCGTGATGACCGGACCGAGCACGGACGAGGTGCGTCACGTGGTCGAACAAGTGGTCTCTCAGGTACAAGGCTCGATGCCGAGCTCTTTGACATTGGCAGCGCGGATCGCACAAGGTCAGCCTGGCATGTCCGCCGACGCGCTACTCAGCGCCTAGGTGAACCGCGGCGCGGTCGCGTTCGCTCCTCACCAACATCCGACCACCGAGTCCACCGCAGCCCGATGGCTTCATCCAAACCTTCATTTCCAGCCCCCAGCGAACCGAACCTGAAGCGACTCGGAGTGGGCGGCGGTGGAGGGGGGGACCGACCGATTCGAGCCCAGCTGGTGGTGGTCGTCGTGGGCCTGCTGATCTTGGTGGCCGTTCCTCTCTACGTCCTGCGCAAGCCCAGCATCGGCGACGAGGAGCAGCCAGCTTCCAGCGGTTCCGTTGCGGCGCCGGCTCTGATTCGGACCCAGCTCGATGCGGGCAAGCCGGAAACGAAGGTCAAACTCTCGACGCCGCAACGAGAGAAATGCAGCGCTGCCGCGAGTCGCGAGGGCAATGAAGGCAACCTCTGCGATCGCCTGGTGGTGCTCGAGGAGGCGTTTGCTCGGGCGATCCAAAGCACGACCGATTGCGCTCCCAAGACGGGAAAAGAGGGCACGATCAACTTCGTTCTGACGGTCAACTTCAACCGCAAACGCCTCAACGTCTTTCCTGGCGCAAGCGGTCAATGGAAGGGCCCCCAGGCCAAGGCTGCGGCCAAGTGCGTCCTCGGTGCCATGCCCGAGGTGCAATGGGACAGCTTGCCCCATCGCTATCGCTACTACATGATCACCATTCTCGCGAAGTATCCGGCGCCCGACCCGCTCGAAGTTCTTCCGGAATTCGAGTGAGCATCACGTCGGTGTGGACGTCTTGGTGGTGAACACGACGGTGCGTTCCGCGTCACCAATGCGTTGCATGAACAGGCCGGTGAAGGTGCTGAACAACGCGCTGCCCGGCGAGGCCGTACCCGTCTGATTCGGGCGACTCACCCAACGTTTGAGCTTGGCCAGAAGCTCCGCTCCCACGGGGTTGATTCGCACAGTCGCGGTCAAATAGACGGCTATCCCCGGCGTGAGTTGGGCTGAGTCGGCGACGAGCAGGCGATTGACCTCGGCACACCGACGCAAGACCCCGTTGAGGCTGGGGGTCCAATGGCGTTGGACCTTGCGTTGATTGGCGCGGCTGATCTCCACTCGGTACATCTCTTCCCACACGTGCCACGTGATCTTGCAGCTCTGGTAGGTGGTCGAGACCGGAGTATTGCGGTCAGCGGCGTACAGCAAAGCCGTGAAGAGGATCTCCGTGGGTAGTCCGCGGGTCAACTTGCTGCGCGTTTCGCTGTCGATGATGTCGCGGAAGCTCAGGCTGGCATACAGTCCTCGCTGCGCTTCACTCCAGGCAAAGGAGGCCCCTCGCGCGCCGTCGATGTTGGTTACCGGTTGTGCATCGGCAGTCGGCGCCAGTCCCAAGCCTGCAACCACCAACAGCGCCACCCAAATACCGTGGAGCGCACGCATGCCGCCGAAAAAGACTGGCACCGACGTTCGCACGTGGCGACGGTCTGCGAGTGGGTGAGTGGACCTCTCGACGGGGCTCACCGTTCCCCTCCGGTCGGGATGAAGCCCAGGAGGTTGGAGAAGGAGAACGCGAAGCCGCCCAGGCTCGTGTCCATCCGAAAGCCGAAACCGGCAGTCAGGTCGACAGGAAGGCGTGCTGCGCCTCGGATGTCTTCAGGAGGTCTCCGTAGGTCGCGTTCGCTCGCGAGACTGAACACCCCGAAAGAGCCGAACATGTCGATGCCGAAGACGGAGCGGCTGCCTCGATACAGTGGGATGCGGTACTCGGCGTTTATCTTCGAGGAGTAGTCGCCGTAGCGGATTTCCGCGATGCTCGTGTCCAGGAAGTTCGGAGCAGGGCGATCGTCGAAGGCCAGCCCGAGCACGCGGCCCGGGCGAAAGTCGCTCAAGTCGCCGATGTAGTACTGTTCGAAGAATGGCGCCCGTCCTGAAATGACGCCCAAGGAGCCTTCGAGCTTGATGATGTGCGAATTGGGTAGTCGCCACCACCGGGCTGCCTCGAGATCGAACTTCTGATAGGCGTAGTCACTGCCGAAGATGGTGGCGCTGATGTCTGCCGCAGCGCTCGCCAGCCAGCCTTCGTTCGTCAGCCAGGGCTCGTCGCGCGTGTCGTAAGTGAGGGTCGCTCGAACCGCAGAGAGCACGCTGCGGCCAGGCAGCACGTGAAAATCGATCGGCTCGAGCACCCCGCCGTACTCGTGGGCGGCAGCACGCGGTAGTTGCGCATCGACCCCCTCTAGACGGTAGTTGAGCCAGAGTTGCGCCGGCACTGAGAGATCGACTCCCGCCCCGAGGGTCGTTCCCAGGCGGTGATAGGTGACGACGGCTTGGCGCGGCACTTCGTCGACCTGCTGCGGGTCGTCCCACTGCACGTTGGAGTTGCCGAAGAACCCGAGACCATCGTTGAAGAGGATCTCGCTCGCCAGCATCCAGCGACTCGACGAAAACGCCGGGTCGAGGAAGCGTACGGAAAGTGCCCACTGATCTTCCGAGAAAGCGGTGGCGGAGCCCAGCGTGATGCCCGAGCCAAAAAGGTTCATTTCGGCGGCGTCGACTCCAGCGAAGGTCGACAGCAGCTGTTGCTCGCCATTGGTGTCAGCGCTGGCGGACAGGCCCATCCAGAGGTCGTTGAGCACCAACGTGTTTCTCTCCACGACGCTCACGACCAGCACGACGTGGCCGCGATTCGCGCCCCGTTCGAGCGAGAGGGTCACGTCCTTGAAGAAACCGGTTCCGAGCAGGCGGTAGCGGGTGAGTTTGACTCGTGGGTCATCGACGTCGAAGACGTCTTTGGGCTGAAATGGGATGTAGCGCCGGATCACCCGTTCGTTGGTGCGTGTGTTGCCTTCGACCCGAACACCGTCCAGCACGTAGCGGAGCTCCAAATCATCGTCGGTATGCTCGGAATTCAGCTCGCTTTCCGGTTGGCCACTTTCGCTGAGGCTGGGCGTTCGGGGGGTCACCTCCGTGGCGGGAACAGAGCTTCGAACCGCTGCGGCTGCAGGATTGCTTGGTGGTGGCGAGCCGCCCCGGAGGGCAGCGTTTTGGGCGCTCGCCGTGCCGACGCAGAGCAACGTTGCGATCAACGTTCGTCGGAGCAGCGCACCCCGCGCCCGCGGCGGGCGTGGACGGTGCCGGGTTGGAACTCGGGCAGCCACTTGAGGCGGTTATACCGGCAAGTTCGCGCCCTTGACAGTTGCGTGCTCGTCCAGCGCCGGGAGCTCGGAACGGCTCGTTTTTGGGTAAAACGCCACTTGTCGGCGCCGCGCGAGTTCTGCACACTGCCAGCGCTATGATGAAACGGTGTATTTGGGGCGTTTTTTCGTTGGCGGCACTGGCCGCCATGGGGCTCAGCGCCTGCAACAAGGACAAGGTGCCAGAGCCGCCGCCGGCGGAGAAGAGCGCTGAAACCCCCGCGCCAGAAAAGCAGAGTGAACCTGCACCCCCTGCCAAGAGCGCTGCAGCTCAACCCGCGTCAGCGCAGCAGGGTAACGAAGTTGCCATCGAGTGGAAGGTGCCAGAGGGCTGGTCGGAATCCCCCAACAAGAGCCCCATGCGTAAGGCGACCTACAAGACTCCCGATGGGGCCGAGCTCGCCGTCTTCTACTTCGGTGCCAGCCAAGGCGGGGACGTCAAAGCCAACATCGATCGCTGGGTGGGCCAGTTCAAGGACGTACCCGACGACGCCGTGAAGCGCGATCAGAAGGAGGCCAACGGCTTGGTGCAACACGTCGTCGAGGTCAAGTCCGGCACGTATTCGGGCTCGATGATGATGGGTGGCGGCAAAGAGGTGCCGGACCAAGGGTTGCTGGGTGCGGTCGTGGAGTCGCCGAGTGGCAAGTACTTCTTCAAGTTGACTGGGCCGGCAAAAGCAGTCGCAGCCCAGCGCGATGGTTTCTTCACGCTGCTTGCGAGCATGAAGCCCAAGTCCTGACGGAAAAGAGATGCCCGAGCATCCCGACGTCGAGATCTACGTCGAACGCCTACGGGATCTTTTCGTCGGGCAGGCTCTATCCAGCCTGCGTATCAAGAACCCCTTCTTGCTGCGCAGTGTCGGGGTCGAGCCGGCGCAGCTCGTCGGCAAGCGCCTCGAATCGGTGGCACGCCTCGGCAAGCGACTCATCTTCGGCTTCGAGGGAGAACTCTTCGCCGTGCTGCATCTGATGATCGCCGGGCGACTTCATCTCGGGAAGTCTGGAGCCAAGCTCGGCAGCAAGATGGCCCTCGCCGCTTGGGACTTCGCAACGCATAGCGTCGTCTTGACTGAGGCGGGCTCCAAACGTCGAGCGAGTCTGCATCTCGTTTCGGGACGCCAGGCATTGACGGAGTTCGACCGTGGGGGACTGGAGCCGCTGAGCATCACCCAAGCGCGTTTCTGTGAGCGCATGCGGCAGGAGAATCGAACCTTGAAACGAGCTCTGACCGACCCGCGGCTATTGAGCGGGATAGGCAACGCTTACTCCGACGAGATACTGCACGAGGCTCGACTGTCACCCGTCACGCGCACGCAATCTCTCGACGACGCTGCGCTTCGTCGCTTGTACCGCGCGACGCGCAGCGTGCTGCGAGAGTGGACGAAACGACTGCGGGATGAGGTTGGGGACGGCTTTCCCGAGAAGGTGACCGCATTTCGTCCGGAAATGAGCGTGCACGGCCGTTACGGCAAGCCCTGCCCGCGGTGTGGTACGCCAGTTCAACGCATCCGCTACGCCAGCAACGAGGTCAACTACTGCCCCCAGTGCCAGACGGGCGGCAAGCTGCTTGCCGATCGGGCACTCTCTCGGTTGTTGAAGGCAGACTGGCCACGCACTTTGGAAGAGCTCGAAGAACACCGAGACGCGCGTCGCTGATCCTTGTACTGCTTTGCCCATGTCCGGAGAGCTATTGCCGAAGATCGCCTGGGTCGCCGTTGGTGGCGCGTTGGGAGCGATTGCGCGCTTCCTGGTGGTGGATTGGGCGTACCGCTCCTTCGACCAGGGTTATCCCTGGGGCACCACCATCGCAAACCTGGTGGGCTCGCTGTTGTTTGGCTTGTTGTGGGCGTTGGCGGAGCAGAGCTCAGGGATGTCGCAGGCGTGGCGCTTGCTGCTGATGACGGGCTTCCTCGGTGCGTTCACCACCTTCTCGACGTTCATGTTCGAAACGACGCGCCTATTCGGAGGAGAGCGCCCGCTTCTGGGCCTCGTCAATCTCGGGGCACAGAATACTCTCGGTCTGGTGTGCGTCTACCTCGGCATGCTCGGGGGACGAGCCGTGAACTTGGTGCGTTGAAGGAGAACACAGGGCATGTCCAAAGGAGCCTCGACTTGTTTGTTCCTCGTGCGAGTCGCCGAACGGGATGCCGCACGAGCTGTCGAACTCCTGTTCCAGGCAGGATATGCCGGGTTGGTCGAGCAGGAGGCGGGCGATGCCGTCGTTCTGACGGCCAATGCCGAAGACGCCGAGACGGAAGCGGCGTTCGTGCGCGCGTGCACCGCTGCGGGGATTCGATTCGAAGCGAGCTATCGAACCTCGAACGACGACTGGCGGCTCGCGTGGACGCATCATCTGCGGCCAGTCCAGGTGACGGAGCACTTGCGCTTGGTGCCGAGCGCGGCTCCACCGGAGCCTGAACCAGACGCGCTCTACCTGGAGCCCACCCTGGCGTTTGGTTTCGGCGAGCACGCTACGACGCGCATGGCGTTGCGCTGGCTCGAGCGCTGCGCCCCCGGTCAGCGTGTGCTCGACTTCGGCTGCGGCACCGGCGTATTGGCTTTGGCGGCGGCCCGTTTTGGAGCAGTGTCGGCCGTCGGCGTCGACATCGACGGCCCCAGCGTGGAAGCGGCGACGGCCAACGCCCGTGCGAACCGCTTGTCCGAGCTGTGCGACTTCTCGTCCTCGAGGCTGAGCGCCTTGGGTCAGGACTTTGGTGTCGTCGTGGCGAACGTGGATGCCATCACACTCGCGCACGCTGCCGGCGACCTGTGCGCACGCCTCTGCACGCCAGGCTACATCGCGGTGACGGGCCTTTTGGAAGAGCAGTGCCAGGAAGTTCGAGCCGCGTTCCAGCGGTGCGGGAAGGCTCTGCGCACGGTTGAGAGCGAGGCGGAGTGGTGTCTTCTCGCCAGCAGTGGGTGAACGTTTGCCCCCGCCGAGCCCGTCGGGAGGCACGACAATCCGTCACAGTTGCGGGCTTTTGACTTCATGTTGCTCAGGTGCCGTGGCAGGGGTGGTCGACGTGTGTGCCGTTGTGGGTTTGTGCGAGAAGGCAGGTGTGCCGTGTGCTCGGTTGATGTGGGTTTTGTGTGGTTCGGGTGAACGATGTGGGGTTAACAAAAGGCCGCAATTGTTCATGCTGAAAGCTTGACACTGGCTGCGCAGACGTTCACAAAGGGCGTCGAGAGATGTGCTGTTTTGTTGTTCAGGTGAAGTCATGGAACGAGCTTTGCTGAAACATCCGGGGTGCCGGAGCCCGATGCGCCCGCAACGGCGATGGGACTGGCCCCGCCCAGCGGTGTGAACGAAGCGGGCTGAATGCATCATGAGCGAGAACCCCGGGTCCAAATTGGAACAGTACCGAGAGCGGAGCGGTGAGTGGCCACCGTACGGGCAGCGGCAGGTCGTGCCCTCGGTGTTGTGGGTGGCATCGGATCGACGCCTATCTCTGTCGGACACGCGCTGGCTGCGGCAGGCGGCTCGCATGGACGTCTGCATCGCGAGCAGCTCGGAAGAAGCGGCCACCCTGGCTCGAGGACGGGCCTTCGCATTCTGCGTGATCGAGTTCGAACTGAAGGACGACGATGGCGTGCAGGTTCTGGAGCACCTTCGAGCAAGGGGGCTGAGCTCACCGGCAGTACTACTGACGGCAGCGCCCGAATTGGCGTTGCAGGCTCTCGCCAAGAGCCCTCTGGCTGAAGTGTTGCCCGTCTTCAGTCGCTCGGAGCGTTTCGAACGACTGCGTGAATGGCTCGATCAATTAGAGACGTGCGCGCTCGTCTCGTGCTTCTGAGGGAAGCGCTCTGCCGGCGACTTCCAGTGCACGCTACTTGATCTCGATCAGGTCGAGCTCGAAGCTCAAGCGGTTTTCGTCGCGCACGACCCAGACCTTCACTTTCGCGCCCGGTTCGAAGCGGTCGAGGGTGTTGTAGAGGTCGTCGTAGTTCTCCACCTTCTCGTCGTCCAAGCCCACGATGACGTCACCGAGGGCGATACCCCGCGGCGTGCGCACGATACCTCGCAGGCCCGCTTCGGCTGCCGGCGTCTGCGCGAGCACGTCCAGCACCACCACACCCTTGATCCCGTAACGACGCTCCAGCCGTTGCGACGGGTCGATCTGGATCCCGAGCCCCACCTGCCTTGGTTTGCCGAACTGAATGATCTGCGGCACGACACGTCGGATCGACGATGCCGGCACGGCAAAACCGATGCCGGCGGATGAACCGCTGCGGCTGAATATCATCGTGTTCATGCCGATCAGGCGGCCCGACGAGTCCAAGAGGGGGCCACCGGAGTTGCCGGGATTGATGGCCGCATCCGTCTGAATCATGTCTCGGATGGTCACGCCACCCACTCCCTGGACTTCGCGTCCCAACGCGCTGACGATGCCGGTGGTCAGAGTCTGATCGAGGCCAAACGGGTTGCCGATGGCAATCGTCTTCTGACCGACTTGCAAGGATGAATCCTTGTTGCGCAGCTTGATCGGTACGAACTGTCCTTCGGCATCGACGAGCTGGAGCACGGCGATGTCTTTTCTGGGTTCGACGCCAACGACGGTGGCCTCGAAGGTGCGGTGGTCGTTGAGGGTGACGCTCAGGGAGCGCGCGCCCTGGATCACGTGGAAGTTCGTGACGACGTGTCCCTTGTCGTCCCACAAGAAACCGGAACCGGAGCCCGCTGGCACCTCCGCGGTGGTGCCGGCAAAGCGGTTGTAGACGATCCGGTTCTGGGTGACGAAGACGGTGGATGGGGCCGCCAGGCGGAAGACGTCGATCGAGTTCTTCTCGTCTTCCGTTCGGTAGTCGGCCGACAGCGGCTCGATTTCCGGTTCCTGGGTTGCGGACGCTACGACCGGCTCGGTTTTGGGTGGGGCGGGGGGCGCTGCAGGCTGTCCTGACTTGTCGGCGCTGGTGGCGATAGTGGGGGCCTTGTCTCGGTGGTTACACCCGACCAGCGTGATGCTGAGCGACAGGACGAGACACAGGACGCAGTGAATGTCGTGGGAGCGGCTCATGGCGCGAGCTTATACAGGCTGGCGCCTCGTCACCACATCATGACTCGCTTCTCCGTGGCGGGACCCGCCTCGCCCGGTCAGAGCCTCGGACTCTTGGCAGCAGGGGGCCCACCACGGGCTCGCCTATTGGCGTTTTTGTCGGGCGCTCTCGCATGGGAGCACTTTTTCTGGCGATTGCGCTAGAGTCCGCGCATGCAGGACAGCAACAAGCAGTACATGGTGCTGACCGCCGTGGGGGCGGATCGACCGGGACTCGTGGAGCGCATTTCCACCCTCATCCATGGTGCGGGGGCCAACCTCGAGGATAGCCGAATGGCGATCCTCGGCGGGGAGTTCGCGCTCATCCTGCTGTTCGCCGGGCAAGATGCGGCATTGCGCCGCGCTGAGGCCGGAGCGAATGAGTTGGCGAGCGAACTCGGCCTGACGATCTCACTGCGGCCGACCGCCGCCACGGCCAAGGTGCCCGACTACCTGCCTTACCGCTTGCGGGTGAGCGGGGTCGACCGACCGGGCATCGTCGCGATGGTCTCCTCGTTGCTCGCCGGTCGCCACATCAACGTCGCGGCGTTGGACTCGCACCTCGGCTTTGCACCTCTCAGTGGCACGCCATTGTTCCATCTTCAGGCGCGGCTGCAGGTGCCCTCGCAGCTCGCGTTGGCGACCCTCAGGGCCGACATCGGGCGCCTGTGCGAGGAAGAGAACCTCGATTTCTATCTGGAAACCGAAGCGAATGACTGACTCGGCCTCGGCTTCGACGAAGAGAGGCAGGGCAGGCTGCGCTCCGGGCGTCGCGGCGCCGCCGAGGTAGACAGAATTCGTGACATCGGACCGGGCATGCCTGTATTCCGGCTGCCGCGCGTGCTGGTTCCCAAGTCGGCTCAGTCGGGGTATAGGCTCCCGCGATGAACAAGACGATCGTGCCCAACGTCCTCGCCGAGCGCTACGCCAGCTCGGAAATGACCGCTCTTTGGTCGCCTGAAGAGAAGATCGTACTCGAGCGAAAGCTCTGGCTTGCAGTTCTCGAAGCGCAACAGCGACTCGGGCTCGACGTCCCCGCGGAAGCCATCGAAGCCTACCGTTCGGTCTTGGATCAGGTGGATCTCGACTCCATCCGCGAGCGTGAACGGGTGACGCGCCACGACGTGAAGGCTCGCATCGAGGAGTTTTGCGCGCTCGCGGGCCACGAGCACATCCACAAGGGCATGACCTCTCGCGACCTGACGGAGAACGTCGAGCAGATGCAAATCCGCTCGTCGTTGGTGTTGATTCGCCACCGAGTGATCAAGGCGTTGTCCGAGCTGGCGCGCCTGGCAGCGGAGCACGAAGCGCTGGTGATGGCAGGGCGCAGTCACAACGTTGCGGCGCAGGCAACGACTTTGGGTAAACGATTCGCCAATGCAGGCCAAGAGCTCCTCTGCGCCTACGAGCGCCTGGAGAGCTTGCTGGAGCTCTACCCACTACGAGGCATCAAAGGTCCCGTCGGCACGCAGCAGGACCAGCTCGATCTGTTGGGCGACGCGGACAAGCTCACCCAACTGGAAAAGAGCGTTGCCGAGCACTTGGGCTTTTCGAAGACCTTGGACAACACGGGGCAGGTCTATCCCCGCTCCCTGGATTTGGACGTCGTCAGTTGCCTCGTACAAATCGCCGCCGGCCCGTCCAGTCTAGCGAAGACGATCCGTTTGATGGCCGGACAGGAGCTCGCCACCGAGGGATTCAAAGAAGGGCAAGTGGGTTCATCCGCCATGCCGCACAAGATGAACTCCCGGTCCTGCGAACGGGTCAACGGCTTTTCTGCGATTCTGGGTGGATACCTGACGATGACGTCCGCGTTGGCTGGCGATCAGTGGAACGAAGGTGACGTCAGTTGTTCCGTCGTGCGTCGCGTGGCGCTCCCGGATGCCTTCTTCGCACTCGATGGCATGTTCCAAACCTTCTTTGCGGTGTTGGCCGAGTTCGGAGCCTACCCGGCGGTCGTGGAGGCGGAGCTTCAGCGCTACCTGCCTTTCTTGGCGACCACCAAGGTCCTGATGGCGTGCGTGCGCGCCGGTGTCGGCCGCGAGCAAGCTCATGAGGCGATCAAACACCACGCCGTGGCAGTCGCGCTCTCGATGCGCCAGCAGGGCGCACGCGAGAACGACTTGGTAGCACGACTTGCGGCTGATGAACGCATTCCGCTCGACGCTGCGCAGCTCGCGCAGCTGCTCGAAAACCCGATTGAGTTCACCGGTGCGGCGCGCAGCCAGGTGCAGACGTTCGTCGAGCGAGTTGGACAGCTCGTGGCCAAGTACCCGGAAGCAGCGGCCTACGAGGGCGAGCCCATCCTTTAGGTGCAGCAGCAGCACGATCCCGCTCCTGAGGTGGCTTGGGGAACGTGCGGAAAAGGGGCCGCGATCAGACGTTGAAGCGGAAGTGGATCACGTCACCCCCGCGGACCTTGTAGTCCTTGCCTTCGATGCGTACCTTGCCGGCTTCACGGCACTTGGCCTCGCTGCCGAACTCGAGCAAGTCCTCCCACCACGTGACTTCCGCCTTGATGAAGCCACGTTGGAAGTCGGAATGGATCACCCCCGCTGCTTCCGGAGCCGTAGCCCCTTTGCGGATCGTCCAAGCGCGCACTTCCTTCTCACCCGCAGTCAAGTAGGTGTCGAGTCCGAGTAGATCGTAGCCAGTTCGAATGACTTGGTGCAGGCCCGGTTCGGAAAGCCCCGCGCTCTCCAGAAACTCCGGGCGGTCTTCCGGATCGAGCTCCGCGATCTGCGCTTCGAGGGCAGCACAAATGGGGACGACCTTGGCGCCCTCTTTCTCTGCCATCGCCGCGAGAGCCTGGTAGTGCTGGTTGTCTTCGAGTCGTCCGAGCGAGTCCTCCCCCACGTTTGCGACGTAGAAGGTCGGTTTGGCCGTCAACAGCTGCATGTCACCGACGATTTTCTCCTCGGTCTCACCCTCCAACGGGAATGAGCGTACGGGGTTGCCTTCGTCCAAGTGCGCGAGCAGCCGTTCGCACAAACCCACCGCGGCCTTTTCCAAGGGGTCGCCGCCTTTGCTCTGTTTGCGGGCACGATCGAGGCGCTTGCTCACCGAATCGACGTCCTTGAGACAGAGCTCGGTGTTGATCGTCTCCACGTCCGAGACGGGATTCACGCGGCCCTCGACGTGTGTGACGTTGTCGTCTTCGAAGCAACGCACGACGTGAGCGATGGCGTCGACTTCACGGATGTTGGCGAGGAACTGATTGCCGAGTCCTTCGCCTTTGGAAGCACCCTTGACTAGCCCAGCGATGTCGACGAAGCGGATGCTTGCAGGGATCTTGGCCTGTGGTTTGATCAGGGCGGCGATCTTCTCCAGCCGCTCGTCTGGGACCGGCACCACGCCGACGTTGGGCTCTACGGTGCAGAACGGGAAGTTCTGAGCTTCGGCCTTGGCCGACGACAACGAGTTGAACAGTGTGCTCTTCCCGACGTTGGGAAGGCCGACGATACCGCAAGAAAAACCCATGATCCGTGTCCGTGTTGGGGCAGGCCGCCGCGCGAGAAGCGGTCTTCGCTGCCAGCGGCGTCGTTATAGCGTCTTGCCCTGGCTTGCAACAGCAAGACGCGTTTTGTCGACGATCACGAGAGCATCGCTGATAGGAACGTCGATCGGTGCCCAGCGAGCGCGAGCTCGACGAGCCTCCCTCGTCTCGTCAGCTCTGCGGCTGCCGTTGCTCTCAGAGGGCGAGCTGCAGGGGTTCGCTGCCCTGCACCCGACGTTCGGCGCTTTGCGCCGTCAGCTTCGAGGTGTTGACGCCCACCATACACAACACGCGATTGCCCTGCTTGAGTCGCAGCTCGAACTCCCCAACGCCGTGAGTATCGAGCAGCCATTCCGGCGTCGGGCAGACGCCAGTGCGGCCTGCTTCGCGCCATACGCCACCCTGCATCTTCTTGAGGATGATCACCGTTGAACCCAGGGGTAACCGGACTTGCTGCATGGCACTCGCTCCTGATGGCACTTCGCCGTCCTGAAAGGCAATGGTTGTGGGCGGCTGTCGTAGGCGTCTCGTGCATCGGCTTCGTTGACGAAACCGCGACCAAACGAACGCCGCGTGGTCTAGTTCGCACGCCGTCGACACGACGTCAAGGGACTTGGAAAGGCGAGCCTCAAAACCTCGCCGCTCGCGTGTCGACGCCACCGAAGTGTGGACCGAGTCGACTCGTTGCGAACGACGGGATCGTCGCTCCGGGGCACGTGTGGTCCCTATCGGTTCTCTGTTTGCGCTTACTGCTCTTTGGTTTTCATGAACCGCAGATCGGGGAAGTCTTTGGCGGTGCGTTCGAG
Source organism: Polyangiaceae bacterium (assembly GCA_050290545.1). Taxonomy (GTDB): domain Bacteria; phylum Myxococcota_A; class Polyangia; order Polyangiales; family Polyangiaceae; genus SZUA-265. Next base: position 4,847 of record JBNKHV010000064.1, on the reverse strand, counting down.
GTGCCAGTCGTTGCGCGCGAGAAATACCGGCTTCCCCGTGTGGTCGTCGGCCATCGCGGAGCGGTTCGTCGCTTCGAAGGCTTTCAGGTCTTGCTGGCTGTCACACTCGATCCATCGTGCGGTCGAGAGTTCCGTGCCTTCGAAGCGCACATCGACGTTGTACTCGGTGCGGATGCGGTCGGCGAGCACGTCGAACTGCAGCGGACCGACGACGCCCACGAGCCACGTCGAGCCCATGCGCGTCTTGAAGCAGCTGGCAGCGCCTTCTTCCGCGAGCTGGGTCAGCGCCTTCTCCAGATGTTTGGCCTTCATCGGATCGACGGTGCGCACGGTCTGTATCAGCTCCGGTGCGAAGCTCGGAATGCCCGTGAAATGGAGCTCTTCGCCTTCGGTGAGGGTGTCGCCGACGCGCAGCTTGCCGTGATTGGGAATGCCGATGATGTCACCCGCCCACGCGTCCTCCGCGATCTCGCGGTCTTGGGCGAGGAACATCACGGGGTTGTGCACCTTGAGCTGCGAACCGCTCGGCACGTGCAGCAGCTTGTGTCCGCGCTGAAAGTGCCCCGAAATGAGGCGCAAGAACGCGATGCGGTCCCGATGTTTGGGATCCATGTTCGCCTGAATCTTGAAGACGAAGCCGGTCACCTTCTTTTCGCCGGGCTCGACCTTGCGTTCTTTCGCTTCGCGTCCTCTGGGTGATGGCGCCAGTTTAGCGAGTCCTGCGAGCAGCTCGGCGACGCCGAAGTTGTTCAAGGCACTGCCGAAGAAGACCGGTGTCATGTGCCCCTCCAGGTAGGATTGGTGCACGAACTCCGGACACAACCCACGTGCCATTTCGACTTCCTCTCGCAGGGTTGCGACCCTTTCTTCGGGCAGCAGCTCGTCCAGTTTGGGGTCGTCGAGACCGCGGCACGTGATGCCTTCTGAGACCACGTCCTTTTGCTTCTTGTCCAGGAGCACGAGTTGCTCGTTGAACAGGTCGTAGCAGCCGAGGAATTGCGCGCCCGATCCGATCGGCCAGCTCGCGGGGCTCACGTCGAGGGCGAGCTTCTGTTCGACCTCGTCGAGCAGTTCGAAGCTGTCGCGCGCTTCACGGTCCATCTTGTTCACGAAGGTGATCACCGGCACGTCGCGTAGGCGGCAGACTTCGAACAGCTTGAGCGTCTGCGGTTCGATACCCTTGGCCGCATCGAGCACCATGATTGCCGAGTCCACGGCGGTGAGCGTTCGGTAGGTGTCTTCGCTGAAGTCTTCGTGACCCGGCGTGTCGAGCAGGTTGAAGGTGAACCCGCCCCAATCGAAAGTCATCGCCGAAGCGCTGACACTGATGCCCCGTTCCTGCTCGACCTTCATCCAGTCCGAACGAGCCCGACGGCGTTCGCCTCGAGCCTTGACCGCACCGGCCATCTGAATCGCGCCCCCGAACAGGAGCAGCTTTTCCGTCAGTGTTGTCTTGCCCGCATCCGGGTGGGAGATGATGGCGAAGGTTCGCCGTTGTGCGATGGTCTTTTCGAGGTTCATGGCTGGCGCAGACGGGCGCGAGATGGGACGCGCCGCAGCGTTCGGTGGGACGTAGCAGACTTATGCTGCTTCCACACCCAGTTCAGTGGGGTGGTGTGGTTGTGGCGGGTCGCGAACCGTCGAGCGGCGTCACGCCAACGTGAGCGTCATCGTTTCGCGCGACACGATGGCGCCGTCCCACATCTCGCGGGCATCCTTCTCCAGCTGCTCCATGAACGGATCTTCGTGATCGGGATCGTGGTGGAAGATGGCGAGTTGTTTGACGTTGGCTGCGCGGCAGAGGCGGACACCCTCCTGCCAAGTCGAGTGTCCCCAAGTGACCTTGGCCGGGAACTCTTCGTCCGTGTACGTGCTGTCGTAGGTGACGAGATCAGCGCCTTCGATGATGCTCAGGACGTTCTCGTCAGGAGAGCCCACGACGTGTTCGGTGTCGGTGACGTAGCAGAAGACTTTGCCGCCGTATTCGATGCGATACGCCGTCGCCCCACTTGGATGGTTGAGTGGTGCGGTCTTGACCTTCACTTCGGACCCGATGCTGAACGAGTCACCTGCCTTGAAGTCTTCGAACTCGAGCTGGTCGCTCATTGCCTCCAGCGGGACGGGGAAGGTGGGCTGTGCCATTTGACCTGCGAATACGGCCTTGACGCCGCCCGCATCCGACAGATGCCCCGCCATGATCTTGAAGTGCCGTTCGTCTTGGAAGGCAGGGCCGAAGAATGGGAAGCCATTGATGTGGTCCCAATGGGTATGGGTCAGCAGCAAGTGCGCCGAGCGAACGTCTTCTTTGAGGAACTGGTGGCCGAGGCCGCGGATGCCGGTGCCGGCATCGAGCACGATGCGCTGCGAGCCCGCCACGACTTCGACGCAGCTGGTATTACCCCCGAAACCCACGTGGCGCGGAGATGGGCAAGCAATACTGCCCCTGACTCCCCAGAACTTGACGGCAAAACTCATGCAGAGAACTTCTCGACGCGGCCCCAGCCGCGCGACCGGCACGCACCGAGCGTGCACTGAAAGCTAAGCGAATTCGCGGCGACTGCGCAACCTCTTCGTCATCGAGGTGGTAAGCAGCGGGGACGGTCTCCGCTGCTCCGCCATTGAACCTGCCCCCGCGGCCCTTTTCGTGCACCCCGAAATTCGTGAGATCCGCCCGCCGGACGAACGTTTCGGGGCAGCGGAGGGGGCTCGATGGAACACGAGTGCCAAAGCGGTTGAGACCCACATTGGCCCACGGCACAATGCGCGCCTCGGACGCGCTGTCGCGGGAATAACGAAGCGAAATCGCAGCGGAAGCCCCAACAAGGAGATCCAGTGGGACAAGACAACCAGGAATGGTCCTGGGTTGGAGAAGACGGCACTGAGCATGCCGGAGACGAGAGTGAGCTCAGCTTTGCGCTGTCGTCCGAAGAGCTCCCCGTGCACACCCTCGTCTGCAAGAAGGGCTGGGGCGAGTGGTTGCCCGCGATGCAGGTTGCGGAGTTGCAGTGGGCATTGCCCGCTGGACGCGCTGACAATCCCCGGAAGCCCGCGATGGGTCGCAAGCCCAAGCCGCCGGTGGAGCTGTATCCCTCTCTGAAGAAGCGCGCGCGCGACATTGCCCGCGGGATCATCGATCCCGCCGCGGAATCGTCGCTCTCACTGCCGAGCATCACTCGCCCGCCCGCCGCCAGGTCGAGGGCGGAACTCGACCGAGTGCATCAGGCCTTCTCCGCGTCCGACCAGGACGAGCCGACGTTGCAGATCGACGCGGACGCGCTCGACTATGCCTTCGAGCAACTCCAGGAGGGGCGCGCTGTCACCGAAGAGTCCCAGGCTGCCGCCGAGTCCCCGGTCGCTCGTCCGTCGCGGCAGGATTCGACGCGGGAGCGTCCCGCACCGCCGCCCTCTTCGGGCAAGAAGGCACCCGCTCGTCCAGCGACTGCTTCGAAGCCCAAGCTCAGTCTCTCGGCGCGCAAGGCCAGGAAGCAAGCTCCGCACAAGACGCCGTCCCCGCCGCCGCCAGCTCCGGTGCGGCACGCATCCCCGCTGCCTGGCGCGCCGCTGACGGGAGCGCCGGCGATCCCCAGCGATCCCCCGACGGTGGTCGGTCCTCGCCCGCAGGCACCCGGCCTGTCGAGCGCTCCCCCGACGGTGGTTGGCCCCGGGGCGAAGGTGCCCGCTCCAGCCGGTTTTCGCCCGAATGCGATGGCACCCACGCCCGTGCCCTCTGGGGTTTTGGACTCACGTCCTTCCTTGGGCTCCTCCCCAGGACTTTCGCCTCCGCCGCTTGCGGAGCCGTTACCCCAACCCAAGAAGCCCCTGTGGCCGTGGGTCGCACTTCTCCTTGCCGGGGCCATCGGCTTGGCCTTCTTCCTGTTGGGCCGCAGCAAGGACGAGCAGCCTGCACCAACCCCGGTTGCTACGACCACGGAGCCCGCAAAGACGCCAGAACCTGCCAAACCGGTGTGTGAGGTTTCGACCACGCCAGTCGCCGTTGCTGGCTGGGCGCACATCGCCGTGCGCCCCATCCTGGGGCGTGCTCCAGGTGAGGATCGTGTCGCCGTCGGCTACGCCCAAACGAGCAAGCTGGCAGTCGGCCTGGTCCTGGACATCAAGACTCTCAACGCCGAGAAGCCGTACTCCAACTACCAGAACAGCCCTCTCCTGAGCGTGACCCCCGTGACTCACGCCATGGGAAGTCAGTTGGAGTTCTTGGAGAGCCGAGCTGCGTCGACGTTGCAGAGCGCGGTGTACGTGCCCGCCAAAGAACCGTTCATCATCGGGCAGAACAAGTACGGCGTCGCCGTTCGGCGTGAGGGCGAGGGGGATGACGTGTTGTGGAAGCCTCAGTGGGCGACCATCAACGTGCCGTCGACGGCGCGCATAGACGCGGATACGCACCTCGTAGTGGTGCGTGCTGGGGGTGAGCGCGGTGCCATTCTGATGGCGAAAGTGAGCGAAACCGGGCACGCCAAGGGCGAACTCCAAGAGCTGGCTCCGGGTACGACGAAGCTCGGCTTTCCTACTGTCACGACTGGACGCGGGCGAGTAGTCGTGGCGTTTGACGGTACTGACCGAAGCGCGCCCGACGAGAAGCACATCTACCTGGCGAGCTGGACTAAGACGGAGCTTTCCGGCAAAGCCAAATCAGTACTCGACTTCGATGAGCCCGTTACTGCCGTCGGTGCCGTGGCGCTACCCCAAGGCGCGCACTTGATCCAGTACACGTTGGGTGAGCTCACCGAACAGCGAGTGCTGGCCCAGGTCGTCAGCAAGGATAACAAGCCGCTGGGCAAGCCCGTCTTGGTTTCGCCCCACGACAAGGACGCATACAACGGCGAGCTGAT
>JBNKHV010000063.1:0-13554 GCA_050290545.1 Polyangiaceae bacterium | reverse complement strand
CCGCCCTCGGTCACCGGCACATGACCGATCCGGCGTTCGAGCATCAGGTGCAGGATATCCGTGCCCAGCGCCTGTGGCGCCAGCGTCGCGGGGTTCGCCGTCATGATCTCCGCCACGGGGGTATCGGCATCGCGCCCCTCGGCGAGCACCCTGTGCGACAGGTCGCGGGTCGTGACGATGCCCTGTAACTTTCCGTCCGCGCCGGTGACGCCAAGGCTCGACACATGCGTCTCGCGCATCTTCCGGGCGGCTTCGGCCACCGTGGTATCCAGAGTGCAGGTCACGGGGTCCCGTGCCATCAGATCGCCGACGCGTCGGGTGGCAAGGTCGCTGCCGCGCGGCTCCGCCCCCCTGCCCCGGCTGAAGAACCTGGCGAAGGCGGGGGCGTCGGAAACCAGACGGCGGAACTCCTCCACCGGCAGGACCAGAAGCCGGGACGAACTGGTCGTCCGCGCTGTCGTCGCGGCGCGTCCGTCACGCATCAGGCCGCGTTCCCCGAACGAATTGCGCGGACCAAGCAGCGAGACCAGCGCGCCGTTCGCATCGAGGATCTCGACACCTCCACGCTCGATCAGGAAGAGGCCCGGCAGGACATCGCCCTGTGCATAGATCTCGGCGCCCTGCGCCAGTTCCCTGCGGCCGAAGGAGCCGGCGACCCGCGCCAGCTCGTCCTGCGGCAGAGCATCATAGGGATGAACCGTCTCGAGAAAGGCCTGAACGGTTCCGGATATGTCGTTCACGCAAAACCTCCTGAAGCGGGATGGCGCGCCCCATAAGGGACGCGCCGTTATCAGATCAGGCTCAGTGCCCGGTGGCAGCGCCCGCGCCTTTCGGGATGCGGATCGATTCCACCAGTTCCTGGATTTCCTCCGGGGTATCCTCGGTCGCGTTCGACACGACATAGGCCACCACGAAGTTGATCAGGGCACCGACCGCACCAAACGAGGTCGATTTGATCGAAAGCAGCAGCGGGTCGCTGTCGCTGAACGAGTTGGTGTCCGGAAGGAAGAACCAGCCCTTGTGCAGGAAGATGTAGACCAGCGTCACGATCAGACCCACGAGCATCCCCGCCACGGCACCCTTGTTGTTGATGCGCTTCGAGAAGATGCCCATCATCAGTGCCGGGAAGATCGAACACGCCGCCAGACCGAAGGCCAGGGCCACTGTCTGCGCTGCGAAGCCCGGAGGATTGAGACCGAGATAGGTCGCCACCGCGATCGCCACCGCCATCGAGATCCGGGCTGCGAGAAGCTCGCCCTTTTCCGAGATGTTCGGGTTCAGCTGCCCCTTGATCAGGTCATGGCTGATCGCCGAAGAGATGGCGAGCAACAGACCCGCTGCCGTCGACAGCGCGGCGGCAAGACCACCGGCAGCCACCAGCGCGATCACCCAGCCCGGAAGTTGGGCAATCTCGGGGTTGGCCAGAACCATGATGTCGTTGTTCACGGTCAGTTCGTTGGCGTCCTTGTCACCGACATACTGGATGAGGCCGTCGCCGTTCTTGTCTTCGAACTTCAACAGACCGGTCTTTTCCCAGTTGTCGACCCAATCAGGCACGTCCGCACGGGCAACCGGCTGTTCGGCCACGCCGTTGGGATACATCGTGTTGATCAGGTTCATGCGCGCCATCGCCGCCACGGCCGGGGCCGTGATGTAGAGGATCGCGATGAAGACGAGTGCCCAGCCAGCCGACCAGCGGGCATCCGACACACGCGGCACCGTGAAGAAGCGGATGATAACGTGCGGCAGACCTGCCGTACCGATCATCAGCGACAGCGTGAACAGGAACATGTTCAGCGTGGTGTCCGACTGGGTCAGATAGGATTTGAAGCCCAGATCGGTCACCAGACCTTCAAGTGTCGACAGGATCGGCTGACCGGTGGCCACATCGTTCGAGAAGAGACCGAGACCCGGGATCGGGTTGCCGGTCAGCTGAAGCGAGATGAACACGGCCGGGATCGTGTAGGCGGTGATAAGAACGACATACTGCGCCACCTGTGTATAGGTGATGCCCTTCATGCCGCCGAGCACGGCATAAAAGAAGACGACACCCATGCCGATCAGCACGCCCTGCTCCACCTCGACGTTCAGGAAGCGCGAGAAGACGATGCCCACGCCGCGCATCTGACCCGCAACATAGGTGAAGGAAACGAAGATCGCGCACACGACGGCCACTACCCGCGCCAACTGCGAGTAGTAGCGGTCGCCCACGAAGTCCGGCACGGTGAACTTGCCGAACTTGCGCAGGTAGGGCGCCAACAACAACGCCAACAGCACGTACCCCCCGGTCCAGCCCATCAGGTACACGGAGCCGTCTTGCCCCATGAAGCTGATCAGCCCCGCCATCGAAATGAACGAAGCCGCGCTCATCCAGTCGGCTGCGGTCGCCATGCCATTCATCAAAGGCGGCACACGCCCACCCGCGACGTAGAACTCGCCGGTCGACCGCGCACGGGACCAGATCGCCACCCCGATGTAGAGCGCGAAGGAGAGCCCAACCAACGTGAAGGTCCACGCCTGAACGTTCATCGATGATCCTCCTCGCGGTCCTCGACGTCGAAGCGCTTGTCGAGGCGGTTCATCAGCTTCACGTAGACCACGATCAGCACCACGAAGGTCACGATCGAGCCTTGCTGGGCGAACCAGAAGCCCAACTTGAAGCCGCCCAATCGAATTTGATTGAGCGGCTCCACCCACAAGATGCCGCAGCCGAACGACACCAAGAACCAAATCACCAGCAAAATGCCGAGATACCGAAGATTGTGCTTCCAGTACTCCGCGCGCTTGTCGTCACGTCCCACGCTTTGCGTGATAGACGGATCGAGCTCAGCTGTGGAGCAGTATTTGGTGCGTAGCGGGGGCTTTGCCTGCGTCCTGCTGCCATGGGTAGGACGGCAGCTCGGCGAACGGTCGCATGCAGGGCGTCATCATTCGCTCCCTTCGCCGGTCAGGTGCCAGTCACAGAGCGCATTCATTGCTCGGAGTGCCTGCGACGAGGACGCCGGCTCTTCGTCACCGAGCGCGCTCCCTCCCCAGCAGCCCCCCGCGTCGAGAGCCCGTGTGGAGCTCTTCTCGCCGTCGATCGTGCAAGAGCAGATCACGCTGGAGCCATCGTCGGCGGTCTGGCAATCGACGGCAAACTCCCCAGCATCGCACTCGGCGAGTAGCTCGCACTCGGCGGGCTTTTCGCCCTCGGGGCGAGTGTGGCTCGCTTCACAACCCGCCGCCTCCAGCGTCGCCGGGACTGGCAGCTCCCAATCGCAGCGGAAGTTCATGAATGCGACGAGGCGGGCATCCTCCTCTGGAAAGGCGCAGCCGCTCTTGGTTTCGAAACTGTCCGTCGGAACCCCGTCACGGCGGCAACTGCAGTCGTAAGCATCGGGCGAGTCGACGGAAGCGTGACAGTCGTACCCGTAGTTCGCGTCCACGCACGACGTCAGGATTTCGCACTCGGTCAGCTGCGGACCGGCAAGCGTGCCGGATCCGGTTTGGGTGGAGAAGCCGCACCCCTGAGCCCCTCCGCCCAACACGCAAGCCTCCTCGAGCGCCTCGACGCCCTCACACTCGGGAAGAGCCATGACTGCATCGTAGTCCTCCGCCGCAAACAGCTCGCAAGGTGCGGCCTCGATGCAGCCGAGCAGGCGCGGAATGAGCGCCGCGCAGTCCGTGCCTTGGGCGCGGTAGTCGTCCATGTCTCTACGACAGGCCTCGACACATTCTTCGTGTGTGCACTCACAGACTCCGTCCCGGCAGTTGCAGCCACCGATGGGGAACGCTGGCTCGGACGCGCCACACTCGACCGCCCCGCAGATCGCTTCACAGCCGGCCTGTGTGGAGTCGCTGCTCGACGTCATCTCGCTCAGCGTGAGGCTTTGCGACTGACCCGCCACCGCCGACTCCGCGACCACGGTCACTTCGTCGGCCGCGCTGCCGTTGACCCGGGCCTCGAAAGAGCCATCCTTTTCGGAAACGACGGTCACCTTGCTGCCGTTTGTCTCGTTCGAGACGCGGACATCCACCCCGCCCGGATCCACCGCTCCCTTTTCTCCGGTCACGACCAGCTCGTCGTCATCGCTTTCGACGAATATCTTGTCCGACGTCAAGAGCGGCGGGTTCCCCGTTTCCGTAGACTGGGGGTCGCCGCTCTCCGCACCACAGCCAACGACCACGGCCTGGGTGAACACGGCCCAAGAGAACGACAGCAGAGCGCATGGTCTGGACAGGCGCTGCAATCGCCCGCGCAGTGCGGCGGTGGGTCGCGCCCCGATGCCGGGTGTTGGTATTTGGTAGCAGTTCATCCTTCCCCATCCTTGTCGTTGGTAGCCTGTGTCAGCGGAAATAGTTGTAGGTTGAGCTGCACGACGGCGTTCGGAGCTTCCTCCGCATCGCAAAGCGCAACGATGTCACGACGGAATTCGGCGAGGCGCTGCTTGAGCACCACCAAGTCACGTCGCCTGATGCTGAGCGTGAGCGACGAGATGTCTCGGTACTCCCGCGGCACGAGTTCCATCGATTGCGCGGCGCGCACCATCATTTCCGTGTGGTAGTTGCGAATGTGCAGACCGACGGTTTCCGGACCCGTCGATACGACACGCTCACGTTGCCGCAAGCGTCCCATCGGGTCGCGCTCCAGGAGACCGAGCTGAAGTAGCGCCGTCAAAGCGCCGCTCGCCTGCTGTGCCGTGATTGGCGGGTAGAGCACCGAAGCGATCCACTCCGGATCCTCGACGAAGTCGGGACAATGCACCAACTCGCGAATTGCGGGTAGAAACCACTGGGAGTGGTAGGCGGCGTCCGCCATTTCGAGTCGGTGCGCGCGCCGGTAGCGACGAAAGGCGGAAAGCTCCGCGTAGTGCACGTTGCGCTCCGCGTCCGTCTTGGCCTGATTGAAACGCACCAGCACGAGGAAGTACTCGCGCCCGTCATCGGACAGGCCGCAAGCCTGTGCGAAACGATTGGCGGTATCGTCGGTCAGGTTGCGCTTGCCAGCAATCACCTGCTGCAAGTAGTTCGGCGCCCCGAGCCCAGCGCGACGGGCGAACGCGCGGTAGGACAGTCGCCCGCGCTTGCTCTCGTACCAGGCGGTCAGGAACGCCCGATAGTCGAGGTAGCGGAACACGTCCACACTGGCTTTGCCGGTCTTGGCCCCGTTGCCCACGCCAGCAGAATTCGCACGTTCGCTGCCGTGAATCCAGCCGCTAGTCCAAAAACCGAATTCACGAGAATTCACTGAACTCCAGAATGCTCTTTTATCATGGGTTATTGGCACTCCAGGCTGCCGAGTTCGAGGGGCTCGAGCATTCACTCCCCGGCCCAGGCCGCGCTTGGCTCGGACATCGGCGGGTGACAACTCGCCGCCCCGACGAATCACTCTGGTGCCTCACGCCCCTCGGGGGAACGACCGACGTCCGGAACGAAACAGGCCAAACCAGTGACGTGGAACGACGTCACCCGCCGTGGGAGACTGAAGAGCTCCCCTGGAGAGCTTCCTCCCGCCCCCTCGATGTACACCACCAACGCTCCTCCAAGCTTTCGTGAGCGATACCGCATCGCGATCGTCGACGACGATCCAATCGTGATTCAGGCGGAAGAGGACATGCTCCTGGCGGAGGGTCACTGGGTGCGTTCCGCCGAGACCATCGACGATGGCATCGAACTGGTCCGTACGTTCAAGCCGGACTTGCTCTTGCTCGACTACATGATGCCGGCTGGCACTGGCGCCGACGTCGTGCGCGCGATCCGCCAGTTCGACACGACGACACAAGTGATGCTCGTCAGCGGCGTCGCCAGAGAAAAGCCAGCGCGCAAGTTGCTGCGCGAACTCGACATCCAAGGCTTCCACTGCAAGGGGGACGGCAACTCCAGACTGCTCATGCAGGTGGACGCCCTGCTCAAGCACGTCGAAGTACTCAGGCGCCTCGAACGGCAGCAGGAGTACCTGCGTCACATCCTGCGAGCCACCCCGGAGGTCACTCAGCTGCAACCCAAGGAGCAGCTGTTCGAGACCGCGATTCGACACGTGAGCGGTCTCTTGACCTTGGAACACACGAGCCAACGAGCGTGTCACGGTGTCGTCGTCTTCGGCTCACGCGCACAAGGCGTGAGGGTGGCAGCAGCCACGGGCGACTTTGCTGGCTACGCCGGCTTCGACGATCTGCCGGCGGAGGTGGCGGAGCTGATGCTTTCGGCCATCGACGACGGGCGTGTCGAGTCAGCACCGGGACTCTTGGCGCTGCCGTTCTTCGCCAAAGCAGGGCATCGCGGTTGCCTGCTCGTTCGCTGCAGGTGCGTCTCGCGAACCGCCATCGACCCCTGTCGTCTCTACATCGGTCAACTGCAACAGGCCCTGGAGAACAACACGCTCTACGAACGTGCGACGACGGACGCACTCACCGGCGTTTACAATCGGGGCTACGGAGAACAGCAACTCCAAGAGACGTTGCGCACTTCAGCGCGAACCGGTGACGAAACGAGCGTCATCTTGCTGGACGTCGACCACTTCAAGTCCTTGAACGACAAGTACGGCCACGCTGCGGGCGACGTGGCGCTGCGTCGCATTGCGCAGGCCATCAAGCAGGCCTGTCGTCACTCCGACACCGTGGCGAGATACGGCGGTGAAGAGTTCTTCGTGGTCCTGCCCCGAACGTCGCGCGAGAGCGCGCTGGAGATCGCCGAGCGCATCCTGCAGATGATCCGTGAGCTGGAAGTGAGCTTCACCGACGAGAGATTGGCGGCCTCCGCCGGTGTCGCGGTGTCCCAAGCCGGTGAAATCACCGTCGACGAAATCCTGTATCGAGCCGACGTCGCCCTCTACCACTCGAAGGAGAACGGGCGAGATCGAGTCACGGGACCTCCGACCGCCGACGTGCTGCGGGAGCTCGTGTCGATGTCGGGCGAAATGCGGCGACCCACCGGCACGTGATGGCCCACCGGGCGCCCGCCGGGGCAACACCCCAGGCTGAGCTCACCAGCAACTAGATGAGCGAGCGCGATCCGCGCTCGCTCATCTAGGCTCGCAGGACTTGCTGGAGCTTGTCGACGAGCGCGGCGGTGCTGAACGGCTTCTCGACGAAGTTGACTCCAGGCTCGAGCACGCCGTGCTGGGCGATGACGTCGTCCGTGTAGCCCGACATGAAGACACACTCCACGTCGGGCTGAAGCTCACGGATCTTGAGCATCAGCTCTTTGCCGTTCATGTCAGGCATGATCACGTCCGTCAGAAGCGCGGCGACCTTGCCGGCTTTTTCATGCAGTCGAATCGCCTCTTCCCCCGTAGCGGCTGCCAGAACGTCGTAACCGGTGCTTTCCAGAATGCGCCGAGTGACCTCACGCACGCGCGCCTCGTCTTCCACCAGCAAGATCGTGGAGCTGCTGACGCTCTTGGGCGAGATGGCGGCAGGGGCAGCGCCCTTCGATTCCTGAGGAGCCTCGGACTGGGGCAAGTAGACCCTCACCTGGGTCCCCGCGTTCGGTCTCGAACTGACCTCTACCGCCCCGCCGTTCTGTCGCACGATGCCATGTACCGTGGGCAGCCCCAAGCCCGTGCCGCGGTCACGACTCTTGGTGGTGAAGAACGGTTCGAACACCTTGGCGAGAGCTTCGGGCGCCATACCCACGCCTGAATCCGTCATTTCCAAGCAGACGAAGCGGTCCCCCTGCAGTTCAGAGTGCTTTCTCGCGAGCGCGGGGGTCATGGGCACCGAGTGGATGTTGACGGCGAGCACCCCTCCCCCTGGCATCGCGTCCCTGGCGTTGGTCGCCAAGTTCATCAGCACCTGATTGACCTGTGCTGGGTCCATGTGAACGATGGCCTCGACGTCGTTCGGTTCGAAGCGCAGTTCGATGTCCTCACCGAGCACACGCGTGAGGAGGCCGATGGTACTCTCCATCAGTTGATTGAGATCGACGTATTTGGGTTTGATGACCTGGCGGCGCGAAAATGCCAGTAACCTGCGGGTCAAGTCCGCCGCGTGCTCCACCGCCTCCTTGATGCTCGTCAGGTTCTCCACTACCGGGTGTTCCGGCTCCAAGTCGAGCAGACTCAACTCGACGAACCCCAAGACGCCCGTCAGCATGTTGTTGAAGTCGTGGGCAACACCGCCAGCGAGACGACCCAGCGCCTCCAGTCGTGCGGCTCGGGCGACGCGCTCTTCGAGTTCCAAACGGCTTGCATGCTCCCGCTTGAGGTCCGTGACGTCGACGGCGATGATGGCGGCCCCGGCGAAGGTGCCTGCCCGATCGAAGACGGGCGTCAGCGTGTTGAGAAAGTGGCGATCACCTCGTGCGTCCTCGAAGCGCACCGCTCGCCGTTCGCGACTGAGTCCGTCGAAGTGCTTCTTTCTCGTGGCGGCCAGATCGGCAGGAAATTGGGACAGTGCGTCCGCACCCTCGAGTTCGGCAGGAGTGCTACCCAGAGCAGCCGCCAGGCGTTGATTGATCACCACGACGCGCCCCTCCGCGTCCACGAATAGGGCGGCGTCGGGCAGCGCCTCGATGAAGCCCTGTAGACGCACGCGGTCGTCGACCGCTTGGGGTCTTGCTACGGACAAGTAAAAGGGCGATGTCGCATCCGGTACGAAACGCACCGTCCAATCCACGTGGTGCTGTGCGCCATCGGGCAGCACGTGGCGACACGCTACCCGCACCGGCTCTCGATCGGCGAAGCTCAGATCACTCGAGCTGTAGTCGCACCCCTCGACGCCGACCAGTTGCGCAAAGTCGACACCGGCACAATCAGCTTCCGGTGAGTATAGCTTCTGCGCAGGGCGGTTCGCGTATGTCACCTTGCCGCGGGTATCAATCGCAACAACGGCATCGTCCACGAGCTCGAACGCGCCCAAGTCCATCGCCGCCGATGATGGCAGTCTGGCAACTCAGCCGCAAGGTGGGGCGTGAAGCCAGAGGCAGCACACACATCACCCACCCCAACCTACCCACCCTACCCGAAGGGATCACGCACGGACCGCGCACGAGTCCGTGCGCGACCCGAAGGCGATCATGTGGCCTACTTTTCGTCCGCGTTGCCGTCCGCGGAGTGGCTTGCCAGCGAACCGGGCCGGTCGATGTTCTTGTTCTGGCACGGCTTCGGGTCCTTCTTGCCGGGCTGGAGGCAGCTCGCCGCCTGGTCGGAGAAGGCACAGCTCCAATCCGTCTGTATGGCCACGCGACCGCAGTAGACCGCAAGAATCACGGAAACGACGAGCATGATGCCACCACCCCAGCGCGCACCTTTGGCATTGCTGAGGTACGGCTTCGAAACCTTGGCACCAGCAGGCTGCTCTTCCGCCCCGGGAAGATTGAGCGTCAACTCCACGGCAGCGCGACCGGCACTCAGCGCGCGAGCGGCGAGAACGAGTTTGACGACCGTCGTCACGGCGAACCCAACCAGGAAGAACGCCAGCCACCCGCCGCTCTCGGTCTTCGCCATCCAGCCCAAGAACAGCACGTCGACAAACAAGAAGAGCGCAACTGCCAGCAGCGCGAAGACGGTAGCCCGCCTGGCAGCGGCTTGAGACGCACGCTCACCCTCGCTCAGATGCTGCTCATCGTCGACGTAGTGGTCTTCGCCCTCGCCATCTTTCTGGGGGAAAGGCGCAAACCATGCCGCGATCAGCGATGGCGTCGCCGCGAACATGACCAACCAGAAGAACTCCTTGAAGCCCATCACGTCCGCCAACGGACCGCTGACCATCTGCGTGGGCACGAGCACCAGGTTCATGAACGCCGTGGCGAACGCGTAGTGCGTCATCGTGAACTTGCCGGGCGCGATCTGCTGCATCATGTACAGCATGTTTCCGACGAAGCCGAAGCCGTACCAGAACTTCTCCAAGCTCACGACGGTGGCCACCTCCATGAAGGAGAGCGGGTTCTCGGGAGAGACGACCTGGCTCAGATAGACGTAACACAGGTTCGGCACGTTGACGCACAGCGCCAGAATGAAGAGAGCGCGCTTGAGTGTGAACTTGGCGATGAAAGCACCGCCCAACAGACCACCCGCGATGCTGACGAGCGTGCTGACGGTGCCGTCGATCGCCCCCTTGTCCTCCAAGGCCAGTTGCAGGGCCCCGTCTTCGATGCAGCCCTGCATGAACAGCGGCGCCTCGATCAACAGCAAGCCCTCGCTGCTGCGGTAGAAGAAGACGAAGGCCAACATGCCCCAAAGCGCGCGCTTGTTGCAGAAGTCGGCAGCGCTGTGCAGGAACTCTTGGACGACTTCAGCGGGAGTCTGGCCCGCCTTTTCTTCGGGCAAGCTCCCGGTCGGCAGCATCACGGTGTGATAGAGGCCGAACAGACCCATCAACGCGCCGGAACCGAAGAGCGAGTACATCCATGCCGTCTTGGGGGCCAGGCCCACGGCGTTTTGGAGGTAACCGGAGAACCAGACGATGGCGGAGACGGCGATGACGCGTCCCAGGTTCCATGCCATGCCCTGAACGCCGATGTACGCCGCCTGCTGCGCCTTGTTCAGGCTGGAGATGTAGATGCCGTCCGAGCAGATGTCTTGCGTGGCGGACATGAACGCCACGAACCACATGATGCCGATGATGGCGGCAAAGTAGGCGTCGAGATTGAGCGCCAGGCCCATCAGCACGAACAGAACACCGATGATGAACTCGGTGCTCAGAACGAAGAACTTCTTCGTCTTGAAGATGTCCAGAAAGCCCGCCCAGAAGGGCTTGAGCGACCACATGATGCCGATGGCGGCGATCGGAACGGTGATGTCCGAGTCGCTGTGTCCGAGGTCTTTGAACATCGTTCCCGACACCCAAATGACCATCGAGAACGGGATCCCCATCGCAATGTAGTTGCTGATGACCCAGAGGACCGGATGGTGGACTTTCTGCTGTTGTTCTGCGCTCACGGGTCGCTCTTCTAGGCGAATTCGGGTGGAAATGAAACAACGCGGGAGGTGAGCGCCCAGGTTTCCCAGCGGGATACGCGGCAACTGACCTGAACGAGGCGGAAGAGTGACGTGACGCGGCCGTGAAGCGATGCGTCATGCCCGAGATACGCCTGCCCGCCGCCGCGGATACGCCCCTAAACCCTTGGAAACGCTACCTTCTCGCCCCGAGCATGCCGCGACCTGGTGTGGGCCGCGTCACTGCGAACGGATGCAACGCGCCTGGCGAGCCGCGGGGGTAAGCCTCACTGCAAGAGTCAACCCGTAGCGATGGGCGCGAACTCGGAAAAGAGCTGCTGCGCTTCCACGACCGAGCTGACTGGCACGTAGTCGCAGACCTCTGCGTACTCGCTCCACATCGCGAGCACTTCTGGATCGTCGTGGGCACGCTCCATCGCTTGCTTCGACGCCCACTCGAACACTTCGATGACAGTGCCATCAGCGGCTTGCATGGCGATGGGTGTACGATCTGTGACCAGTCCTCGTGCCCTCAGGCGAGCGACGTGCGTCTTCGTCAATTCCAGCAGCGCCTCAGCCTTGCCAGCTTTCGGGCGATAACAAGCGATCACGATGCGTCCCATCACGGCGTCACTCCTGGGCACAGGCTACATGAGCGCCCTCCGAAACACCACTCCAGGGGTAACCACGGCGCGACCGCACTCAACGCTGCAGACCCGCCCCCAAAGCGCGACGTACGACCAGCTGAGCCAACAGGCGATCGGGACCCAGGCACGGCGCGACCTCGACGCTGACCCCTGGGTGCGCCACCGTGGCTTGCCGTGCCAGGCGCGGGATGTCTTCTTCGGCATGGCGCCCGGCTGCCAACAAATAGGGAACGATGACGATGTGCTCGACCCCTTGCTGAACCAAGGTCGTCACTCCCGCCGCGATGTCGGGTTGTGCGATCTCCATATGGGCGATGGCGATCGGGACGTCGACGGCCAGCTCTTGGCGCACCAGCTCTGCCACTTCGGCCAGCTGTGCGTTGGAGCGCTCGCGGCGGCTACCGTGGTCGACGAGAAGAAGTCCCTGCCGCAACGTCATGGCTCGGATATGCCGCCGCCGTCGGCACACGTCCAGCCATCATCGATCCGAGTGGCCGAGGTCCTTGTCCGGAGCGATTCGATCCCGAATGATCTGCTTGAGCTCTTTCGGCTCCGGGAAGCGACGCGAGCGCGCTCGGTCGAACAGCACAGCGCCGTCGAGGCGCACCACGAACACCCCCGATTCGCCGGGCAACAGCGCCACCTCGCCGAGTTCCTCGGCAAACGTCGTCAGGAGTTCTTGCGCGAGCCAGCTCGCTCGGAGCAGGAAGCGGCACTTTCGGCAGTAGGTGATTTCGACCCGGGGTGAGGACATGACCCGAGAACTCAGAAGCGGCCGATGTGGAACGTACCGCCCGCCACCAGGCCACTGAGATCCGAGTTAGACATGTTTTCGAGCACGACGCCGGCTGCCATTCGGTAGCCGACGCTGGCACCGAAACGCAACCAGCGACTGATGTTGACGTACACGCCCAGCTGAGGCTCGGCGACGAACACGCCCTGGGCATGGGCGCGACGCGTGTCCCTTTCACTCTCCATCATGTTCATGTTGGAGATGGCAACGCCGCCAGCGCCGATCAGCGTCCCGACCGAGACGTTGACGATCTCTTTGGGCATGAAGTGATAACGCACGATCAGGCCGCCGTAGCCGAAGTTCAGTCGGTCACCATCGAGCGTGTCTGGCCCGTAGTCCTCACCGTCGACGTGGGTCACGACGCCGCAGCCGCCACCGCCAATCGTCAAGGCGTGGTCGAAAATGAGCGCACCCTCGCCGCACACCGACGCGACGTCCTCTTCAGCGAGCTGGGTGTACATTACCCCGACGCCGCCAAAGCCGCCCATCTTCGTGCCATCCATCGTGTCGAAGAGTGTCGCAGGAGCATCTTCTGGCGCCGAAGCGGGACGCCTCGAAACGGGATCCCCCTCGGGCTCCTCGTCTGCTGGATCGGCCGCGGCTGCTGGTGCGCCGGCTCCGGGGGCCGCGGGCTGCTCGCCGGCAGCTGCGCTCGGCTCGGTCGTGACCGGTTCCGCGGGAGAGGCCGCCGCTTCGGGGGCCGGAGCCACGGACGGCTCTGCCGGCGTCGGCTGGGCGACCTCCGCTGGACTCGCGGGGGCGGGGACGTCAGCAGCAGCGGGAGCAGGCTGAACCGCTGGTGCCTGAGTTGCGGAGTCGTTGGGCGCGGCTGCCGATTGCGCCGCCACCTGATTGGCAGACAAAAACGCCGCCAGCGCTACGAGGCTCGCCGTGGTCCGTGTCACTTCTTTCATGGCTCATCCTTTCTGAATCGCCGCGTCTGAATCGCCGCGGTCTCCCGCTCAGCACCACTGTGGGGCAGGGTGAGTCTATCAGCAATCTCCGTGCCCATCACCCCAGAGCGCTTTCGTCCAGCAGGCAGCCTCCCTCCCTGACCCACACTGGGCGGATCGCGCAAGCGTTGCACCACTCCCACCAGGCTGCGACGCTTTGAGCGCGGAGAGCTCTCGTGCGACACTGCCCCGCGTGAGGCGAGCACAGCGATCCAGGGTCATCACCACAGCGCGAGCGGCTCTCTTGTCTCTCGGGGCGTCGTTCACCTCGTCCTGCAATGCCTTCGACGATCCGCCGGACAG
>JBNKHV010000062.1:0-85914 GCA_050290545.1 Polyangiaceae bacterium | reverse complement strand
TGATGGCTGCCGCTATCACACGGATTGTCTGACGGGCGATCTGCCCGAAGATGATCCGGATTGCGTGATCACCGAGCAGTGCAAGGAGTACTGCGAACCTCTGACGCCTCCGGGGTGCGACTGCTTCGGCTGCTGCGAGGTAGACACTGGTGACGGCGAAATGGTGCACATCTTGGTTGGCGAGACGTGTTCCCTCGACATCATCGATGACGAAGAGGCGTGTCCGCGCTGCGAGCCCACCGGGGTGTGTGAGAACGAGTGTGGCGAGTGCGAGATTTGCATCGGCCAGACCTTCGAAGATCTGCCA
Organism: Polyangiaceae bacterium; assembly: GCA_050290545.1. Taxonomy (GTDB): domain Bacteria; phylum Myxococcota_A; class Polyangia; order Polyangiales; family Polyangiaceae; genus SZUA-265. The sequence goes on along the minus strand of JBNKHV010000062.1, from coordinate 85,607 downwards.
GACAGTTGCTGGCCCGAGGAACAGAATCCGCCGACTGGGTCGGGTGGTAGTGGCAACACCGGTAGTGGCGGTTCACCCGGGACGGAGGATCCTCCCGGTTCCGGTGGCACGACGGGCTCGGGCGGAAGCTCCAACGACAATCCGCCTGACCAGACCGATCCTCCCGTGAATGATCCGCCGCCGCCCAACGTCTGCGATGGTGGGCTGACGGCGTGTTTCGATTCGACGGATTGCGCAGCCGACGAGTTCTGCTCCCTCGGTTGCTGCCAGCCGGTGTTCCGAGTGCGATAACTCAGAGCCGTCAGACGTCGGGTTGAGTCGAGCTGAGCCAGCGCGCCCAGCTTGCCGCCCGGACCGCATCAAGCAAGCCACCGCCGCCGTTCACCACGGCGGCGGTTTTGTTTTTGGCTTAGTGGGCGTCCACTCGGAGCGGGTGGCATCTGGGACGCCGACAAAACGACGAAAGCCATTGCCCGGTTGAGCAATGGCTTCGTTTCGTCGCAGCGGGCATTTCGCCCGATGTGATGTCAGCCGAACAGAGGTAGCTCGTCGCCGATGATCGGGTAGGCCCGACTGACGTCGGGATCGATGTCGGCCATCTTGCGCAACGCGCTGTGGATCTGCCCCGGCGTCAACTTGACGCCGCTGTTGTCGACCTCGAGGCTCGACGGATCGATGCCGCGCGCTTGCTGATCGGCGGTGCTGGCGCCAATCACGCGGTCACCCTCGATGCCTGGACCCATCGCCAAGTAGCTCGTCACGGGCCAATGGTCCTTGCCCGAGCCGTCGTTCTCACCGTTGTAGTGGGGAGTTCGTCCAAAGTCGGAGCCCACGATCACGTAGATGGAGTCGGTCATACCCTCGGCTTCGATCACGTCGAGCAGGCCGCCAATACCCGTCAGCAGTTGGATCAGCTGCCGACGCTGGTTCTGGTCGTGGTTACCGTGCGTATCGAAACCGCCCATGCTCAGATTGGTGGCGACGCCGAGGCCGGACTTGAATGCCGACACGGCGAGCTGTCCCGCTCGGATCATGCTTTCGGCGCTGTTCAAGTTACCCGGGAGATCGACCTGCTCTGGTATCCGCAGCGCAGCCAGCTGAGAGTCCGTCCCGCGGGCATCGACCAATGCTTGCATCGAGCGCTGCAGCCTGGGGAGTCCTTGAGCCTCCAACTGCTCCGCGAGTCGTTCACTTTGCGCCTCACGGATGCGCTCCCAGGTTGCCTCGGTGTGATAGCCGGTGGGGTTTTCGTCTTGTGGGTTGATGAGGTTCGGGGCAGATAGGTCGCGCAGCAGGTTGCTCGAACCGATGCGAGACAAGGGCGCCAGATCGAACGTGCTGTCGTAGCCTCCGAAGCTCACGAACGGCAGCGGTTTGTCGAGACCGTAGGTCGCAGCCAGCATCGCGCCCATCGCAGGAATACCTTCCTGGATGGAGCCACAGGTGACGGCGCGTTGTCCGGCATCGTGGTTGTTCGTCGACGTGTCGACACCGTTGAACACCGTCAGTCGATTGCCGAAACGATTCAAAAATCGTTCTGGATTCAGGTACTGGTCTTCCTGCCCTGCTTCCAAGCCGAACTCGTCCGGCGTTGCGTCGATGGGGGCGAAGGAGATGTTCCCGACCTGACCGATCTCGGTGTAGATGCGGTTCTGCTCGACGTTGAGCGTCGGATCGAAGAGGAAGCGTGGATCCCAACCACCGCTGGCGGTGATGAAGATCCAGAACTTGTCCGCGGCGCCTTGGGCCACGGATGGACTGGCGAACCAGGGCGCAGTCAGCGATATCCCTCCGAGGGACAGACCGCCGAGTGTCGAAAGCTTCAGGAGTGAGCGTCGTTTCATCGATGAGTTCTCCAAAATCAGTCGTAGAGGAAGCGGTAGTCCGCGATCAGGTAGGTTAGAACCGCCATCCAACTGCGGATGACGTAGTTTTCGTCGCGCCTCAACTGCTCGTCTTCGGGCAGTTCCTGGTCCGCCCCAGGGTTACGACGGAACTGGCACTCGTACGGCAAGTCGCGCCCGACTTCTTCGGAAGCGAGTTTCGCGCGACCTTCACGCCACGTCCTGACGAACAAGTCCATGGCGCGAGTCTCTTCGGCACTTCCTGCGACCAGCTCCTCTCCCAGGAGTCGATCGTAGAGGTAGACCAGGTTTTCGCGGATTGCGTCCACGTTGGCTGCGATGGGATCTCCCACTTCGTCTTCGGGCACGGTGTCCATCTCGACGTAGGGGAACAGCCTGCGGCGGTCGACCTCACGGGTGAAGTCGCCGGGCACCTTGTGGCAGGCGAGTTCCGTGGAAGCGCGCCACATGATGGCGCTCATCATCCCGTTCGGGACCGTCAGGCGAGCCGTGACGCTATCCGAATCGATGCCGCCGTAAAGGATGTTGAGACCGTTGAGCAGCGTCGGGCGATTGCCGTCCAGCCACGGGCTCCCGAACACGGTTTCGATCTTTCGGTTCAGGAGCTCCGGTGTGAGTAGGCGCCCGGTTCCTACCGAGCCCAGCTGCGCCAAGCGCGCCGGATCCGTGGCGGTCGTGTTGACGGCTCGGAAGTACGGGCTCATCACCAGCTGTTCGATGACGACCTTCAGGTTGAAGTCGCTGGCGACGAAGGCGTCGGTGATCGCTCGAATCGTTTCATCCTGCGCCTCCCAAGCGGGGAAGCTGCCGTCTGTGGGATCTTCGGGGAAGTCCACTGGGGCTTCCCCGATCAGAGCCTCGTACATGTTGCGCACGACGGACAGCGGGAAGCGTGGATCGGCTGCGATGCGTTGACCCAGCCACTGAGGCGCGGCGTCGAACTCGTCGAGCATCATCTTCTCTTTGCCGAAGCCGGGCGCGAACATCTCGTCGTACCACTCGCGGTCCGGCAGATAACGCTCATAGTCGTTGTCGTCGAACTTCTGGAAAGCGCCGGCGATTGGGTCCAGCGTCACGTGGCACATGACGCACGACGGCTCTTCACGGGTCGGGTTGGCGAAGTTGACGGCCTTGGTCGGATCGATGGGTCGATCAGCGACGCGTAGAATGTCGGTTGCCAGTAGTTCGCGCAGGACGATGCGGGCGCGGTGTCGATTCCGGTTCGTATTCGAGGTTGGGTACCGATTGAGGAACATCGGTGACGTCAGGATACCGGCGTGGGGGAAAGCCACGCGGCTGCCGTCCCGGATCGCGAAGATTCTTCCTTCTTGGAAACCACGAGCGTCGTAGGCTTCGTCGAAGTTCATGTCTTCGTTGTTGTAGACGACTGCCGTGTACGGATTGAGCACCGTGTAGTCCGCGGTGACGATCTCCGTGAACGGTCGATCGTTACGAACGATGTAGGCCATCAGTTCCAACGGCTCGCGCGCAACGGAGCGGCGCGCCTCGACCTGTTGTTCCTCCGACAGCGACTCGTAGTACGTGTCGAGATTCGGGAAGTCTTCGTCGCGAAGCAGATTCTGCCCGTTGTTCAGGTATCGGTCCGTGAGCCATTGGTCGTTGAACATCTCGACCAGACGCTCGTAGAACGCGTCGTCCTCGTACAGGCCTCGAAGCGTCGGCAGCAAGGCGTCTTCGCCGTTGTTTTGCAGCGCGCGTTTCTCCGAGTTGAACGGAAGGCGTCCGACGAGGGTGAGCGCGGCCTTGCGGAAGGTTTGCTCGGCGTCCAGCATCTCCACGTCGGAGAAGGTGGCGATCGAGGCGGTCGTGTCGCTGCATTGCTCGCCCGCTTCGATGCGTTCGATCAACTCTTGCAGCACCTCGTAGGCTGCGCTGTCTTGCGCCAGCACGGCGCCACCGCCATGTTCGAGCTCACCCAAGGGCTTGAGTAGCAGCACGCTCACGTCGCCGGACTCGATGATGGCGTTGGTCGCGACTTGTGCGAGGTTCACGTCCAGAAAGCCGGGGTAGGCGGCGGGCTGCAGCTGGAACGCCGCGCTCGCGTCGGCGGCGACGCCGCCGGGGCCATGGCACGAGAGGCACACACTGCCCAACACCTCGGGCCAAGCGCGTGTGGCGAGAAACTCGCGGTTCGACAGACAGCCGTCATCTCCCAGCGCGCCCGGGACGTCGCCTGCTTCCGAGCCATCGCCTGACGGGGTTCCACTGGAGGACGCGGCTTCGCCGTCCATGTCCTCTGCCGAACCGGAGCCCTGGGCTCCGTCATCGGGTGTTGCTTCCCCGCCTACTTCTCCTTCTGCGCCTTCTGCCTCTCCCGCTCCGCTCTCGCTGTCGCCGACCAGCGAACTACCGGAGCACCCGATCATCAACCCGAGGGTCGCGATGGTTATCGGGATGCCGTTTGCTCTTAGCCTCATCCAGGACTCCTATTCCGAAAGAATTGACGAAGGGTCTGTCGACCTTTCGTGCTAGCGCGCCCCGTCACGGGTGTGGGCGCAACCAGCTGTTCGACAAGTGCCAGGAGTATGTCCCGATCGATCACGAAGGTGGCTCACTTTTGTCGAAGGGTTTCACTACGGCGCGCTGGCCTGTGCCCTTAAGTCCTACTAGTGCTGCGGACTGCGTTTTTCGGAGCTCACGCAAGAGCCGAATATCGTGAGGTTTGTGCGTTGCTTGGCAGGGTACATCAGGGGTGATCTGCCACACTGGGCGACAGTGTGCAGAAGTGAGTGTGCCAAGGTAACGCGCGGGGTTCGCGCGCAGCACATGGTGTGTCACCGCCGCGAGCAACGAGTATTGCTGCGGGTTCATGCCGCCACTGCAGGCGCAGGTGGCGCGCCACGGGTTCCTGGCGATCTGGCGTCAGTTCACTGGGGGCACTGATCGGGGTTGCTGCAGTTGACCCCCTGAGGACAGGCGCCCGCGCCGTTGCAAGCGATGTTGCAGTTGGTGGCGCTGCAATTGACGCCGTTGTCGCAGGTGCCGCTGTTGTTGCACTGCAGAGTGGCGTTCTCTGCGGACATGGAGATCGCACCCCCCTGGCAAGAACCGGAACCGTTGCACATCAACGAGCAGTTGGTGGCGTTGCAGGTCATCCCGCCGTTGCAAGAGCCATCCCCCCAACAATCGACGGTGAAGTTCGTCGCGCCGCCGAAGACCGCCTGACCACCGTTTTCGTTGCGGCAGCCGCCGTTGGCGCAGTTGACGTTGCAGCTCTCGCTGGCGCACTCGATGCCTGCCTTGCACGCGTCCTGGCCGCACACGACGTTACAATCTCCCGCCCCTTCCGCCGGGCAGACGACGGCGCCTTTGCACGAGTTGGCGCCTTCGCAATTGACGTTGCAGCTGAAGCCGCTTGGGCAGCGGATCTCGTCCGGGCAAGAGTCTTCCTCGGCGCAGTCGAATACGCAGCGCCCATCGCTGCACACCGCGCCGGCGGCGGCGCAGGCCGTATCGCAGTCCCCAGCGCTGGCAGGAGCCCCGTCGTCGGCCGGCGGCTCACCGTCCATCGCTGTGCCGTCATCCGTCGGGGCGCCATCGTCTGGTTCGGTGGGCGCCGCTTCCACGGTCCCGGCATCGCCGGCGAGCTCCTCGTCGTCACTGGCGGGCGCGCCTTCGTCGACCACGCCGCCGTCCGAGGCTGTGTCGCCGGTAGTGCCTTCCGTTCCCGCGACGTCGCCGCTCTCTGTCGAGTCCGCCTCCGCTGCCGGCGCGGTGCTGTCTTCTGCGGTCCCGTCCGTGGAAGGGGTTTCCTCTGCCGGGGCTTCCGCGACCGTGCCTGCGCCGGTTGCGAGTGTGGAAGACGGCGCTGCCGCCGACTCCCCCATGCCGGCGGCGGGCGTTTGCGCGGAAGCTGGGGCCACGATCTCGCGTTTCGTGTCACCGCGGCCGCACGCGAGTAGCGCGAAGCTCAGCCCGATCGCGCAGCTCAATGAGGACCGCGCAAATGTGGTGAACACCGGGAGCGAAAAGTCTTGGAGGCATTTCATCGAGCGGCAGTGTAGTGCGGGGTGCGTGGCGTGGTGCTCAATGCGTCAGACGGTCGGTGCATTTTGGACGCTCCGTGATCCCATCCAACGCGGCTCGGAGCTACAGGCCTGCGTCGACACTGAAAACGCAAACTCGGGGGTTCTGCGCGTGAAGAATTTCAGGCAGCGCGAGACAGGTGTTTCACTCTGTCCGCTTCGCCTGTGCTGCCAGCGATCGCGCCATCGTGCGGCCGCCCGGAGTTCGCTCCGGACGGCGCTTCCGACTTCAGCGCGATGGGTCGGGCTCGGGGGAGCACTTGTTCGCCTCTTCGAGTCCACAAATGAAGCCCGGTGGGCAGTCGCCGCAATCGACGAGCTCGCCACAGCCGTCTCCGATCACGCCACATTCTGCGTCTTCTTCTTCGCAGGTCAGAGGGATACACGAGGGCGGGTCGCACTGGAACGCCTCGAGTAGACCGCAGACTTCACCTGCCGGGCAGGGACCGCAGTCGACGGTTCCGCCGCAGCCGTCACCCAGGACGCCGCATTCTGCGTCTTGGTCCTCGCAGTCGAGCGGGGGGCAGTCGGGGATGTCTGCGCATTGGTTTGGTTCCTCCAGGCCACAGACCTGGCCCTCGGGGCAGGGGCCGCAGTCGATGCTTCCGCCGCAGCCGTCAGCGATGGGGCCACACTCGGCGTCCTGCTCTTCGCAGGTCGTGGGGGTGCAGGTCGTGTCGCCACAGACTCCTCCAGGAAGGCAGATTTCGCCCTCGGGGCAGGTGCAGTCCAGCGTTCCGCCGCAACCGTCCGGGATCGTGCCACAGCGGCCGGTGCAATCACCCACGGGTTCACAATCTGGCGGCTCTGGGATCTCCGTCGTCACACACGCGCCCAGATCGAACAGCATGTAGAGCAACACCTTCTCTTGGGTCGTCAGGTCGCCCTCGCAGTAGCTGGGGAAGACGGCGTCCGCGAAAGCGTCGTTGGCTCCCCCGGAGGACACGTGGAACGCACTGTAAGCCACGCGCCCGCAAATCGCCTCTTCAGGAGCGCCGTAGGGAGTGTTGAACGCGTACTGCTGCACCCACGGGTCTCCCTGGAACTCGCGGTAGACGAACTCTTCGGAGAACTCGTTGACGGACGAGGCTTGCTGGCGCGGATCGATCACGTCGAAGGTGTACTGGTCGTCGGCAAAGGTGGCCGCGTCTTCGTTCACCAGCCAGTCGGCGAAGGCTTGGATCTTGGACGGATTGGCACGGGGGCGCCCCACTGAGACGATGCCGGTGCCTGCGTTCTCGAGCGTGCCCAGTGCCGTCGTGAAGGTCGCCGACTGGCTCAGGCCAGTGTCGATTGCCGTTTCTTCCGCGTAATCCGCCGTGCCGTTGTCGTAGACCCAGGTGTAGCTCAGGTGGCTGGCGAACATGCGACCGCCGCTGTTGACGTAGTTGCGCACGTTCTCGTCGGATTCGCTGTAGTTGCCGTACCCTGGGCCTTCACAGTCGAAGACGACCATGTCGTAGATGAACAAGCGATCGAGGTCCGAGTGCAGCTCGGTGTGGTCCGTGGAGCCCGTCGACATCACGGCGCCGTTGGCTTGATACATGTGAACCCGAGCTGGATCGTCGCCCTCTGCTCCGGGCTCAGCAAACTCGGCCTCCTCGATGCCCATCTTGTAGAAGACGCACTCCATGGCGTCGATTTGCCCCGTGGAGATCGCGATTTTCGGCAGGTTGGCGCCGATCCCGTCGGTGCTGCTGCGCGGCAAGCGCGTTTCAGCCGTGTCGACTGCGGTAGTCGCGCACGCCGCATCCTCGTCCAGGGTCATCGTGACTGCGCGCCTGAACTTACCGATCTTGACGACCAGCAGGAACTCCTCACCGATCGGGATGTTGCCCTCCAAGGTGAATTCGCCCAGCGCGTTCGTGGTGTCGCTGCTCAGGACGGGGCCCAAGTCTTGTTCGTCGCAGCGATCGCAGTTGGTTCCGCCTTCGGGGATGCCCGATTCGATGTCCGGCAACTCCGTCGGATCGTTCGTGCGCAGGATGTACACGAAGGCGTTGGGTACGCCGACCTGATTGCCGGTGTCATCTGCCGAAGCGCCAGGCGTGATCACCCGCCCCGTCAGCGTCGTGTCTTGGGCGTCAGCGCTGCAATCCACGATGGAATCACACAACTCGCAGTCGGACGCGCCGTCGGGGCCACCTGCGACGCACTCCGTCGGGCCGTCCACGCCACCGACACAGGTCTCGGTGAAGTTGCAGGTCAATCCTTCCGCCGCGCAGTCGAAGAGGGTGCCGCAGTCGTCCACGGCCATGCCGCACTCCCAGCCGAGCTCGGCGCAGCTTTCGGCGGCATCACAGGTGGGCTCCGGGGGCGCGTCGCATTGGAATGCTGCCGTTAGTCCACAGAACTCACCGCTGTCACAACCGCCGCTGATTTCCGCACAGTCGAACGTATTCTTCTCTTCGGTACCGCATCCGTCGAAGGTGATGCCGCACTCCTTGCCGGCGCATGCCGCTTCCGCCGTTTGAGGGCGGCACCCGGGGCTCGACGCGTCCCCCAACCAGGTGATGGCCTCGTCACACTGAAAGCGCTTCGCCACGCCGCAGGCTTCGCCGTCCCCGCACTGGCCACAGTCGTAGGAACCGCCACAACCATCTCCGACCAGGCCGCACTCCTTGTCCTCGCAGGCCTCCTCCTCCTCCTGGGGGACACAGAGATCGGCGAAAGGCGTACAGGTGTTCGGTTCGAGGATCCCACACCCCGCGCCGTCATCGCAGTCGCCGCACTCGACGATGCCACCGCAGCCGTCGGCGATCGGCCCGCAGTCAGCGTCGAGATCATCGCAATCCAGCGGCTCGCACTCGTCGTCGGTTTCGTCGTGCTCGATCACCTCGTCCGTCCCCACGACGTCGGGGCCTTCTGTGCCCCCACCGGCGTCGTCCGTTTCGTCCGAGCCGTCGGTGGAGTCGTCGTCGGTACCGTCGTCGCTTCCAGACTCGTCGTCGGCGAGCACTTGAGGGCTGCTATCGCAGGCGGCGGCCAGTGAGCCGAGAATGCATGTCGAGAGGGTAACTAAGCAAAGTGAGGCGAGTCGTTTCATGGTGCCCGGTTCGTCTGGGTGGATGTGTGGAAATATCAGCTTTTGGGGCGGTCGGGGTGAAGTCACTTAGCAATGGTTCGGCCTGGAATCACTGATCACCGAAGGGCTAGCCAGTGAGCCACTTATATTCGGACCGAACCGGACCGGTTCGGGGCGAGCGCGGCTCGGTCAGCTTCCGGATTCCGGCCACGATGGATTGGCGGTAGCCGGCGATACGCGCCGCCGGCCGCGGGTTGGCCGGTGGGGGTGGGAAGCTGGTCCTCGAGGGAGGGCTTGGCTAGCCTCCCGCCTCGTTCGCCATGAGAGTCCTAGTTGCGGGTGGAACCCCCATGGCTTTGCGCATTTGCGAAGCCTTGATGCACAACCACGAAGTCGTTTCCCTGAGAGCTGCAGCCGACGCGTCCGTCGGCTTTGCCAACTTGGACATCCACAGTGTCTCGGGATCCGCCACCTCCACCGAAGACCTGGCGGACGCCCAGATCGACGAAGCTGAATTCCTCGTCGCTTGCACGGACAGTGACGAGCGCAACATCATCGCCTGCCTCGCCGCCCGTCGCATGGGTGTCGCGCGAACCATCTGCGTGCTTCAAGGCCCGGGCTTTCTCACCTTGGACGAAGCCAACGAAGACTTGGCGCAGTCCCTCGGGATCGATCAAGTCGTACGTCCAGGCGCGCAACTGGCCCAGGAGATCACCCGCGTCATGCACGTTCCGGGTGCACTCGACGCACGCCAGTTCGCCGATGGACGCATCGTGTTGCTCACATTCGCCGCCGCCGAGGGTGCGGCCATCACGCGGGAGCCTCTCAAGTCGTTGAGGCTGCCGCAGGGGGCGCTACTGGTCATGGTTCGCCGCGGTGTGGAGATGATCGTGCCGCACGGCGGCACCCGCATCGAACCCGGCGACAGAGTGATGGTCATGGGAGAACGAGCAGCGGTGGATTCGACCGCCAAGTTGCTCCGCGGGGAGCGCCCGGAGTCGAAAACCGCAACCATCGTCGGCTGTGGCACGGTCGGATTGGCCATCGCTCGCGAGATGGAAAGCGCGGGTTGGTCCTTGAAGCTCATCGAGGCCAATAGGGACCGCTGCGAATTCGTCGCCAACGAGCTGACGTCGATGGTCCTGCATGGTGACGGGGCCGACATCGACCTGCTCTCCCAGGAGCGCGTTGGGGAATCTTCGGTCGTGGTCAGCGTCACGAACAACGATGAAAAGAACCTCTTGGTGTCACTGTTGGCGAAAGAACTCGGCGTCTCTCGCATCGTGACGAGAGCTGACCGCGCCGCGAACGAACGCATGTTCGAAAAGGTCGGGGTGGATGTGGCGCTCTCTTCCAGCGGTGCCGCGGTCCGATCCATCACCCAGGCGATCGACCCCAGTCACGCCGAGATCCGCGCCGAACTGGAGCATGGTGCGGCGTGCATCATCGAGATCGAGCTGCCAGAGAACTTTCCCGCGACGCGTTTGGCGGATTTGCAGCCGCCGCAATTCGCGGTCGTCGGTTCGGTCACTCGCGCCAACCGTACCGTAGTACCGAGTGGTCGCGACGAAGTGCGCGGAGGCGATCAGCTGCTCGTGTTCTGCCGCGCCATCAACGAAGAGGAGACGCACGAGTTCTTCCTCAATCCCAAGTCGTACCGAAAGCGTTGAGATGCGGTTGACGCTCGTCCTGTCGGTAGTGGGCCACGTGCTGCGCCCGTTCAGCTTGGCGTTCTTGGCGCCGGTCGTGTTCGCTCTGTTGGAGCTGAACACGATAGCGGCCGTCCGCTTTGGGATTGGCGGCTTGGTTTCGCTGATTGCGGGTTTGGTGCTGTCCACTCGCACCACCCACTCCGTGGATTTTCGTCGCGACGAGGCGCTCGCCGTGGTGTCGCTGACTTGGCTGCTGGTGGCCAGCTGCGGCGCGATCCCGTACTTGCTGTACGGTCTATCGTGGGACGATGCGCTGTTCGAGTCGATGTCCGGCTTCACGACGACGGGGGCAACCATCCTGACGGACTTCGGCGCCTACGACCGTCCCTTCTTCTTGTGGCGCGGGCTGACCCAGTGGTTTGGAGGGTTGGGGGTGATTGCCCTGTTCATCTTGGTCTTGCCTCGCTTGGGCATTGCCGGGCGGCAGCTCTTCTTCGCGGAGGCCTCGGGGGCGCCGGGCGAAGCCGTCAGTCCGCAGATTCGGAGCGGCGCGCGTCGCTTGTGGATACTCTATGCCGCGCTGACGCTCCTGCTCGCGACGCTGCTGCATCTGTTCGGCAGCATGAGCATCTACGACGCCGTGCTGCATTCCTTGACGACGATGTCCGCCGGCGGATTTTCACCGAGCGGGACCTCGATCGCCGGATATGAAAACGCAATCGTGGAATGGCTGCTGTGTGTGTTCATGCTGCTCGCTGGGGCCAGCTACACGCTGCAGTACAAGGTGGTGAGCGGCTCTTGGCTCGCTTTCTTGAGGGACGGGGAGTTCATCCTCTACTCCAGCTTGATGCTGGGGATCTCCTGCGCCCTGACCGTCGTGTTGCCGCACGACGCGGGGGTGGTTGCTACGTTTCGCACCGCGCTTTTTCAAATCTCGAGCCTGATGTCGAGCACCGGCTTTGCCAGCATCGACTACAACTTGTGGAGCGACCCGGCGCGGGCACTGTTGATCGTGGCCATGCTGGTAGGGGGCTGTGCGGGATCGGCCGCGGGCGGCGCCAAAGTCGTGCGTCTGTTGCTCGTGTTCAAGCACGTGCTTCGCGAGCTGCGGACGACGCTTCATCCGCGTGCCGTCCTGGCGATCCGCTACAAAGGGGAGCCGGTCAGTCGTGAAATCATGCGCTCGGTGTTCACGATGGTCGCACTCTTCATGTTGGGGCACTTCGTCGTGGGGACCACCCTGGTCTTGATGGGGTCCGATTTGGTGCTGGGCTATTCGGCAGCGCTTGCTTGCCTCGGAAATATTGGGCCTGGTTTCGGTGCGGCTGGTCCCATGGGGAGCTTCCAAGAGTTCTCGGGTGCGGGCAAAGTGCTGTTGACCGCGGCGATGTGGGTCGGACGTCTGGAGATCGTCACGGTGTTGGCCCTGCTGCACCCCGACGTCGTGCGCGGCTTGTTTCGGCGCTAGGAATGAGCGAGCGCGATGCTTCGCTGGGGGGCCCACCCCAAACGTGAGCGACTCGCATTCGCGCTCGCTCATTTAGTCGGCCAGCAGCGGGCGGCTGTGGACAAGACGACGGCTCGCGGCGAGCATCTGTCGAGAGGGCGACAGCTCATGGCCCTTGGCACATTGGCGACCTACGCTGAACGCCGGAGTCGCCATTGCCACCGCGAAATGAGCAAGGCCCGAAGCCATACGGCCTCGGGCCTCACCCGTTCGGTCCTGCTCACCGGTCGTGAGCCGGGCCGCGCATCCTGTCAGAAGTCGACGACGTCGTCGCCGCCGTTATCCGTGAAGGTGTTGGACTCCGTGTAGTCGGTGTCGTCATCAGCCTCCTTGGCGATGCCTGCATTTTCCGATTCGAAGATCGTGCAGTTGGTTATCGGAACCGCGCGTCGTAGCATCACTGCCGCCTCGCGTTGGCCGGCGTGTCCGACCTCCACGAAGCTGAGCATACTGGAGCTGTTCGCGTTGCTTTCGAAGATGATGGCATCCCAGTATCCAGCGACGGGGTCGAGGCCAGTGAAGCGAATGGGCGCCTCTTCCGTACCTGCGGCGATCAGCGTCGCATCAGCGCCCAGATAGCCGACGTCGAAGCGAGTGTCCGCGCTCATGATGAACTCCGTGCCGGCAGCGATTTCGCTCTCCACGCCATCACGGAAACGCACTTCGTTCGAGATGAGGTAGGGGATACCGAGGTTCGGAATGACCCCATCCGTCGTGAAGTTGGTGCCGGTGACGAGCACTCGATCATCCTCGTTGCCGGTCAGCTGCACGTCTGTCGGCAGCGCGGGCCAAGCGTTGACGTCGACTTCCAACGGCTCGCTGTCCGTGCCGGTGATGGTCCAGGCCGTGCTGTCCTCGTCCACGCCACTATCGGAGATGCGCACACCCCGACCGCTGTTTTCGACGTTGATGTCGGCGATGGCGATGGCGGCGTCGACGTCCAAAGCAGGGACGTCGTTGCTCCCCGCACCCAAGATGGCGACGTGCTGCAGAATCGAGTCGGTGCGCGCGGTGTCCGCGAGCAGGATGCCACCCCAGAAGCCCTGGTCGTCAGCCTCGCCGCGGAACACGACTGGATTGCCCGGTGCGCCGTTGGCTTGGAACGTGGCGTCGCCACCCAAGTAGCCGATGATGATACGGGCATCAGCGCCCATCGAAAACTCCGTGCCGGCGTCCACGATCATGGTAGCGCCTTCACGCACGCGCAGCTCGGAGCCGTCGAAGAGGTAGGGGATTCGCAGGTCGCGGAACGTGGCATCGGCGTCCGCGTTGGCGAAGTTCAGGTGCACGACGTCTTCGTCGTTGCCCGTCAGGTTGCCGCCCCGTGGGAAGTTCATCACGCCGTCGATCGCCGTCAGTTCGACCGCTAGGCCCTCGTTGCCCGTGACGAATAGGTTCTGGCTGTCCGAGTCGAAATCCACCGCGCGCAGTCCGACATCACCGCCCCGCTGGATCACGACGTTGTCGAGCAGGATGTCCGCGTCGAGGATGACGGATGGGCCGTCGGCGCCAGCGCCGTCGATCAACACGTTGCTCAGATTGCTCACGCCCGCGACGGTGTCGTCCACGACGATGCCGCGCCAATAGCCAACGTCATCGGCCTCGCCGCAGAAAGTGATCGGCGCCTCTTCCGTGCCGTTGGCGCGTACCGTCGACGCGGCACCGAGATATCCAAAAATGATGCGCGCATTGGGGCCGAGGATGACGCGAGTGCCTGGCTCGATCGTCAGTTCGGCGTCGCGCAGGCGAAACTCGCCGTCGATGTAGACGGTTCCCGACCAGGTGCCGTCTTCGGTCATGTTCAGCTCGATGGGTTCGGCGTCGCCGGGGTCCCTGTCGCCGCAATCCCACGAGGGCGCTGTTGCGGCGTACTCGTCGCTGCGGTCCGTGGGCTCTGGTTCCGCTTCTACCGGTGGATCCGTCACTTCGGGCTCGGGCTCAGCGACCCCGCCGTCGCCGTCGGTTGCTGGCTCCGGCTCCGGCTCGGCATCCGTTCCTCCGTCTGCGGGCGCATCCGTGTCCGTCGCGGTGGCGTCGGTACTCTCTGGCTCCGGTTCGTCGGCTTCGGTTTCCGCCGACTCGCTCCCTGTTCCGGCGTCGCCCGTGTCCTCGGTCTCTGCGTCGGTTGGCTCGGCGTCGGTTGGCTCGGCTTCGGTTTCTTCGGTGCCGTCGCTATCGTCCGTCCCTTCGTCCGAGCCCGTGGTGATCGTACAGGCGGTGGAGCCGAGCAGTAGCGCGCAGGCACTCGCCCAGAGCTTTGGGTGAAAGGTCTTGTTCATCGCATGTCCTCGTTTGGCTAAGTGGCAGTAAGTACTTGGGTAGAAGTGCGCGCCCGCCCCACGGCGGACCCGACCGCCCCGACCTTCTTGGTGCAAGTCGCACGGAGCACCCTGATGTACGTGGAGACCGAGTTGCGGCTTCCCCGCGACGTCTTCGGTCGGAGCCAGCGGAATTCAGTTCACCTGTGGTCGCACGGCGCTGCCGTCACGAGTGGACGGCGCCCAATCGCCGTTCGCTCGGACATTCAGTAGGTTGAATGAGGAGTCGTCGTGACTCGGCGGGTGAGGGTGCCAGCTGCGTTTCGGCCCGTGATCGAGCGTGCTCTCGGTCGAGGCCCGACTGCTGGGGGCACGCGACGGACAGCCCTAGAAACCCAGAACCCGTCTCAGCTGGCCCACCCGCGCAACGGAGCGCCGAGTTCGGACGTGGAGGTCGTCTTGCTGCCCGAAAGGTCGAAAACCGACGAAAAGCAGCGTCGAGCTACCACTCGGCCAGATTTGTTTCACGAGTGAATCGCCGAACCCTGGGTGCAACCTGCGCGCTCATCGATTGGGTCAATCCGTAACGTTCAAGAAACGAGAGAGTCTGGTGACGGCGGCTACGAGTCGCCTTTGTTTCCTCGCCATTTCTCAGTGTTCTCGTTTCGAACGGACGCACCTGTCTCAGACCGGCAATTCTCGCGCGAGACATGCCCGGAGCGGAGACACGAAACCTGAGTGAAAGAAATGGCTTCCACAATGGGGATTACCTGATGAGCCGCGGTGGGTGATCGCCTGACCTCGGTGACAAGGCCCAAGGAACTGTCCATGAGTCAAATCCTCGATCGATTGCTCTTCTTCAAGAAGAACGGCAATGGCTCCTTTTCGAACGGCTACGGCGCAGTGACGCACGAAGACCGTTCGTGGGAGGACGGCTATCGCAAGCGCTGGCAATACGACAAAGTCGTGCGCTCGACCCACGGCGTCAACTGCACCGGATCTTGCGGCTGGCAGGTGTACGTCAAGGGCGGTTTCGTCACCTGGGAAACACAAGTCCTCGATTATCCGCGGACGCGTGCCGATCTGCCCGACCACGAGCCCCGAGGCTGCGCGCGAGGGGCCAGTGCGTCCTGGTATCTCTACAGCGCGAATCGCATCAAGTATCCCCTGGTGCGTCGTCAGCTGATCGAGTTGTGGCGGGAGGTGCGGCGGAAGCATGCGGATCCGGTCGTTGCTTGGCAGAGCATCGTCGACGACCCGGAGCTGACGAAGCGCTACAAGTCTGCTCGCGGCAAAGGTGGTTTCGTGCGTGGCACCTGGGCTGAGCTGAACGAGCTCATCACCGCGGCCAACATCGCTACGATCAAAGAGTACGGACCCGATCGGGTGGTGGGTTTTTCGCCCATCCCAGCGATGAGCATGATCTCGTACTCTGCTGGCACACGCTATTTGTCGTTGCTCGGAGGAACGTGCCTGAGTTTCTACGATTGGTACGCCGACTTGCCTCCGGCATCCCCGCAGACGTGGGGGGAACAGACCGACGTGCCGGAGAGCGCGGATTGGTTCAACTCTTCGTTCCTGATGGTGTGGGGCTCCAACGTGCCGCAGACACGAACCCCCGACGCGCACTACCTGACCGAGGTGCGCTACCGCGGCACGAAGACGGTGGTCATCACTCCCGACTACAGCGAGGCGTCCAAGTTCGCCGATCTTTGGCTCGATCCGAAACAGGGCACGGACGCGGCGCTGGCGATGGCCATGGGACACGTCATCCTCAAGGAGTTCTACGTCGAGCGGGAGACGCCGTACTTCACGGACTACGCTAAGCAATACACCGACTTGCCGTACTTGGTGAGGTTGGAAGAGAAGAACGGACGCCTCGTCCCGACGCGCTTCGTGCGCTGCAGCGACTTCCCCGACCAGCTCGGCCAAGAAGAGAATGCGGAGTGGAAGCCCGTCGCAGTGAACGATGCCGGCGACCCGGTGGTGCCTGGCGGGGGCATCGGATTTCGTTGGGACGAAAAGCGTGCTGGCAAGTGGAATCTCGATCCGGTTGACGCACGCTCGGGGCAAGCGCTGTCACTGGGCTTGAGTCTGAAAGACATCGGTGGCGGCGAGGTCGTCGAAGTCAGCTTCCCGTACTTCGGCGGGCGACACCACGAGTTCTTCGAGGCGACTTCCCACGACGAAGTGCAGGAGAGGCGTGTTCCCGCCAAGAAGCTTCAGACGGCGGACGGCGAAGTGCTGGTGACGACGGTCTTCGACTTGATGCTCGCGCACTACTCCGTCGATCGGGGCTTGGGGGGCGTCGCTGCGGCGGACTACGACGCCGACGTACCGCACACGCCCGCATGGCAAGAGCGTATCACTGGTGTGGACCGCAAGAAGGCCATCGCCGTCGCACGCGAGTTCGCCGACACGGCTGCGAAGACCCGCGGCAAGTCGATGGTCATCATCGGCACCGGCGTCAATCAGTGGTTCCACAACGACATGACCTATCGCGCGGTCATCAACATGCTCGTCTTGTGCGGCACCGTGGGCCAATCGGGGGGCGGCTGGGCCCACTACGTGGGTCAAGAGAAGCTGCGGCCGCAGCCCGGTTGGGCCACGCTGGCGTTCGCGCTGGACTGGTATCGTCCACCGCGCCAGATGAATGGGACCTCGTTCTGGTATGCGCACACCGACCAGTGGCGCTACGAGAAGGTCACGACGGAAGAGTTGCTCTCGCCGCTGGCGGATAGCAGCGAACAGCCGCCGACGCTCATCGATTGCAACGTGCGTTCGGAGCGCATGGGTTGGTTGCCCTCGTCACCGCAGTTGCAGACGAACCCGCTTCAACTCGGGCGCGAGCTCGAGCAGGCCGGCAAGAGTGATGCCGTGGCGAAGGTCGTCGCCGAACGGTTGTCGACTGGTGCGCTCGAGCTCTCGTGTGAAGACCCGGACGAACCCCGGAACTTCCCCCGCAATCTCTTCGTTTGGCGCTCCAATCTGTTGGGCTCGAGCTCGAAGGGGCACGAGTACTTCCTCAAGCACCTGGTAGGCGCCAAACACGGGGTCCTGGGTGAAGATCTCAAGGTGCGCGGTGAACAGCTGCCGGAGGAGGTCGAGTTCCGCGACCAGGCACCCGAGGGCAAGCTGGACTTGCTCGTGACCATCGACTTTCGCATGTCGAGCACGTGCATGTACTCGGACATCGTGCTGCCCACGGCGACTTGGTACGAAAAAGACGACTTGAGCACGACGGACATGCATCCGTTCATTCACCCACTGACGGGCGCCGTCGACCCGCTCTGGGAGTGCAAGAGTGATTGGGACATCTTCAAGGGCCTCGCCGAGAGCTTCTCCAAGCTCTGCCCAGGCCATCTCGGGGTCGAGCACGACGTCGTGCTGCAGCCACTGATGCACGACAGCGATGCCGAGATGGGCCAAGCCCTCGGTGTCAGCGATTGGAAGCGGGAGGGCAAGGTGCCCGTTCCCGGTCGCACCATGCCGAAGGTGGTATCCGTCGTGCGCGACTATCCGAAGACGTATCAGCGCTTCACCAGCCTGGGCCCGCTGCTGGAAAAGCACGGCAATGCCACCAAGGGCCTGGCCTGGGACGGTGCTGAGGAGATCGCCGAGTTGATCCGCACCAATGGTCCGGCAGCCAACACCGAAGACGGCGCGAGCGCTCGGATCGAGACTCCACTTCAGGCATGCGAAACGATCCTGACGTTGTCTCCAGAGACGAACGGCAAAGTTGCCGTCAAGGCGTGGGAAGCACTGGAACGGAAGACTGGGCGCAAGCACCGTCATCTCGCCGAAGGCCGACGCGCAGATCGTATCCGTTTCGAGGACGTCGTGGCGCAGCCACGAAAGGTCATCTCATCGCCCACTTGGAGCGGTCTCGAAAGCGAAGAGGTGAGCTACACGGGCAGCTACGTCAACGTGCACGAGAACGTGCCGTGGCGTACCCTCACTGGCCGTCAGCAGCTGTTCCAAGATCACGAGTGGATGCGCGCCTATGGCGAGCAGTTCCCGACCTACAAGCCACCCATCGATACCAAGTCGATCGGCGGTCTGTTGCAGAGCAAAGCCAACGGTAACCCGCAGCTCGTGCTCAACTTCCTCACGCCCCACCAGAAGTGGGGCATCCACTCGTCGTTCACGGACACGCAGATGATGCTGACGCTCTCACGTGGCGGTCCGAACGTGTGGATCAGTGAAGACGATGCCCGTCGCTTGGGCATCGAGGATAACGATTGGATCGAAGCCTACAACGCCAACGGTGCCCTCGTGGCTCGGGCTGTCGTCAGTCAACGCATCAAGCCAGGTTGTGCCTTCATGTACCATTCGCAGGACAAGACCGTGAACTCTCCAGCGACGGAGTCCACCCGCACGCGGGGGATTCACAACTCGATATCGCGCATCGTCGTCAAGCCCACGCACATGATCGGTGGCTACGCCCACCAGAGCTACGGCTTCAACTACTACGGGACGGTGGGCGCCAATCGTGACGACTTCGTCGTGATTCGCAAAGTGCGCCGTTTGGATTGGATGGATGGAAGTGAGGCTCGTACGCTGGATGCGGCACGTGCCGTTGCTTCGGAGGTGACGCCATGAAGGTTCGTGCCCAAATCATGATGGTCCTGAACCTGGACAAATGCATCGGCTGCCACACGTGTTCGGTGACGTGCAAGAACGTTTGGACGAACCGTGAGGGGGTCGAGTACACGTGGTTCAACAACGTCGAAACCAAGCCGGGTATCGGCTATCCCAAGGATTGGGAGAATCAGCGGCGTTGGCGCGGAGGCTGGTTGCGAGACGGTAAGGGGCAGATCTCGCCGCGCATCGGTGGCCGCTTCCGAGTCTTGAGCAAGCTCTTTGCCAATCCGGAGATGCCTGACATCGACGACTACTACGAACCGTTCACCTACGACTATGGGCATCTGCAACGCGCCGGTGACTCCGAAGTCGTGCCGCAAGCAGCGCCGGTGTCGCTCCTGACGAAGAAACGCATGGACGGCATCGAATGGGGGCCCAACTGGGAGGACGACCTGGGCGGTGAGTTCGCAAAGCGCTCCCAGGACGTGAACTTTCAGGACATCGAGAAGGAAGTGTACGGCGAGTTCGAAAAGAGCTTCATGATGTACTTGCCGCGCTTGTGCGAGCATTGTCTCAACCCGACGTGCGTGGCTGCTTGCCCTTCGGGTTCGATCTACAAGCGCGAGGAAGATGGCGTCGTACTGATCGACCAGGACAAGTGCCGCGGTTGGCGTATGTGCATCAGCGGCTGTCCGTACAAGAAGATCTACTACAATTGGAAGACCGGCAAATCCGAGAAGTGTATCCTGTGTTATCCCCGGCTGGAGACCGGCAAGCCGACGATCTGTTCTGAGACTTGCGTCGGGCGCATTCGCTACTTGGGCGTGTTGCTCTACGACGCGGACAAGATCAAGGAGGCAGCCTCCGCCGAGGAAGAGAAGGCGCTCTACGGCGGCCAGTTGGACTTGATCCTCGATCCGAACGATCCGGCAGTCATCGAGCAAGCGCGCGCGGACGGCGTGCATGGCAAGTGGCTCGAGGCGGCTCAGAACTCCCCGGTGTACAAGCTCGTCAAGCAGTGGAAGCTCGCTTTCCCTCTGCACCCCGAGTTCCGCACGTTGCCCATGGTCTGGTACGTGCCGCCGCTCAGCCCGATCCAAAACGCTGCCGAGAAGTACGGCGTTGCCTTCTCCGGGCAAATCCCGGACTTGAACCGCCTGCAGATCCCCGTCAAGTACCTCGCAAACATGCTGACGGCGGGCGACGAAGAACCGGTCACCTTGGCGCTGAAGCGCATGTTCGCGATGCGCGTCTTCATGAGGGATCGCAACGTCGAGGGGCGTCTCAACGAAGCCGTGCTCGCCGAGGCGGATCTGACCGTCGAGGAAGTGGAAGAGATGTACCGCTACCTCGCGATCGCGAACATCGAAGACCGCTACGTCATCCCGACCTCGCATCGGGAGCTCGCAGAAGACGTCGCCGGGCTGCAGGGGGCGTGCGGCATCAGCTTCGGCAATGGTTGCAGTGATGGGCCACGGCCGAGCAACGGTCTCTTTTCGCTCAGTGGGTGAGTGATGGACGGCGCGACGTACAGATTCCGTGCTCTGGCCCTTCTGCTTTCGTATCCGGAGCCTGAGTGGCTCCCGGAGCTGGAAGCCGTCCTGGAGCCGCTTCGCCGCACCGCGGGACGATGCGCGGGTGAGTTGCGAGAGCTCGAGCGCTTCTTGCAAACGCACAGCGTCGAGGAGCTACAAGAGTACTATGTCAGTCTATTCGACCGCACTCGCTCGCTCTCGCTCCACCTGATGGAGCATTCTCATGGCGACGCCCGAGAGCGTGGCGCGGCGATGGCGCGTCTCGTCGACGTGTATGCAGCCGAAGGCTGGTCCTTGGCGACTCGGGAATTGCCCGACTACTTGCCCGCTTTCTTGGAGTTCTTGGCTCTGGTCGACGCGGCTCGTCGAGGGGAATTGCTGGCGGAGGCACGGGAGGTGATCGTCCAGCTTTCAGCTCGCTTGCGCGAAAAGCACAGCCCCTACGCGGTGGTTCTGTCGTTGATTGAGCAAGAGTGCGCGGGCAACGCGTGGGAGCTTCACGGGAAGCCTGAATCGCTCGGGGAGCAAGTTGTGCCAGGTGAACGAACGGCTCCCGATGGCCCTTGGCTGGGCGCCATGGGTAGCGCGGACCTGAAGGCGCTGGACGCAGAGTGGGAGGAACAACCGGTGAGCTTTTCGCCCGGGGCTGCCCACGACAGTGTTGCAGGCTTCGTTCCTTTGGGACGTATCGCTCGGGGCCCAAGTGCAAAGGACCAACTGACATGAGTACCGTCGATCAAATCCTATTTGGCTACTACCCTTACGTTTGCATGACCGTGTTCGTGCTGGGGCTCGCCTATCGTTTCGAACGTGAGCAGTACACTTGGCAGGCGAGTTCGAGCCAGATGCTGCGCACGAAGCGCGGCTTCAACCTGGCTAGCAATCTGTTTCACTTGGGCGTGTTGGGGTTGTTGGGAGGACACGTCGCCGGACTGCTGGTTCCGGCTCAGGTCTACCACTTGTTGGGTGTGACCGATGCGATGCACCAAGGCATGGAGTTGGTGATGGGGAGTCTGACCGGCACCGCCACTCTCGTCGGCCTTTCGATGTTGTTGGTAAGACGCGTCTCCGACCCGCGCATTCGCAGTACGGGCAACGCTGCAGACGTCGCAATCGCACTCTTGTTGTGGGTCACACTGGTGGTGGGATTGGCGACGCTACCGTTTTCTTACGAGACCCGAGACAGCGGCGAGTACCTGCATGCCTTGAGTGGCTGGGCGCAGAGCATCGTCACGCTCGGCTCACACTCGGTGGCACACCTGGCTGGAGTTCCGTGGACGTTCAAGTTCCACATTCTCTGTGGGCTCACCGTATTTCTGGTGTTTCCGTTCACGCGTTTGGTTCACGTCTGCAGCGCGCCACTGGGGTACTTGGTGCGGCGCCACACACAAATCGTCCGGGCGCGGCAAGGAGGTTGAAGATGGAGGTTTCGGTTGCAGGGAGTGCCATTCCCCAAGAACAGATATTCCGCGAAGCGCAGTACCATCCCGCCGGCAGTTGGGCCGCGGCCTGTCACGAGGCGACCCGTGCCCTCGTCATTCGGCGACTGCTGCTGCTGGAGGCAGAGGAGCGAGGAGTTGCCCGGCTGACGGAAGATTCGGATGAGCGCCAGGTTCAAGACGCGTTGGATGGCGTACTGCAGCAGGCGATTGAGGTGCCCGAGGTTACCGAGGACGAGTGTTTGGCTTTCTATGCAGCCAATCGAGGGCGCTTCGTGGGGGAAGAGCTGTACGAGGCATCTCACATCTTGCTGGGCTGCTCGCGCGATCCTGAGGAACGTCACGTCACGCGCACTCGGGCTCGGCAACTACTGGAAGTCTTGCGGGCGGATCCGGGCCGATTCGAACGTACGGCCAGGGAAGTCTCAGCTTGCCCCAGCGCGGGTTCGGGTGGGCGGCTCGGTCAGCTTTCCCCTGGGGAGAGCCTGCCGGAATTCGAGCGCGTGTTGCAGGAGCTGAGGCCCGGCGAACTGTGTTCGTCCCCGGTCGAGACGCAGCACGGTTTTCATCTGGTGCGTCTCGACGACCGCAGCGCAGGTCGAGCGCTACCCTACGCGAGTGTCGAAGCCAAGATCCGGATCTACCTTCGAGAACGCGGATTTAGAGGCAGGCTGCAGGCGTACATTCAGGACTTGGCTGAACGTCGGGGCGTGCTGGGCTTCGACCTGAACGCGACCGCACCCGCAGCAAAACCTTCAGACATTCCCGCACAATATGCGTCCGCGCCTGAAGCTCGAGTGGCCTCGATGCCGACGCAGGGTCGGCGTCACTTGCCGCTCGTCACCGCGTAGGACTTCGGGACAAAGTACACTTCCCCTCTTGCCGGGCTGACGAGCACGGATGATGCTATCGGTTCAAGGGAGGGTAGGTGACGACGACCTCGCGCAATCATGGCTCAATCGACGGCGATGTCGTCGCGACGCAGCAGCTCGTCGAAGACAACCGCCGACTGCGCGAGCGACTCGAGCTCGCAGAAAGAGCGGAACGAGAACTCGCCGATAGCCAGTCGCACTATCGTTCCGTGGTCGAAGCGATGGCGGAAGGCATCGTTCTGCAAGATCAGCACGGCAGCATCCTCGCGTGCAATGCCGCGGCTGAACGCATCCTGGGACTGACGCAAGACCAGATGATGGGGCGCTCTTCGCTCGATCCTCGTTGGCGTGCCGTGCGAGAGGATGGCAGCGCGTATCCAGGCTCGGAGCATCCGTCGATGGTGAGTCTGCGCACGGGTAAGGCGGTGCGTGGCGCGGTGATGGGAGTTCACAAGCCGAGCGGAGAGCTGACGTGGATATCAATCAACAGCGAGCCGATGGACCTCTCCGGTGGGCGTCGGGCGGTGGTGGCGTCGTTCACCGACATCACCCAGCATCGCGCCGCACAGAGCGATCTGGAGCGCAGCCAGCAGCGTCTGCGGGTCGCATTGCGGGCTGCCAAGGTTGGGATCTGGGAGTGGGACTTGGCCTCGGACGAGCTTCATTGGACGGAGGAGGTCTACGACCTATTCGAATTGCCTCGCGGCGCACGCGTCACTTTCCAGGCCTACCTGGAGGGCATCGACGAGAGGGATCGCGACAACGTGCAGCGCACCGTCCAAGCAGCGCTGCGAGGGGAAAACGATGGTGCCTTCAACATCGAGCACCGAGTCGCCGGCAGCCAGCCAGAGCCGCGCTGGGTACGCGGTATGGGAGAAGTCGTGAGAGACCGCGACGGCCAGCCTGTCCGGATGTGTGGCGCCGTCACGGACGTGACGGAGGAACGACGGCTGCAGCGTCGCGCTTTGCAGAGTCAGCGCATGGAGAGTATCGGCAGGCTTGCGGGCGGAATTGCCCACGACTTCAACAACTTGCTGACCGCAATGCTGGGCGCCGTCGCCGAGGGCAGAGCGCTCGCACAGGGGAACGGCGACATCGAAGGCGTCTTCGGCACCATCGATTTGGCCGCAAGCCATGCCGCGCAGCTGACGAAACAACTGCTGGCGTTCGCCCGCAGGCAGGTGTTGGCCCTGGAACCATGCGACCTCGATGCGCTCCTTCTTGATACACGGGAGTTGCTGCGACACTTACTTAACGAGGACGTCGAGTTGAGTGTGCAAACCGGGGCTCAGCCCTGGCACGCTCGACTGGACCCAACGCAGATGCAGCAGGTCGTCGTCAACCTCGCGGCAAACGCGCGAGACGCCATGCCGAAAGGAGGGCGTTTGGAAATTTCCGTCTGCCAGCTACCCACTGGAGACCGCCGCGTCCCAGCTGCCTGCGGAGCAGGAGACTGGCTGCGCGTCCAGGTTCGGGACGAGGGTGAGGGCATGTCGCCTGAAGTTCTCGACCGTGTTTTCGAGCCTTTTTTCACAACCAAGGAGAGCGGTACTGGGCTTGGGCTCGCAACGTGTTATGGAATCATCGAGCAATGTGGGGGGCGCATCGAGTGCTCCTCCACCGTTGGAGAGGGCACCACCTTCTCCATCTTCTTGCCGCGCTACGAAGGCGCGCCTCGTGAGGAGCCCCAACCCGTGTCGTCATCAAACGAAGGTCGAGCTGCAACGGTACTGGTCGTCGAGGATCAGGCGCCGGTACTGAAAGTCGTCGAGCGCTCTTTGACTCGCTCTGGCTTCGAGGTACTGGCGGCTGCCGATCCAGAGGAAGGCCTGAGGTTGCTCCAGGAGCACGGGGGCAAGGTCGATCTGCTCCTCACCGACGTAGTGATGCCGCAGATGAGTGGACCAGAGCTGGCGATGAAGGCTCGCAGTACTGCACCCGACTTGAAGGTCATGTTCATGTCGGGCTACTCGGGCGAGAGCGTGTCCGAAGACGTGGGTGAACTGACCAACGCCGCGGTGGTCGAAAAGCCCTTCCGCCCGGCGGAGCTGGTCAGTCGCATTCGACAACTCCTGGATGGCGGCTGAGCGCGATGGAAGCACGGCCTGATGCGGCGCATCAGCGCTCGACTGGGGATCGAGATGGTGATCCCAGTCTGATGCGACGCATCATCGCTCGATCCTGGAGCGGAGTCGGCTGACGGGGAGCGGGAGGTGCTGCCTCCCCGCACCCATCCTCCCCGCACCCCTCGCTAAGGGTTCACTATTGCAGCCCCTGAAGACGAGAGCCCCGAACGCTCCATCAGTGCGTTCAATGACGGCTCCCTGCCCATGAAGGCCTGATAGAGCGCCATCGGGTCGTCACTGTCGCCACGCTCCAGCAGCTTGCGACGGAACTCGTTGCCGACTTCGGAGCTGAATACGCCCTTTTCCTGGAAGCGGGTGAACGCATCGGCGTCCAACACCTCGGCCCACTTGTACGAGTAGTAGCCCGCGGCGTAGCCAACGGCGCTGGAGAACAGGTGGGAGAAACTGGCCAACATCGCGTAGTCGTCGGGATACGGGGTCGGTGCGTAGCGCTGCATGACCTTGCGCCCGTACTCGAGGACGTTCTCTTGGCCGTCGTAGTCGACGTGCAACGCCAAGTCGACGGCTGCAAATCCGAGCTGTCGCATCTGACCGCTGGCAGCGCGATACGTTCTGGCGCGCAGCATCTTGTCGAAGAGCTCATCGGGTATGGGTTCGTTCGTTTCGTAGTGATGGGCGAAGGTGTTCAGCGCGCTGCGCTCCCAGCACCAGTTCTCCATGATTTGCGATGGGAGCTCCACGAAGTCCCACGCGACGTTGGTTCCGGCCAGTGCGCGCACTTCCACGCGACTCAGGCAGTGGTGGAGCAAGTGGCCGAACTCGTGAAAGAGCGTCGTGACTTCGTTGTGGGTCAAGAGCGCCGGCTTGTCTTTCACCGGGGGCGTGACGTTGGCGCAGATGAGCCCCAGGTGGGGCGAGAGCTTGCCCCCCTCGAGGGTGCCGGTGATGAAGGAGTTCGCCCAAGCGCCACCGCGCTTCTCTTCTCTCGGGAAGAGATCCGCGTAGAAACTGGCCAAGTGCTCACCGTTCTCGTCGATGATGTCGTACGCGCGAGCGCTCTCGTGCCACGTGGGCAGCTCCGGATTTTCGACGATCGATACCCCGTACAAGCGTCGCGCCGTCTCGAACAGGCCATCGATCACTTTCCGCACGGAGAAGTATGGGCGCAACGCCTCCTCGTCGAAGTCGTAGAGTGCTCTCCTCAGCTTTTCGGAGTAGTAGCCGACGTCCCAAGGTTGCATCGGCGACGTGTCGCCCGTCGACTCGGTGCGGAAGCGCGCCAGCTCCTCCGTTTCCCGTTGGAAGTAGGGCTCGGTGCGCTCGGTGAGGTCATGCACGAACTCGCGAGCCGTCTTCGTTTGGCGCGCCATGCGATCTTCGAGCACGAGCGCGGCGAATTCTGGGTAGCCGAGTAGCCGGGCTTGCTCACCACGAAGCTCCAGGATGCGTTCGATGAGTGGTTCGTTGTTGCGCTCGCCTTTGGACGCTCTTGTGTTGTACGCGCGCCAGACCTTCTCGCGGATTGCGCGGTCATCGAGGTAAGTGAGGACTGGGATCAGGCTCGGTGCTTGAAGCGTGAAGCGGTAGCCTTCTTTGCCTTTGGATTCCGCGTCGTGGTGAGCGGCCTCGATGGCGGACTCGGGCAAACCTGCCAGACGTTCCACGTCGCGGATGATCAGCTCGAAGGCGGCGGTATCATCGAGCACGTTCTGGCTGAACGTCGAGGTCAGCTCGGCTAGTTCACGACTGATTGCCTCCAGGCGCGCCTTGTCTGTCTCGTTCAGTTCCGCACCGTGCCGTTTGAAGTCGTCGAGCGTCTTCTTCAAGAAGCGCTTGCGTGCGCCGGTCAGTGCCTTGGCATCCTCGGTTGCCGCATAGTCCTCGAGCGCGCGGTAAAGGCCGGCCCGCAGAGGGATCCCTGCGTAGAAGGCGCTCACTTCCGGCCGCACCGAGTTGTACGCGACGCGCAGCTCCGGCGTGTTGGCGACGGATTCGAGATGCCCCACGGCAGTCATCGCGACTTCGAGCTTTTCCGTGGCGTGGTCGAGAGCGTGCAAGGTGTTCTGGTAGGTTCGAGGGGCCTGGCAGTTCTCGATCGCGCGCAGATTTTCGTCAGCTTCCTGCAAGAGCTGGTGGATGGCGGGAGGGACGTTCGATGGTTCGATACGGTCAAACGGAACGTGGAACTGGAGATCGAGGAGGGGGTTTTCGGTCACGGGTGCTCCGGGTTCAGAACGACAGCTCGAGGCTCACCCCTGCGCCCAAAGCGCTCGTGAACTTGGGAAATGGTCCAACGCGGGCGAGCTCCCCAGTATCTTGGCGCACGCTCTGGCTAGTGCCAGCCCCTGAATCGAAGAGATCGCCGCTTTGGCCTCCCGCGAAGCTGAAACTGGCATCGGCGGTCAGGCCGAGTCGGCCTTCGAGCAAGTCGTATCTGGCTCCGACACCGAGCGGAAACTCCACCACCACACCACTGCGGCTCGAGACGATGAGAGGTGACGGTTCATCGAGTTCGAACGCCTCGACGGCGGGGCGGAACCACGCTGCCCCAAGGCGTCCGAACAGCGTGAGACGTGGTGCGACCACGTGGCTGGGCTGTAGCTCGACGGAGATGCGAGGGCCGGCGATGCTGGGATCTTCTTCCGCAACTCCTGGTTGCCTCAAGGCGCCGTCTCGGACTTCTCCTTTGAGGTAGTCCATGCCTCCTGCCGTGTGCAGGCCCAGCCAAGGCACGAGCACGACGGTCGCGTGCACTCTCCAACCGAGACTGGGGCCATACTCCACCCGCGAGTCAGCGCTGCCCCATTGACGCACGACCCCGCCCGCGCCGACCGCGACGGAAGTGGCATGGGTGAGCTCCGAGTCGACGGGCGTCGCGCTTGCTGAGGGCGCGGACACCATCGACGTTGCGAAGAGCAGGGTGGTGGCTCGCGCTCGCTGGCCGCTGAAGTTCATGCCCGTGGTGTTGCCCCGAGTCGTTCCACAGCTTGGATCACCTTGGCGTGCTGCTTGTCGACTTGCTTGTCGGTCAGGGTTTTTGCGTCGTCGGGAGCGGTCGTGGCTTTCGGATCTCGATAGATCAGGCGAAACGCCAGTGAGCGGTGCCCCTCAGCCATGTGCTTGCCTTCGAAGAGGTCGAACAACGTGACCGACTCACACAGTTCGCCCGCGCTGGTGGCGATGGCGTCTTGAACTGCTCCGGCGCTGAGTTCCGGACCGACGTCGACCGCGATGTCCCGGCTGACGGCTGGCAGCTTGGGGATGGGGCGGTACTTCGGGGCCGTTCGCCTGAGGGCTTCCAGGGCCACGAGGTCGAGCTCGATGACCTGCAGCGTTGCACCAAGCGAAAGCTCGTCCAAGACGTCTGGGTGCAACGACCCGAAGCTGCCGACGAGTTGACCTTTCAGCCACACCTGCGCTGCCCCCCTGGGGTGGAGGTGCTTCAGCGTGGACTCATTGCCCGCCCACCGCACTTCAGCGCCATCACCGCAGAAGTGCTTCACCAGCTGAACGGCCAAGCCCTTGGCATCGAAGACGTCCATGGGCTCGGGCTTCTGCAGGTAGCTGGGACGACTGCCGGACAAGACGGCCGCAAAGCTCAGGCGCTCTTCTGGTAGCCGGTGAACGTCTTCTGGGGTTCGGGGACGCGCTGCTTGGTTGGCGCCCTCGTCGAGCGCCGTCACCGGAGCCAAAAAACGTGAAGCAACGGAAAATAGCCGCACGTCGTTCTCGCCGCGACGTCGTGCCCGTTTGATGGCCTCCAACAAGCCAGGCAGCAGGCTCGTCGTCATCACGCTGCGCTCCTGGCTCAAGGGATTCTGGAGGCGGACGGTCGGTCTCGGGGCGCCCAGAGCTTCGAGCTCTTGAGGGCTGACGAAGCTGTAGCTGACCGCCTCCGAAAGGCCTACGGAACTCGCGTATTGCCGCACCTGGCGCTCGAACTTGCCTGCCGGGTTCGGGGCTTGAGGTGCGATGCGGGGCAGCAACGTGGGGATCTCGTCCAGGCCTCGAATCCGCGCGACCTCCTCGATCAGATCGGCCTCGAGCGAGACGTCGGGTCGCCAGGGGCAGACGCGCACTCGAACAGCGTCATCGGAACTCGAGATGAGCTCGAACCCCAGGCGCTTCAGGATCTCGAGCGCTTCGGCGAAGTCGAACTCGATGCCCAGCAGCCGATGGAGCTGCGACTTGCGCAAGCGGACCTCAGGCTGCTCCGGCAAGGTGCCGTTGGCGAATAGCTGACCTTCGACGGCTTTTCCGCCAGCCAGCTCGCACAACAGCTGCGCCGCACGGGTCAACACTCGACCGAGTGCGGCGTGGTTGACTCCACGCTCGAAACGATAAGACGAATCGCTGTGCATGCCCAAACGCCGGGCCGTGCGGCGGATCCCCGTCGGCTCGAAGTAGGCGCATTCGAGCAAGACCGTTTCCGTGTCGTTCTTGATCTCGCTGTCAGCGCCGCCCATGATCCCGGCCAGGGCCGAGGGGTGTCGCTCGTCGGCGATCACGAGGTCACTCGTCAGCAGCTCGCGCCTCTCCCCGTCGAGTGTGGTCATCACCTCACCCTCCGTCGCTTGACGAATCACAATTCGGTTCCCTTCGACTCTGGACAAGTCGAAGGCGTGCATCGGGTTTCCGTACTCGAGCAGAAGCAGGTTGGTGATGTCGACGACGTTGGAGATCGGACGGACGCCGAGGGCGAAGAGCCGCCAGCGGAGCCACTCCGGCGATGGAGCGACGCGGACGGACTCCACGATGGCGGCGCCGTAACTCGGGCAGCGGTCGGGAGCGCGGTTGTCGACGCGGACCAGGTCAGCGAGCTGCTTGTCGGAGCGGGCTTCGACCTTTGAGAGCTCTGGGGGCTGCCAGTTCAGGCCCAGGGCGGCAGCGAGGTCACGGGCCACGCCGATGTGCCCGAGAGCGTCCGGGCGGTTCGGGGTGATGCCCAGTTCGAAAATGGTATCTCGTGCGAATGGGAAGGCCGACAGCAGCGGCGTGCCGGGGGCAAAGCGACCGGGTTCGAACGTGAGGATGCCCTCCGAATCCGTTCCCAGTCCGAGTTCGGTTTCGCTGCACAGCATTCCCTCACTGACGATGCCACCGAGCTTCCTGGGTTCGAGCGTCAGTCCGACGGCAGGCAAGTAGGCTCCCAAGGGTGCCAGCACCACGAGGCCACCCGGCTCCGGCACGTTGCCCGCGCCGCACACCACCTGTTGCGTCGTGTCGCCCCGGTCGACTGTCACCAATCGCAGCTTGTCGCGGTTGGGGTGCGGCTCGATTTTCGTCACGGCGCAGATCCGGACATCCTCCAACCCCTCGCCAAACTCGAGCACTTCTTCGAGTTCGAGACCCACCCCCGTGAGTCGCTCCCCGACGCTCTGTGGCGGAACGTCGAGGCCAGGGACCAGCTCTTTCAGCCAATTGAACGACACTCTCATGGTGCCGCCTTCTTACAGGATCCTGCTCCCGCTCGTAACGGCAGGATGCGCATTGTCATCGCCGGTACCGGCTGTTCCTTCGGGACTCGCCGCTTGGGAATGAGGCACTCGAGCCGCCCCGGGATGGGGCAAGAGGCCCGAACTGGGCGACCCGTGAAGCACCTGCGGGTTGCGTCGAAGGGGCTAATTCGCTTATTTAACGAGCGTGTGGGTGTTTTGGTCCTTTCCCCTCAACGGGCGAGCGAGACGGGCCGTACTGCGGGCAGTCGGATTCCTGATTCGACCTGCAGCGACGGCGCAAGCCCTCGGTCAGACCGCCCAGAGTCACCTGCATGGCCATTCGCCACAACATCCTCGTCCTCGATTCACCGCAGGCGGAGGTGCGCGCTGCGGAACAGATAGCGAGGGACCTCGGGCACGTCGTCTTCACTCATGCCTCGCCGGTTGGCGTCGGGGGCGTCCTGAGTCGCTTCGAGATCGACACCGTGATGTTCGGTTGGGCCCTATCGACCGAGCAAGACGCCAAGCTGCAGGCCCTGTTGGAGAGCTGGGAGCGCGCGCGCTCGCTACGGGTGATCATCCTAGTCGAGAAGCGTCGTTCTGAGTTGGTCACCCAGCTGTCGGCCCATCCGGACGCCTCGGTCGTCACGTTCGAGGAGATCGCATCGAGGCTTCCCGACTTGCTGGGCCAGACCTCGCGCGAAATGAACGTGGCGCCTTCTTCCTCGACGCCTCCCGCCGTTCAATTCGTGGAACGCTTGCGCTCCAGGCTGCAAGCCGCGTCGAACGTGTGGGAGAAGATCGCCCAAGGCACGGCGACCTACGGGGACATGAACTTCCCTTTGGCGGCGGCGCAGGGGCAGGCCGAGCTGCTGGCATTTCGGAAGGTGACGGAGCTGTTGCACGAGGTGGCGCAGGTCGTCACCAGTAGCAAGTCCGCCGGGGGACGACCGAGCCCCCAACAGTACGACGCCGTAACCGCGGCGCTGCGTTTTTCGATCCACGCTACCACGGCTCCGCCATACGATTCCGACCGCGACACATCGCCCCTGGTGCGACGCCTGCGGCGCAGTCGTGCTTGAGTTCGCGGTGCGGTATCGACTCCCTCGGGGGCGCCGAACGCCGCAACGAAGCGAGCCGCCAGTCCACGACAGCACGGCGAATGTTCTCGCTCAAATGACAGAAGCGGTCAGCTATCGCTGACCGCTTCTGGACGTAACAGCAAAGTTACGGAGGTCAGGGCGCGGTGGCTTTGGCCTCTTTGTCTTTGCCTGCTTTCGAACTTTCCTTCTCGTCCGACTTTGCTTCGTCCTTCTTCTTGTCTTGGAACTTGGACTCCGCTGCCGTGGCCCAGTCAGCCGTCCACGAGCTGACGCTGTAGATCTGGTCGCCGGTGTTGGTCTTGACCCAACGCGACGAACCTTCGCTGTTGTCGCCGACGGACACCACGTACTTGGCTTTTTCGTCCTTGAGTACGATGGTCACCGTTGCTGCCGGATCGTCCAAGCCGAGCTCAGCTGGCGTCTTGTCGTCGGCGAAGTCAGACGCGTTGAGGGACTTGTAGGCTCGGAGCAGGTCGTCCACCTTCGACATCTTGAAGTCGGGGATGGGTTTGCCGTCCTTCTGCCCCTTCCAGTCTTTCTCGCCCTCGCGCTCGAACACGAAGTTGCCGTTGTCGTTCTTTACCCTGACTTCGACGGCATCCTTGTCCTCGAACTTGAGGATCTTCTTGTCGCGCCAGCCCTTGAGATCGCGCGAGTAGAGGTACTTGGAGTAGCCCTTCAATGCGAACACGCCGTCCGTGCCGGGTACCCGCATCATTTGGCCGCGTGAGCCGTCGTCGCCCAGCCACAAGTCCAAGATGACCTCATCCCCCTTCTTGAAGACCGCGTGGAGCGCCTTGTCATCCGTCAGGCCCCATTTCTCGTAGTCGTCCGTCGAGGTAGAAACCTGCTCGGTCACCTTCAGCTTGCCGAGGTTGTCGAGCAGCGACTTGGCGTTGCTGGAGTTGGCCTTGTAGGTGATGGGGCTTGCGATTTCCCATTCCTCCTCGCCCTTCTTGACGAGCTTGACGGTCTCGCGCTTGGGCTCAGCCGAATCTTCCGCGCCAGCATCGCCGGCTTCCTTTTTGTCCTCATCCAAGGTGCGAGTGAGTTCGATGGAGTCGATCGCCTTGCGGGTCTCCTCGTCGATCGTCACGCTGGGGAGTTCGGCCTGCTTGGCCTCGTAGCTGTACGACTTCGCTTCTTCGGTCTGCTTCTTCGTCTGCACGTAGAGCCCGCCGGCGAGTACCGCCAGAATGGCGATGGCGATGTAGAGTTTCTTACTGCTGTCCATCAGATCCTCCTAATCACGCGATCTTCAACTCGCTGCGCTTGCTGAGACGATTGCGCCAACGGAACACGCCGAACGCAGCGAACAGCAGCGGCACCAGCAAGGTCAGCGTCCATTCGACTCGCTGTTGCAGCTTCTTGCGCGTCTGCTTGTACTCTTCCTCGATGCGCTTGAGGTCGTCCTCGCTCGCGTCGACCGGGATTTCCGGGGGCTGGATGCTCGAATACTTGAGGTTCGGCTCCCCGATGATCTTGGCGCTGATCGCGAGCAAGTCTTGGTCCCCAGTCATCCAGTCCATGGTGTTCTTCACCGCCAGGATGGTGTTGGTCAGATAGCGGTTGGCATACTGACCAGCGACCGCGAGCAACTGCGGGTCGCCACCGACGTTTCCGAACATCTGAAACTGCTGCCCCAGCTCCGGCCCATTGCCAGAGTAGGCGAAGGGGTTGGTCAGAAACTGAGATGACGACACCACGAGCACACGCGATTCCGCGGGTGCCTGCTCCGGAACGTCGAGACCACCTTCAGTTCCTGCGAAGGCACTCTTGAGTTTGCCATCGACGGCTGCCGAGATGACGCGCTGTTCGAACGGAGGCTTCGGTTGCCAACCCTGCAGCTGCAGGGGCAAATCCAGATTCTCGTCCTCGAGCACCGTCGTGTTCGGAGTCGTGCGAGCTACGACCTGGAACTTGACGTCTGCCGGCTGCTTCTCTTTGTCGAGTTCCAACGACGAGGGGTACGGGAACGCCGCCTCCGGCAGTCGGAAGAACGTGGGGAAGCTGGTGTCGAGCAACTGCTCGTCTTCCTCGTCGAGACGCGGATCTTCTGCGACATGCGCGATCGGCGGATGCCGCACCGGCTGGATGCCGGCCTGCGTGATGATCGGGATCTGAAGATGGGCGCCGTAGTCCAGCAGCATGTCCTTCTTCATGTTGATGCCGTAGCCCGCGAGCAGCTTCTCGAGGCCATGCGTGTTCAGCGTGGCCTTCATCTTCGGGTCGTTGGGTTTGATGTTCACTGCCGAAGCGAACACGGCCAGGCTCTTGTTGCCTCGCATGACGAACTCGTCGATGCGCTGCAATTCCTTGTCCGTGTAGTCCTTCTGTGGCTGGGTGATCACCAGCCCCATCAACTCGGGGTCGATCGCCTCGTCATCTTTGAGCTCGACGTCGACGAACTCGTAGAAGGGGAAGTGCTGGTTGAGGATGCCTTGGATGTTGGCGCCGCCCTGCCCGCGTCGGGGAAGCAGATTCGTGTCCGTCAGCTTCAGCTCATCCTTGCCGGTGACGACACCGATCTTGTGTTTGATGTCGTCTTCCTTGTTGCGCAGCTCACGGATCTTGTTGCTGAGCAGAAACTCCAGACCCTCGGCCTGACCCGGGATCAGCTGCTGAGTGTCCTTCTCGCTGCCGTACTTGAAGACGAGCCCCATGTAGCCCTGAGCGATCGCGGCTTGATCGTCGCCGGTCTCTGCCTGGGCCGCGAAGGTCAGCGGCTGCAGGCCCGCTTCTTTGGCTTGCTGCTTGAGCTCTTCGGTCTTGGCCTCGATCAAGGTGAATTGGAACTTGCCGTCACTGGCTCGTTCGTACTCCTTGAGCAGGGACGTCAGATCGTCGACGAAGACTTCGAGCTTCGCCAAGCCACGAGTGATGTAAGCATCGACCAGCACGGGTTCCTTGAGGCTGCTGACCAGTCGTGCGCTGCCCTGAGAGAGGGTGTAGCGCTCGTTCTTCGTCCAGTCGGAGCGGCTGCTCGCGCCGGCAGCGAGGACGTTTACGACCGCCACGATTGCCGCCAAGACGACGACGTACAATCCAGTTTCGGTAGCTACTTTGCGACGTGCTTTTTCCGTTGCCATCTCACACCCACTTTCGGCTCTCGAGCTTGCGGAATGCCAAGATCAGGCACAGCGCCGCGATGCTCGCGAAGTAGACGATGTCTCGCGTGTCAACCAACCCGCGCATGAAGCCACTCATGCGCGTCTCGAAGCTGATGTAGCGGAGCGACTCACCGAGCCACCCGCCCATCCAGTCCGCGATGCCGCCGAGGTACCAAAGCACCAGAAGCAGGAAGAACGTGATGAAGAAGGACACGGCTTGGCTGTCCGTCAACGAGCTGACGAGCAGCCCGATCGCCACCGACGCCGAAGCGAAGAGAATCAGGCCCAAGTACGCACTCTGCACGGGCCCCCAATCCAGTGCTCCGAGGCTCCACGGCTTCCAGAACATCGTGATGGGGTAGATCAACGTGGTCAGCACGAGCACGAGTACCAGGCCCAGGGCGCCCAGGTACTTGCCTAGCATCACGTCACTGTCCTTGACCGGTAGCGTGATGAGCATCTCCAGGGTGCCGCTACGCTTCTCCTCGGCGATCAGTCCCATCGTCACCACCGGGACGACCAACATGCTGAGCCCAGGCGGGATCAACTGGAACAGAGAGGCCATGGTGGCCCGATCCGTCTCCCAGAAGTTGCGCTCGAATTGGAAGAACATCAGGCCCAAGCCTAGGAAGCTCAGGCAGATGACCACGTAGGCTACTGGGGAATCGAAGTAAGAGCGAAACTCGCGTTTCGCGATCGTCAACATGGCGGACATGGCTCAGTCCTCCTCCTTCTTGGACGAATTGTCTTCGGATTCGGAGGACTCGTCCTCGTCACCGTCGTCTTGCTCGCTGTCGTCTTCCCACTCGGAACCGCGGTCGAGGCGTTCATCTCCTCGAGTCAGTTCTCGGAACACGCTATCGAGGCTTTGGGCGTCGCGCTGGAGCTCCAGCAGCGTCCAGTGTTTGGCCACCGCCAGGCGGAAGATGTCCGCTCGCAAGTCGGAGTCTTGCGCGCCAGTGATCACGAAGCGATGGGCTGTCTCGTCGGTGGGCTTCTCGGCCACCGACTTGCCTCCTTGGAGCTTCTCCAGTTCGGCGCGCACTTCTTCGGCCTTGGGAGCATCGCCCTTTTCGGCCTTTCGCTCGTCGATGGTCACGACGTAGCGGATGGAGCCCGAGCGAGAGCGCACTTCATCGAGATTGCCGTCGGCGACGACCTTGCCCTTGCTGACGATGATCGCGCGTGCGCACGCTTCTTCGACCTCTGCCAGGTTGTGGGTGCTCAGCAGAATCGTGCGGTCTTTGCCGATCTCCTTGATGTACTTCAGGAGCTCGGCCTTTTCGTTCGGATCCAGGTCCGACGTCGGTTCGTCCAGAATGAGGATCGGAGGATCGTGGATCAGCGCTTGGCCCAAGCCGACGCGCTGGCGGTAGCCGTGCGACAAGGTACCGATCGGCTTGCCCAAGACTTGGTTCAGGCCACACACCTCGACCACTTTGCGGAGCCGTGACTTGAACGTCCCCGGCTCCATCTGCCGGACCTTCGAGGCGAACTCGAGGTACTCCCAAACGCTCATGTCTTGGTACAGAGGGGCGCGCTGCGGCAAGTAGCCAATGCGCCGTCGGACCTCCAACGGATCGTCGAACACGTCGAAGCCGTGCACTTTGGCACTGCCGGACGTCGGCGAGATGAAGCACGTCAAGATCCGCATGGTGGTGGACTTGCCGGCACCGTTGGGCCCCAAGAAGCCGACGACCTCGCCCTTGTGCACTTCGAAGTCGACGTTGTTCAGTGCCTGGACAGGCCCGAACTGTTTGCTCAGGGAACTCGCCTCAATCATCACGTCGCTCATGACAACTGGACACCTTTCGCTGAGCCCGCATGCACGGCTGCCAGAGGGCCGACGTCCAGCAGTGCTTGGAGCGCGGCCTCCGACGCGATCTCGCCGAGTGCGCACTCCGTTAGGAGCGGGCCTGCGAAAGCGCTGTCAGTAGTGCAGTGGGCTGTTGTTGTTTGCATTTTAGGATCTGCGGAGGACACCCATCGGTGGGTTGCTGGTGAACCGAGCCCCGACGAGTTGGCAACGAAGCGGCCTGTTGCTGATGAACCACCAGCAGCCCCTTGCGGGGTGGTCGCCGCCTCACGGCCGCGGCATCCTAACCGCGGTCTAGTCGCTGTCAACCAATCGTCATCCGACGAGAAAATCCGCATTTCCGAGGCCCATAAACACCACGTCGGGGCGTCTATTCCCCGGCATGGACTTTTGGGGCCGTCGACCGGGGCCGCTCACCGAGCCACAGCCTGCCTGGGGACTTCCACTCCCAACAGAACGGTATCGCGTGGGGTTCACCCGGTCGACGAGGAGTCGTCGCGTGGCGGGTGATCGTGGTCGCTTGCCAGCATCGCGAGCGACAAGCTCGCGCCCAGCACCGGTACGAGCCAAATCAAGCGCAACTGGGTTCGCTTCTCCGACGGCTTGTAGAGCCGGGAGCGGCCCACCCGCACGGTGACCCACGCCTGAAACAACAATGCCGCGACCACCGACAAGGCCGTCGCAAGGTCCAGCTTGAACACCGACGCACGGTGCGCACGAACGCTGACTTGGCAAGGGCCAACCTGCAAAATATCCGACGGAGCGCGAGGGCCAATCGGCCGCTGCCCCGCGTGGGCTAGAGGATTGCTTCCTTGCGGCAGGAGAGCCGCGAGTTTCGGCCCCCGAGGCTTCAGTCGTAGACGTGCCCCGGCGTCTGAATCAGGAGTGGGTGCTTCTCGGGAGCCAACCAGATCAGCAGGTTCTCCAGGTCATGCCGCCTCAAAGCGGTGCATCCCAGCGTCGCGCGGCTCAGATCGGAGGTGTGCAGGAAGATGGCGCTCCCGGCGTCGGGCGTGGGAATCGGAGTGTTGTGCTCCACGACGAGCCCCAGCTCGTACATCGTGAGGTCTTCGGCGGACGCCCATCCAGCGCCTGGGCCTCGATGCTGCCAGCTGTTGTAGAACGACGACTTGGGGTCGTCGACGAACACGTCGCCGGGCAACGCCTGCCGCCACGGCCAGCGCGTCCCCGTCGGCGCGCTGCGTTCTGGTCCGAACGCGGTCCCAAAGGTGAACATGCCCGCGGGAGCACGTCGATCCCCCTCGCGCTTGGAGACGGAATGCTCCCTCCAAGCAGGGGCGTGTTTACCCAGTCCGCGGCCCAAGCCGTTGCCACCGATGCGCACGTCGATCGGTGGTCCTACGAGGTTCCAGCTCGCTTCCCCGTCGGCCCGCTCGTAGCGGCGAAGGGTCGCCGCCGAGTGGGTCCAGGTCGGGGCGGTGACGAGCACGACTTGACGAGTGTCGGCTGCGAGCGGCAGCCCCTCTCGATGCAAAAGCCCCGAGAGGCCACGTTGGGCGTTCTCGACAGGCAACGCTGCAGTCGGGATGCGGAAACGATGGGTCACGCGGATGCTCGGCAGCAGGTCCATCGCGTCCGTCTCGTACCCTTCCGTCCAATTGTTGATCACCAGAGGAGAGCCGGAAGAGCCGACCTGATCGGAGATGATGCCCACGTGATCCGGTTCGGGTCCGCGCAACGTGTCGAAGAAGACCACATCTCCCGGTAGGTGAACGGAGCTGCTCGTCTCTGCAGAAAGCGGCAACTCCTGCCAATGTTGCTCGAACCAGGGCACGAGCACGCGCACGCGGCGGTGGTCGATGTTGCTGTCGGCCTTCCTGACGTGCGGATAGCGCTTGGGCGCTCGCGCGATGTCTTCGTGAACCAGTGCCTGCAGATCGTACCCTGCATTTCTGAGCGCGCGCACCACGACGTCGCTGCACACTCCTTCAGTTCTCGGTACGTCACCGCCGGGATAACTGAGATTGCGATAGCTCGAGCGGTAATCGGCGGCATTGAGGACGGCTTTTTTCGCGCCCAACAAGATGTCGAGAGCATCCGGGATCGCGTCGCTGTCCGCGTCGTGACCAGCGAGCGTACCGCGCAAGTGCGCGGCGCTCGCTTCTCGCAGGAAGGCGACCGGCACGCCCGAGACCAGCCGATAGCTCACGCGCGTGTCGGGCGCGCGCCAAGTGTCGGTGACGCTGGCGTCGAGCCAAGGGGGAAACTCCGGGGGCGCTGGCCGCAAGTCCTCGAACACGCCTTGGTCCGTCGGTAGTTCGGCGGGCTTCGCGAGCGCGGGAGGTGACGGTGCGTCGGGGCCGTTTGGGGCAGTGGCGTTGGGGGCGGCCGTCGACGTCGGGCGTTCTGGACCGTTTTTGACCGTAGCGCTCGCGGAGACGGTGGAGTCGTTGGCGCCTGCGCGCTGGGGGGTATCCAGAGCTTGTCGACACGCCGCAAGCGCGAGCGCGAGGACGATCGAGCCTACGGCTGACTTGGAGCGACTGAGTGCGACCCTCACGCTACGTTTGGTAGCCCGTTACCAACGACTGCGCCAGCAGCCCCCAGCCGTCCGCCATCACGAATAGCAGCAATTTGAACGGTAGGCTCACTTGCGTGGGGCTCATCATCTGCATTCCGAGAGCCAGCAGCACGTTGCCCACGACGATGTCGATGACCAAAAATGGCAGGAAGATGGCGAAGCCCAAAGCGAAGGCTTCCGTCAGTTCGCTCACGATGAACGCTGGGATGACGACCGCAAAATCTTCGGCGGTGGCCGGCTCAGCAGCGTGCGGGTGAGCTTTGTTGGCGAGGGCGAGGAAGCGTTGCTTCTCTCGAGGGTTGGCGTTGGCGCTCAGGAAGGAGCGCAGGGGAGTGGCCGTCGCGTCGAAGACCGATTCGAACATCTCCTGCGTCTGCTGTTCGCCTTCGAAGACCGGCTTCAGGCGATTGGAGATGTCGCTCGCCACTGGCGCCATGACCAACAAGCTGAGCGCGGTGCTCAGCGCCATCACCACCGTCGTCGTCGGCACGCTCTGGGCGCCGATCGCGCTGCGGGCGATGTGCAGCACGGTGGATATCTTGACGAAGGAGGTCAGTGCCATGAACGCAAATGGCAACAGCCCCAACAAGCCCAGACCGGCGACGAGAGTGACCGGCTGTGACAGCAATCCCGCGTTCATTGGTCGCGCTGCTCCTCTGGTTCCATTGGGGACTCTGCGGAGGGTCGCGGGGATGACGACGCGCCGTCCGCCTCACGCCGAGTTGACGACGACGTGTCATCCACTCGACCGCGCCCCGTGACTCTGGCCCAAATACTCTTGAAGTCGTCTGGCGGCAGTGTTTGCAGCGAGACCTCGTCGGCAGCGAGCTCTGCCAGCTTTGCGATGTTCTGGTCGGTGGCTCCGAGAACCAGCAGACGAGAGTCCACACGAACGAGGTACACCACCCGGCGTCCTTCCAGTGGTAGTCTTGCGACCAACTCGAGTGGCCCGCGGGTGGTGGCGTTCGTCCAGCGGCGGCCGGCGCTGAGCAACAGATAAGCCAAGAGCCCGATCCCAATCAAGGTCAGCCCCGCTTGCACGATGTATTGCGTCACCGGCGACACGAGGGCACCCTACTCGGGTGCTAGTCTCGCGCCAATACCTTCCCTGGACCCGCGCACATTGACAGCGCTCGGCGGTTGGGCTAGCCGCGCCTTGGTGCAAGCGCAAACGCGACGGCTGCCGTCTGTTGGGGTTCTGGCGGTGCTCGCGAGCTGCCTCTCACCGGCGCTGGCCGCGGCGCGTCCGAGCGTCGGGACGGAGCAATCCTCGCCAGCAGAGTCGCAATCTCAGTCGCCGACGGCATCGGCGGAGTCGGCGCCTGGCCGCGTCGACATGGTTCGAAAGCAAGCCGAGCATCCGTTGGCGCGTGCACCGTTGGTGTGGAAGGTGTGGCCGTTGCTCGACCCTTTCCGCTCTCGTCGCGAGTCGACCTTCGCCTTCGGTCGGGACGAGTTGCGCGAGGTGGGCTCGCCACGTTCGTTCGATGGCTGGACGCTCGCCATGGGGGAAACGATGACTACGTTCCGACCCGGTTTGTGGGTCACCCTCGACAAGCGCACGTCGTTCCGTTCGACTCGAAGCTCGACGTACATGCTGGAGCTCGCGTCCTACGAGTACCTCGCGGGTCTGCGCGTTGGCGGTTTGGAGGTTGGGGCCGGTGTCGGTTTGGTGCCAGTGGGCGTGGACGTATCGCGCGGGGACTGGAGCGTCTCCTTCCTGTCACCGCGCTCGCTCGCGCGCTTCGGGTTCGTCATCGGTGACGTGCGGGTGTCGTTGGACGCTTTTCAGCAATACACCTGGCGCTGGTGGGGCGAGCCAGACGCGTGGATACGCGGCTGGTCCGTCCAGCTGGCGTTCCGACAGCCGTCGATGACGCGAAGGGGCAAGCACCCTCTGGTCTTCACTTACTAAAGCGACGAGCGCGACGAGATTGATTGAATATGCGGGAGCGTCATCACCGGATCGCACCCGGTATCAGGGATCTGGACGCCGCATCGGGTTCGAGTACGATGGGCGTGCCTCGCCACTGTGGCGTGGTCAGTTCGAGACACTGGGAGAGGATACGATGATGAAGTTCGTGAAACTGGGTTGCGTTGCTGCGTTGGCAATGGCTGCTTCGGGTTGTGCCTACGCCGCTGGCGGTCAGTCGGTTGCATTGGGTGGCATCTACTACGGCTACAAGTCGAGCGGTACCGTCGGCACCAGCACCGGCACCAAGACGGGTGAAGCCTGTGCTTCGTCGATCCTGGGCGCCATTGCCATGGGTGACGCATCCATCTCCGCTGCCAAGGAGAATGGTGGCATCAAAGAAGTGGCTCACGTCGACCACGACAACTTCGGCGTGCTCGGCATCTACGCGACGACTTGCACGATCGTCGTCGGAAAGTAACGCAACCTGCCGACCAAGAAACGGGGACCCGATTGTGGGTCCCCGTTTTTTTTCCCAATCTCCGAACGAAAACGCCAAAGCAGCTCGTCGAGCGGCGATGCGATGGGTGCGCTCGGGTCGCGCCGTCGTCGCGCGAGAGCCTGGGGAGTAGTGCTCGTCCTCGAAGGTCGCGCTACTTCCGCGCGAGGGCGCGGGGATCGATGGGCGTATCCGCGTGGGGTTTGACGCCCTTCTCCTTGCACTCGCGCTGCTTAGTGGGGCTGCAAGTGCAGCCCGCGCCAGTACCGCCGCAAGAGCCCGATAGGCGCTTGCCAGTGAAGATCACACCGACGGCCATGGCCAAGACGAGGATCCCGAAGGCGGCTAGGGTGAGCAGGAACGTGGTCACGGGCGCCAGTATGCTCCTCTGGGGCGTGAATCGCCAGGGGTCGCTGGCCAGCGACGACCGCAGAGACGCTGATGAGACTGACGGCGAGCACCAGGCGTGAGGACGAAGCGGCTCATGGTGTTTCGTTTTCGGTCGCTTCCGGCGTGGCCAGGCGATCGAAACGCGAACTCGTCAGTGTCTCGAAAGTGCCGTCGGGTTTGCGGACCAGAAGAGCCACCGGAAGCTTCAATCGTTCGGCCAGGGCGAGGCCTTCGGTGGGGCCGAGCACGTTGATCGCCGTCGCGTAGCCGTCCGCCATCATCGCTTGCTCGTGCAACACCGTGACGGATGCCAAGGCGTGCGTTATCGGTCGTCCCGTTCGCGGATCGATCGTGTGAGAAACGCGAATGCCATCCTTCTCGTAGTAGTTGCGGTAGTCGCCGGATGTGGCCATGCCGGTATCGCTCAGCTCGAGGCTGCGACTGACTTGACGATTCATCGAGTCGGGCCGCTCGATGCCAATGCGCCAGCGTTGCTCGGCCGATTTGGTGCCCCGAACCCGTAGCTCGCCGCCCACCTCCACCAGATAGTCGTCGATCGCCTCCGCTTCCAGAAGCGCTGCCAAGCGGTCGACGGCGTAACCTTTGGCGATCGCCGATAGATCGCAGGAAAGGGAGGGGAGTCCCTTGGTCAGTGTTGGCGGTTGGCTGGAGACGTGCAGCTTCTGATATCCCGTCTGGGCTTTCGCTGCTTCGACTCGTTCGTCATCGGGGGCCTCGACCTTGGCTCCAGCCCCGAACCCCCACAGCGCCACCAACGGGCGAACCGTCACGTCGAAGGCCCCATCTGTTTGGCGACTGATGTCCTGCGCGGCGCTCACGACCATGGCCATGTCCGAGGAGACCGCGAACGGTTCGAGCGAGGCATGACGATTGAAGCGCGAAAGCTCCGACTGCTCTCGGTAGGTCGACATCAGGCCTTCGACACGATCGAGCTCGGCCTGGAGGCGCTTTGCCAGCCCTTCGGCGCCTTTTTCGTTCTGGCCCAGGAGCACGGAATAGGTCGTGCCCATCGTTTCGCCGGAGAACTCGCGCCGAGCGTCCTCATTCGGGCGCAGGCGCCAATAGGAGAGCCCCAGCAGCACGACCATGAAGATCGGCAGCAGGACTTTGGCGCGGGGAGTCAGACCAGCTCGGGGAGGGGGCACGTCCTCGATTCCTCAAATTCAAACGAGGCGGAGTTGCCTCCGCCTCGTTCTCGTCGACTGGAGCGCGGCCAACGCCGCGCTCCGTTTGCCTGACGACTGCGCTCAGCCGCCAAAGTCGTCGAACATGATGTTGTCACGCTCGACACCGAGGTCGAGAAGCATGTTCGTCACGGCGTCGTTCATCATCGGAGGACCGCACAGGTAGTACTCGCAGTCCTCTGGTGAGGGGTGCTTCGACAGATACTCGTCCAACAACACTTGATGGATGAAGCCCGTGAGCCCCGTCCAGTTGTCCTCGGCCAAGGGGGAGGAGAGCGCCAGGTGCCAGGTGAAGTTGTCGTTGTTCTTTTGGATCTCGTCGAACTCTTCGACGTAGAAGGCCTCGCGTAGGCTGCGCGCGCCGTACCAGTAGCTGACCTTGCGCTTGGTCTTGATGCGGCGGAACTGATCGAAGATGTGCGAGCGCATCGGCGCCATGCCGGCACCGCCGCCGATGAACACCATCTCGTTGTCCGTTTCTCGGGCGAAGAACTCGCCGAAGGGTCCCGAAATCGTGACCTCGTCGCCTGGCTTGAGGCCGAAGATGTACGAGCTCATGATGCCCGGAGGGACGTCGTCCTGCTTGGGGGGAGGCGTGGCGATGCGCACGTTGAGCATGATGATGCCGGCCTCGTCGGGGCAGTTCGCCATCGAGTAGGCACGCGTGACCGACTCATCCACCTTCGAGACGTACTTCCAGAGGTTGTACTTGTCCCAATCCTCTCGGTACTCTTCCTCGATGATGTAGTCCTTGTACGCCACCGTGTGAGGCGGGCACTCGATCTGGATGTAGCCACCGGCGCGGAACGGGACAGCGTCGCCTGCTGGCAACTCGAGCACGAGCTCCTTGATGAAGGTGGCGACGTTGTGATTGCTGCGCACCTTGCACTTCCACTTGCGGACGTCGAAGACCTCCGCCGGGATTTCGATCTTCATGTCCTGCTTGACCTTGACCTGGCAGGACAGGCGACAGCCCTCGCGAGCTTCGCCGCGACTGATGTGCGAGAGCTCCGTCGGGAGGATGGCTCCGCCACCCTCCTTGACGATGACGGTGCACACGCCACAGCTGCCCTTGCCGCCACAAGCGGAAGGAATGAAT
The DNA here is from genome assembly GCA_050290545.1 of Polyangiaceae bacterium. Lineage (GTDB taxonomy): Bacteria > Myxococcota_A > Polyangia > Polyangiales > Polyangiaceae > SZUA-265. Next base: position 41,623 of record JBNKHV010000062.1, on the reverse strand, counting down.
ATCTTGTTGGCTGACAGGGTGTTGAGCAACGTGCTGCCGCCCGCTGTCCGCATCACCTTGTCGGGGTCGTCGTTGATGACGATGGATACTTCCCCACTGGGGACGAGTTTCGCTTTTGCGGCCATCAACACGGCCACGAGGGCCAGAATGATGACCGTGAAGCCGACAACTCCGAGGAGAATGGTGTTCATGTCGTGCTGTTCTCCTTAAAGCTGAATCCCGCTGAAGGCCATGAAGCCAATGCTCATCAGCCCGACGATGATGAAGGTTGCGCCCAGCCCTCGGAGTGGCGGTGGAATGTTGCTGTAGCGGAGTTTCTCGCGAATTGCTGCCAGTGCGACGATGGCGAGCATCCAACCGATACCCGAACCAAAGCCGAAGACCGTGCTCTCCGCCAGGTTGTAGTCGCGCTCCACCATGAACAGTGAGGCACCCAGGATCGCGCAGTTGACCGCGATCAGCGGCAAGAACACGCCCAGGGCGTTGTAGAGGGCGGGGGCGTAACGATCGAGGGCCATCTCCACGATCTGCACAGTGGCGGCGATGGTACCGATCAGAGTGAGGAAGGTCAGAAACGAGAGGTCAATGCCCTCCAGACCAAAGGAGTCCAGAGCGCCGGGCTTGAGCACGGCTGCGTTGAGCGCTTGGTTCAGGGGCGTGGTCACGCCGAGCACGAAGATGACGGCGAAGCCGAGACCGATGGCCGTCTCTACCTTCTTGGAGACGGCGAGGAACGAACACATGCCCAGGAAGAATGCCAGGGCCATGTTCTCGACGAAGATCGACTTGGTAGCGATGCTGATGAGTGCTTCCATGACTCGCAGTCTCCTTAGCGCCAGTCGCCTTCGTGGCTGAGGTGCAACATGCCTTCGGCGGAGAAGTCCTCTTCGACCTGCTCCGGCATCTTGGAGCGGACGATCCAGATGAACACGCCGATCAAGAAGAAGGCGGCAGGGGCCAAGACCATCAGACCGTTGGGCACGTACCAGCCACCTTCGTTGACAGGGCTGAGAATGGTGATGCCGAACACCTTGCCGGTTCCGAACAACTCGCGCATGAACGCGACGAGCAACAGCACCACCGAGTAGCCCAGGCCGTTGCCGATGCCGTCAATCACGCTTGCTACGGGACCGTTCTGCATGGCGAAGGCTTCGGCGCGGCCCATCACGATGCAGTTGGTGATGATCAGACCGACGAATACGCTCAGCTGCTTGCTGATGTCGTAGACGAAGGCCTTGAGCACCTGATCGGTGATGATGACCAGGGAGGCGATGATGCTGAGCTGGACGATGATGCGGATGCTCGGCGGAATGAGATTACGGATCAGACTGACCGCTAGGTTACTGAACGCCGTCACTGCCATGACCGCCAGGCTCATCACGACAGCGGTCTCCATCTTCGTCGTCACCGCCAACGCCGAGCAGATGCCCAAGACCTGCAATGCGATGGGGTTGTTGTTGAAGACTGGATCGAGCAGAATTTCTTTCGGTTTGCTCATTGGACCCCGTTCTCCTTTCGGTACTTCGAGAGGTACGGCCCGAAGCCGTCATCCCCCATCCAAAACTGCACCAGGTTGGTGACACCACGGCTGGTCAGCGTAGCTCCGGAAAGCCCATCGACGTGGTAGGGGTCTTCCTTTGCGGGGCCTGCCTGGCCCTTCTTCACGGCTAGCTTAGGCTCGCCGCCGCTGAAAACTTTGCGGTCCTCCCAGCCCTTCTTCCAGCTGGGATTGTCCACCTCACCACCCAGGCCCGGCGTTTCGCCATGCTGGTAGAAGGTGATGCCCTTGACGGTGTTGGCGTCTGCTTGAAGCGCCAGGAAGCCGTACAGCGTCGACCACAGACCTTTGCCTTCGACCGGGAAGATGAGCGCCTGGACCTCCTTGCCATCGACCAGTTGATAGACGAGCGCGTGGTTTGGCAGGCGTTGCACTTTGGCCTCGTTCTTCGGGGCCTCCGTGCTCGTCGCGGGGTCCGCTTTGGCGGCCTGTTGATCGAATTCGGCGGGGTTGATGTCTTCGGCGACTTCGCCCGTCTTCAGTTCGACCACCACCGGCTTGATGTTCTTCTCGAAGCGTTCGTGGATCTGATCGGGCGTGGGCGCCTCGTCGGCATCCACCAGGCCCGCGACGCTGAGCACTTTGCTCTGCATGTCGAGGACCTTGTTCTGCTCTTGTCGATCGCGCAGCAGCACCGCAGCGCTCGAGACGAAGATCGAGCAGACGACGCAAACCGCCGCTGCGAACATGACGATGTATCGGACACTATGCTGCACGGGCGAGCCTCCGCTTGATGTTGCCTTGAACGACGAAGTGGTCGAGCAGTGGCGCGAACATGTTCATGAACAAGATGGCGAGCATCATGCCTTCCGGGTAGGCAGGATTGACCACTCGCACCAGGACCACCATCACGCCGATGCCGATGCCATAGAACCACTTGCCGGTGTTGGTGAAGGCGGAAGAAACCGGGTCGGTCGCCATGAAGACGGTGCCGAAGGCCCAACCGCCGAGCACGATGTGCCACTCGAACGGCATCTGAAACATCGGATTCGTCTCGGAACCCACGCCGTTGAGTATGATGCTCATCAGGAACGTTCCAGCGCAGACTCCGACCATGGTGCGCCAAGAGCCAACACCCGTGAGGATGAGTATCGCAGCGCCCAAGAGAGCGGCGAGCATCGAGGTTTCGCCCATCGAACCCGGCACCAGTCCGAGGAACGCGTCCGACCAGCTCGCGCTGGCGAGTGCCTCGGTATCTGCGGCTGCCTGCGCCAGCCAGGTGGCGCCGGTGAACCCGTCGGTGCCGATGAAGTCGGCGGCGAGCCATGGGGCGTCCCCACTCATGTCCGCGGGATAGGCGAAGAAGAGGAACGCGCGCGCCGTCAACGCCGGGTTGAGGAAGTTCATCCCAACGCCACCGAACACCTCTTTCGCGAAAATGACGCCGAAGGTGATGCCGAGGGCGACCTCCCAAAGCGGAATGGTGGGAGGCAGAATCAACGGGAATAGCGCGCCCGTGACCAGGAAGCCTTCGCTGATCTCGTGCTTGCGAACGACCGCGAAGGCCACTTCCACGTGACCGCCGACCGCCATCGTGACGATGTAGACGGGCAGGAAGTAGAGCGCGCCGTGAATGACGTTCGCCAGGATGTTCGAGGGGTCCGTCGGCATGCCCAGGGCCATGAACAGCTGCGTTTGCCAGCTGTCGAGCGGCTTGGCTCCCTCGGCGATGGCCAGGTGCGCCTGGTAGCCGGTGTTGTACATCGCCATCAGGATGCAGGGGATGAGTGCGATGACGACGGTGAACATCATGCGCTTCTGGTCGAGACCATCGCGCACGTGAGAGGCCGTCTTCGTGACTTCACCCGGTGTGAACAGGATGGTGTCCGTAGCCTCGTAGATGGGATAGAGCTTCTCGAACTTGCCGCCCTTTTCGAATAGGGGAGCGAGCTTGTCCAACTGCTTGCGGAGCATTCAGCCTTCCTCCTCGATGGTTTGGAGGTTCTTGCGGAGAATCAGACCGTAGTTGGTCTTGCTGGGGCACACGAAGGTGCACAGCGCCAAGTCTTCCTCGTCGAGCTCGAGTGCGCCGAGCTTCTCGGCGTTCTCGACGTCCCCCACGCTCAACGAGCGGAGCAGGAACGTCGGCAGGATGTCCATCGGCATCACCTTTTCGTACATACCGATGGGCACCATGGCACGGGCAGAACCGTTGGTGGTCGTGGTGAAGTCGAACTTCTTGCTGGGGAAGAGCTTGGACAAGAAGATCGGAAGCACCGAGAAGATGTCACCACCGGGCTTGAGCCAGCCGATGAGCTCACGCTCGCGTCCTTCTTTGACCACACTGACCTGGCAGTGGTAACGACCGAGGTAGCCGAACTCGATGCCCATCGCCTTCTTGCCGCTGAGCACCGAACCGCTGATGACGCGCACGGACGGCGGGTTCGCCGAAGACTCGGCACTGCCCACGGCTCCGCGAGTCTGCTCGTCGAACTCGCCCTCCAGCAAGTCGTCGAGCATCGCGCCGAGGCGTGCTTTGACCAAGCGCGGTTGCTTGACGACTGGGCCACCGACGGCAATCGTGCGGTTCACGTCGAGCACGCCGTTTTCGCACAGCTTGGCAATGGCGATCACATCCTGGTAGCCGATGTGCCAAACCGTGCGGGTGCGGCTCACCGGGTACAGCGTGTGGATGTGCAAGCCCACGGTGCCCGAAGGGTGGGGCCCATCGAACTCTTCCTTCTGAACGCCGCTCGGGGCCGCGATGTTGGCTCCCGCCCGAACGCATAGGTATGTGGTACCTTCAGTCAGTTTCGCGACCAGCTGCAGACCCGCCGCGAACGCCTCTTTCTGCTCGTTGATGATCGGTTCAGGATCCGCAGCCAGCGGGTTCGAGTCGACGGCAGTGACGAAAATCGCGTTCGGGACGGCATCGGGCGCCGGGACCTTGGAGAATGGCCGGGTGCGAAAGGCCGTCCACATGCCCGACTCGAGGAGCAGCGCTCGCAGCTCTTCTTTGCTCAGGCTCTCTGGACTCTTCCCCTGGAAAGCCTCGAACTTCTGCAAGTCCTCTGGCTTGGGGGAATTGGCCTGCTCGTGTTCGTTGAGATGAATGACGAGCGATTGAAGCGCTCGTCGCGCGCCGCGGTGGATGCCGATCACGCGGCCCGCTCCGGGCGCGGTGTAGAACACTCCCGGCGTCTTGCGGTCTTCGAAGAGAATCTGCCCGCGCTTGACCGTGTCGCCTTCGCCCACCTGCATGCGCGGCTTCATCCCGGGATAGTCATCCGCGGTGATCGCGACCCGGGTGATTTTTGGCGTGCTCAGTACCTTCTGCTGCGGCGCGCCGTTGATGGGCAGGTCCAACCCTTTTTTGATCCTGTGTATCGCCATCGAGGTCTCGCTATGTGCTCGATTGTGCAGCCCACCGGACGCGTCGGGCGCCACTAGGGGTGCGTCACTTTCGTGCTGTTACTGGTCCGTCTCTGCGGTTCGAGTGACTGTTGGAAGACACAGCCGGTGACCGCTCACGGTGGGCGCTCAATATTCCAAACCAGGAGTTTTTTCCGCTTTAAAATCTCCGCGCCGGTATTCGGCTCGGGTTGGCGACCGGTCGTGACCCCCGCAACCGAGCACTGGGCCGGTGTTGGTTCACAGTCGGGCGCGCACGCCGGCGTTTTGCTGGGCTCAGGACGACCGCCGGATCGGTTCAGACCCAGTGGCATATTTGTGAGAATGCTGAACTACCGTAGTTTCGTTTTCGGCTCAGTTTCTGCTGCGGTTTGGCAACTGCGGCCAGCATCTTTCAGGCTTTTATTGAAGTCGGCGTGCACCATGCCAGCCACTCGGATCCGGTCCAGATGTGGCACTCTTCGAGCTGCGACCCAGCCATGGCGGCATCTCGACGGTGCTTTGTTCCGTTGTGGTGACCGGTAGCCGTTCCTAACTCTCGCACCTAAGATCCAATGACGATGAAGATCGGACACTTGCTTGCGGCGTTGGGGGTCATGTTGACGTGGCTCGCCGGCTGCGCTTCGGAAGATGACCTGGCTCCGCCTCCCGATGCGGAAGAAACGGACGCTGCGGAAACGGAGGCTGTGCCAACCGGCGAGTCCTCACCGTCGCCGAGCAGCGACGAAAGCGACGTCGTGAGCGAGACGCCCGTCCCGCAATGCGAGGTGCCCGAGTTCGAGGACGATAGTGCGGAGCTGCCGTTCGACGAGCTGCGCGCCCAGGTGGTGGACGTCGCAGGGGACGGTATCGCCGACTTGCTGGCTCAGGTCTGTGGCACCAATCGTTGTCTGTTCGGCTCGACCGACGACACGGGTTTCGTCCTGCACACGGGCTCCCCGGGAGAAGACTTGAGTCGGGCGGCTTTCAAGTACGGAGACGGGCTCGAGTACGCGCAGTTCGCGTATTTGCTGCCGGAAGAGCCGACTCACGAGCTCGGAAGCCAGGCCACGATCGCATTGCCGTCCGTCAGCAGCGCCGATGAATTCGAAGCCGGAGCGACGGTTTCTTCTTCAGGGGCGACGCTGACCTTGGCAGGCAACGCAGACATTCAGCTCGATCTGCTCAGTTTTCCGGAAGACCGTGACCACCGTTTCGTCGCGGTGGAGATGCCGGAGCGGAGCTGGCCCGACGCGGTCACCAGCCACGACCTGGGACTCGGCATGCTCTACGTGCTCGGTCCGCTCAAGACGGAGTTGTGTCCCGCGGCGGCGCTGACGCTGCCGAACTCGCCCGAATGGGACCCGGGAGCCGAGGTCGAGTTCTTGCTGCACATCACCGACACGTCGAACCACTGGGGGCTCTACGGCGAGTGGGCGGTGGTCGCGACTGGCGTCGTCAGTGACGACGGCGAGACGATCGTCACCGATGAGTCGTCAGGCATCCCGCAGCTTGGGGCACTCGGAGTTCGCTTGAGCGATGGCTGAATCGCCCGCTCGTCGAATCGCTGGTAGATGCGCGTCCGGCGTCCTCGCCTTGCTCGCGCTCGGTTGCGGCTCCAAGAGCAACGACGAGATCCCTGAGGAACTACTCGCTGCGATCGCCGCTGGACAGGCCTCGGGAGGAGACTATCCCGAAGGTCCCTACGGCAGCGAAATCGGCGACGTGGCGCAGGACGTCTGCATCCGAGCGTGGACCAATCCGCAAGCGGCGGACTATGCGGCTTCGGAGCTCGAGCCATTGTGCTTCTCCGACTTCTACGATCCTGAGGCAGAGAAGAACGCGCTGTTGCTGGTAAACACTTCGGCGATCTGGTGTCAGGCTTGTCGCACGGAGTATGCGGGTAGCTCTGCACGGCCGTCTCTGTCGGAGGAAGTTGCCGAGCGCTACGATTCTGGACTGCGTATCATGGGGGTGTTGTTTCAAGGGGTCGACCGCGAGCCCGCGACGGAGCGAGACGCCGAACTCTGGGCGCAGACGTTCGAAGTCGACTTCGCTTTTGGGCTGGACGAATCCTTCGCGATGGGCGCTTTCGCCGACCCCCAAAAACAACCCTTCAACATGGTGCTGGACACGCGCACGATGGAGATCGCCCTGGTCGTGGAAGAGGACGACCCGCGCACTTTGTGGCCAGCCATCGACAGCCTGCTCCCGTAGCGGCTATACACGCTGACCGTGGGCCGACTCTTGAACGACAGAGGTTTGCGTGGTTGTGCCCGGTTGACGGTGCTGCTGCTGTGCAGCTCCGGTGCAGCTCACGCTCTCGAGACCCAGCCCATCGACGGACAGCCTGCTCAAGTCGACGTCACCGAATCCTTCGGCGTCATCGCCAACACCGACAATCGGAATTCACGCCGCGCCGACGTGCCGTCGGAAGCTGACGACGACTGGGGCATGGTTAGCAACCGCCTCAACGCGCAGGCCAACTGGCGGCAGTGGCAACTGGGAGTGCGGGTCGATTCGGCCTTGTTCTATGCTTCCCGCAGCCCCACGGACATTGCGCTCGACTTGTTGGCTCGGGAGCGACGAGGCGCGCCAGCTGGCGAGTACACGGCAGACGATGCCGACTTCTTCGTCCAGAAGTTCTTTCAGGCTGGAGACGAGTTGTCGGACCGTTTCGTCAGTTGGACTTACCCTGCCAAGTACACACTGACCTACAAGACTCCCGAGTTGGAACTCACCCTCGGAGACTACTACGCGCAGTTCGGGCGCGGCTTGGTGCTCAGTGTTCGCAAGGACAATGAACTGACCGGGGATAATACCATTCGCGGGGCGCGCGCAACGGCGCGTTTGCGCGGCGCAGACTTGCGCTTCGAGTTGACGGGCCTTGCCGGGACGCCGAACCCGCTGCGTATCGACCCCGCGAGTGGTCGCCATTTGGGGACCACTTCGGCGGTGCGCTCCGGGCTCGCCTCGGTTACTGAAGCTGGCATGCCGACGATGGTCGAGTCGGCTTTTGCGCCCGAACCCCGCGCAAACTTCGCACCCGACATGCTCTACGGCGTGCAGCTCGAGGGAAAGTCCAAAGGCGTGGCGATATCTCTGGCGGGCACGCGTTTGGACCGCACCTGTGTCGATGGTCCCAGGGGGTGCGAACCGCTGGCCACGGATCTGGTGCGGTCGGCAGGCGCCATCGATACTGCGGGGGTCAGTGTTGGGTTACCGGACTTGTGGTCCAAGGGGGCGCTGTACGTCGAGTACGCGCACCAATGGCTACGGGAGTTTCGCAGCGCGTCGGGTGTGGAGCCGCGCCCGACGGCCGAAGGGGACGCGCTGTACGGCAGTCTCAATTTGTACGACGGCCCGCTGTCGTTCACGTTGGAGGGCAAGCACTATCGCAGTTTCTACCCACTGCGGGCAAACGTGGACATCGGCAAAGCTCGGGAGTTCATCCCCGTTCAGTACAGCACTCCTCCGACCACGATGCCGGTGTGGAACGACACCGAGTTCGAAGGTTTCAACACGTGTGTCACTGGCGCGCGCGGCAAGATGGACGCCAGGCTCAGCCCCCACGCCAGCGTCTTCGGCTGGGTGGGGCGCTACGATTCCTGGGCGGAAAGTGTCGGAGCGACGACCTGCGATACGGTAGAAGCCAATCTCAACCGCGTGTGGGATTTCGCCGAAGGCGTCGCGCTTTCATCGACGGATCGTCGTACGCATGCTGACGCCTCCGTGGGTACGCGTTTCGACTCGACGGATCGCCTCTTGACGGATGCCTACGGCAACGAAACCCGCGCGTTCTACCGCGAGGTGTACACTCGCTACGACATCGTGCAGGAGCTGCCAGGCAACAACTCCTTGCAGTTTCAAGGCTGGCATCGCCGGCGACACCAAACCGTGGGTGGTCCCAGCGAGCCTTGGCTGCAGGGTATCACCACCACCGCGTTTCAGTGGGGACCCAGACTCAATCTCGCCTTCGGCTTCGAGTACGACGAAAACCCAGCCTTCCCGGACTTGTACTTCAATGGTCAGGTTCGCTACGAGCTCGACGGAGAAGGCTCAGTTTTGCCCTGGAAGGCCGGACCCAGCCACATCGCGCTCTTCGCGGGACAACGGCAGGGCGGTTTGCGATGTGTCTCGGGGGTGTGCCGCGTGTTCCCGCCCTTCGAGGGCGCGCGGGTGGACGTGACCTTGGGCTTCTGACGGGAGGGCTTCTGAGGGCTGCAGCGAAACGTTCGAGCTTGGAGTTTTCGCGAAGAAGAAGTCGGAGGTGACTTCGCGAGAGGGGAACGAAGCTCTGGGTAGCGCCTTTGGGCTACTCCACGCTGCAGCGCACGGTGGTGCGCGGGTCCGTCTTGCAGGCGTAGGTCGCCTTGTGACCACAACCGTCGGTGACGAAGCGGTCGTCGTCGAGATCGTAGGTGCCGACGTCTTGTGGCAGGCAGCCGTGCTCCTTGGCGTGCCGCCGTCGCGCTTCGAACTCCGGGCTGCGGCACTTGCCCTCGACGCAGTAGAAATGTGTGCGCTTGCCGCAACCGCGGACCTGGTAGCGCTCCGCCAGCCGTGACGGCATTTCGACGACTTCGACGTCGTCGTAACAGCGTGTCTCTTGCGAGTACTTGCTTTCCATTTGAGCCGTGACGCCGCTGCACGCTGCGCTCGTTGCCAGCAGGAGCCAAGGCAACGCTCGCCGGGTGGCGCGTTCGGAGAGGCGTTGCCATGGGACGGACAGGCCATGCTCCAGGACGTATCGTCGATTCATTGCCATCTTCTGCTCATCATCTCCGTGGCACTCCAAGTGCGCACTCATCAGCGCTCGTCTCAGCGTTCGGGGATTTGCCGGATCTGAACGCCGGCATGGGATACTTCCTTGGAGCCGGAGTTGAGGAACGCGGGATTGTCGAACACGACGCCACCTTTGTCGCGCAAGACGCAATCCGAACGATGCACCTTGGCGCTGCGCTTGTAGTTGCAATAGGGCGCGCTGCGCCATTCCGCCTCGAGCTCCTTCTCGGACTCCAACTCGACCACGAGCTCGTAGCGTCCCGGTTCGAGGGAGAAGTGGATGCGCTGGTTGTCGTTCATCGGCAGCGCTTCGGGCTGGAGCGCACGCACGATGTCGACCTCCACGTCTTGGCTGACGCTGCCGGCTTTCAGCGTCAGCTTGGCGCGGCCGACGCTGAGCGGCTCGAGTTTCGAGCCTGACGGGCGTGCCACTTTCGTGTTGCGAGTCGTGATGGACAGCGGGACGTCGGACAGAGCATTGCCCTGCTTGTCGTAGGGCGTGGCGTTGAGCTCGACGGCGCCTTTGCCGAGATCAACTTCTTTGATGTTTGCGGTGTCGATACGATCGACCAGGCGGCAACGCAGCTTCGCCTTTCCTGCCACGCCTGAGACGTCCACGGTGACCGTGCCATCGCCCGACGACTGACACGTGAGCTGACCGTGCTCGTCGACGCTGGCCAGCGCCGGCGGATCGACTGAAAACGGATACGCACCCTTGCCGACGCTCTTCTCGTTCCGCTCACCGAACTTCCAGACCAAGACTTTGACGGGGTCGGCGGACAGTACGATGTCGGGGAGCTCCAACTGCACGCGCGCGGGGGCTGGCTCGTTGCAGCCGGTTGTGCTGGCGAGCAGAAATATGAGCGCCAGGCACGGAGAGGTCGAAGAGGGGGGCGTGCACTGACGGCGGAGTACGCTCATAGCCGGCAGGATACGCGCATCCCCGCTCGAGCCACAACCTGTGTGTGGCAGGACCGGGCCAGGCAGAAGAACCCGCATCCGTGTGAGGAGCGAACCCACGCGCGCGAGCGGCGCAAGGCTTGCGCTGCCACAGGTGCACGCCCGGCGCCGCCGGACACACTTGACAACGCGCCGCGGCTGGCCTCATCTTCGACTGGCTCGCCGACGGAAACCGGTAACGACCGCTGCGAGGGTTTCTTGCGTGATGATCGGACGCACCAGCGGCAAGAGCTCGACGTTCAAGATCGTCGCTCGCGATGTTGGAGCGCTGCAGATGTTGCTCGCGGGCAGCATGTTGCTTCCGGCGGTCGTGTCGCTGATTTACGGTGAGTTCTACACCGCCGCTAGCTTCGTCGGTGCAGCTGGCGCTACGGGCGGATGTGGTGCGGTCGCGTACTTCACGTGCCGAAACGCCGGAGAGCCCGAACGGCTTCACGCCATGCTCGTGGCTGGCGCCGGTTGGTTGACGAGTGCGGTCTTCGGCGCACTGCCGTTCTATCTAGCAGCGACCATCACGCCACCCTCGGTAGCGGCCAGTCTCGTCCCTGTGGGCGCGGACTATTCCTCCAGTCTTGCTGCATTCGAAGACCCCCTGCACGCATTTTTCGAAAGCATGAGTGCGTACACGACGACGGGACTCACCGTCGCGATTCACGAGCCGTCACTCGGTCATGGGCTCTTGTTCTATCGCTCGTTGGCGCAGTGGGTCGGTGGTGCCGGGGTGATCGTGCTGTCCCTTGCGATCATTCCCAGGGCCAACGTGGCCGGTGAATTGGAGTTGTATCAGTCGGAGGCCAGCGGCGCAAAGCTGCGCCCGACGATCATCGGTACGGCGCGGGCGATTTGGAAGACATATACCGGTTTGACGGCGATCGTCGTCGTCTACCTCGTGCTCGGAACCGTGCTCTTGCTGCCCGGCTATGGGGTCGCCAATGCGCTGTTCGATGCGGTCAACCATGCCATGGCGGGGCAATCCACCGGTGGCTTCAGTCCGCTCGACGACAGCATCGCCCAGTATCGCTCGGCATCGATGGAGGCATTGTACTTGCCGCCCATGGTCTTGGGCGCCATCTCGCTGCCTTTGTACTACGCCTTCCTGCGCACGAAGTCCTTGCTGGTGTTCTTCCAAGACCCGCAGTTTCGAGCGATGCTTGGCTTTTTGGGGTTGGGCAGCGTCGTGTTGGTCTCGTTGCTGGTCAGTGCTGGTGATGTGGCGCGGCCACTTCGGGAGGGGGTCTTCCAAGTCGTCAGCGCGCTGTCGACCACTGGCTGGCAGACTTCGGCGGTGGGCGATTGGAGCGATGCGGCGTCGTTGTTCCTTGCGCTGGGCCCGATGCTCGTCGGCGGCGCCGCTGGTGCGACGGTCGGTGGCGTCAAGTTGGTCCGCGTCTGTTTGCTGCTCCTTGCCGTGGAGTGGCGCATCAAGAAGACGCTGCTGCCGAGCCAAGCGCTGGTGCCATTTCGCTTCGGGTCGCGCCATCTTTCGATGCGGGAGATGCAACGCGAGGTGGCGGACGCCGGCGTGTTCTTCTTTCTCTACGTGGCGCTCCTCGCCGTTGCGGTCCTCGTCGTCTCCCAGACGGTAGGTCCTGCCTTCACTCTGGCGGACGTCATCTTGGAGTGCGTCTCCGCTCAGAGCACGGTGGGGCTTTCTGCGGGGATCACCGGTCCCGAGATGTCGCCGCTGGTGGAGTGGACGTTCATCGTTCAAATGTGGCTTGGGCGTTTGGAAATATTCCCGGTCATCGTCCTGCTCCAAACTCTGGTCTGGTGGCCTTCGGCAAGGAGTTGAAAGTTCATGTACGTAGTGATCGCGGGTGCAGGGGAGGTGGGAAGCTATGTCGGGCGGATCCTGGTGGAGGAGGGGCACGAGGTCGCGCTGATCGAGCGTGACGAAGACGTTGCGCGCCGCATCGACTCGACCTTGGAAGCGTTGGTCGTCACGGGTCCGAGCACCAGCCCCCAAACCCTCGAGCAGGCAGGCGTGCGTGACGCGGATCTGCTCTTGGCCGTGACGGGCATCGACGAGGTCAACCTCATCACGTGCATGACCGCGCGCAAGTACGGTGGTTCGCGTCTCAGGGTCGTGGCCCGCGTTCGACAGTCCCAGGGCATGGCGGGGCTGGCTTTGAGTGCAGATGATCTGGGACTGGATGCGCTCGTGAGCCCGCAGCAAGCCGTCGCGCAGACCGCGCTGGAGGACTTGCGCTATCGCGGGAGCGGAGAGATGCACGAACTGGCCGACGGCCGACTCGTGCTCATCGGCATGATGTTGCCCGAAGGCTCGTCCTGGACCACGGGGACCCTGGCCGAGGTACGCAAGGAGCTACCCGAGCAGTCGCTGATCGTCGCCGTTCAGAACGACCAGGGTTTTCGCATACCCGTTGGGACGGATCGCCTGCGGCCCGGTGAGCGAGCGTTCATCGTCACGACGCCCGCGCACGTCGACGAACTCGCCGCCCATTCGATGGAAGCCGAGCGCCCAGTGCGCCGCGTGCTCCTCATAGGTTGCGGCAACACCGGGCTGGTGCTCGCGGAGCGCCTCCATCGCCAACGTTGGATAGCTTCCACCATCATCGAGCGACAAGAGCGCCGCGCCGAGGAAGTCGCCAATCGCTTGCCCAGAGCGCTCGTACTCCAAGGCGACGGCTCCGATCCCGACTTGTTGCAGGATCAGGTTGCCAGCGGGCGTGCGGAAGCCGTGCTCGTCCTGCTCAAAGATTCGGAGAAGGCGCTCCTGGCTGGGATTTTTGCCAAATCGCTGGGCGCGCGAAAGGTGATCGTTCGTTGTGACAGGCCTGCCTACGACCACTTGGCTCACCAATTGGGGGTCGATGCCGTCATCAGTCCCAGGCGGGCGATGACGAACGCCATCTTGCGCTACGTGCGAGCGGGCAACGTGAGGGCGACGTTGGCGCTGGGAGAGCACGACGTGGAGTTGACCGATTTCAGGATACCTGCGGAACCGCGTTGGGAACAACTCGTGACGCAGCCCATCAGCGAACTCGAGTTCCCGGAAGGCTTGTTGATTGCGGGGCTCGTGCGAAAGGGCGAGGTCATCATTCCGTCCGGTCCCACCCGGCTCCAGCCGGGGGACGAAGTGTTGGTGGCGTGCCGTCCTGACGCACTGGGGGAGTTGGAAAGACTGCTTTCGTAGGCGCTCGGTTGCTCGATGGTCTGCCGTCTGTCGCTCGTCGAATCGATGTTCGAAAACGGAGCGGCGGAGGTTGCGTCCCAGTGGCACGTTTCCGCCGAAGACGGTGGAGGGCGGAGATTGTCGGCCCCTTCACTCTCGGCTGAGGCATTACTACGCTAGTGACGCTTCTCGAAGTCGCAGAGCCCAGCCCGATGTCGCCGCCCGCTAGCCTGAGGACCCCCCCTCGACCTTCGAGTGGGCGACGCATGCCGAGTGCATGTCTGGTACCGAATCCTAGGCGCTCGCTTTGGAGCCTCGGTACCTGCCTGTTGACGTCGCTGGCCGTGGCGGCGTGTGCGGGTGAACGCTTCGGACACAGTGGTGGGGACGCGGGGGCGGAGGCATCCTCGGCACCAACGCAGACGCAACAGGCGTTTCAACAACCCGACGTGCCCACGCCCATGAGCGCCGTGGGAGTCGCGAGCGACGATGCCGGAACCGCTGCGGTCGACTCGCCGCCCGCGAGCGGCAGCATGTCGGAGGCACCCGCTGCGCCGACTGCAGCAGCGCCGACGGTCGCTGCGCCTGGCGATGTCGTTGCGGCGGACCCCACCCCGACAGCGGTGGACACTCCAGACGACGGCGAGCCGTCGGACGACTCCTCTGCCGAGCCAGTGGCACCGGACGAGAGCGACGGTACCTCGGACGCCGGCAGCAACCAAAGCACGGACGCCGGAGTTGCAGGGTCGGGTGAGCACTCTGATTCGGGTAGCAGCGCCGTCGAGCCGATCGAGGAGGCTGGCCCTCGACCGCCGGTCGAGCCCGAATGTGGCGGGGTGTCGTATGAAGAGGTGTGCTGGTACCTGGGCGAGCGCGGAGAGAGTTGCAGAGACGTGTGCGAGGAGCGCGGCGGGTTCGACGAGAACGCTCTCGACTTCGTCGGTACGGCTCAACAAGGAGGCAGTCTGGAGCACTGCGCCCGGCTGCTCGAGCTGCTCGGTGCCTCACAGCCTGCGAGAGAGGGGCGTCGCGTCGACGGTGCCGGGGTGGGCTGCCATCTCTATGGTTCGGAGGAGGCGTGGTGGCTGACAGCGCCTGCCTTCGATGCGAATGATTCTCTGCCCACTGCGCGTCGTGTTTGCGGTTGCCTCGAGTGAACCAACCTGCGGCTGTGTAGGCAGACGGCCAAGGCCGGCCGGTGCCGCGCCGCGGGGGGCGCTCGACGGATTGGCACGCACCACACGTTGCGCTAAGAACCAATGCGTGAGGCGACGAGGATGGTGTTCGCGGGGTTGGCCGGGGGTGTTGGTGTGGATTGTGGCCACGGCGTGCTCGACGCTGCCCGACTACGCGGCCCCGCGCGGGGGCATGGTGGATCCCGATCAGGTCGACCGCTCTGACACCATCGCTTACCGCGCGTTGACTCGGGAGGACTTTCGCGCGGAGGCCCCCCCTCCTCATCTCGCCGAGCACGCGAACAAGCTCGGTGCTCTGACGTGCGCCAACGTGGTGACGACTCCTGACACCGGCTATCAGGTACAAGAGGTGCGCGATGAGCAGGGGCAATCGACGTACAGTGGTCGACTGACGAAACTCGCCTTCGTTGCGGAGATGGACCGCAAGTGTTCTTGGTGGAATCCGGAACAGAAGAGCACCTCCGACGAGTACGTCCTGCAGCACGAGCAGATCCACTTCGCCTTGGCTGAGCTCGCGGCTCGTCGCCAGAACGAGAAGGCGGTGCAGCTCGTCGCCCATTTCGAAATCAAGGCGGCATCTGCGGAGGAGGCCAAGGCCCAGATCGAACATGAGGTGACCGAGATGGTCGAAGAGGCGATGGAAGAGCTCTTGGACGAGAACGAAGACTTCGACGAAGAGACCTCGGTCAAGCACGATCCCGTGCGCCAACAGGTCTGGTTCGATCGAGTCTCGCGAGAGCTCTCCGAAACCCAGTAAAGCAAGTTTGGCGAGTGGTGTCGGGCTGCCGCATACTGGGCACCGATGTCGAGCTACGAGCAAGTGATTGAGCGAGCGGCCTCCGTCTGCTCTTTGCTGACGGGAGAGGCAGTCGAACAAGGCCGACGTGTGGTGGAGGTGTGTCAGGGCCTCAGCCGACGACCGCGGCAGGATGGGCGCCTGCTGCCAGAAGACGCCGATGTCCGTTTGCGCGTCGAACTCGGGCGACTGGTGGAGTACTTGGCGCGCCGGGGTGCCAAAGCCATTCCCTTGGCGACCCTGGGTCGCGCGGCGTTGGCGGATCTGGCGGGTGATGTGAGTGCGCATCGAAGCGCTTGCAAAGAATGCGACATGAACCTCGCGCTGAGCGGTATGTAGCCCTATCAAAGTGACATGATCTCGTCCCGTCCGTCGTGGCGTCGGTCCCTCGCTGGGCTCCGGGGAGGCTGCGCCGCCCTGCGCCCAGGCCGCACACGCTCCAAAGCGCGGTGCTCGTGTGCGGCGCTGTGTGGGCTGTGGAATCTTGCGGGCTGCAGCGCGGAGGCGCCGCTCCGAACCCCACCCGAGCCGCCTCGGGTCGATACGATTTCGGCGGGGCGGCCCGAAGCGACTGCTCCGGTTGCTCCGTCTTCGGTAGCGGTGGACACTGGCACGTCGCGTCTACCCTGCGTGGCTTTCGACGCAGGGCGCAGTCTTGGCCGCGTCGATCGACCGGAGTTGAACGAGATTTCCGGGCTGGTCGCGAGTCGCCGATATCCCGAGACCTTCTACGTCCACAACGACTCTGGAGATGGCGCTCGCTTCTTCGTCATCAACGGCCAGGCAGCGGTCCGTGGTGAGTTCCTCCTGGACGGTGTCGCGGCGTTCGACTGGGAAGACATTGCTCTCGGTCCGGGTCCCGATCCGAACCTCGACTGGATCTACTTCGGGGACGTGGGCGACAATTTCGCGCGTCTCGTGGGGCAAGGGCGCGAAACGATCGAGGTCTTGCGGGTAGCAGAGCCACCACCGATGGCGACCCCCATGCGCACCAAGCTCACGTCGTGGCAGCGCTTGGTGTTTACCTATCCTGATCAGCCGCACGACTGCGAAGCGATCGCTGTCGAGACGTCGAGTGGCGATCTCTACTTTGCCACCAAGGAAGACGACGGCCACAGTCATCTGCTGGTCGCTCGGGCGCCGCACATGGACGGTCCGCGGGTCTTGGAAGACGTGGCGCAGATCGATCTCTCCACCGCGCCGAACCTTTCCGGTCGCTATGCTACCGCGATGGACATCGACACGGCTGGGTCGGCGTTGATCGTGCGCACTTATTCCGGCGCGCGTCTCTACAGGCGGGAGCCGGGGACGACCTGGGCGGCGGCGGTGACAACTCCGCCCCAGATCCTTCCGGTGCGTTCCGAGATGCAGGGGGAGTCCGTCGCCTTCCTACCTGGTTCACTCGGATACTTCACCGTCAGCGAGGGCGAAACCCCGGATTTGTGGTACTTCGAGCAAGTGCCTTGCCCGTAGCGGTCGGCTACCGCGGTGGGTGTGCCGCTCAGTTGCGTCCAGCGCAGAGTTCACCTGCCGCTGTCGGTCGAACTCAGTGCAGCCGTGCCGCTTTGCCGGCGAACACCTCCACCGCCCCATGTTCACCGATGCGCCGCAGTGCAAAGGTTTCGTCGCTCGGCCGCGCCGCTGCCAATTCGTCGGAGCGCGTCGTGAGGATCCACTGCACGTCCGGTAGCCCACGAGTCAGAACCTCGATCAACGCTTCGGCTGCACTGTCGCTCTGGTGCAGTTCGAATTGGTCGATTGCGACCACGCCTTGGGCACGCGTGGGGTCCATGCCAGGATACGCCGCCCACAGCGCTCGCAGAGGGAGCACGCCGAAGGCGATCGCGTGCTTGGTCGCGGTCGGCAGCGCATCGAACCTCATTCGACGGCCACTCTGGTGAGTGAACACTGGTTCGAGCGAGCGCGGCTCGAGGCCATCGAACGAAAAGCCGTAGACAGCGCAGAGTTGCCCCACCAACTTGGCCATGGCCTCGCCAAGGAGGCGCTCCCGCTCTCGTTCGCCGTGCGGTAGGACGCGCACGATGGACGCGTAGCAGAGAGCTTGCTTGACTTCTCGTCCCAAGTCGTTGCGCCCAGCGTCATCCAGAGGCTCTGCCGCACGGACGTCGTAGCGCGCGACGGTTCGCTCGGGCGTGGAGAGCACCAGTGGCGCTTTGGAGAACCAACGCATCGCCGATAGTGCGATGAAGACGAAGCCGCCTTGGCGCGCCAGGCGTTCGAAGAATGCCGCCTCGCGCCGAGCATCCACTGCGTTGGGGATCTCGAGGGCATTGGGGCTGTGGAGTAACAGTGGGGTCGAACGATCGGGATCGTCCATTCCCAGCCACCAGTTGCAGCTCGCCGTGCAGGGCGCATCTGAGGGGCGAAACCCCATCGCGGTGACGTGCCCAGGGCGTGTGCTCGCGATTGCCGTGACCAGCGTGGTCTTGCCCGAGCCCGGGCCGCCCACGATCAGCGTGAGATTGCGCGGCCCACGATCTTCCGTGATGAACGGCACCTCGAGTTCTCCCAGGGCATCGGGAGACGAAACGCGGACGGAGAGTAGCTTCATGGCGGACAGGAAAGGGAGGAGTGCGAGTCTAGCCCGATCGGCGGCGGGGTGCACTTCGGGGGCGCGCCGATCGGGGGCTCATTCGCCCAGCGTCGCCAGTAGCGCGCTGTCAATCTTCGAGTTGGTGCCCAATTCCTGAGCGCGCGGTTCCCCATCGTGCAAAACGCGCCAAACCCCGCCCGCGCCGAGGATGATGGCAACTCCCGCCGTCGTATCCCAGGGACTCAAGCGCCGCTGCCAATAGGCCTCGTAGGTCCCGTCGGCCACCATACACAGATCGATCGCGGCGGAGCCGCAGCGGCGAATGTCTCGGGCCGAGGCGAGCAGCCGCGCATACTGGGCCAAGCGCAAGTCGCGCTCCGCCTGACTGGTGCCAGAGCGCGATGGGAAGCCCGTTGCGATGAGTGCACTAGACAGTTCAGCAGTACCGCTGACGGATATCGCTTCACCATTGCGCGTCGAGCCAGTGGCAGTGCCCGACCAACTCAAGCGCAGCGCCGGGGCGACCACGGCTCCGGCGACGGGTCGGCCGCGACGCTGCAGCCCGAGACTGACGGCGAAGTAGGGGTGCCCCGCGACGAAGTTGATCGTGCCGTCGATGGGGTCGATGTACCAAGTCAACTCCTCTCCGGCGTCGCCGCCTCCTTCCTCCCCGACAATCGGTATCTCAGGGGTTTGGTGCGCGAGGCGCTCGCGCACGAGCTCTTCGCTGCGCACGTCGTATTCCGTGAAGAGCTCCGCGTCGGGACCTTTGGTGGAAACGGCGAATTGCTTCGAGAACCCCTCGAGGACCAGTGCGCCCGCTTCGGTGGCCACCTGCAGCGCGATGCGCTCGAGTTCCTTTTCGTCGGTCGTCATGGCGCGTGCATAGCCCATTTGACCACCGCGGGCACCCGTTCGCCTCCATGTCGCTGGTGTGAGTGCGCGGGTTCTCCGTTCGATTGCTTCAATTCAGCGGCGAGATGCCGAGGTGCAGATGGTCGCGGTGATCGGCGTTGTGATCGGGCGTGATCAATTCGCGGAATAGATGCAAGGAGCGCAACTGGCACTCGACGCGATTGAGCGCTGGCTCACTGCCGTCACAGTGTCCCGTGCGCCCCCGAGCAAAGTGTTTGTCGACCCAGTGGGTGTGTGGCCCGAATTGCACTCCGTGCACGTCGATGGCCAGGCCTCGCGCGTGCAAGCTCGGACGCCCACTTCGCGTCGTACGATAGACGTAGGCGCCTGAATGGCGGATCGCCGTGACCCCGAGCGGAGCCAGCGCCCTCGCGCTCCAGTCCAGGGCCAAAGCCATGCGGCAATCGCAGGTCACCCCCCGCTGTCCCGCGCTGAGGAATTCGATGCCACCAATCGGCCCGGTCACGCGGATGGGATCGGACATGCCGGCAGTTTCTGGCAGGCGTTCGTAAGGAATGCCGAGCCATTGCAGCCAGGTGTAGCAGCTGTCGCCGCCTAGCAGGCGCAGGCTTTGGTCGGCGGAAGCATCGTAGGCCGGCGCGACCGCGGAAGCTCCGGGTTGATTGGCGCCGTATGGTTGAGGCCCGCAGCAAACAAGCATGGCCGCGACCAACGAGGCGCGGCACAGCCTTCCGAGGGTTGCGTTCGTCATGGACCGCGAGCGTCGCTCGCCGGGACCCCGGTCTCCAAAAAAGCTGCGATCCGTGCGACTGGGCCGTTGGGCTTTCGTTTCTTCTGCCGTTGCGCTAGGTCCAAACCGGCATGCAATCCTTTGATTTCATCGTGATCGGCGGGGGTAGTGGTGGCATCGCGGCCGCGCGGCGGGCAGCCTCCTACGGCGCTCGCGTGGTCGTGATCGAGGCCCGCAAGATGGGTGGGACTTGCGTGAACGTCGGCTGCGTTCCGAAAAAGATCATGTTCAACGCCGCCACGGTCGGGGAGGTCCTGCACGACGCTCAAGGCTTCGGATTCCGTGCCGAACGCGGCAAGTTTGACTGGCCAGCAGTGAAGAAACGCCGCGATGCGTACGTGCAGAAGCTCAATCGCATTTACGAATCCAACCTCGACAACGACGGGATCGAGCGTTTGTCTGGGCGAGCGCGCATCGTCGGGTCAGGTGTCGTCGAGGTGGACGGCTTGAGCCTCAAAGCCCCCCACATCCTCGTCGCGACGGGCGGCTACCCCAAGGTACCGGACATCCCCGGCGCGCAACTCGGGATGACGTCGAACGGCTTCTTCGAATTGACCGAGCAACCGCGGCACGTGGCTGTGGTCGGCACGGGCTACATCGGGGTCGAACTGGCGGGGATCTTCAGTCTCTTGGGCGCCAAGGTGTGTCTTTTCTCGCGCTATGACGACGTGATCCATCACTTCGACCCCTTCTTGCGCGAGCATCTGATGGCGCGGCTGCAGGAGATCGGCGTGCAGGTGTATCCCAACTCCGAGCCGAGACGCATCAGCCGCACGGAAGCGGGGCAGTTACGTGTTACGACGCTCGAGGGCAAGGACGTGGACGGTTTCGATACCCTGCTTTGGGCCATCGGACGCCGCCCGGCCAGCGAAAGCTTGGGGCTGGAGAAGCTCGGGGTTGCGATGGACGATGCCGGACACGTGTTGGTCGACCAGTACCAGAATACGAATGTCGCAGGCGTGTACGCCGTGGGTGACGTGACTGGCCGTTTCCCGCTGACACCGGTGGCGATTGCTGCGGGGCGTCGCTTGTCCGATCGATTGTTTGGCGGTCAACCCGACGCCCACCTGGAGTACGAGCAGATCCCCACCGTCGTCTTCAGTCATCCTCCAGTCGGCACGGTGGGTCTGACCGAAGACGAAGCGCGAGCCAAATACGGACAGGACGAGGTGAAAGTCTACACGACTCGTTTCGTCAATCTCTACTACGCTCTTTCGGAGCGTAAGCCTCGCAGCGCCATGAAACTCGTGACCGCGGGTGCTGACGAGAAGGTCGTGGGTATTCACGTTCTCGGCATGGGAGCTGACGAGATGATCCAGGGCTTTGCGGTGGCCATGCGCGCTGGGGCGACCAAGCGCGACTTCGACCGGACCGTGGCGGTTCACCCCACGGCAGCAGAGGAACTCGTGACGTTGCGTTGAGTGGAGACGGGCTTGGTGGCGGGTCGGAGAGGAAAACAGCAGCGTTCGAGCTGGTTGCTTTGGCTGGCGATGGCGGGAGTTGGCGTTGCTTGTGAGCAACCGGCTGACATCTGCGCGCCGATCGACGATCGCATTGGTTTCTTCTCTCAGGGCGACTGTGTGTTCACTCGGGCCCCGTTCTTCCGAGGGCACGAGTGGATCACGTACTTTGGCAACCAGCAGCTCGGCGATGCGGACCAATTCGGGCCGGAGCAGGTTCAGTGGATGGCGTTGGGGAATCGTCGAGTCGACTACCCGAAGGAACTGCTCGTTCATCTCGACAACGGCGTTCTCGCATACGTGCATTCTCTCACGGCCCACACCGCACGCCCGGAGGTCCAACCGCACCACTTCCTGTTGAGTGTCAGGGACTCGGAGAAGGAGGCCGCCGACACTTCACGCAAACACATCTTGGAGCGGACCCGAGAAGCGATGGAGCTCTGGCCGACGAATCGGACTCGCGCATTGACGCTGCTGGGGCAGGCTCAACACGCCGTTCAAGACTCTTTCAGCGCCGCGCATACGGTGCGCCGCAGCGACAGCCCCCTGTTCGGCGCAACGCCAACCGAAGCTCTCGTGCTGGCCGACGCCGGGGAAACGGGACCTCCTACTGCGGGGGTTGCGCCTTGCCGCGGTGAGTGCTCTTGCATCGAGCGAGTCAAGGCGTACATTCGTCGCGATCCTGAATACCGCAAAGGCGTGCTCTACCACGGCACAGACGACGACACCGTCGGCCACATCACCTCCCAGGACTCCATCTACCGCGCGGGACGCGACTGCCATCGCCCAGAGAGCGCCGAAGAGGTCTGGGATTGCCTCGACCAGCACGCACGTCAGGGGGTTCAGGGTACGGCTGCCTATCTGCTGTTCGTCCGTCGCATGCTCCAGGAAGGCAACGTCGGCGGGGCGCTCGAGCAGGAGCGGTTCGACTTGGCGTTCGAGGCCTTCGCCCGAGAGCATCTGACCTTCTGCGACGAACTTGGGCCGTGAGTTACTGGCGTTCGCTGTGGATTGCCGGAGGCATCGCGACGTTGGCGTGCCGCCAAGAGGGGCGCCCTTGCCAGTTGGGCGAGACGCGCCTGGAGTTCGTCACCGGTTCGGAACTCGAGTCGAGCGCCCCCTACCAACTTGCGTTGCAGCCGGGGCGCACCGCCGACTGCAACGCGTCCGAGTTCGCAGCGGCGCGAGCGAGCATCACCCGGGCGCTGGAGACATTTCCGGAGCGAATCGAGCGGTTGGTCGTGCACGTCGAGCCACGTCTTCCGCAGGACCAAGCGGCACTGAACGGGATCGAAGTTCACGTCGGCAGTCGCCAGGTACTCGTGACTACCGATGCGCTGTCCACTCTTCCGTCGAGGGCTTGGATTCACGAACTTGCCCATGTGGTCGCCCAGAAACCTCCGAGCAAGCGCATCAGCGCTCGGATCGCACTCACCGTGGAGGAGGCCTTCGCCCAGGTCGTCGAGGAGCGACTGCTCGATCGCCGAACGGGCCACGAGACTCCGAACTACGACGCGGACACCGCCCCTTGGGAGTTGCTTGCCGAAACAGGCTACGATCCCCACGCGCTGGCTGCACCCTTGGCGGCGGCGCTTCGTCAGGACACCCGTCTGGGAGTCGCCGACTTGCTGTCGTGCCTGAAGGGAAGCGGCAGGAGCACTCACTCGGAGCCGACGACCGTGGGCGCTACGCTCGTGCACTTCGTCCAGGGATGTGACGAAGCCGCGCGTCCGGTGGTTCATCGCGCACTGGTGGATTGGGTGCCTGCGTCGCTGGTTCCTGAATTGTAGCCGGTCTGTCTCGCCCGTATCGCGACCGAGCTGGGGATCGGGTGTGGGCTGGCTCGGTCCGGCTGTATCGTCGTAGTTTTGGGTTGCTCGCGACGGGCGGTTCCCTCAGCGCGCATTAGGCACTACAGTTCGGCGCGTGACGCTGCGGCCCGCCTTGTTGTCGTTCTCCTTCGTGTTGTTGCATTTGATGTGTGGTTGCACCGTGCATCACAGCCGCCAGGCGGCGTTTCTGCACCCCCAGTCCGGCTACGAAACGCCGTCGCCGCAAGCTCGATTCATCACGGAGGAGGACAGTGGGCTGTCGATCCTCGGACTCTTCGTGATCGCCGAGCCCGACCACTACGCCGTATTGCTCGAACGAGCCCGTCGCGATCATCGGTGCGGTCGCCTGATGTACCCCCAGTTCGACTTCTACACGGACCATTGGCTGCTCATCGCGTTCCCCATCAGCCGAGTGACGCTCGTCTGCGAGCCGGAGGTCGCGGTGCCGAGCGAGCACACGGTGGCGCCGAGGAAACAAGCCCCGACCGCACCACCCGTCGCGATCGAAGCGGCAACTTTCCCGAAGGGCGTGCTGGCGTCCGCAGGCGCAGAGCACTCCCAGCAAGAAGAGGCAGCTGGTGCGACCGCGTCGCACTAGGGGGCTCGGCCTCGCTCTCGCGCTGTTCTTGGCTGCGGGAACGCCGTCAGCAGCGGCACAGGCAGAGCCCGCTTCGGAGCTAACGCCCGACGAGCCGCGGCCGTTTCTGGCGCCGCGGTGGGGCTTGCGCTCCAGTAGCTTCTGGTGGCCGAGTGTCATCCTCGAACGCAACGGTGGGCGGTTCTCGGGGACACGGACTCTGGACGAAACGCGTCTGGGCTTGGCGTTGGCTTATCGTCATGGCGTGCTCGGACCTCACATCCGCGTTGCGATGAGTCCCAACGTCGAGAATTATCAGAACCTCGTCGCGATGGCAGGTGCCGGGTTCAGGGCCCACTTCGAGTTGCTCGGCTTGCCACTGAGTTACGGCGTCGGCGCCCACATCGAGACGCGTTTGCGCGACAGCCTGTGGCTCGTCTATGCGACCCCCATCGAGCTCGGTGCGCCTATCTATCGGGGCGGGAGCGCGGAGTTCCATGCCTTTGTCGGAGCTCGTCGTGCCATGCACGGTCAGCTCATCAACTCCTTCCTGCTCGATCCCAACGGCTTCGACAACGAAAACTCCCAAGACGAGTTGGATCGACTCCGCTACGAGCGGCCGTGGCAGGTGTTCGTCACCTTTGCTTTCGGACGGAGGATCGAATGAGAGCGTGCCAGGTGCGCGCGGCCGTGGTGCTGTCCGTGGGCATGCTGTGGAGTAGCGCCGCAAGAGCCAAGGACTTCGGCATCCAGACGCCTTCCGGGCGACGCACCTATTTGACGGACGAGCACTTTTCGGAGTTGGTGGACCACAAGCAGCGTATTCTGGTGTCGGAGGTGGCGATCGGTTCGGGGCCTGAGGGCAACCTCGCGATCTTGCTCGGATGGCTCAACATCCCCGTGCGCCGTCTCGATCTTTATGCGGGTTTTGGCGTCGAGGCCAACCCCGCCATGCAGTGGACGTTGGCGGGTAGGTACGGTTTCAACTTCGGTGGCTTCCGGCCCTATGCCTCTTTGGGCTACTTGCACAAGGATACCTACGCGGTGGGCGTCGTGTCTCACAACGCTTTCCTCGAGCTGGGGCATACCTGGGTACTGCATCGCACCTACAGGCTTTCGGTCGGCGCAGGGTTGCGTCGAGTGCTGTCTCGCAGTGTGTCATCAGACTCGTTGCTGGATGCACCGGATACGGATCGGGCACTGCTCGCGCAAGAACTCGACGCCGCTGACGTTTGGATCCCATTGGTAGCCTTGCGCTTCAGTCGAGCTTTCTAGCTTGGGGGGTGTTCACCCACTGGCAGGGGTAGGTGGGGCAGTGACCTACTAGGCTGCTCGTCGTTGGTGCAGTGCATGCCGCGTGCACACGCCGCATCAACGATTGATGCGGTGTGTGCCAAAGAGGGTCAGACGGGTTTTCCTCGTCCGTTCTTAGGATTCTGCGGGGGGGAGCCGCTCTGTCATGTGCAAGTGACCGAAAAACTGTTCAGCTCATCTCAGGTCAGAACGGTGCTGTTGGTGGACGACAACGTCTATTGGACGGACACGCTGGCAGCCGTCTTGAGAAAGGCTGGGTATGCCGTCAGTGCCGTGAGCGACGGGCTCGAGGCCGTAGAGCGTTTGCGGACGAGTCTGCCGGACATCCTCATCACGGATTACTTCCTGCCCAACCTCGATGGCGGCAAGCTCTGCCAGCTGGCGAAACGGCTGGCTGCAGACCTGCACATCACGACCATCATTCTCACCGGCGGAGCGGATTCGAAGCTGTCGCGGCGCCCGTCGCCCCATGCGGACGCAGTGATCGCGAAGAACACGACCGACGTGGTCAGCAAAGACTTGCTCGGCACGCTTACCGCACTGCAAGACACGTCGACACCATCCGAAAGTTCAGCGGAGGTCATCGGGCATCAGCGGCTGCGCCCGCGGGCGCTATCCACCAAGCTGCACGCGCTCAAGCAGCACCTGGATGCACTGCACGAAGGGATCGGCGATGCCGTCATTGGAGTGGACGCGGACCGCCGTATCTACTTCCTCAACTCGATGGCGGTCGACCTCTTGGGGGTGTCCGAAGAGGCGGCTATTGCACGCAAGATAGACCTGGTGCTCGGGGTCGACGCCAAGCATCCAGTCATGAGGCGCATCCACGAGGCCTTCGAGAAGACGGTCAATGTCATTCGTCCCCTCACCGTCGAGCTTCGGTCGTCCACTCTGCGGGTGACCGTTTCTTGTCTGCGCAATCCCTTGGGTGAGGACTCCGTGCTGCTCATCGCTCGCGACATTTCCGACCTGGTTGCCGCGGAAGCCGAACGAGTTTCACTGAATGCGCAACTTCACGCAGCCGACAAGATGCGCAGTCTGGGCCAGATGACGGCGGGTGTCTCCCACGAGATCAACAACCCATTGGCCGCATTGCTGCCGTGTTTGGAGCTGTTGTCCGAGCGCTTTGGGGACCTGCGTCAACACATCGCCAAGGGTGACGGCAGCGCCGCCTATCGGATGTCGGAGCTCAACGAGCGGGTTCAGCGTGCCCTGGTCGACATTCCCGACTTGCTCCAGGATGCTCAGGCGGCGGGCAGGCAGATCAAGGCGGTGGTTGCCGAGATGCGCTTCTTCGCTCACCCGGGCGAGAGCAAAGGCGAGCGCACACAACTCGACGCTGTCTTGAACGAGGCCATGGGGCTCGTCGCGCGTGAGGTACGCTTCAAAGCGCGTTTGGAGCAGGACATCGACTATACCCCGACGCTCGTCGTCGATCGGGCGCTGCTCAGCCAAGCCGTGCTCAACATTCTGATCAACGCCAGTCAGGCCGTCGACTTCGGCGGCAAAGGCGACGATTGGATCCGCATCAAGACCTACCGATCCGAGGGTGGGGTTGCCGTCGAGATCAGCAACAGCGGACCCCCCATCCCCGACGAGCTCGCGCTGAAAGTCTTCGAACCGTTCTACACCACGAAAGAGCCCGGAGCAGGTGTCGGGCTCGGCCTCAGCATCGCTTACGAGACGGTACGGCGTCACGGTGGCTTCATCGAGGTCTGCAAGGGTACGCCGACGACATTCAAGATATGGTTGCCGCTCGATACTGGTAAAGCGCTGGTGAGCATTCCGCCGTTGACCGTGCCGCGGTCCGAGGACCCGGCTCAGTCCGTGCGGGGCCGCGCGCCAGCGCGCATCCTGATCGTGGACGACGAGCGTTTGGTGCGCAACGGCTTCCGCCGCGT
Organism: Polyangiaceae bacterium; assembly: GCA_050290545.1. Taxonomy (GTDB): domain Bacteria; phylum Myxococcota_A; class Polyangia; order Polyangiales; family Polyangiaceae; genus SZUA-265. Next base: position 14,558 of record JBNKHV010000062.1, on the reverse strand, counting down.
CTTGGATCGACGTTACGAGGTGGCTTTGGCGTCCGGCGGGGAAGAGGCCTATTCCATGATCGCCGAGAACGACTACGACGTGATTCTCTGTGACTTGTTGATGCCGAAAGTTACGGGTATGCAGCTCTACCAGCGCGTGCTCGGTGCAAAACCGGTCGCGGCGGAACGCTTCGCGTTCCTCACGGGAGGTACCGCCTGTGTGGAGGCGCGGGACTTCCTGCAGCACGTCGGTAATCCGCGAGCGTTCAAACCTCTCGACAACGACGAGCTACTGACCTTCGTCGGTCGCGCAGTTAGACGTGCTCGTATGGACCGCGGCCGAGGCGTTGCCGAGGCTACGGCTGCGAACGGCCGTGGATGACAGGCCAGCAGAGCTGGCCGCGCGGGGCTAGCGTGCCGCCCGTTGCAGCGTAGGCAACCCGGTGGTCCGCGCCGACGTTCAGCTTTAGGGCGGCAATGGGGCACCACCACCCATACCGTCTGGCGGTGGATTCATGGGCGCGCCGCCTATGCCGTTGGGTGGTGGATTCACGGGCGCCCCACCTACGCCGTCTGGCGGAGGGTTCATGGGCGCGCCGCCTATGCCGTTGGGTGGTGGATTCATGGGTGCGCCGCCCATGCCGCTGGGTGGTGGGTTCATGGGCGCGCCACCCATGCCGTCTGGCGGAGGGTTCATGGGCGCGCCACCCATGCCGTCTAGCGGAGGGTTCATGGGCGCGCCGCCCATGCCGTCGGGTGGCGGCAGATTGCCGCTGCCCCCTCCGCCCATTGGCGGCATGGGAGAGGGCCCCTCGGGGGGAGGCAGCGTCGCTGCCATGTCCGGGAGAGGGATCCCCTCCAAGCCTCGAATCGATTCACTGTCGGAAACCGCGCCGGAGAGGGAGGTGTCTGCCGCCAGCAGCTCGAACAGCCCTCGGTTCGTCAGAGCGTAGAGGCGCCCAGCCAACGTGGCGAAGGCATTCACCCCAACGACGGGGAAGCCCAGCATCATCGTCGCGCCACTGCCGGCACAGAGGGGCGATGCGGGATCTCGTTCGCAGGCAGCTCGCCGCCCGATGTCGTATTCGATGATTCCGCCGTTCGTGCCGAGGTAGAGGCGCCCGCGAAACGCCGTCACAGCTCGCAACTCGTACGTCCCCCCGCCATCGTTTGGATTCGACGGTTTGGGGAACTGTTCGTCCGACGCGTCGGCGAGGAGGCGCGCATTCCCAGCCACGAATTCGTACAGAGCGGTCGTGGTGGAGATGAACAGTTCGTCGCCTAGCACTGCCACATCAGTGACCGTGGCGTCGCCGTCGATGCCTTCAACGGGTCGCCAGCCTTGGTTGCCGGGGTTGCCAAGCCACAGGCCCGAGCCTCGGGTACCGAGCATCAATTCCAGAAATCCGGACTCATTCTCGTGTTCCCGAATGAGCGTTATCGGAGCTCTTGGGGCGTCATCAGCCGCCACGACATCGAGGACCCAAGTGGCTCCGACGTTGCCGTTGCCGTCGGTTCCGAACTCGTCTTGCTGGCCGCAGTCGACCGTGGTTGCGCCTTGCTCGGTGCCCACCAGGAGCATTCCGCCGACGTAGCCGAGTGAAAGCGGTTCGCCGCATTCGAAGGGGAAGACCTGCTCTTCGGGCAACCATTGCACGATGCTCGTCTCAGCGTCCTCGCGCACGGCTACTGCTCCGACTTCGGCTCCCTGCCCGAAGGTGCTCAGGGTCGTCGCCAGGACCTTCGTTGCTGCCGGCAATAGCGAACTCGATCCCGCCACGTGGGTGTCGGTCCTCACCGGGCCAGAGCTCGCATCGAGCCCCCACATGCCGGCGTTGCCGTCGGATTGACCGAGGAAGACGGCGTGTTCCCGTCCTGAGGCTGCGGCAAACAGGGAATCCGGTACCGGATCCCAGCCGTCGACCTCTTGCCCAACGCCCTGGATCCCTCCAGGCTGCTCGTAGGCTTGCAGTGGGGAATCTGCGGTCAGATCCAGCGCGCTGAAGGGAATGACGTTGAAGTAGATGGCATCCTCCGGCTTCGGAGGGTCGTCCTCGTCCTCGGGGAAGTGATGGGTGAAGCCATATTCGAGCAACATCGGCGCCCATTCCGTCAGCTCACCCAGCTGCCGCACCTCGCTGCTCTTGGCCAGCTCGAAGCGCCCCACCAGACCATCCCCCTGGTAGACTTTCAGCTCCGCAGTTTCAAAGCACGTTACGTTGGCGGAAAACAGACCGACTCCTACGGGATAACGCTGCTCATCGCCGTCGACGTAGTAGTAGCTGAGCGATTCGGGTCCCGATGCCATTGGATTTCTCTGCAGCACGGTCATCGTCTCGATTCGAACGTCGTCGAAGTCGAACACTTTCGCGTGCACGAAGGTTTCCCCAGCGTCACGTGTTCGTCGCTGCTCTTGACCGTACCGGATGCCGCCCTCTTCCGTGGGCTCGTAGGCTTGGCCCACCGGGACGACGACCGAGGAGGAGCTACTAGTGCCGGAGCGCAATCCCAGGAAGACTGGCCAGAACTGCGTACCGAAGCCGAAACCGTCCGGGTGCGTCAAGCCTTCTGGTCCCCATCGTTTCTTGCGCAGACCGTAGGCGCCATTGACGTCCAGAGTGTCGGGAGGCAGGAACAGATGACACGCGCCGCGGAACTCCGCATCGGGGCTCGGCCCAGGTAGCCGCTCCAAGCAGCGCTGAGAGCTTCGGCCGTCGTCGGCAACGGTCTTGGGCCCCGAGAATACGAGGATCAGCTCGTCGTCGAGGCGCTTCGGAGCGACGAACAGACTCCCGAGGTTGTTGTCCGCCGTGGCAGCCAGCGGTACGTCGACGTTGTCCGGAATGTAGCCGTTGGGTGCAGCCGCGGTGCGGACTTCATTGGCCAGTATTTCCAAGCGGTATGCTTGAACCAACACGCCTTCGACACTGAATTCGCCATCGGAGTTCGTCGTCGTTCGCGCTACCTGCTCTCGCTCGTCGAACAGCTTGACCTGCGCACCTTCGATGGGCACGCCGCTCGACGCGTCGCGAACCAGCCCTCGCACCTGCGTGAAGCTACCCGAGTCGATGCGCGTCAACCCGATCTCTCCGTAGTCCAGCGTTCCGGCGGCGAGCGCGAAGACGGCGAGACTGCGTTCTCGATAGATAGCGCCAGCATCGCTGATGACCAGTTCGTAGGTCTCCTCCCAAGGGCGCAGTTCGATGTCTTGCAGTTCGAAAGAACCCGCCGAGTCTGGCATCACGGGTTCCGCGATGGCTTGGCGTTCTCCTTCGGCAGAGGTGACGAACAGCCCGACGCTGATGTCGTCCAGAGTCGTCTGCTCAGGATCTGCTGTCTCCGTCAGGGTGCCCGTGATGTCCACCACAACGGCCGCACGGTCCTCCGTCGCAGGCGCCAGCTCGCCGCTCTCACAACTGAGCAACGAAGCGCATAGTCCTAGGGTGAAGCGCCCGAGTAGAGCAAGTCGCTTGGACCAGCGCGTCATCACAGCCACTCCAGCAGGAAGCCGACCTTGTAGGTATCTGCTTGTAGCTCATCGTTGGCGGTGATGATGCGCTTGCGCTGCACGGCGAGTGCTAGCGCCGGCGCCAGATTGCCGAAGAGTCGCACGTAGTCTGCGGTGTGAATGAACTCAACCCAGTAGTCCTGTCGCGATGCACTGTCGAAGGTCTCGAAGATGTACTCGAAGTTGCCGCTCACCAGAGCGGACTGAGAGGAGACTTTGCCCTCGTTTCGGTACGCCCGGCCCGATAGCGTGAAGCGACCCGCGGTGTTGGTATCGACCTCGAGATCGACCGAGCCTTGATAGCCGTTGACCCGGTTGGCGATTGAGAAGTCCACCGGGTCTTCGAACTGACTGGTCACGCTGGAGCCCTTTTCGGATTGGTAGATCAGCGGGAGGTACTCGCCGGAGACGTCCAGGGTCAGGTGGGTTCCCAGCACCAGCGTCGTATCCAACTTCAACGAACTGACCCACTGCGCCACTTTGAGGTTGCTGCTGCGAAAGACGGTCTCGTCGAAGCTGTTGGTGTTGAAGCCCGAATCTTGAATGTCTTGGAAGATCAGCTTGCCGTTGAGACCGGGCTCCAAAGACCAGGCAAAGTCACCGGAGCGCGTCAGGACGATGATGCCTTTGAGAAGATCGGTTTCTGCTCGGTATTCACGTACCAGTCGTTCGGCGCGGCTTTCGTTGGCGACCTCACTGACGGCGCGTGCCGTCGTGTAGTCCAGGTACAAGCCTGAGCTCAAGAGTGTCGCGTATTGGAGTCGGGCGTGCATTCGCGCGTCCATGAATCCGGCGGAGTTGGGGAAGATGCCGAACGTGAAGGTGTCGGTTTCCACACGGGCACGTTCGACGGCTGAGCGCGCGAGCTCTTCACCTTTGCGAATGGTCTGGTCGCGCGCATCCGTCACTTGCTGTTCAGCGGCAGCCCGTGCTTGATTGGCTCGTGCTCGTGCGGCATCGCGGAAGTCCTCCCCGGCTCCGCCAAACTCGGCCGTGCCGAGTTCGTTGCTCCGGGGCGGCGAGTCGTCGACGGATGATGGGCTGGGCGGGGCCGAGTGTGTCGCATCGCTCTGCAGAATGTCGGCGGTGGGTTTTTCCGGGGAACCGGGAGCGTCGAGGTTCGAGAAGTCGGAACGGACGCCGGCAGGCATGGTGTTCTGCGCGCTGGCCGGAGAGGTGAGCAGAAGTACTGCGCAGAGCGCGAGGGGCGCGCGTCCCCCTCCGGAATGTGGCGGAGCGTTTGCATTTTCGCGTCGCGGCGGTTCGGTCACGTTCGGTGAAGTCAATTGTCGGCTCCGTTGAGGAAGAAGACACCGCGGTCGCTGGTCAGTGCGTAAAGTCGACCATTGCTGACCACCAGATCGGTGATGTCCAGGCCGGGAGGAAGCACCGGTAGCTGTGGACCCGTGCTGGGAGTGAACGCCGAGGAAACCTGCGTTGGTAGCCAGCGAAGGCAAAGAACGTTCTTCTCGGCGTCGCCACGCGCGGAGCTCAATGCTTCATTGCTGCCGCTGGTGATCGCCACTCCATGTTCGGTGCCGATGAACAGACGTGCCCCAAAATGTGCCATGGCACGGATCGGCGAGGTTGATGCCGCCGGACGATTGGTGTCCGTCTCCAAGGCACCCTCGCATTCCTCGATTCGGACCGGGCTGGCCTGGCCCGGGGGGCCCCTCAAAACGTACAGGCCGTGCCCGGTGCCAACGAAGAGGTCCTCGTGTTCGACGTTTCCGACGGCGAGTAGCGAGGAGATGGGGGCTGGGTCGTCTAAGTCGATGCTGGCGCCGGGCACACGTTCTACACCACTCGGATCACCAAAACGGATCCGCAGCGCGCCCAGCGAATTGTCCGAAGAGCCCACGTACGCCTGCACGGAGCGCATCCAAGTCAGTCGGGAGAAGGGCGCAGTCGATTCGTTGGACGGATCGTCGAGTAGTTCGCAACTCGGGGGAAGCTGCTCCGTTCCCTGTTGACGAGGACCTCGCAAGTGGGCAAGCCCCGCGTTAGTCGACACCAAGAAGCTAACCGTCGGGTCGTCGGGATCGCCCGCAGCATCGAGAACGTCACCACCACAGAATGCGCCACTCGTCTCTGGATCCGTCAGCTCTCGTCCGTCCAAGTAGAGTCGGTCACCCAAGGCAATGAGGACCTGCTCGCTCTTCTCGCGAATCAAGCCCTGCGTACGCCCCGCCGGCAGTGCCTGAGCCAACCACCCGAGGTCGTCGTCGAGATTGAAAATGGCGGGAAGCTGTTCCGTGCTCACGCGCGTTTGCCCGAGCACGAAGAGACCCTGGTCAGGTACGTCGATGCCAGCCGACGCACCGGATAGCGAGACCGCGCTGCCCTGGTCACCCACCGCGCGATTGACCGTGACGTCCTGGTAGAAGTACGGAGGAGAGCTGACGCTGACGGCGACTTGGTCGTAGGGCACGACCCTGAAGTAGATGTCACTCGCCTCGCTGGCGTCAGGGCTCTTGCTGCCGATCTCCAGCAAGAAGGGCGTCCAGCGCGATGCCTCGGTTTGGCGATCGAGGCGGCTGAGTCGATAGCGAGCGATGCTTTGACCGCGGTCGTAGACTTCCACGGTCGGCTTGGCTTCGTTGAGTGATCCGCTTTCGCTCGCCACGGTGAACGTGGCTACTCCCATCGGGTAACGGCGAGCGCGCTCGCCGTCGTCGGTTACTTCGAGCTCGTAGTAGTAGCCGAGGTCCGTAGGCCACTGTCGCGTGAAGCGATTGCGAAACAGCGTAACGACCTCGGGTTCGGCACCATCGTCGGAGACGTGGTTGAGGGTAGCGATACTGCATTGGTCCGGCGCAGGCGCCGGGGCGATGGGTTCTCCACAGCGTTCCGCCGCCAACAGCGTCGAGTCCGGGCAATCTCCCTTGCTGAAGCTGACCCGTGCGATGCTGTCCGCTTCGATCTTCTCGAAGCGAGGGTCTTGCGATAGGAACTGGTAGGGACGTCCCTCCGAGACCAGGACGCGCGCTTCCGTTCCGACGGCACCCGGGATGTCTTGGCCGATGGTGAACACTTCTTCGCCACCCAAGAACGGCGGCCAGAAACACGTCCCGCTGCCCATTCCGGCTGGGTCGAGGGCAGCACCCGAGGCGAGACTCAGCTCCATCCCCCCCAAGTGATTCACGTCGCAGTCGGCGCCAGGCAAGTAGAGCAGCGCGTCGAGGTCTTGCACGCCAGCTGCTGGCGCACCATCACAAGCTGCTTCCTCGGCGGCCTCCCAGCTGAGCACGATGGTCAGAAAGTCGTCCGCGCCCTGTCCGTTGAGCATGCGCCGTTTGGTCGCGGGCAGGAAGTAGTCGCCCAGGTCGAGCCACGCCACGCCTTGCTCGTCGCGCTGCGGGAATCGTTCGCTCAGCGATAGAGGGTAGCTCACGCTTTCGATCAGCTCGAAGTCGGCGTCGTCTTCTGCCACTGGACTCTCGAGCTGTAGCTCGATTGCCTTGAAGGGCACGTCCGTCAACTCGAACTGGCCGTTCTCGTCCGACTCTGCGCGCTTCGAAATGGCTTCGCCCGTGTCGGGGTCCAACGCCCGAATCTTCACTCCCTCGATCTCCGGCACGCCAGCGGAACCTCCGATGGCACCACGGACCCGGCCGCGCAGTGTACCTCTGAGTTCTTCGACCGTCGGCAGGAGCGCGATGTCTCCCACGTCCAGGTTCCCGTCTCTCAACGCATAGACGTCCGTGTTGGAGTCGGTGGCAAAAGCCCCCGCTTCGTCGGCCACGGACAACAAGTAGAGATGATGTTCGACGTCGAGGGCCACTTCGAAGGAGAACACTCCACTCGCCGAGCTGGTCGTCGAGGCGTCCGGGACTTCGGCGTAGGTGGCGCTGCCCACTTCGGCGCGCAGTAGCTGAATGGTGGCTCCTGCGATGCCCTCGCCGGTCTCGGCGTTCACGACGCGACCCGAGATCACCAACGATACTTCCTTGAGCAGCCGGCGCGACACGCTGTTCTCTCCCTCGACCTGGCAACCTGGCCAGGCCGTGCACGTCGTCAGCGCCAGGAGTGCCGGGCGCAGTACACCCCCTGCACGTACTCGTTGCCCCTCAGACATACACTCGAACTCCCTCTACTCTGCCCGACGCTTGGCCTTGCAACCGAATCGCCGACGCTGCGTACGGCTCGGACGGTGACCGACTTTAGAACGAAGCGTTCAAACTCGTTCGGCGTGGCAGGTAGCGACGCTGGGGGGCTGGCGGGCACACCCACGGTGCGGATGCGTGTACGCCCGGAGGGGAGGTGTGCGACCCTCGGGCGCACCAGGCGTGTAGGACCTATCGACTCCCGACAGACCTCGCCTGGGGTGTCTACCGCTGCTCGACGCAGATGCGCCGTCGCGAATGGCGACGGCGCGAGGGTCGTTGCAGTCCTGAATTGGGCGTTACTGGCAAGCCTGCACGACGGTGATGTACCAGGGAGCAGGATTGCCGCAGTAGCCGCACACCAGAGCGACGATCCACGTGCCGTCTGCAGTAATACCCGTGAACGGCATGCCGTTTTCGTCCGACAGATCGGACAGCACCAGCTCTTCGCCGGCCACGACCGGACCGCGATACATCTCGTCGTGGACGTACTCCAAGTCGAGGAATTCGCCTTGCAGCTGCTCCGGGGTCAGGGAGTACTTCGCGACCATGACCTCTTCGATCGAGCGGTCTTCGAATTCTCTACCGAGAGCGTTGGTTTCGATCTCTTCCCAATTGACGAGGATGTTCGACACGCCCGCTGGCATCATCACCGGAGTCAGCGACGTCAAATCCGCGTTGTACGTCAGCGTCGAGGACGTGGGCGTGATAGCGACTTGAGTGTTGGTTTCCGTCTCACTCAGCGTGAAGGCTTGGACCATGCGTACACCTTCACCGAGTACGTACCCCTCCTGCGCCATGATGGTGTAGGTGTGCGTTGCGGGGTCGATTTCTGCTGGGTTGAGTCGCCCCAGCACCTGGTTTTGGAACTCGACTTTCGCGTCTTCTGGTTCGTCAGCGGGTCGGGGGCCCGAGCCGGGGATGTTGAAGTCGAAGATGCTTCCGTCCGTGCGCGCCTTCTCCGTGTACAGTGCGATGACGCTGCCGCCGAGAGTGTCGCTGGCGCCGAGCTGATCAGAGTTGAGCTTCTCCTGCATCTCAGCGTGGTTCAGCTTCCAAATGATGAGGGACAACATGTCGATGTTAGCCATCGGATCGAGACCGTGGCCCATGAAGTCCGTCGTCAGAGCCGACCAATCGAAGAACAGTTCGCTATTGGCGGCGACGGTCGTCGTGGCCACCTCGATGGTGCTGGAGAAGGCGTAGTTGTTGGCCTCCTTCGCCAGCAGAACCCAATTGCCGTCCTCATCCATGCTCGACAGACACTGCCCCGCCACGGGCGGTTGAATCACGGGCGCCTCTGGAGTTGCGGTAGAGGATGGCATCGCTGTGGTTCCGCCTGCCGCCGGAGCCGTCCCGCTCGGGGTCGGCGTTCCCACGACTGAGCCGCTCGGAGGAGGAGTGGTCCCTGTGGCGCCCGTGCCTCCTCCCGTGGCAGCCGGGTTGGTCATATCGGGATTTTCTGTGCTCGTTTCGCCGCAGGCCAGGCATGCCACCAGCGCCGTCGAGGAGACGAGCGCTTGGTACCCGCGCCAGGAAACGGAGGAGTGGGATTGGGTCGAGTCAGCGGTCGAGGGAGCCGGTTGAGTCATTTTCTGGTGGGTCCTGTTGGAATCTTGGCACCGGCAGGTTGCACGGCGCGCGTTCCTCACTCAGGCGCTCGAGGGGGGCCAGGTGGGTGTGGGTATCATAGCAGCCGAAACGGAGAGCGCACTAGCTAAGGGGCCACTGCGCGCGCTCCCGGTCGGTACTGGTGAGCTGGTCACTTGGGGGGCGGGCCGTACAACGATTCACGAAATACGACGTAGCCCAGCGAGTCCGTCGAGAACTCCTGAAGCACGTTCTTACCGGGATCCACCTCGATCACCGTGCCGCCGTTCGAATACGTGATGACGGTGTTGCCGTTGGCCAGGCGTTGCACGTCACCCAATGTCGCGCTGCCGCCGTTGCCGCTGTACTCCCACACCAGGTTTGCAGTGCCGGCGCTTTCGTTGAGAGAGTACTCCTTGATGGGTGATGGGTTACCACCCTCGTTATTGAAGAAGAGGAAGGTGCCGTCGGGCAACAGGTGGTGCCCGTGGTTGACGTTCCAACTCCCTTGAATGTGCTTGGCGCCAGCGACTGGATTGTTGCCGCCGAATTGCCACAGCAACTTGCCTTGGCGGTCGAACTTGACGAACAGGTTCGGATTTCGGTCGGAAAGAACGTAGGTGTCCGTTTCGGGCTGGTAGGTGATGGCGTTGCCATGGCACTCGAAGCCACCGCCTCCGAGGCCTCCCGCCGGCTGATACAGCGACTCGACGCTTTCCACGATGGTCTTGAGCGAGCCGTCCGGCGAGCGTTCCACGATCGAGTTGCAGCCTCCGGACCAAAGCACCGCGGTCACGACGCCATTGGGCGCCACCGTGAAGTCGTGGTGTGCCGTGCCGAGCCCCATGACGTTGCCGTCGACATCCAACCCGTCCATCGACACACGGCGGATCTGCCCCCCACTCTCCGGGTAGTTGAGGGCCATGACGTACATGTTCTTGCCCTCCCAGTCCATCCGGGCGCGGCTGGCGTTGCTTGGAGATTCCGCCCACCACACGATGTCGCCATCAGTGTCAAAGATGAACATGGTGGAGCCGCCGCCACCGCCGCCACCGCCCCCGAAGTTGCCTAGGCCGGCGCTGGTCACGAAGAACCCTTTCGAAGCGGCGCCTTCGTTGTTCTTGTTCACGTTGATGCGGGGCGCGCTGTTCGGCACGGGGTCAGTCGTCAGCGAGAACGTCTCGCTGGTGCAGGTTTGGCCACCACCATTCGCAACGATGTGGAACTCGTAGTCGCTCGAGCCCTTCATGCCCAAAAGCAAGGTGCGGTACTCCGGCTCGGTCAAATCCACCGGTGCAGAGAGCGTCGCATCTTGACCCGCCATGCCGAACTCGATGGTGGCGCTGTCGACGGTGATGTCCGTGGACCAGGTGACGATGCCGACCGTACCGATCGCGCTGCTGAGTTCGTAGTTGACGTCGAAGGCACAGTTTCCGGCAGGCAACTCAGGGCTCGGCATGTCGGGGCTCGGCGTGTCGGGCGTCGGTGTGTCCACTACCGGTGTGTCGGAAGGGGTCTCGGGTTGCGTAGGTACGCCCGGCGTGGGGTCGGGAGAGACGTCAACAGGCATCGCGGTCGTGTCCACAGGTTGGGTGGTGTCCGCCGGAGTACCAGGGCTCGCTGCCGGGGTTCCAGGTGCCTGCGGGGTGGCGGCGGGCGCGCCGGGGGCTGGGGTGCCGGTAGCACTGCTTGCCCCTGCTGTTCCTGAGGGAGTGCCCGCGGCAGGCCCCACGGCGGCCGGGTTGCTGCTGCCAGTGGCTGCTGGCATGCCAGTGAGTCCGCCGTTGACGGGCGTGTTGGCTTCGTCGGTACCACCACCCGCGTCACCACAGGCGCTTGCGACGAGCGCCAAGAGCGCACTGGCTGCGAAGAGTCGGCGGGTTGACCCAACATGGCCGCGCACCGCGCGCAGGTTCGAGATTGCAAAGGTTGGGCGCTTCTTACTCATTGATTGCATCTTCCTCTCGCGTCTGTGCCTCTGATTTGGCGGGACACCAGTGATTTGGCGGGACACCAGGCGACGCCGCAACACCACCGCGCGCGTCGACAGGAGTCAAAACACGCACTTGCAGATGGCTCTAGGTGAGCATTCCCTGCACAAATTGCCCATCGGTTTTGACCTTTTCGAGTCAAGCCTGGAAAATTCGCCAGCGTGTGTCGACTCCCAGCCAGCGAACGACGTTCTCCGAGGTAAGTGTTCGCGTGTCTTGCCGCCAAAGCGTCGAACTCGGCGAAACCGCGATCGCTGCCGTCACCTGACCCAGGTGTCCCTAGTGTCCCGCCAATGAGCGTTGCGCGGGCCGAAGCAGCTCGAGTCTCCCAGCGGCCTTCCGCGTCAGCCGCGGTGACCTCCAAGCCCTTGGAACTTGGATGAAATCCAAGCTCGTCGTTGCCTGACCTGAGGAGCTTGGGCGGAGCCTGCGGAGTCATGTCGAGGTGTTCACCCGTGTGTTCCTGGCGCCCCACTCGCAGCTTCTCACCGCTTGTCGTGCCTTCGCGTCGTGGCTTTGGCGGGGATGTCACTCCGGTGATCGTACTCGGATTGGGCCGGCGAAACCACGGTCGAGCTCGTGTGCGGCGGGCGCCGCACCGGGACAGAACGCGTGCCGTGAAGGGGCGGCGGGAGAACGGCTCAAAATTCTGGCCCCACCCACAACTGACGACACCGCGAGTGCCAACCGACCAACCTGTTCGACACCGCGGGTCGTCGTTCGAGGGCGGGCGCGTATCGTCCTGATTTCGTGCCTGGTGCACGCTCGAGTGGGTACGGGCGAGACGGTTGAGGTGTTCAACGTCCGCCGGAGACGTCGAGCAAGGTGCCCGTGACGTAGGCGGCCTCCTCAGAGAGTAGCCACGCGATTGCATTGGCCACTTCGTTTGCGCTGCCCGCGCGCTTCATCGGTACTGTGTGTTTCACCCGTTCGATGCGGTCGCTTTCTCCGCCTGACGCGTGCATTTCTGTGTCGATGAAGCCGGGCCTGACACCGTTGACTCGGATGCCTTCCTCCGCCACTTCGTGGGCCAGTCCGACCGTGAAAGTGTCGAGTGCGGCTTTGGATGCCGCGTAGTCCACGTACTCACCAGCGGAGCCCAAGACCGCCGCCCGGGAAGACACGTTGACGATGGCCCCACCAGCACCACCCCGTCGCGTGGACATGCACGCGATCGCTTGGCGGGCGCAGGCGATCGCGCCGAACACGTTGGTCGCGAAGATGCGTTCCAGGCGCGCGCGGCCGATATTTTCCAGCCGGCTTTGTCGTTCCAGCATGCCCGCGTTGTTCACCAGTGCGGTGGGAATACCGAGGCGCGACGTACAGGCGTCGAACAACCGCGCTACGGCGTCTTCGTCAGCGATGTCCGCCTGTACGCAGCACGCTTCGCCGCCTTTTGCTCGAATATCGGCTGCAACAGCTTCCGCTCGGGCGTGGTCGTGGCGGTAGTTGATGCACACGGCGTAGTGACGCTTGGCAAGCAAGCGGGCCGTGGCCGCTCCGATGCCGCGTCCCGAGCCGGTGATGAGTGCGACAGCAGTCATGACGAGTGTCGGCGACGTGCGCCCAGCGGTTCTGTGCGGCGCCTCGTGAACGATGAAGAGCGCTTACAGTTCCGTCGCTTCGATTCGGCGATTGAGTTGACGCCCCTCTGGAGTGTCGTTGGTTGCGATAGGTTGCTCAGAGCCGTAGCCCACGGCCGTGACGCGAGCGCCGTCGATGCCCTTGGAAACGAGGTACTCGCGACAGGCCTTGGCGCGGTTCTCCGAGAGGACCTTGTTGGCGTTGGCGTCGCCGACGTTGTCGGTGTGCCCGGAGATCTGGATTCGCGCGCGCTTCTTGTGCGTCATGTACTCCACCACACGATCCAGTCGTGGGAACGACTCGGGGCGAAGCGTTGCTTTGCCGGTATCGAAGAGCACACCTTCCAACACGAAGACTTCTTGCTCTTGTTTCCGATCGTGGCGCTTGTAGCGCAGCGTCAGCTTGACGTTCTGGTTTGGCTCGTCCGTAACGGGCACGCTCGCTGCGATGTCCTTGCGACCGAGACTGAGGTAGACCAGCGAGTACTTCTTTCCCACCGGCACGAGCACTTCGGCGTAGCCGGCGGAGTCCGTTTCCTTGGTGTAGTACTTGGTGCCATCGGGGGCCGTCAGCGAGATGACGACACCCTCGATTGGTCCCTTGTCCTTGTCGACGACGAAGAACTTGAGCGCGGCTTCCGTCTTGGTGGGTTTGATTTTCGATTCTGCGGTCCCGTGAGCGTCCTTGGCCGTGTCCGACTTGCCTAGCACGAAGGCATTCTCACCTTCGGTTCCAGGGGCATCGTCCTCTGCCGCGGGAGAGTCGGTTGCACCCGCCGATTCGGCAGGTGCGTCCGATGTCGCGTCGTCGGCTGGGACGTCGCCCACCTCGGCGGACGGGGACTCGGCTGGCTGGTTACTCCCACACGCGAGAGTGAAGAGCATCGTGGACGTGGCAAGTATGAAATGGCGCATCGGTTTCCTTCCTCCCTGAGCGACTAGGGCACGCTAACACAGCTTGTTGGCGTCGTGGAGCCATCGCCGTCGCAGAAGAGCGGGCGCTGCGTTTCCCGCTGTGTGGTGCTTTGCAGACCGAGGCCGGGCCCCCTTTGCGTGCTATCGCAATCCGCTCTCCGAACCGCCCGTCCGCGACGCCGGCCGCGCTACCAGTCGCCGCTTGTATGGTCGTGTACTCCTTCACCCCAGAGCGGTGCGGTCATGGTCGAATCGTGCTTTCAAGTCGCACAATCACAGGCGCCGTCGACCTGGAGCGCCGATCACCTTGAAGCGGTAATGTTCTCGATCAGTTGCGAGGGCTCGTCCCACGGGGGATCGACGACTAATCGACGCCATGATCTCCTGAATCTACGAAGCGATGGGCACCAAGGGTCGACCTGACCAAGCAGGAGCGGTTGATAATGAAGCGCTTGAACCGCGTGCGGGCGCTGTTCGGCTTCCTACGTTTGAACCGCGCCGCGCTCTTCGATGACGCGTTTCAAGCGGAGTTGGAGCAGATGTATCGACAGACAGGCGCGGGGGATCCACCCCATCCGCCAGCAATGATGTGCATGGTATTGCTCCTTCGGGGCTATGGGGGTGCTTCAGACGCGGAGGCGGCGGAGCTAGCGCTGATGGACTTGCGTTGGCAGACGGTGCTCGACTGCCTTGGAGCCGATGAGCCCGTGTTTTCCCAAGGTGCACTGCAAGCGTTTCGAGAACGCATGGTTGCTTACGAAATGGACCGCATGCTGCTGGAGCGCACGTAACCGTTCAGCCCCTCAGTTAAGACTCGTCCGAAGCCATGCGACTCGGAGCGCATGACAACGCAGGGAAATCTCGCTGAGCAGATCGAGAAGGTGGT